>JAFLST010000034.1 GCA_022510815.1 Christensenellaceae bacterium | reverse complement strand
CGACTATACTATCACACGCTCTCCCCTCTTGTCAAGCGCTTTTTTTAACTTTTTTTCGCAAATCTACTCGAATTCTGCAGTGAATGCCGGGAAATCCCCGAAAAATCAGGCTTTGCGGCGTCTGCCTGTTCCGCAAAAAGTGCGTCAATCCGCCCAAGCAGCGCGTCGTCCGCCGCTGTGGGCCTGCGCCGCATGGCCATCTGCACAGCCGCGACCGACAGATAACACAGCGCCGCCGCATCCTCCACCGCGAGGTCAGTTCGCGCAAGAAGCCGCCGCCTCACCGGTTCAGGGCAGAGCAGGCACGACGCGAAATGATCCGCCTCCCGCTCCTCCGCCGGACTTGTGCCGTCATGCCGCAGAACGATATGCCCCAGCTCATGGGCCAGCGTAAAATTCAGCCGCGCGGGATTGCCGTCCATCCGGCAGCACACCAGACATTCGCCACCACGGCGCACCGTGAACGCGTCAGCCCTTCCATATTGGCGCTCAAACTCCGCGGCGCTCAGGCCAAGCTGCTCCTCCGCTTCATCATAGCTCAATATCCGCGCCGCCTCCCGCAAGAGGAACATCGGCCTGACAGGCAGCGTCTGCCCATGCCGCAGAAGCAGCTCATAGGCAGCCCTTTCGGCGGCGGCGTAATCAGGATACCCGGTCACGGCTTTTCCTCCGGCGGGAACGCATGGGCAAACAGCGCCCGGCCCACAGCAAGGAATTTGTCCTGTTCCTCGCGGGTCAGGCGTCCGAACGCCCGGGTCATGACCGTCATGTTTTCATCCTTCGACGGCGGTGCCTGATGCCCGCACAGCTCATCCAGCGACAGGCCGAAGATGTCCGCCAGCTTGGCCAGCGTCGGGATATCCGGCTGACTTTGTCCGCGCTCCCACTTCGACACCGCCACCGAGGATATCCCCAGCTTCTCTCCCAGCGCCTGCTGCGACAGATTCATGCGCAGGCGATTCTCGCGGATCTTTCCGGCGTACATACGCTTCACCTCGTACCCAGTATATAACTTTTGGTTTCACCAGTCAAGAACAAAAAGTTTTATCTTGTCCTTGACAGAAACTTTTGAGCGATATATAATAACCGCAAGTTTATATGAGAACTTATGTTCTTTTCTTTGAAAGGAGCGATGAAGGATGAAGGATATTGAGCTGTTGGCCGCGTATCGGGATCGGGTGCTGGCCCTGCAGGAGCTGGAGGAGCAGCTCAGTCGATGCGGAACCACGGGAGCGCCCGCGAGCTATCGGTTATCGCGGCTGGACGGCCTCCCCCGCGGCACGAACGACCCCACTGCCGCGGCGATTCAGCTCTCGGACGGTCTGGAAGCCATGGCAAAGCGCCAGCGCGAGGAGCTGAACAGCCTGTGGCCGCAGGTGCTGGCGCTGACCAGTAGAATCGACGATGTGCGGCTGTATATGATTATCCATCATTATTATGTGCTCGCGCAGACCATCGAGGAGATCGCCGGGCATCTGTATGTCAGCCCGAGGACGGTGGCGCGGCTCAAAAAGGGGTATCTGGACAGCCTGGCGAAATAGCTCTTGATTTGCCCCGGTTTCAGGTAGTACAATAGGAACGAAAAGACTTTCCATCAACCTGAACGCAAAGGAGCAAAGCCATGCGGTGTGTGATACAGCGGGTCACGGAAGCGTCCGTGACCACGGGCGGCGAAGTCGTCGGAAAAATCGGCCGGGGCTTTATGGTGCTGGTTGGCGTGTCGGCCGAGGACACGGAGAAGGACGTGCGTTACATGGCCGAAAAGGTGCCAAACCTGCGCATCTTCGAGGACGAGAACGACAAGATGAATCTGTCCCTCAAGGACGTCGGCGGCGCGATTCTGGCTGTGAGCCAGTTCACCCTCTACGGCGACGCGCGGGGCGGACGCAGGCCCAGCTTCATCAGCGCGGCACGGCCTGAGGCAGCCAACGCCCTCTACGAACAGCTCGTTGCCGCGTGGCGTGAACAGGGGCTGACCGTCGAGACCGGACGCTTCCGCACGGATATGCAGGTGTCGCTGGTCAATGACGGCCCGGTGACGCTGCTGATGGATTCGACCAAGCTCTTTTGACAGGAGGAATCGCCATGCCGGAGCCGAACATCCGCACGCTGTCCGTCGGCCTGCTGGGCACCTGCTGCTACATGCTGTCCCTGCCGGGCCGCGATGACTGCGTGGTCATTGATCCGGGCGCCGAGCCGGACGTCATCCGTCAGGCAGCGGAGGGGCGTGCCATCGCAGCCGTTCTGCTGACCCACGGGCATTTTGATCACATCGGCGCTGTCGCGGAGCTGCTGACTCCGGACGCCGCGCTGGTCATTCATGAGCTTGACGCGCCCCTGCTCGGCGATCCGCAGCTTAACGCCTCATGGCTCATCGGCCAGAGCGTCACCGCGCCGGACGCGACCCATCCCGTCCATGAGGGCGATGAAATCACCTATGCCGGGATTACCTTCACCGTGCTGCATACCCCGGGCCATACCCCCGGCGGCGTCTGCTACCGCACCGGGAACAGCCTGTTCAGCGGCGACACCCGGTTCCGCTTCGGCTTCGGGCGCACCGACCTGCCCGGCGGAAACATGAGAGACCTGCAGCGCTCTCTGGCGCGGCTCGCCCCGCTGCTGGAGGAAGTGACCCTCTACCCCGGCCACGAGGCATGACCATGATAACGACTTATTTGGAAACCATCCAGCCGGAGCTGATGACCATCACCCGGCTTTTCGGCATTTCCGACGACGCGTGGACGCCGCCGCGCTTCACCTTCACCATGGAGGAATCGGACGGACGCTATGTCTGCCGCTTTACGGACGGCCAGTCCCTCGCCGAGGGCCGGGTCCCCATCCCGGACGACGCCGACGACCGCCTTCGTGAGCTTCACCGCAAGCGCGCCGCCCGCCGCCTGTGCAAACAGACGCTCTACGACCTGTGCAGGCAGGTCACCGGCGTGCATCCGCCATGGGGCAGCCTCAGCGGTGTGCGCCCGACGCACATGATCTATGAGGGACTCGCCGCAGGCCTGTCGCTGGAACAGGCTTCCGCGCGGCTCATCCGCGACTTTGACGTCACCGAGGAGAAGGCCCGCCTGCTGGAGGAAATCGTCGAGGTACAGCGCCAGCTTCCGCCGCCGGGCGACGAGTCAATGGACGTGTATGTAGGCATTCCCTTCTGCACCACCCGCTGCGCCTACTGCTCCTTCTCCAGCGGCGAGATCGGCAAGGGCAGGCTGGTCGAGCCCTACCTGACGGCGCTGCTTGAAGAGCTGGAGGCCGGGAGCCGCTTGCTTCGGGACACAGGCCGCAAGCTCCGGGCCGTCTATGTCGGCGGCGGCACGCCCACATCCCTCGACGAGGATCAGCTCAAGCGGCTGCTGGACGCGCTGATGCTCCGCTTCCCCGGCGCAATGGAGTACACCGTCGAGGCAGGCCGCCCGGACACCATCACCCCCGGCAAGCTGCGAGCCATCCGGGGCGCGGGCGTGGGGCGCATCAGCATCAATCCCCAAACCATGAACGACCGCACGCTTCAGATCATCGGCAGAGCCCATACGGCCCGGCAGGTGACCGACGCCTATGCCATGGCACGGGACGCGGGGATTCACCACATCAACATGGACGTGATCGCGGGGCTTCCCGGAGAGACAATCAGCGATTTCGCGGTCACCATGGACGCCGCTCGCGCCCTCGCCCCCGAGAGCCTGACCGTCCATACGCTGGCCATCAAGCGCTCCAGCCGCCTGCATCTTGAGAACGCCCCGCTCCCCGACGGCCAGGCCGCCGCGACCATGGTCGCCATGGGGCTTGAGACTGCCCGTTCCCTCGGCATGCGGCCCTACTACCTCTACCGCCAGAAGTACATGGCGGGCAATCAGGAGAACGTCGGCTACGCGCTGCCGGGCCATGCCTGCCAGTACAATGTGGACATCATGGAGGAGACGACCCACATCCTCGCCATGGGCGCGGGAGGCATCAGCAAGCGCATCTACCCCGAGGAGGGCCACATCGAGCGCGCGCCGAACGTTTCGAACATCGAGCAGTACATCGCCCGTGTCGGCGAGATGGCCCAGCGCAAGCGGGTTCTGTTTCTCGGCGAAAACGCATAAGCTGCCCCAAGAGACTTGCATAAATCGCCCAATGCTGGTACAATAAAGAAGATATGAAAGGAGACTTGCACCATGGCTCAGAATCCTACCTTTACCATCACCATGGCCGACGGCCGCGAAATGAAAGGCGAGCTTTATCCCGACATTGCGCCCCAGTCCGTCGGCAACTTCATCGCGCTGGCCAACAGCGGCTTCTATGACGGCCTGATCTTCCACCGGGTCATCCCGGGCTTCATGATTCAGGGCGGCGACCCCAACGGCACCGGCACCGGCGGCCCGGGCTACCACATCAAGGGCGAGTTCGCCATGAACGGCGTGAACAATCCCCTCAAGCACACCTATGGCGTGCTGTCGATGGCCCGCAGCATGATGCCCGATTCCGCTGGCAGCCAGTTCTTCATCATGACCAGCGACAGCCCGCATCTCGACGGCCAGTACGCGGCCTTCGGCAAGGTGCTGGAGGGCATGGACGTGGCCGACGCGATCGTGAGTGTCAAGCGCGACATGCGGGATAAGCCGCTCGCGCCCCAGACCATGAAGTCCATTCGCGTGGAAACCAACGGTCAGTTCTATCCCTTCGACCAGATGTAAGCAGCTTTCGGGAGCGCGGGCCGACCTGCGCTCCCGTCTTTGTAAGGAGGATGGACATGGAGAAGCAGAAGGTCACCGTGCGCGTGGCAGGCAAGGAATATACCCTCGTTTCCGCCGACAAGCCGGAGCACATGGCCCGTGTCGCCGCGTATGTCGACCGCAAGATCAGCGAGGTCATTCTGGCCTCCCGGCTGCCCTCCGCGACGGCCTCGGTGCTCGTGGCCCTGAACATCGCCGACGAGCTGATGAAGGCCCACGACGAGAACACCCGCCTGCGCCGCGAGCTGATGGAAGCGAGGACGAAGTAACGGAAAAAAAGACGGCAGGCAGTGCCCGTTTCCACTCTTTCCACCATGCACAGGAGCACACGTTGATGAAACAATCTCTCGAAGTCCTTGCCCCGGCAGGCAACCGGGAATCCCTCGACCGCGCCGTCGCCGCCGGAGCCGACGCGGTTTATTTGGGCTATGCGGCATTCTCCGCCCGGGCTGGCGCGGGAAATTTTGACGCGCCGGGACTGCGGGAGGCGGTGTTTTTCGCGCACCTGCATCATGTGCGGGTGTATGTGACGGTCAACACGCTGGTCAAGGACAGCGAACTGCCCGAGGTGCTGGAGGTGCTTCGCCTGCTGGACGAGCTGCGGGTGGACGGCGTGCTGGTGCAGGATCTCGGCGTGCTCTCCCTTGCGCGGGCGTGCTTCCCGGATCTGCCCGTCCATGCCAGCACCCAGATGGCGATTCACAACGCCACTGGCGCGCGCTGGTGCAGGGATCATGGAATCCGTCGGGTGGTGCTCGCCCGGGAATGCTCTTTAGAGGAGGTTCGGCTGGCGGCGCGGCAGGGCGTGGAGATCGAGGTCTTCGGCCATGGCGCGCAGTGCGTAGCTGTGAGCGGGCAGTGCCTGTTTTCGTCCATGATCGGCAGTCGGAGCGGCAACCGGGGACGCTGTGCCCAGCCCTGCCGCCTGACCTATACCTATCGCGGGCAAACCGCCGCGTGGCTCTCTCCGCGCGATGTATGTCTGCGAGACGACCTGCCCGCGCTTGCCGACGCCGGAGCCTGCTCTGTCAAGCTCGAAGGCCGGCTCAAGCGCCCTGAATACGTCGCGACAGTGGCGGGCAGCTATCACCATGCTTCGGACGCTCTGTCCCGGGGCAGCTTCAAACCCGCTGACAGCGCGGAAAAGCGCGGCCTGCTGCAGATCTTCCAGCGAGGCGGATTCATGCGGGGCTACGCCATGGGAGCGGAGGATGCGGGCGTGATCGACCCGGAACGCGTCAATCACGGCGGCGTGCCCATCGGCAGCATCGAAGCCGTCGCGGGCGGCATGGCCCGGATGCGGACAAACCTGCCTCTCCACGACGGCGACGGTCTGCAAATCCGCAGCGCATCGGGCGATCAGGAGATGATCTATGCCGGGCCGGAGGCGCCTGCCGGTTCCATCGCGCTTTTGCGCCTGCGTCCCGATATGCGTGTCAAAGGCGGGGATGAAGTCGTGCGCCTGACCGACGCCCGTCAGCTCGAGGAGGCCCGTTCGATTCCCCTGCCGCAGATTCCCGTTGACCTGACGCTCACCGCTCTGCCCGGCGAGCCGCTGGCCCTGACCGCCACCGACGGTCTTTCCTCCGTCACCGTGACAGGCGAGGTCGTCTCCCCTGCCCAGAAGCGCGCCATGACCGAAGAGGACGCATGCCGCAGCCTCGGCAAGACGGGCGACACAGCCTTCTCTCTGCGGGACTGCGCCGTGTTCACCGACAACGCTTTTGTACCCGTATCGGTGCTGAACAGCCTTCGCCGGGATGCGCTGGACAAGCTGGCGGAAGCCCGTGCCGACGCCTTTGCCCGGCAGCCGGGGCGCCGTTCGGAACCCCCGACCATCACCCTGCCGCAGGGCGATGTGCCGCCCTCCGCCATCGTCCGCAGCCTCGGGCAATACGAGGCCGTCAAGGCGCTGAATGCCCGCGTGATCTGGTATCCGGAGGATTTCCGGGAGGAGCAGCTTTCCGTCATGCCGGACGGCGCTTGGCTGCACCTGCCCATGGCCTGTGAGGAAGCGACCCTGCAGATGCTGCACCGCTTCGTCACAGACAACGCCTACCGCATTGGCGGCGTGGTGCTTGGCAGCGTGGGACAGCTCGGTCTTGACTGGCCCGTCCCCATCGGCGCTGGCGAGGGCATCCCGGTGATGAACCGCCGGGCCGCGCAGCTGCTCTTCGACGCGGGCTGTCAGTTTGTCGCTGCCTCGAACGAGCTCTCCGCCGCCGAGCTGGAGACGCTGATGCAGAACCGACCGCCGATGCTCGTGCCGGCCTATGGACGCGCGCAGCTCATGCTCCTGCACCACTGTCCTGCCCGGACGGCGCTTGGCCTCGCAAAGGGGCACAGGGACTGCCGCCTCTGCGACCTGCACAGCCCGGACGCACTGGAGGGCACGTCCCTCACCGACCGCCGGGGCTATGAATTCCCGCTCCTTCGCCAGCGTCTGCCCGAGGGATGCCTTGTCCGGCTCATGAACAGCCTGCCCAGCGACATCCTGCGCCGCGTCCGCGCTGCCGGGTATACGCCGCTGATGACCCTGACCGATGAATCCGGCGCTGCTCTGTCCGATGCTCTCCGCGCATGGCAGGGCGAGCGCATGACGGCGGAGACCACCTCCGCCCACTGGAACCGACCCGTTGAATAGAGGAACAAGCCATGATGAAAGAACGTACCCTCCGCGTGCTGGAGTTCACGAAAATCCGCGACCGTCTGGCCGAGAAAACCCTGACCCCCATGGGCGCTGAGCGCTGTCAGGCTCTCGATCCCTCCTGCAACCTGCCCGAGATCACCGAGTGGCAGCAGGAGACCGAGGAAGCCGCGGTCATCCTGCAATACATCGGCGGTCACCCCATGGTCGCCTTCACCGACGTGCGTCCTTCACTGTCGCTGGTCGACAAGGGCGGCACGCTCTCTCCCCGGCAGCTGCTGAGCGTGGCTGAACTGCTGCGGGCTTCCCGCACCGCCCGGGACGCGCTGGACACCGACCGGGAGACTACGCCGCGCCTGAAGCAGCGGGCGCAGGGCCTGCCCGACCTGCGCAACATCGAACAGGATATCTCTGACGCGATTCTCTCTGAGGATGAGATTGCCGACCGGGCTTCCGCCGAGCTGATGAACATCCGCCGGCACCTGCGCGGCGCGACGGAGCGCATCAAGGAGCGCCTGAACCAGATGATTCACAGCGCGGCCTTCCAGAAGTACCTTCAGGAGCCGATCATCACCGTGCGCGGCGATCGCTATGTGCTGCCGGTGAAGGCCGAATGCCGGGGCTCCGTGCCCGGGCTCGTGCACGACCAGTCCTCCTCCGGCGCAACGCTGTTCATCGAGCCGATGGCCGCGGTGGAGATGGGCAACGAGCTGCGCCAGTGGGAGGTCAAGGAGCAGCAGGAAATCGAGCGCATCCTTGCCGCCCTCTCCGCCGAGCTGGCCCCCTACGCCGACACCCTGCGCGAGACCATCGCCACCCTCGCCGAGCTGGACTTCATCTTCGCCAAGGGACTGCTGAGCCGGGAGATGTTCGCCGTCACGCCCAAGCTGAACGAACAGGGGTACATCAACATCATCCGGGGCCGTCACCCGCTGATTGACCCGGAGAAGGTCGTGCCCTCCAATCTCTGGATGGGCAAGGATTTCACCACCCTTATCATCACCGGCCCCAACACCGGCGGCAAAACCGTCACGCTCAAAACGGTCGGCCTGTTCACGCTGATGGCGCAGGCGGGGCTCCAGATTCCCGCCGACCTCGGCACGGAGCTGGCGGTGTTCGAGCAGGTCTTCGCGGACATCGGCGACGAGCAGTCCATCGAGCAGAGCCTGTCCACCTTCTCCAGCCACATGACCAATATCGTCGACATCATGCACGAGGTCAGCCCGCATGATCTGGTGCTCTTTGATGAGCTGGGCGCGGGCACCGATCCCACCGAGGGCGCGGCGCTGGCCCAGAGCATCCTCACCCGGCTGATGCACATCCGCGTGCGCACGCTGGCCACCACCCACTACAGCGAGCTCAAGGCCTTCGCGCTGTCCACGCCGGGCGTCGAAAACGCCTCTGTGGAGTTCGACGTGGAGACCCTGCGGCCCACCTACCGGCTGTCCATCGGCGTGCCGGGCAAGTCGAACGCCTTCGAGATCAGCCGCAAGCTGGGCCTGCCGGAGAACCTCATCGACGCGGCGAAGAAGCTGCTTTCCAGCGACTCCATCCGCTTTGAGGACGTCATCGCCAACGCAGAATATCACCGTCAGGTCGCCGAGCGGGAGCGGGAGATCGCCCGTCAGGCCAGCGCGGAGACCATCAAGCTGCGCGACGAAGCCGAAAAGCTGCGCAAGGAGATGGAGGAGCGCCGAGAGAACACCATGCGCAAGGCCAAGGAAGACGCCCGCCGCCTGATGGAGCAGACCCGCCGCGAATCCGAGGCAATTCTCTCCGATCTCAAGCGCATGAAGAAGGCTGCCTCCGCTCCCGACGCGGAGACCAACGCCATCCGCAAGCGCATCGAACAGAACGTGGACAACCTGTCCGAAGGCCTGACCCAGAAGGTCGACACCGGCTTGGCACCCAAGACCGTGAAACCCGGCGACCGGGTTGATATCCTCACGCTGGGCAATCAGGGCACCGTGCTCGCCGAGCCTGACGCAAAGGGCGAGGTGCAGCTTCAGGCGGGCATCATGAAATTCAAAGCCCATATCAGCCAGCTACGGCTCATCAAGGAAAAGCCCGCGCCCAAGGAGCAGGCCAGCGTTCGCATGCACACCGGAGCCATGACCCGCACTGTCCGGATGGAGTGCGATGTGCGCGGCATGAACCTCGAGGAAGCCCTCGCCGCCGTCGACCAGTATCTCGACGAGGCGATTCTCGCGGGGCTGGGCGAAGTTCAGATCATCCACGGCAAGGGCACGGGCGTGCTGCGCAGCGGCATCCAGCAGCACCTGAAGCGCCACATGCATGTTGGCAGCTATCGCCGGGGCGTCTACGGCGAGGGAGAGGACGGCGTAACGGTGGTGACACTCAAATGATTCTGCTGATCGCGGGCACATCCCACACGGGCAAAACGCTGCTGGCCCAGCGGCTGATGGAGCGGCATCACTGGCCCTATCTGTCCATCGACCACCTGAAAATGGGCCTGATCCGCAGCGGCATGCTGCCCATGTCCCCCTGCAATGACGACGCGCTGACCCCCGTCCTCTGGCCCGTGCTGCGGGAGATCATCAAGACCGCCGTCGAGAACAGCCAGAACCTCATCATCGAGGGCTGCTATGTGCCCTTCGACTGGCAGGACAGCTTCGACGGCGATTACCTGCCCCACATCCGGGCGCTGTGGCTCATCATGACCCGGGCTTACATTGAGGAGCATTTCGGAGACATCCGGCAGCACGCCAGCGACATCGAATCCCGCGGAGAAGACGAGGGGCTGACCGCGGACTGGCTCATCCGTGACAACGAGCGCAACCTTGCTGAATGCCAGCGCCATGGATGCCCATACCTGCTCATTGACGGAACCTATCAGGTTGATTGGCAGCCGTAACAAACCGGACACAATTTCTTCACAATGATCTGTTATGCTCAAGGAGGATAACCCATGCGCGCGCCGATGCAGGTGCTCATACTTCCCTTTACGCAGACCCCCGACGGTCTCCGGGTGGGTGTGCTGCACCGCTCGGACATGGACGCGTGGCAGTTCATCTCCGGCGGCGCGGAGGATGACGAGACCCCGGTGCAGGCAGCCCGCCGCGAGTGCCGGGAGGAAGCGAATCTCTCAGCCGACGCGCCCCTCTACGCGCTGGACAGCCGCGCCACCGTGCCCTCAGGCATCTTCCGGAAGGACTGCGCCCGCTGGGGTGAGCGCTGCTTCGTGGTGCCGGAATACGCCTTTGCCATCGAAGCGCGGCCCGAGCAGATCGTCCTCTCCCACGAGCACATCGCCATCGAGTGGCTGGACGAAGCTTCCGCCGCGGCGCGCCTGACCTACGACAGCAACCGCACCGCGCTGTGGGAGCTGGCCGAGCGCATCCGCAGGGGGTTATTGGACGAAGCGAACGTATAACGGAGGAACTTTATGAAAGACAAGCCTTATATCCTGCTGGCGGACGATGATCCCAGCATCAGCCGCCTCGTGCAGCTTTATCTGGAAAAGGAAGGCTTCGAGGTTAAGACCGCCGCCCGGGGCGACGACGCGCTGACCCTCTTCCGCAGGCTGCCCCCGGATCTGATACTGCTGGACGTGATGCTCCCCGGCATGGACGGCTGGCAGGTTCTCAAGGCTGTGCGCAAGCAGAGCGGCATCCCGATCATCATGCTCACCGCCAAGGACGAGACCTTTGACAAGGTGCTGGGCCTCGAGCTGGGCGCGGACGACTATGTCACCAAGCCCTTCGAGATGAAGGAGCTGATGGCCCGGGTCAAGGCCGTACTGCGCCGCACGCAGGGCCCCGAGGAGGAAAAGAGCGACTCGCTGGCCTTCCCCGGCCTGACCGTCTCCCTCAGCCGCTACGAGGTCTTCTATGAGGGCGTCAAGCTGGACATGCCGCCCAAGGAGCTGGAGGTTCTCTACTTCCTCGCCTCCAATCCGAATCAGGTCTTCACCCGCGCGCAGCTCCTCGATCAGGTCTGGGGCTTCGATTTTGAAGGAGAAAGCCGTACCGTCGACGTGCACATCAAGCGCATCCGCGACAAGCTGACCGGCTGCGAGAAGTATGGCTGGATGCTGCACACCGTCTGGGGCGTGGGGTATAAGTTCGAGGTGTCGTGATGGGCGAGAGAGGGAGGCTTTGGAACCCCAAATCCCCTCCTCTCTCGCTCTCCTTCCGAAAGGCGGCGACCTTTCTGCCGCATGGCTTTACCTTAATCAAGTCAGGGTGATGAGATGTTTACGCGCATCATGGCCGTCGTACTGGCGGTCATTCTTTTACTGACGACGGTGCTGACCAGTCTGGGCGTGATGGCCCTGCGCACCCGCCAGATTGACACGCGCCTCGAGGAGCTGCGCAAGGAAGCTCGGGAGATCGCCTATCTCGCCGCCCAGAGCTCCGGCAGCACGATCGGCTATCTTTTCGGGCAGGACAGCGCGATGCTGCAATACCTGAACTGGAAGGCCGCGGAGGTCTACAAGGACTTCGGCGCGTGCATCCTCGTGGTGGACCGCACACGCCGGGTCCGGGACAATTTCCAGAGCGCCTATGCCGAGAATCCTTCCTTCGTCGCCTCCCTGAACGGCAAGGAGCTCTCCGAAGCCCTCACCCGGGTGCTGGCCGGCGATGAAATTGACGTGCGCCAGACGATCGACGGCAGCCCTGCCTTCACAGTGGGCGTACCCTTCGTGCAGGACGGCATGGTGCTGGGCGCGGTGCTCATCCAGACCCCGGCGCAGGTCGTCGAGGGCGGCGCGGCGGAGCTGATCGTGCCGGTGCTGCTGGTGGCGCTGGCAGCGCTGCTGGTGTCGGGCGCGGTCATCTTCCTCCTGATCCGCCGGGTCATGCGGCCTCTGCGGGAGCTGACCGGAGCCAGCCGCGCGATGTCCGAAGGCGACTTTGCTGTCCGCGTTCAGCCGGGAACCAACACGCCGGAGATCGCCGAGCTTGCGACCGCCTTCAACACCATGGCCGACAGGCTGTCCCTGGTCGAGAGCCAGCGCCGGGAGTTCGTCGCGAACGTCTCCCATGAGCTGCGCAGCCCCATCACGTCGATCCGCGGCTTCATCGAGGGCATGGAGGATGGCACCATCCCTCCGGAGGAGCACGCCAAATATCTGTCCATCGTAGGCGGCGAAACCCGCCGACTCTCCAAGCTCATCGGCGACCTGCTGGCTCTCTCCCGGCTCGAGCGGGAGGACGCGGCCCTCACGCTCTCCGACTTCGACATGTGCGAGATGCTCCGCCGGGCGGTCATCCGCCGGGTCAGCGACCTTGAGCAGCGCCGCATGGAGCTGGTCTGCGATTTCTTCGAGGAGCCCTGCATGGTGCGCGCCGACGCGGATCGCATCGAGCAGGTGGTCGTCAATCTGCTGGACAACGCCATCAAGTTCACCCCGGAAGGCGGCACGATCACGCTGTCTACGGCGATGAGCAAGGAGCTGTGCACCGTTACCGTCGCGGACAACGGCGTCGGCGTATCCCCCGAGGACGCGCCGCGGGTCTTCGAGCGCTTCTTCACTGCCGACAGGGCTCACACGGCGGGCAAGGGCACCGGGCTGGGCCTGTCCATCTGCCAGCGTATTCTGGAGATGCACGGCCAGTCCATCCGCCTGCTGGATGCCCCCGAGGGCGCAGCCTTCGCCTTTACCCTCCCGCGTTCGTAAATTTTCGCTGTATTTCCCTGCGCAAGGCTTGCCATTTTTGCCGCGAGCGGTTATGATAGAAGCAGAAACCAACGGGAGGATGCCGAGGATGAAAGAGCTTGCGGAGCTCCGGCAGGAGCTGGATCAGCTGGATCGGGAGATTGTCGCGCTGTTTGAGCAGCGAATGGCCGTTTCCCGTCAGGTTGCGCAGTACAAGCTGACGCACGGCCTGCCCGTGCTCGACCGGAGCCGGGAAGCGCAGGTCATTGAGTCCCGCACGGCGATGCTGGCGGACGCGTCTCTGTCCCCTGCCCTGCGCACGTTCTTCGAGACCGTCATGGCCCTGAGCCGCAACGCGCAGGAAGCCTATCTCCGGGAGGTGCGCGGCGATGCTTGAGCGCAGCATCTTCCTCATCGGTATGCCGGGCAGCGGCAAATCGAGCCTCGGGCGGCGCGTGGCAAATCAGCTCCGCCTCCCCTACACCGACACCGATCAGCGCATCACCGCGGCGGTGGGGTGCAGCGTGACTGACATCTTCGCCAACTATGGCGAGCAGGCCTTCCGCAACGCCGAAACGAACATCCTCGCCCAGATCACCCGGGAGCAGCCGGGCATCGTCTCCACCGGCGGCGGCATGGTCATGCGGGACGTGAACCGCGCCATCATGCGCAACCACGGCGTGATCATCCTGATCGACCGTCCCCTGCCGGACATCCTCAGCGACATCAAGCTGGACCGCCGTCCCATGCTCGCCGAGAAGGGCCTGCCCGAGGTGGAGCGCCTATATCACGAGCGCATCGACGCCTACCGCGCCGCCGCCGACGCTGTGCTGGACAACTCCCACGGCTATCACGCGGGTGTCGCGGGGCTGGAACGGCTGATTTACATGATGTTCAATATCTGAATCCATCAATAGCCCGCTTTCTCCGCGCTGAGAAGGCGGGCAATCCACATCTTATGAAACGCGGCCCTGCCGCAAGGAGCAAGTATGCGGTCTTCCGTTTTCCGCTGGGACAAAGCCTTCACCCGCAAATTTCTGCTGGTTGCCCTGCCCATCGTCATTCAGAACCTCGTCGCCTCGTCGCTGCACATCATCGACGGGGTGATGATCGGTCAGCTTGGCGACGCGCCCTATGCCGCCGTCACGCAGGCCAACCGTTACACCTTCGTCTTCCAGCTCTTCATGTTCGGCGCCGCGTCAGGCTGCGGCATTTTTTTCAGCCAGCTCTGGGGCAAGCGAGACGTGAAGCAGATGCGCGCCGTCATGGGACTCGCCTTGCGCATCACGCTGGGTATCGCTGTGGTGTTCGCCGGGTGCGCGCTGCTGATGCCGGGGCGGGTCATCGGCCTGTTCCTGCCCGAGGGTGACAGCGCCCGGTACGCCGTCGCCTACCTGACCCTTGTCGCGCCGGGCTACTTCATCCAGTCCGTTGACACGGTCTACGCCACCTGCATGAAGTCCGCGGAGCAGACCCGCATCCCCATGGCGGCAGGCGTCATATCCATCCTGACCAATACCTTCCTCAACTGGGTGCTGATCTACGGTCATCTGGGGCTCCCTGCCCTTGGCGTGCGAGGCGCGGCCATCGCGACGGTGATCTCCGCGGGCGTATCGCTGGTGGTTAACGTGACGGCTTCCTACGCTCTGAAGCTGCCCTCCGCCATCGGCCCCCGCGACCTCCGGCTCCCCGACCGGGCCTTCCTCGGGCGTTTCTTCCGGCTGGTCACGCCGGTGGTGTTCAACGAGGGCCTGTGGAGCATGGGCACCACCATGTACGGCGTGTTCTACGGTCGGCTGGGTGACGCGGCAGTGGCGGCCATGGGTATCTACAATACCGTCGATCAGCTTGTGAACGTGCTGGTGTACGGCTTCATGAACGCGTCTGCGATTCTTGTGGGCGGATGCTTGGGCGCGGGCGACCGGGACGGCGCATGGCTGACGGCCAAAAGAATGCTGGCGGGCTGCATTGCCGCGGGCGCGGCGGTGGGCATGCTGATGGGCTTTGGCCGCGGAGCGCTGGTGGGGCTGTTCAAGGTCTCGCCGGAGGCGCAGGGCATGGCGATGCTCATCCTGCTGGAAGCCTCGCTGTTCTACTGGCTCCGGGCCATCAACTCCATTAACGTGGTGGGCATTCTGCGCTCCGGCGGCGATACGCTCTACTCAATGGTGCTGGACACCGCCGCCCTGTGGCTGGTGGGCGTACCGCTGGTGGGCGTTGCCGCGCTGGTCTGGAAGCTGCCCATTCAGCAGGTCTACCTGTTCACCTTCGTCGAGGAAACCATCAAGGCCATCATCGGCATGACCCGCTTCCGCAGCAAAAAGTGGATGCATGTGCTGACGGAAAGGGAGGTCTGACCATGGAGAACGCCCTTCGCGAGCTGACCCTTGAAACCCCGCGCCTGCTGATCCGTCATGTCCGCAGGTCGGACGCGAATGCAGATTATTTCGCGCTGCTCTCCGACGAGCACGGCTGCCTGATGGACGGCTATGAACCCCTCAAGGCCATGGACGAGACCTTCGCCGAGCGAATGGGTTTCATCTGTCAGGACGCGGCCCGCTACGCGATCGTGCACCGGGAGTCGGGGCGCGTCATTGGCGAGACCGGGCTGCGGGTCATGGACGACCGGGCCGTGCCCTACTGCATGATCGACTACAAGATTCACCCGGACTTCCGCCGTCAGGGCTATGGACGCGAGGCTGTCTCAGCGCTGTTGGACGCATGCTTCCGTCGTGTGGGCGTACCGCTGGTCGTCGCGGCTGTCCTTCCGCAGAACGTGGCAAGCCTGCGTCTTGTCGAGGCGCTGGGCTTCACCCGCGAGGGCCTTCGGCGGATGTCCTGCGCCCACGACCGCTTTGGCCCGTCGGACGAGGTCTATTTCTCCCTGAAAGCTGACGAATGGCCCGGGGAGGCGCCGCTCCGCCGCGACGTTCAGCCCCGGCGCGACTGAACGGAGGCCCGCCATGCTCGAGGATGTTCTCGATTATTACATCAACCAGACCCACATCACCGCCTGTCTGTCGCTGGCCGGCGGAACGACTGAACAGGTCGTCACGGCCATGGGCGGCGGGGTTCACGAGCACAGCCTCTACGACCTCGCCAGCCTGACCAAGCTGTTCACCGGCATGGCGGTCATACGGCTGCGGGAGGAAGGGCTGCTCGATCTCACCCGGCCCGTCACGGCCTATGCCCCGCAGTTCACCGAGCTGTCGGGGATCACGGTCGATCAGGTGCTGGGGTTTGAGGTGCCGCTGCTGACCCCCGAGCGTGTGGACGCGCAAAAAACCCCCGAAGACGGTCTGCGGCAGCTCTTTGCCATCCGTCCGGGGGATGTTTCCGTGCGGGCTTATTCGGACATGCACGCGATGGTGCTCCGGTATGTCATCGAGGGCGCGGCGCGGCAAGACTACATGGACGTGCTGCAGAGCCGCATTTTGCGGCCCCTCGGCATGACGGAGACCTTCCAGCCCGTGCCGGAGGAGCGCCGCGGAGACTGCGTGTCCTTCGACCGGGAGCACCGCATCGAGCGGGGCCAGTATATCCTGCGGGAGGGCATCCGGCCGGGCATCCCCCATGACCCCAAGGCGCGGCTGCTCTGGCCGGAGCCCTGCGGTCACTCGGGGCTGTTCTCCACCCTGCCTGACATGGTGAAGTTCTGTCAGGGCGTGCTGCGGGGGGATGTGCTCAGCCGGGAGAGCCTGCGCTCCATGGCCCGCAACCGCACCGGGCGCCGCCGGGACGACGGCACATGGACGCAGTTCCTCGGCAGCCAGTGCTACATCAGGCACCCCGACCAGTACTATTCAGAAATCCCCGTATACGAGAGCGATCAGGCCATCGGCGTCTCCGGGTTCACAGGGCATCACCTGTCCGTCGACCCGGAGCTGGGCGTTTTCGCGCTGTTCCTCGGCAACCGGGTGCTGAACAGGCTGACTGTGCTGATACCAGAGCCGGGCAAGACCTACGCTGACTATGGCCTGAACCCCGACGGCACGGGGCAGGTCGACTGGCCCGACGGCACGCGGGTATGGTCATCGGTCAATTTCGCGCACCATCGTGACGAACACTTTCACGCATCCCTTGCGAATGCGATAAATCTGCGCGCTTGGCAACCTCCGGCGGGCTGTGAATCGCCATCAGCTCGCTGAGATTCTCGCGGCCATCCTCGGTGTACGGCACAGCGGGCATGAGTCCCGTGCACTCGGTGGCCGAGGCGGTGGTGTCGATGCTGTAGAAGGATTCGTCCGTCTGGGCAGGATCGGGAAGAGGTTTTTCCTGTGGCAGCGGATGCTTTCGATGACACATGGGCAACGCCTCCTTGCGGGTTGATGACCTCAAGGATGCCCGGGATCGTCATGTTTCATGCGGTACGTTCTTCCCTGCCGGGACCGCCAGCCATCGCCGCCCATGCGCTTGAGCGCTTCCGATGTTCCGTCGCGAAAGCTGAGCAGCATGCGATTCCCTCGGGGACGCCATGCCACGCGGCCCGGCATCACGCTGTCGACGCCCACCCGAAACGCAAGGTCGCCCAGAATAACAAGCGCCTGATGCTCCTGTCCCTCCGGCACATCCTCAACATAAAATCCGAATGCCCCGTCACGCATCTGCCTCACGCGCAGGGCGTGCTTTTTTCTGATCGCCCGCAGCCTATTCATTGCTCACAAACCTTTCTAAATATAAGAACATTTTGCTCTTTACATTATAGGTCTTCACGACCTATTGTCAATAGGTCAATTTTACCCTATTCAGAATAGGTCAGTTTGCCATAATGCTATCAGGTGATAGCATGACAAGATTGAAGGAACTTCGCAAGGCAAAGGGTTATACCCAAGTGAAAATGCAGATGCTGACCGGTATTGATCAGAGCGACTATTCTAAGCTCGAGCGCGGTGTGCGCTACTTCTCCTTCGAGCAGTGCAGACTGCTTGCTCTGGCGCTGGGCACCAGCATGGACTATCTCGCCGGGCTGACCGACGAGCGCGAACCCTACCCTCGCCGCCCTGACTGCGAAACAGCCTCCCTTCCCGAGGCATAACATCCGCATGGAAAAGCCCCTCTCATTGCAAGAGGCGCTTTTTTTGTCTGCGGCATATCATGGTGATGGCGCTGCCTTGTTGCGCAGTCTGCCTTTGCTTCCATCGCCGCAATGCTTATTTTCGGTAAAATTGTTTATTTGCTGCATGTTCGCTTGCAAAATCAAAAAACCGTGCTATACTGTACATGGTCAAAGATAGTCAGGCATCAATCCCTATGGAGGTACGCCATGCGATTAAGCGATACGATTGAGAGCTTTATCAAGGAATTGCTCACTCAGGAGGAGCAGGGCGTTGAGCTCAAGCGCAACGAACTGGCAGAATACTTCGGCTGCGCGCCCAGCCAGATCAATTATGTGCTGGCGACGCGCTTCACGCTCGACGACGGCTACGTCATCGAGTCCCGGCGGGGCGGCGGCGGGTACATCCGCATCGTGCGCGTCGTCAGCGATCACGGGCAGCGGCTGTCCTATCTGATCAACGAGCGCATCGGCGAGGCCATCGACGAAGCGTCGGCGACGCGGCTGATCGGTCAGCTCGTGGAGCAGAAGGTCGTCTCCCCGGAAGTCGGCGGCGTGATGCGTTCGGCAGTGTCCGCCTCGGCGCTGTCCATCCCCATCCCCGACCAGCTCAAGGACGCCATCCGCGCCCGCACCCTGAAAACCATGCTGACCAACATCGCCCGGCAGAACCGCCCGGGCCTGTCGTAAAGAGGTGAATGCCCATGCTCTGTGAGGAATGCAAGATCAACGAGGCCAATTATACGATCTCGGTGATGGTGGGCGACGAGGTCACCCAGCGCCATCTGTGTACCGAGTGCATGGCCAAGATGAATATGTCCATCGCCAGCGGCAATATTCGCGGGCTGCTGAGCACCATCCTGTCAGCGATCACCGGCGGCGAGCACACCGAGGAGCCCCCGAAGGAGGAGGTCGTCTGTCCGCGGTGCCGCACAACGTGGAGCCAGTTCTCCAAGTCCGGCCATCTGGGCTGTCCGGGATGCTACGAGGCTTTCCGTGAGCAGCTCCAGCCGATGCTCCTGCAGGTGCACGGCCGGGTGCAGCACGCGGGCCGTCGTCCGCTGAACACCGAGAAGGCCCAGCGGGTGCGCTCCCTGCAGGAGGATCTGGCCTACCAGATGGAGCAGGCCGTCGCCCTCGAGGACTTTGAGACCGCCGCCACGCTGCGGGACCGCATCAAGGCGCTCTCCAGCCAGAGCAGCGAAATCTCGGCCCATGCCGGTGAGGAGTGAGACCATGAGCGACAACAGCATCGTCATCTCCTCCCGCGTGCGCCTCGCCCGCAATTATGACGACCTTCCCTTCGACGTGGCCCAGCGGCCCGAATACGCCGCCATGTGCATCGCCCGCACCACCAACGCGCTGAACATCGCCGGCGCCGGAGACGGCTTCAACCTGATCCGCCTGCGCGACCTGACCGACAATGAGCGCCGCTCCCTCGAGGAAAGCCGCCTTGTCAGCCATGATCTGCTGGGCACGCCTGACACCGCCGCGGTGATGGTGCGCGAAAACGAGGCCGTCTCCCTCATGATGAACGAGGACGATCACCTGCGCATTCAGGCGGTGCGTCCGGGACTCGACCTGCTCAGCGCCGCCGCGGCCTGCTTCCGGGTGGACGACGCGCTGTCCCGGCAGGTGGTCTTCGCCTTCGACGAGCAGCTTGGCTACCTCACCGCCTGCCCCACCAACACTGGCACAGGCATGCGCGCCTCTCTGCTGATGCACCTGCCGATGCTCACCCTGCTCAAGCAGATGGGCAATGTGGGCCAGATTGTCGCGAAGGTCGGCCTGACCATCCGCGGCGTGTATGGCGAAGGCTCCGAGGCCCTTGGCAACATCTATCAGGTATCCAATCAGGTCACCCTCGGCCGCACCGAACAGGAGATCATCAGCACGGTCTCTGCGGTGGGCCATCAGCTCACGGACATGGAGCTGTCCCTGCGCGAAAAGAGCCTGCACAGCACCCGGGCGCAGCTCGAGGATTCCGTTTTCCGCGCGTGGGGCATCCTGAAGCATGCCCGGCTGCTCTCCCTGAACGAATTCTTCAAGCACTGGTCAGGTATCCGCCTCGGCGCGGCGATGGGGCTCCTGTCCGTCTCCACGGACACCCTTGACGCCATGCTGGATCAGATGCAGGACGCGCACCTCCGCGCTTATGCCGAAAAGCCCCTCGAGGGCACGGCGCTGGACGAGCTGCGGGCGGCGCGGGTCAGACGGATGCTGTCACGGCGATGAGTTCAGGGGACGCTATCCCCTGACAATCCCCGCAAGAGGGTCATCGACTCTCTGGATTCCCTTCCCGCGTCGCATATATAAGCCCCAGTCGGGCGATATGCGCGTGGAAGTCAACACCCTTATGGGAGGTTTTCTTATGGCCTTATTTGGTCGGTTTACCGAGCGGGCACAGCGGGTCTTCAACGCGGCGCAGATGGCCGCGGCGGAGCTGCATCGGCCCGTGATCAGCACGGAGCATGTGCTGCTGGGTCTATTGAAAGAAGATAATAATATTCCGGAAGCTATCGCTTCCAAGGCGAGTTATGAGCAGGTCATGGAGGCCATCAAGCAGAACCAGCGCGGCGACAGCGAGCTTTACATGGGCCGTCCCCGGTTCGAGCTGACGCCCCGGGCCAAGAAGCTGCTGGAGCTGGCGGTGATGGAGTCCCGTCGGCTGGGACAGGCATATGTGAGCACGGAGCACCTGTGGCTGGCCGTGCTGAGCATGGACGACGGCATCCCGGCGGGGATTCTGCGGCAGCTCGGCGTAGACTTTTCCGACGCGCGGGATGAGCTTCTGCGGGGCATTCGCATAGAGCAGACCCCCGAGGAGAACCGCACTGGCGGCCCGCAAACTCAGCGTCGCGGCAAGGAGGACAGCAGCAGCGTCCTCGCCAAGTACAGCCACGACCTGACCGAAGCGGCCCGGGGCGGCGAGCTGGACCCGGTGATCGGCCGGGACATGGAGATTCAGCGGCTGATTCAGATTCTGATCCGCCGCACGAAGAACAACCCCGTGCTCATCGGCGAGCCGGGCGTGGGCAAGAGCGCCGTCGTCGAGGGGCTGGCCCAGCGCATTGTGGACGGCAACATCCCCGAGATGCTGGTGGGTAAGCGGGTCATGTCGCTGAACATCGGCAGCATGGTCGCCGGCAGCAAGTACCGCGGCGAGTTTGAGGAGCGCCTCAAAAACGCCATGGACGAGATCAAAAAGGCCGGAAATATCCTGCTGTTCATTGATGAGATTCACACAATTGTCGGCGCTGGCAGTGCCGAGGGCAGTCTGGACGCGGCCAACATCCTCAAGCCCGCGCTGGCCCGCGGCGAGCTGCAGTGCATCGGCGCGACGACCCTTGACGAGTACCGCAAGCACATCGAGAAGGATGCGGCGCTCGAGCGGCGCTTCCAGCCGGTGAATGTCGGCGAGCCCAGTTCTGACGAGGCCCTTGCCATCCTGCACGGCCTGCGGGACCGCTATGAGGCTCACCATAAGGTGCGCATCACCGACGAGGCGCTTTCCGCCGCGGTGACCCTCTCCGACCGCTATATCGCAGACCGCTACCTGCCCGACAAGGCCATCGACCTGATGGATGAGGCCGCTTCCCGCGTGCGCATTCAGGCTTTCACCGCGCCGCCGGACGTCAAGGAGCAGGAAAAGCAGCTTGAGGCGGTGCTCCTTGAAAAGAAGGCTGCCATTGACCATCAGGACTACGAGACCGCCGCCACCCTGCGCGACCGGGAGCGCTGCCTGCGCAAGGAGATCGAGCAGCGCCGCGAGGCATGGAATCAGTCCCAGTCCTCCGCCCGGGACGTGGTCACCGAGGACGACATCGCCGCGGTGGTGTCCGGCTGGACCGGCATTCCCGTGCAGAAGATGACCGAGACCGAGGCCGCGCGGCTGCTCCACCTCGAGGATGTGCTGCACGAGCGGGTCATCGGTCAGGAGGAGGCCATCGGAGCCGTCAGCCGGGCCATCCGCAGAGCCCGCGCAGGCCTCAAGGACCCCAAGCGCCCCATCGGCAGCTTCATCTTCCTTGGCCCCACCGGCGTGGGCAAGACCGAGCTGTGCCGCGCGTTGGGCGAGGCCATGTTCGGCGATGAGGACGCGGTCATCCGGGTCGATATGTCTGAATACATGGAGAAGCACACCACCTCCCGGCTGGTCGGCTCCCCTCCCGGGTACGTCGGCTATGAGGAGGGCGGTCAGCTGACCGAGGCCGTGCGCCGCAAGCCCTACAGCGTCGTGCTGCTGGACGAGGTCGAGAAGGCCCACCCGGACGTGTTCAACATCCTGCTTCAGATTCTCGAGGACGGCCGTCTGACCGACAACACGGGCCGGGTCGTCTCCTTCAAGAACACCATCATCGTCATGACCAGCAACGCGGGCGCCCACACCATTGGCACCGGCCGGAGCATGGGCTTCGGAGCCAAGGCCATGGCAGACGCGACCAACTATGAGGCCATGAAGGACTCCGTGATGAAGGAAGTCAAGGACATCTTCCGACCCGAGTTCCTGAACCGCGTTGACGAGCTGATCGTCTTCCATCCGCTGACCGAGGACAACATCTGCGACATCGCCAGCATGATGCTCTCGCAGGTCGCAGCGCGGCTTACCGATCGCGATGTGCACCTCACATGGGACGAGGCGGTCGTGCGGGAGCTGGCCCGTCAGGGGTACGACCCCAAGTACGGCGCGCGTCCCCTGCGCAGGCTGATCCAACGCACCGTCGAGGACACCATGAGCGAGGAGCTGCTGTTGGGCAATATCGCCCTCGGCGACGACGTGGCGCTCACCGTGGACGAGGGCCGCATCACCGTGGTGCGGGCGCAGAAGCCTTCACTGGTCACCGAGTAACAGCAAAAGAGCCGGACGGCCTTCACCGTCCGGCTTTTCATTTACCATTTTCCCGGCACATCCGGGCACCGCTGCACCTTTTTTGCCGCTCGCAGCTCGACATAGCAGCCGCAGAGCACGCAGGTGCCGTTCATCAGATGGTCACAGGCCTTGCAATGCGCCAAGCGGGAAGCCATCGCCTCGTGATCAGCACGCTGCTCCTCGGGCATCGCTTCGATCCTGTCCCGGATGATCTCCGCCAGAGCCTTCTGGGAAGGCATATCCCCTAACAGGCAGCGGCGGCAAACGCGCAGATTACTCGTGGATGCTCACTTCCACCACGCAGCAGGCAGGCAGATGCAGCACCAGCCCGTCGTCAGTCACCTCGAAATCAGCAAACGCCTCCACGCACAGCGGCGCGCTGTCGAAGTCATTGTACTGGTTCATCTCGCCCTGCAGGATGCGGGCCGTCACCTTGCCGGGCTTCTTGCCGGCGATGAGCACCTGCACATCCTTGGCAGTGTCGGGATTGAGGTTCGCGGCCGTCAGCGTAATGACGCCGTCCTTCTCGGAGGCGGAAGCCGTCAGCATCGCCAGCTTGGTCGGGAGCTCCTTGTGCTCCTCATTGCTGCCAAAGCTGCATTCCGTCATCTCCGCCTCGACGAAGCAGTCCACCTCGCGGGCGTCCTGATGGGCCTTGTAGAGGTCGAACACATGATAGGTCGGGGTGAGCACCATCTTGTCGCCCTCCGTGAGGATGACGGACTGCAGCACGTTGACCGTCTGCGCGAGGTTCGCCATGATCACGCGATCGCAGTGATGGTTGAAAATGTCCAGCGTGATGGCGGCGATCATCGCGTCGCGCATGGTGTTCTGCTGATAGAGGAAGCCGGGATTGGTGCCGGGTTCCACGTCGTACCAGCCGCCCCATTCGTCCACGATCAGGCCGACCTTGCCCTTGGGATCATAGCGATCCATGATCGCCGTGTGGCGGGTGACGAGGGTGTCCATATAAGCGGCCTTGTGCAGCGTGACCAGATAGTCCTCCAGCGTGAACTCCGTGGCGCTGCCCTTCTTCTCCCATGTATGAGGAACCGTATAGTAATGCAGCGTCAGCGCGTCCATGTGCTTGCCAGCCATGCGCATCATGGTGTCGGTCCACTTGTAGTCGCCGCTGTTGGGGCCGCAGGCGATCTTGAACAGCTTATTGTCGCCGTACTGCCGGCAGAAGGTCTGATAACGCTTATACTCGTCAGCGTAATACTCGGGGCGCATGTTGCCGCCGCAGCCCCAGCTCTCGTTGCCCACGCCCCAGTATTTCACGTTCCACGCGTCCTTGCGGCCGTTCGCCCAGCGGCGCTGCACGACGGTCGAATCGCCGTCGCTGTTGAGATATTCAACCCACTCGGCCATCTCGCGCACCGTGCCGGAGCCGAGGTTTGCGTTGATGTAGGGTTCGCAGCCGATCTGCTCGCACAGCTCGAGGAATTCATGGGTGCCGAAGGAGTTGTCCTCCACCACGCCGCCCCAGTTGGTGTTGACCATGCGCTTGCGGTTCTCCTGCGGGCCGATGCCGTCCTCCCAGTGATACTCATCCGCAAAGCAGCCGCCGGGCCAGCGCAGCACCGGAGCCTTGATGGCCTTGAGCGCCTCGACCACGTCGGTACGCATACCGTTGACATTGGGAATCTTGCTGTCCTTGCCAACGAACAGTCCCTGATAAACGCAGCGTCCGAGATGCTCGGAAAAATGGCCGTAGATATTTTTGTTGATGGTGCCCTTGCTCCGGGCCGGGTTGACGTGAATCCTCTGCATGGCGTAAAAGCCTCCCGTTGTGTAATGACCGCGTCATGGCGGCGATGCCGTCGCACCGGGTACTATTATATCATATCATCGGCGGGTTGCAAGGGGTATTGCAAGGAATAACGCAGGTTCTATCTGATCCCTTTGGCGCCGCGCGGGCGGGCTGCAGCGTCCTTCTTGGGCATCTCATGAAGCATTGCCGGAATAGTAAAAGGCCTGCCACAAATCCTTATGTGACAAGCCTTCAAAGCTGTCGAAGTGGCGGGATTCGAACCCGCGGCCTTTTGGTCCCGAACCAAACGCGCTACCAAACTGCGCTACACCTCGGAAGCTGGAGCCGATAAGGGGACTCGGACCCCTGACCTGCTGATTACGAATCAGCCGCTCTACCAACTGAGCTATATCGGCATGACCAGCAACAGGAATTATATCATAGAGTACCTCTTTTGTCCAGTCCTTTTGGCAAAAAACTTCGTTTTGCTCCGTCCCTTGCTGACAGTGCAAAGGAAAGGGACGCAATCCAGCCTATGCCGCACGACGAATTCGTATGCCGCGTCAGCTGATCGCGCCCCTCGCCCGTTGACAATTTCCTCCGGCTTAATGTCTGCGTCCTGCCAGCTCCGCCCAGATGTCCGCAGGCTTCAGGCCCATCTGATATAGCAGCACCAGCAGATGATACTGCAGATCGGCCGCTTCGTAGCGGGTTTCATCGGGACTACCCTTGATGGACGCGATGATGGTTTCGCTGGCTTCCTCGCCAACCTTTTTGCAGGTTTTCTCAATGCCCTTGGTCAGCAGGTAGTTGGTGTAGGAGCCTTCCTTGGGATTCTCGGCGCGGTCCGCAACCGTGCGGTAAACAGCCTCCAGCACGGCGGATGTGGCGGGCGCTTCACCCAGCACCTGGTTGTGGAAGCAGCTCGTCTCGCCGGTATGGCAGGCGGGACCGGTCTGCTCAACGGTCAGCAGCAGCGCGTCGCAATCACAGTCCAGCGCCACAGCCAGCACCTTCTGCGTGTGGCCGGAGGTCTCACCCTTCTTCCAGAGCTGCCGGCGGCTCCGGCTGAAATAGGTCGCATAGCCGGAATCCAGCGTCGCTTGCAGAGCCTCCGCGTTCATGTAGGCCAGCATCAGCACCTGCCCGGTGACCGAGTCCTGCGCGATCGCCGGAATCAGCCCCTTATCGTCAAACTTGACCTTGCCCATATCGAAATTCATCTGTATGCCTCCTTATTCCACGGCGGACAGCGCATCCGCCAGCGTGAACGCCTTTTCGTAAAGCGCCTTGCCGAGAATCGCCCCCGCGCAGCCGGCCTCACGGAAGGCCAGCAGGTCGCCAACAGCGCTGACCCCGCCCGAGCCGATGATCTCCAGCCCAGTGGCCTCAATCAGCGCGCGGGTAGCCGACACGTTCGGGCCCTGCATCATGCCGTCGCGGCTCACATCCGTGTAGATCACGGTGGTCACGCCCAGTGCCCGCATGCGCAGCGCCAGCTCGATGGCGGTCATGCCCGCCGTTGCCACCCAGCCCCGGGTCGCGACAAGCCCGTCCTTCGCGTCAATGCCCACGGCGACGCGACCCGGGTATTTCCGGCAGGCCTCTTCAACCAGCGCGGGATTCTCCGCTGCGGCCGTGCCGATGATGACGCGGGTCACGCCCGCCTCCATGCGCAGGTCGATATCGGTCATCGTGCGCAGACCGCCGCCCAGCTCCACCGGACCGCCGAAGGCCTCGACCACCTCGCGGATCAGCGGCAGGTGTCTGGTTTCTCCTTCAAAAGCGGCGGTCAGATCGACCAGATGCAGCCACTGGGCGCCCTGCCCGCGCCACTGACGCGCCAGCGCCACCGGGTCGCCATAGACGGTCACATCATCGCGCTTTCCCTGCCGAAGCCGCACTGCCTGACCGTCCAGCATGTCGATGGCGGGATAAAGTATCATGGCAGTCCCTCCTTAATCGAGCGAGCCCTTGGTTGACAGCACGCCCTGCACCCGCTCATCCATGCGTGCCGCATCCCGCAGCGCCAGCCCGAAGGCCTTGAACAGCGCCTCCAGCTTGTGGTGGTCATTGCGGCCCTCAAGCACCTTCAGGTGCAGCGTCAGCCCGGCGTTCACCGCTACGGCCCGGAAGAATTCCTCCGCCAGCTGGGTATCCATCGTGCCGACCATCGCCGCCGAAAAGGTTGCCTGATACGCCAGATACGGTCTGCCGCTGATATCAATGGCCGCGAAGGCCAGCGCTTCGTCCATGGGCATATAGGCGCTCCCCACCCGGCGAATCCCCGCCCGATCACCCAGCGCGTCCCGGATCGCCCGCCCCAGACAGATGCCCACGTCCTCCGCCGTGTGGTGCGCATCCACCTGCAGGTCGCCCTCGCAGCGGATGGTCAGGTCGACCTGCGCAAAGCGTGACAGCGCGTCCAGCATGTGGTCAAAGAAGCCCACGCCCGTCGAGAGCTCCGTCCTGCCGGAGCCGTCAAGGTTCAGGGTCAGGAGGATGTCCGTCTCGCGGGTTCTGCGGGCAATATCGGCGGTGCGCATGGGTCAGTCCTCCTTCGCAAATCGGATGGCGACGGCGTTGGCGTGAGCATCGAGGCCCTCCTGCCGGGCCAGCAGCTCCACCTGCGCGCTCACGGCCCGCAGCTCCTCCCGGGTGCAGCAGATGATGCTCGACTTCTTCACGAAATCATCCACCGACAGCGGCGAGAAGAACCGCGCTGTGCCGCTGGTGGGCAGCACATGGTTCGGCCCGGCGAGGTAGTCCCCCAGCGGTTCCGGCGACCAGTGACCGAGGAAAATGGCCCCGGCGTTGTCGATCAGCGGCAGCAGCGCATAGGGCTCCGATACGGACAGCTCAAGGTGCTCCGGCGCGATCTGATTGGCGATGGCCGCGCACTCCGCCAGCGTCTCCGCCACCACGATGGTGCCATAGGCGTTCAGGCTCTTCCTGATAACCTCCTGCCGGGGCAGCAGCGCGGTCTGGCGCTCCAGCTCCGCCTGTACCGCAGAGGCAACCGCTTCGCTGTCCGTGACCAGAATCGCCGCCGCCAGCGGATCGTGTTCCGCCTGAGACAGCAAATCGGCCGCCACATAGCGCGGGTCGGCGCTTCCGTCGGCAATGACCAGCACCTCGCTGGGCCCGGCCACCATGTCGATGCCCACATGCCCGAAGACCTCGCGCTTGGCGTTGGCGACGTAGATGTTGCCCGGGCCGGTGATCTTATCCACCCGCGGGATGCTCTCTGTGCCGAACGCCAGCGCCGCGATGGCCTGCGCTCCGCCCACCTTGTAGATGCGATCCACTCCAGCGATATCCGCCGCCGCCAGTGCCAGAGGATAGCTGACCCCGCCGTCCGACCCCGGAGGCGTGACCATGATGATCTCCCTGACCCCTGCCACCTTCGCGGGCAGCACGTTCATCAGCACCGAGGATGGGTATGCCGCCGTGCCGCCGGGAACATACACGCCCACGCGGCTCAGGGGCGTGATCTTCTGCCCCAGGGCAATGCCCGGCTGGAAGTCGATCCATGTATTCTGCTTCTGCTTCTCATGGAAGGCCGTGATGCGCCGTGCCGCCTCCCGCATGGCTTCGAGCCATTCCGGGGATGCCGCCGCGTAGGCCGCCTCGATCTCCTCCCGGCTCACAAGGACATTATCCTCAGTGATCTTCGCGCGGTCGAATTTCTCCGTGTACTCAAACAGCGCCTTGTCGCCCTCGTCGCGCACCCGGGCGACGATCTCCTTGACACTGCGGGATACATCATCATTCTGAAGCTGGCTGCGGTTCATGACGCGCTTCTGAAGGGCGTCGCTGTCAGTGGCTCTCAGGATCGGAATCATGCTGTTGCTTCCTTTCTATCTGCATGCGGGCGCTGTCTGCCCGGAGGATATCAAGTCGTTCGCGCGAAGGGAGTCTTTGGCAGGTTGCAGAGGCATGTGCTCTGCGGGGTTATCAGGGCAGCGCCCTGACCTCTCGTCCCAGCCCGTCGATCATCCACTGGATGCGCTCGCGCTTCGTTTTGAGGCTGACCCGGTTCACCACGAGTCGGGCCGAGACGTCGCAGATCTCCTCAAGGATGGACAGGCCGTTCGCCTTGAGGGTCGAGCCGCTCTCGACGATGTCGAGAATCACGTCAGACAGGCCGATCACAGGGCCCAGCTCCACGGAGCCGTTCAGCTTGATGATCTCAATGGTCTGGCCCTTGCCGTCGTAGTAGCTGCGGGCGATGTGCGGGTATTTTGTCGCCACCCGGAAATTCGCGCGGGTGACGGGGATGCTGTCACGGTCGGCGTATCCTGCAACGCACAGGCGGCACTTGCCAAAGGTCAGGTCCAGCACCTCGTAGAGCGGCCTGCCCGACTCCATCAGCGTGTCCTTGCCCACCACGCCAAGGTCGGCCACGCCATGGTCTACATAGACCGGCACATCGCTGGGCTTGACCAGAATGAAGCGAATGCTGCTCTTGCGGTCCCAGAGCACGAGCTGGCGGCCCGGATTTCGGGGCTCGGAGCAGTCCACGCCGAGCTTCTCCAGCAGGGAGAAGGTCTCCTCCGCCAGCCGCCCCTTGGCCAGCGCCATGGTAATCACGTCCATGCTTCACCCTCCCTCGCAGCACCGGATGCCTTCCGGGCCAATGTAGACCGCGCTTCGGGCCAGTCCGGCGTTCAGGCGCTGCTGCAGGGCCGCTTCCGTCGCGCCGTAGACCATCGCCACGCTGCGCCCGTTCTCCCGCTGCTCCTCCGCCCACGCGATGGCCTGCTCGAGGCATGCCGGATCGAAGGCCAGCAGCACGTCCGGCACCGGTGCCGTAAAGGCCGCCCCTTGCCGCTCCAGCGCGATCATCAGCAGCTTCATCGAAAGCGCGAAGCCCGTCGCGGGCATCTCCCGTCCATAGCGGGCAGGCAGGCCATCATACCGTCCGCCGGAGAGCAGCGGCTGGCCCAGCTCGGCGGTCATGCCCCGGAAAATCATGCCGGAGTAGTAATTCGCCTGATGGGTCATGCCCAGATCAATGCTCACGCAGTCCGCGCATCCATAGGCCTCCAGCAGAGCCATGATATCCCGCAGATTCCGCACTGCCGCCCTGCACAGAGGATGCGCCGTCAGCGCCTCCGCCTCGTCGAGGACATCCGGGCCGCCGTAGAGCATCGGCAGCCGCTGCAGCCGTACCGCCACATCCTTGCTCACCGCCAGCTTCTCCAGATAAAGCTGGATGCCCAGCGCGTTCTTCTGCTCGGTCAGCTCCCGCACCGCCGCGCATTGCCGCTCGTCAAGGCCAGCCTCCTGCATGAACCCGGCAAAGAATCCCGCCTGCCCCAGCTCGACCTGAAAGTCCCGCAGCCCCGCCAGCCGCAGCGCCTCGATGGCCAGCGCGATGCACTCTGCGTCGGCCTGCGCGCTTCCCTCGCCCATCAGCTCCACGCCGCACTGGGTTTCCTCGCAGAGCATGGACAGCGTGTCGTAGCGGAGCTTCGTCGCGGACTGAACATAGCACAGCCGCAGGGGCAGAGGCGAGTCGCCCAGCCGGCCCGCCGCCAGCCGCACCGCCGGAATGGTCGAGTCAGGTCGCACCGCGAGAATGCGTCCCTTGCCGTCGAAGGTCTTCCACAGATGCTCCGGGCGATACCCCCACGTCGCGTCGTCGAGAGCGTCGTAATACTCGAGGATCGGCGTCTCGACCTCCTGATACCCCCGCAGGGCGAACAGGCGGCGGAACTCCAGCTCCAAGCCGCGCTTCCGGGCGCACTCGCCGGGCAGCGTATCCTGCATCCCGCTGGGAATCTGTAGCCTGCGATCGGCCATGAGCGCATCTCCTTACCGATGATTGTTTAGCGCATTAAAGCGCTAACGTATTCAGATTATATCATGAAATTCCAAATTGTCAAGGGATATGAAGCACGTTTTTGCATGCAAAAAGCCGGGCGGCTCATGCGAACCGTCCGACGGGGTGATGGGGATATTATTGCAGGCGATCAAGCAGGGCAT
>JAFLST010000033.1:17341-31192 GCA_022510815.1 Christensenellaceae bacterium | reverse complement strand
CGTTCTTGAACTCGGGGGAGGTCCACCACACGGTGTCCTTGGAGTTCTCGTCCATAACGATGAACTTGTCAGCCGGGGAACGGCCGGTGTAGATGCCGGTCATGACGTTCACGGCGCCCAGCTCGGAGACCTGACCCTTCTCGAAGCCCTCCAGATCCGCCTTGGTCTCTTCGGCGAACAGCTCGTCATAGGAAGGATTGTGGACGATCTCGGTCGTGCCGGTGATGCCGTACTTGCTCAGATTGAGTTCAGCCATAGCGCATTTACCTCTTTCTTCAAAGTGTGATCGCGAAGCTTTGATACCCTATTGTACCAGCATTATGATACTATTGCCAATCGGGAAAGTCAAGACGGTTTATTCTTTTTTTGTGATGTTCGTTTCAAAAAGGGAACAAATGTCAAATGTCAAACGTTTTATAAGAAGAAGGAGGCGTGACTGTGAGAAAGATGGCGATGGTTGTTGCGTTGCTGATGCTGGTGGGCTTATGCCCGATGGCGAGGGCGGAAGGCTCGGGGCAGGATAGCGCGGTCATGGGCTATGTGGGCGAGTGCTTCGCATGGGAGCAGGCGCAGGAGGCCGACCCGCAGCTGCCCGAGATGGTGCCGGTGTATGCGGCCCCGTCCGAGGGCGCATGGCGCGGCGCGAACGGCAGGGCCGCAGTGAGCCTGACGGAATCGCTGACGCTGCTGGGCCATGAGCCGGACAGCGACTGGCTGCTCATTGAGTATGACATTTCGCCCACGGAGCGACGCATCGGCTACATCTATTCGCATAACCATTGGAGCCCGTGGGTGAGCGAGCTGTCTCTGTCGGGAATCGGGATGAGGCTGGCTGAGGATGCGACGCTGACCGATGATCCGCGGGCGTCTGTCCGAGAGATCGCGAGGCTGCATGGCGGCGATGAGGTGAGCGTGCTGGGCTGCGTCAAAGAGGACTGGTTCTATGTTGAAACGGAGATTGACGGCAAGACGGCCCGTGGGTTTATCCCGGTGAGCGCGGCCGAGCTGCCCGAGATGGCGATCCTGACGGACGTGATGGACAGGATGGAAGGCGTCTGGGGTTTTTCCGGCGGCGCGGAAGTACTCGGCGAGGGTGTGATCATTACCGCGGACGGCAGCCTTCTGATATGCGATACGGATGACTACATGGAAACCCCGCCGACACATCTGATCCCTGACTACGATCATCCCATGGCGTACGCCGTTTATCCCACCGATCCGGAGGACAGGCGCTTCTGGAGCAAATTTGTCATTGTGCTTCAGGCCGAGAAAGACAGCTCTGTCTACGGCTTGAGCTTCTATCCGGCGGAGGACGGCGAGCCGGAGAGCATGCATATTGAGTGGGGCCCCAGCGGCGGCTTCTACGCGCGCTATGATACCGAACCAACGATTGACGCCCGCGAGTGATGAACATGTTTGCAGGCGGCCTGTGAGAGCAGGCCGCTTTTTTGCTTGCGCAGTTGTCCAGTTCCGCCAATTCTCGCCAAAAGGGTAGAAGAATCGCGGCTTTTGTGATACAATGCAGACAATCTTGTGTGATTGGAGGGAGACGCATGCGCACACATCGGTTTGTCTGCGTGGCCATGGCGCTGGTCATGGCGGCGCTGCTTTGCCTGCCGGTGGCGCACGCATCAGAATACGGCACGCAGGTTGTGTCAGCACCCATGACGTACGCGGTGAACGCGAGAAACGGCATGGTGCGTGTTTATCTTTCATCCATGGGCAGTCCTGCCTCGCTGGACATCACCGTCTCCGGCAGCTATTCGGTCAGCGGCGGTACCAGCATGAACCTGACGAGCGGCGAGACGGTGAAGATTTCCTTCAACACCGCCAATGGTCAGATCACCATGACCCGCGGCGGTCAGTCCTATGCCATGGGCACCGAGATGGTCTTCCGGCGGCATGTGACCGACGGCGCGAACGGCCTCAAGATTGCGCAGGCCCGCAAGCCTGCGAATCTCTATCCCGGCGATCTGCGGCTGATTGCCCAGTCCACCGGCAGCTCGTACAGGCTGTATCCCATCGTGAGCGTGTACATCGAGTCCTATCTGCAGGGCGTTGTGCCCTATGAGATGGGCGACAGCGCGCACATCGAGGCCCTCAAGGCCCAAGCGGTTGCCGCTCGCACCTATACGCTGGGCAAGATGAACGTCCGCTCCGGGCAGCTCTACGACGTGGTCGACACCACCAACGATCAGGTGTATTACGGCAACTCCGACTCGACGCTCAACTGCACCGCGGCGGTCAACGCCACCAAGGGCATCGTGCTCCAGAACAGCGGACAGCTGACCAGCACCTATTACACCGCCTCCAACGGCGGTCAGACCGAGTCTGCGAAGAACTTCTTCAATACATCCAGCTATCCGTATCTGACGGTCAAGGATGACCCCTTCGACCGCATGAACCCCAATTCCGTTGTGAAAAAGGTGACGGTCTACGCGGACAACACCTCCTCGGCGCAGAGCAGCGCCCTCAAGGACATCCTGCATAACAAGGCGGTCAGCGCGCTGGCGGCGATGGGGTATTCTACCAGGGCCGTGCAGGTGACGCGCATCGGCAGCATCACGCCGCATACGCCCAAGTTCGCCTCGCCCAGCCGCCTCTACACGAAGATGGACTTCGGTCTGACGGTTTCGACAGGCTACGGCACGGTGGATGTGAGCGTGACCTGCGATATCTTCGGCGAGCTGGAGAGCGCGCTGGGCATGAGCATCAATGCCTCCCAGAACGAGCTCTGGTCGGTGGAGAAGTCCGGCAGCAATTTCGTCATCAAGGCGGCCCGCTTCGGCCACGGCGTGGGTATGAGCCAGCGCGGCGCGATGCAGATGGGCAGCCTCGGCTATACCTACGATCAGATTCTCGGCTTCTATTATGAAAACAGCCAGCGCGTGCAGTATACCTTCACGCATACGATTCTCTCGGCCATCGGCACGGGCGACCAGACCATCACGGATACGGACACCCCTGCCGACATCACGCCTCCCGCCGGCGGCTACGCGACGGTACGGCTGGTGGGCCTGCAGGATCAGCTTGCGGTGCGGTACACGGCGAACGCCAGCGGTGCGGTGCTGACAACGGTTGCCAACGGCGGCATGGTTTCCGTGCTGGCAAAGGGAGACGCTTGGACGCTGGTGCGGCTGGGGCGCGTGGTCGGCTATGTCCCGACGGCGTACCTGCAGTTCTCCGGCGACGTCCCGACATCTTCCAGCGAGCAGCCGACGGCTATTTCGCGCTGGGCTACGGTGGCGGCGTCCGGTTCGCTCAACCTGCGGGCCAGCGGCTCCATGAGCGCGCAGGTGCTCACTCAGATTCCCAGCGGCGCGGTGCTTTGCGTCTTCTCGACCTCGGGCAGCTGGGCCGAGGTGCAGTACGGCGCGCTGTCCGGCTGGGCCTCGACGGATTTCCTGCAGTTCAGCAATGCCTATCCCGGCGAGGTGCGGGTCTCCAGCGCTACGGCCACGGTGCGGACAAGCTCCGGCGGCCCCGTCAACCTGCGGCAGACGGCCTCGACCTCCGGCGGCATCGTGACGACCATCGCCCACGGCGAATCCGTGCAGGTGGTGAGCAACGACGGCAGCTGGTGTCAGGTCATCTATAACGGTCAGCAGGGCTATGTCATGGCGAGCTATCTCGACTTCGGCGACGGTTCGAGCGCCCCTGCGCCCACCGACCCGCCAGCCGCTGAAACGCCGCCAACGCTGGGCGGCAATGAGCTGGAGGCCATCGTGCGGACGGTCTCCGGGTCGCTGAACCTGCGGCAGGAGCCCAGCACGCAGGCGATGATCCTCGCGACAATCCCGCGGGGTGAGAGCATCGTGGTGACGGCCCGCGGCTCAGAGTGGTCGGCGGTGCGTTTCGGCAGCGTCAGCGGCTATGTGATGACGCAGTTCCTGTATTTCCCCTCGGACGACAGCCAGACGGTCACGTCCTATGCCATCGTGACCACCCAGTCCAGCGCGCTCAACATGCGCTCCCAGCCCCAGACCGCCAGCAGCATCGTGACGACCCTGCCCCGCGGGGCGCGCGTCGGCGTGATTGAATGGCGCTCGGACGGCTGGGCCCGGGTCAGCTATGAAAGCTACATCGGCTATGCGTCCGCGGCGTATCTCACGCCCGAGGGGCAGGCCAGCAAGCCGGACGACGTCCCTGCGGGCACGACAGCCACGGTCAGCACTGCTTCCGGCTCGCTGAACCTGCGCCAGTCGCCTTCGACGTCCTCGACGGTGCTGCGCACGATTCCGAGAGGCGCGACGGTCGAACTGCTGCAGAAGGGCTCTGAGTGGTGTCAGGTGCGCTATCAGGGCACCAGCGGCTATGTGGCGGCGCGCTACCTGTCCTTCGGAGGCACGGGCGGTGGTGATAGCACCCCCCAGACGCCTGCGGAAACGGCGACGGTCACCACCACCAGCGGCGGGCTGAACCTGCGGGAAACGGCCTCGACCGACGCTCGGGTGCTTGCCTCTATCCCGAACGGCGCATCCGTGGGCGTGCTGGAGCGCGGAGACGCATGGTGCCGCGTACAGTGGAACGGTCAGACCGGCTATGTCATGACCCGGTACCTGAGCTTCGCGTCCGCTCCGGCGAGCCGCGCGGCATGGATTGCGGGCAATGTGTCCGGAGGGGTGAACCTGCGGCAGGCCCCGTCCTATGACGCGGCGGTGCTGGCGACGCTGCCCTCCGGCACGGCCCTGACCCAGACGGGCATGGACGGCCAGTGGTGCGCCGTCACATGGAACGGTCAGAGCGGCTATGTGCTGTCCACCTATATCACCTATACGGAACCTGCTCCGGCGGAGGTAACCCTCTATGTCAGCGCGGTGAGCGGCGTGAACCTGCGGCAAGGGCCCTCGACCGATTCGGCGATTCTCATGGGGCTTCCCAGGGGCGCGGCGGTCACGGCCACCGGCACGACAGGCGATTGGCGGCAGGTGACCTACGGCGGCATACAGGGCTATGTCATGGCACAGTACCTGACGGAAACGCCCGTGCAGCCCATGCTCGCCGAGGAAGAGACCGTTGTGGTCCGCCTGTCTGAATCAGAACCTGAAATCACGGAAACAGAAGATGAAGCGGAACCCGTTTATGATCCGACCCTCGTCGGCGTGCCCGGCTGGCACGCGCAGATTGCCGCGACCTCGCTGAACGTGCGGGCGTGGTGCGACGGGAACGCGCCGGTGCTGATCTCGTTGCCCGAGGGCACGACGGTTGACCTGCCGGAGGTCGGCGACGAGTGGTGCCGCATTCAATACGAAGGGATCGATGGATATTGCAAGACCGTGTATCTGGACCTGCAGCCGGCGATGCCCTGACGCGTCCCGGCGAGAGGCTCGATGACCTGCAGCTCGCGGGCATGCGCATCCTGCAAAAGGAAGGCGGCTTCCGCTTCGGCATGGACGCGGTGCTGCTGGCGGACTTCGCGCGGGTGGAGGCCCGTGACCGCGTCGCGGATTTTGGCACCGGCACGGGCATCCTCCCGCTGCTCCTCACAGGACGAGAAAAAGGCGCCCGTATCGACGCCTTTGAGATTCAGCCGGATATGGCGGACATGGCTGCGCGAACGATGGCGCTCAATGGCCTTGAGGAGCGCGTGACCGTGCATGTCCTGCCTGTCGAGCAGGCCGCGTCGGTCGTCCCGGACGGCTCGCTGGACGCGATTATCTGCAATCCGCCCTACGGTCAGCCGGGACAGACGCTGCGCAATCCTTCCGAGACTCTGTCGCTGGCAAGGCATCAGACGAAGGCGGGTCTGCGCGGCTGGCTGACCATGGCCTACCGCCTGCTCAAGGGCAAGGGGAGGCTGGCGATGATCTACCCCGCGCCGCGGATGCTCGAGCTGATGCGGCAGCTTTCCGATGCGCATCTGGAGCCCAAGCGCTTCCGGCTGGTGTACCCCTACGCGGACAAGCCAGCGAACCTCGTGCTCATCGAGGCGCAGAAGGACGCCCGGCCCATGCTGCATCCCATGCCGCCGCTGATTGTCTACGAGCCGGACGGGAGCATGACGCCGGAGCTCCGGCGCATCTACCACCTCACGGATTCATCCGCGCAATGACGAAGCTGAGCAACGCCGCGAAGGTCGTCCATGCCAGATAGGGCGTGAGCAGCCAGCCCGCGGCCTTGCTCCAGCGGAAGAAGGCCACCATCATCCAGATGACGAGGCCCCACAAAAGAATCAGCCACCAGAAGGCCAGTCCCAGCGTGTGCAGGGTGAAGAAAATCACCGGCCACGCGAGGTTGACGGCGAGCTGCACGAAGTAGAGCACCATCATCCCTGCGCGATGAGGGGCCTCGGCGCGCCAGACCAGCCATGCGGACAGCGCCATGGCGATGTACAGGATGCTCCATACCACCGGGAACAGCCATCCGGGCGGCGCGAAAGCGGGCCTGTTCAGCGACTCGTAGAACGCCATGTCGCCCTTGATCAGAAAACCGATCAGCGCGCCTGCGCCCAGCGTCACGCCAGCCAGAACGATCAGCGGGATCCAGCCGGGCTTCTTCTTGACAACCTGTTCTTCCGACATCGAAATCACCTCATGGATACGATAGCGAAAGCGCTCTGGTTTTATTCACGAAAATGCCGCGGCCGGTGATCGGCCGCGGCATTGCTGTATGATCGTGATTATCCTTCAAGCTCGGCATAGCGCCTTTCCGCCACAAAGCGCATCAGCAGGCAGGCAAGGACGCACTCCGCCAACAGCGCGGCGATCACGGCCAGCAGGCGGACAAGCGGCGTTGCGCTCCTGAGCAGGAAGGGAACCGCCACAACCAAGCCCATCAGCAGCATGGACAGTATCATCGCGAAGAATGCGTTCAGATTCTGTTTCATGGCCTGCGTCTCGTTGACCCAGTTGAGCCGGGGGTGAATCGCGTCGATGGTCAGCGACACGGCGGCGGTGGCATAGGAAGCCATCAGCGCCAGCAGCGCGGCGGGAAGGAACCACAGCGCAAAGCCGGGCAGAATCAGCGCGACCACGACGACCACGCTGGCCATGCTGATCAGGTTGATGACGAGGCCTGTAAGCAGCTTGGCGCTGAGCAGCATCCGCGGGGACACTGGCAGCATCCTGCTGATGGCGAGGCGTCCGCCCTCCCGGGTGACCGCCGTGCTGGTCGCCACGTTCATGAAGCACGGGAAGGCCAGACAGGCTGCGAAGATCAGCGTCAGATCCGCGCCGGAGAATCGTTGCAGCAGCCCGCGAAGCTCATCGAAGAGGTCCTGAATCACCTCGCCCGAGGAGGTCATGCTGAGATACATCGCCAGCACCATTACCGGGAAGATGATGATCCCGGAGAAGGCGTTGAAGGCGTAGGTCGGCGTTTTGGTCAGCTCGTTCCATTCCCGCAGGAACAGGGCCTTCAGCGGGCTGCGAACCTGCCATCCGCCGGCCTTGACCCGCGCGGTTCGGCGCTTTGCGGCGTGCTCGGTCTGGTTCAGGCAGGCGTTCAGATAGCCCCGGCCCATCAGCGCGAGGCAGGCGGCCATGGCGATCGCGGACACCAGCAGGTACATCGCCCAGCGCAGCCAGTCGCCCTGCAGGCCCTGCGCCGCCCACTGAATCGGCGGCACGCTGCTCAGCAGCAGACTGACCAGCCCGTTTTTGCTCAGCAGGAGCTGCACGATGTAGAGCGGGCCCTGCTCATCAATATGCGGCAGCAGCGTGAACTCGATGCCCCACACCGCCGCCACGATGACCAGCGAGCCAATGATCATGCAGACCTCCCGGTGCCGCGCGAGACCGGTGACGCGGGTCAGCAGCGTGACCAGCAGCGTGATGACGACCAGCGGCAGCAGGGGAGAGGCCAGAATGACCGTCAACGCCCGGAGATAGTACAGCGCGTCCGCGTGGATGTTCAGGCCGTACAGCAGCGCCGCGGGCCCGATCAGCCCCAGATTGATGAACGCGTCGCCGAAGTAAATTTCCGTCAGCTTCACGGCCATAACGGCGGTTGAGGAGACGGGCAGCGAAGCCATCCATGCCGCGTCTCGGTTGAAATACAGCGACGAGAGCGTCGGGAACAGCCCGAGAATCAGCGTTGAGACCATGGCCACGAACAGCGTCATGGCAGGCAGGAGCATCGCCTGCCCCAGCCGGGCCAGCGCGTTAAACAGCGTGATCTCCACCATGATGACAAACCATGCTATGGAGCCGATCCCGGCAAGGATGAGCAGCATGGTCACGATCCGGGAAATGTCGATCCTGCCGTCGGCCTTGCGCCAGCTTCCCCGGCGGAAGCCTGCCCAGTGGTTCAGAAGCGACAGGCGAAGCAGCTTTCCGTATGCGCTCATGCTTCGTCCTCCGTCAGCTTCAGGAAGAGCTGCTCCAGAGACGCGCTGCTTTCGCCGGAACGAAGCTCCTCCAGCGTGCCCTGCGCCACAACGCGGCCCCTGTCAATGATGGCGATCTCGTCGCAGAGCTTCTCGGCAACCTCCAGCACATGGGTGGAGAAGAACACCGTGTTGCCCTCATCGCAGTGCCGCCGCATCTCCTGCTTGAGGATGTGCGCCGCCCGTGGATCAAGGCCGACCATCGGCTCATCCAGCACCCACACCGGCGGGTTGTGAATCAGCGCGCCGATGATGGTCAGCTTCTGCTTCATGCCGCGGGAGTAGGAGCGGATCTGCTCTCCGGCGGCGTCCTCCAGCTCGAACAGCGCCAGATATTTCTCGACGTGCGCCTTTCTGGCCTCGCTGTCCACGCCGTAAATATCCGCCATGAAGCGCAGGTACTCAAGGCCCGTCAGCCGGTCGTACATCTCATGGCTGTCCGGCACGAAGCCGATCAGCCGCTTGGCCTCGATAGGCTCCTGCGCCATGTCGCGCCCGCCGATGAGAATCCGCCCGTCCGTGGGTCGGAGAATCCCCGTCAGCAGCTTGATGGTGGTCGTCTTGCCCGCGCCGTTGGGCCCGATGAAGCCGAACACCTTGCCCTTTTCCACCGTCAGGTTCAGGTCGTCCACCGCGCGGACGCCGCCCTTGCCGTATTGCTTCACCACATGGTCGAATTGGATCATGGTCGATTCCTCCTTGCGAAAACAGCATAGCATACCCTGTGCGCATATGCCACTGAAAAGCGCTCAATTTGTCATTTTGGCGGTTGAACACAGCGTTTCACCGGCCCAAAATACGGGAGGGGCTTTTCCGAGAAAAGCTTCCTTCCGCACCTGCCCCGAAAAGCGGCGATCATCATGGGCCGGGGGTGTTCTCTACGCGATCAGCCGGATAAGGATCATATACAGCGCCGTGCCTCCGGCGATGGAGAGCATCATCTGGCGCTTCCACAGGTGAAGGGCGGCTGTAACGGCTACCGCGGCGAGGGTCGGGAACCAACCCGGCAGGGCGGTGAAGCTGACGTCCTTGAGGCAGTAGATCAGCAGCATCGCCATAACGGCGCGGGGGAGCTGCTTGGACATCCATGTGATGAATGCCGGGGCCTGCCGCCCGGCAGGGAACAGCAGGAACGACAGCGCGCGGGTCATGACGGTCACGGCGGCGCAGATGAACACCGTGAGGAGCGCCTGTGCAGTTGTCATCATGCGCTCACCTTCTTTCCGCCGGTCTGGTAGCGCAGGAAGAAGCATGCCAGCATGACGGCCATTGCGCAGAGGAGGAAGCTGTCCTTGCCCACGACGAGCAGGCTGATCAGCGTTGCCAGCAGGCCCAGCGATGTGGGGAACAGCGCGTCGGTCAGGGTCAGCTCCTTCGCACGGTACGCCTTGATGGCGTCGGCGGTCTGCTCGGTGAAGATGACCGTAAACAGCGCCGTCATCGCGAAGTCAATGCCCGTCAGGTCAAAGGGCAGGAGCTGCCCGATCAGCGAGCCCAGCACGGAGCCGATCAGCCAATAGCACTGATCCATCAGCGAGATGGCCCCGAACCACTTGCCCCGGTTCTCGACGTCCTCCGGCGCGCCCTCGCACACCAGCGAATAGGTCTCGTCGGACAGCGCGAAGATCAGATAGGGCTTCCATTTGCCGGTGCCCTCATAGGTGCGCAGCATGCTCAGGCCATAGAAGATGTGCCGGGCATTGACCAGCAGCGTCATCAGCGCGACGGTCACCGGCGCAAAGGGCTGGGTCATCGGGGTCAGGATGGCGAATTGCATCGACCCGGCATAGATCACCGCGCTCATCAGGATCGCCCACGGAAGACCGTAGCCCTGCTCCTTGAGCGACACGCCGAAGGCAATCCCCAGAAAGACGTATCCGGCCAGCACCGGGAGCGTGCGCGGGAATGCTCGCTTCATCATACGGAACATAACATAACCTTCTTTGTCAGCAAGATATCATAAGCGGAGCGCGATCTCCAGAGCCAGATAGAATTTGTCGAGGGCGTGATTCGCGTTGTGCAGATCGGCGCAGCGATACTCCGGCTCATCGAGAACGTCTCCGGTCACCAGAAAGTTATACAGCCTGAACCCATGGAACGAGCAGACGGCCTGAACGCCCGCTAACTCCATCTCTACGGCAATGCAGCCTTCATTGACCCGCTGATTCATCAGCCCGCGCGTCTCCCTGAGCATCGCGTCCGTCGTCCAGACACGGCCCTTGACGTAGGGAACCTTCAGGTCATCGAACATGGCGGCAACCGTGTCGGCCTCGGTGATTCTGATATAATCCGCCGGCTCGGCATAGTGGTAGGACATGCCCTCGTCGCGGTAGGCTTCCGTCGGAATGACATATTTTCCCTGCGTGGCATGCTGGTTCAAAGAGCCTGCCGAGCCGAACATGATGAACCGGGTGGCGCCGGTGAGCCAGTTCGCTTCGATCACATCGTTGGCGGCCGCCGTTGAGCCGAGGCCTGAAAGGTAAAACGCGATCTTTCTGTCCCGATGGGTCATGGCATAGATCGGGATATGCCCGTTGCAAGCGCCGATCTCGGCGATTTGCTCGCAGGGGAAGCTCGCCAGCATATGATCGTAAATCACCTTGGAGAAGATCACGATGCAGATGTCGCACAGATGCTTCTGCTCGCCGTAAAAGGAGCGAAGGGAAACGATAGGCTCCGTTTGATTGTCGTAGGAATCCGTAATCATTCGTTATTCCTTCCTCTGCGCTGTCGATGATGGCGCGACGGCTGGTTTTCTCATTGTCAGGGCGATGCGCTTCTTTGCCACATCCACCTCGATGACCCACACGGTCACGATGTCGCCCACGCGGACAACCTCGCTGGGGTGGCCGATGCGGCGGTTCGCCATTTGGGAGATATGCACGAGGCCGTCCTGATGCACGCCGATATCCACGAAGGCCCCGAAGTCCACCACGTTGCGCACGGTGCCGCGCAGCTCCATGCCGGGGGTCAGGTCCTCCATGCTCATCACGTCGGAGCGCAGCAGCGGCTTGGGCAGCTCGTCGCGGGGGTCACGGCCCGGCTTGGAGAGCTCGGCCACCATGTCCCGCAGGGTCGGTTCGCCGATGTCCAGATCCTTGGCCAGCGCGGGATAGCCGACCTGCTCCACCGCGTCCTTCAGCGTGCCGCCGACAGCCTCCGCCGGGGTCAGGGAGAAGCGCTTGAGCAGCGCCTTGGCTGCCGCGTAGCTCTCCGGATGCACGCCGGTGTTCTCGATCAGATCCTTCCCGCCGGGTATGCGCAGGAAGCCCGCGCACTGCTCGAAGGCCTTGGGTCCCAGCTTGGGCACCTTCTTGAGCTGCGCCCGGGAGGTGAACGCGCCGTTCTCCTCGCGGTAGGCGACAATGTTCTTCGCGACGGTCTGGTTAATGCCAGCCACATGCCGCAGGAGCGACGCGCTGGCGGTATTCACGTCCACGCCCACGGCGTTCACGCAGTCCTCGACCACGCCGTCAAGGGCGGAATCGAGTTCGCTCTCCTTGAGGTCGTGCTGATACTGTCCCACGCCGATGGCCTTGGGGTCGATCTTGACCAGCTCCGCCAGCGGGTCCTGCAGCCGCCGGGCAATCGACACCGCCGAGCGCAGGCTCACGTCAAACTGCGGGAACTCCTCCGCCGCTAACTTCGACGCGGAATACACCGACGCGCCCGCCTCGCTGACCACCATGTAGCTCAGGTCGGCGCCCATGTCCATCTCGCGCATGACCTCGGCGAAGAACTGCTCCGTCTCGCGGCCCGCGGTGCCGTTGCCAATGGCGACGATGGACACGCCGTGCTTGCGGATGAGCTTCTTCACGGTCTCCTTGGCCTGCGCGACGCGTCCCTGCGCCGGCAGCGGGAAGATGACGCCCGTGTCCAGCACGCGGCCCGTTTCGTCGACGATGGCGACCTTGCAGCCTGTGCGGATGCCCGGGTCGAGGCCCATGGCAACCTTGCCGCGCACCGGGGGCTGCATGAGAAGGGGGCGCAGGTTCATGGCGAACACATGGATGGCGGCGGTTTGCGCCTTGTCGGTCAGCTCGTTTCGCAGCTCGGTGTCCAGCGACGGCGCGATGAGCCGGGTATAAGCGTCCTCGCAGGCGCGCTCGACATAGGGCTTTGCGGGGCTGGGATGATCGGAGACGTAGTCCTGCCGCACCAGCGCCTGCGCCGATGGGATGCTCACGTCCAGCCCGACCTTGAGGAAGCCTTCCTTCTCGCCGCGGTTCATGGCCAGCACCCGGTGGGAGGGCATCAGGCGCAGCGGCTCCTGATGGTCGTAGTACATGCGGTAGACGCTGTCCTCTTCCTTCGCGGCCTTCGTCGCCACGGTGCATTCCCGATGGTACAGCGCCTTGAGCTTACCGCGCACCGCCGCGTCGTCGCTGACCGTCTCGGCGATGATGTCCATCGCGCCCTGCAGCGCGTCCTCGACGGTGGGTACGCCCTTCTCCTCGCTGAGGTACTCCTGCGCCATTTCGGCGGGGTCTTTGCCAGGAAGCTGGAGCAGCAGCAGGTTGGCCAGCGGCTCCAGACCGCGCTCCTTCGCCACCATCGCGCGGGTGCGGCGCTTGGGACGGTAGGGCCGGTAGATATCCTCGAGCTGCGCCATGGTCGCCGCCTGATCGAGCGCCGCCTGCAGCTCCTCCGTCCAGACCTCTAACTTCTTCAGCGACTCGGCAATCTCGCCGCGCCGCTCCTCCAGCGACCGGAGCTGCGCAAGACGCTCGGACAGCTCACGCAGCACCTGATCGTCCAGTGAGCCGTGCTGCTCCTTGCGATATCGGGCGATGAAGGGCAGCGTCGCGCCCTCATCCAGCAGCCGGATTACCGCCTCGGCCTGCCAAGCCGCGATTTTGAATTCAGCGCAAAGCGTTTCTACAATCGTCATACAGTCCTCCATGGTGCTTTTCTGCCGTTCAGCCCGGCGAGAATGCCGCTGCCGAAGGCGAACATCAGGTTGAAGCCGCCGCAGTCGCCGTCCACGTCGAGCATCTCGCCGCAGATGTGCAGACCCGGCTGGCACAGGGATTCAAGATTCTCCGGGGAAACGCCGCTGACGTCAATGCCGCCCGCCGTGACCTGCGCGGACTCGAAGCCCTTCACGCCGCGCACGCTCAGTCGGAAATCCCTCATGACAGCGGCGAGCCGCCCGATCTCGCGGTCGGTCAGGGAGCCGATCAGCCTGTCCTTCCAGCGGATGCCCGCCGCCTGACACAGGCAGGACGCTAACCTCGGCACGCAAAGGCCTGTCATGAGCTGCTCCAGCGGCAGGGGAGCGTACATTCCCCGGCGGCGAGACAGCTCCCGCGATGCGTCTTCCTCGCTGCCAAAGCCCATACCGCCTGTCAGGTCAATGCTCAGGACGGTTCCCGGCGCAGAGTAGCGGGCACACTGCATGACGCACACGCCGCTGACACCGTAGTCCGCGAAGAGCAGCTCGCCGGACTCCTCGTGAAGCGGTTTGGCGCCGTCCAGCACGGATACCCGGCAGCGTGCCCGGATGCCCGACAGCCCGCGAATCG
>JAFLST010000033.1:0-17241 GCA_022510815.1 Christensenellaceae bacterium | reverse complement strand
CCGTCCAGCACGGATACCCGGCAGCGTGCCCGGATGCCCGACAGCCCGCGAATCGGCGCGGTATCCGTGACGATCTGCGTCAGACAGGGCCGTGCCTCAACGAGTCGGTGACCGAAGCCGGTCAAAAGCGCCCACGCGCTGCCGTCGCTGCCGAGTTTGGGCTGCGCGCATCCGCCTCCCGCGGCGATGACCCGACGCGCATGCCGGAGCTGCCCGTCCGCCATGACGGTAAAGCCGCGGTTCTCCTGCCGAATGTCCGTCACCGCCGCGCCCGTGATGATCTCGACTTGCGCCGCGGCCATCGCCAGCCGGAGTGTGTCCAGCACCGTGGAGGCCTGTCCGCTGGCGGGATACACGCGCCCGCCGTCCTCCTCGCGCAGGGAAAGCCCGAGAAAGCGCCAGAACGCCGCCTGTTCCTCCGCGCCGCAGCGCTCCAGCACAGACTGCGCAAGTCCTGCTCCACCGGGATACCGGAGCGGCCCCGAATTCATCAGGTTGCAGCGGCCGTTGCCCGTTGCCAGCAGCTTTTTGCCGACGCGATCCATACGCTCCAGCACGGTCACCCGGTCGCCGCATAGCCCGGCAGCTACAGCCGCCGCCATGCCTGCCGCGCCGCCGCCGATCACCAGCACATCGGTCATCCCGCTTCACCTCTCTTAAACTTTACTATTATAGCCTTTTTCTGACTAAAGCGCAAGCCTGACGAGCTTCGCAGAGCCCGGCAGCTTCGGCAAAGGAGCTCCGCAACATGGGGTCGCCGCCTTTCGGGAGGGCACTTTGGATTCCGAGGCATCCTCCCGCCGTTCCCAAGACGTGCCCTCGTTGCTCCTGTAACGTTCCGTGTCGCCCGGTTGCTTTTTTTGGGGCAGCGTGTTATAATGAAGCCCAATCCATTCGGCATGCAGAAAGGAGTGACGGCATCGTGGATCAGCCTCCCTTGCGTCAGGCAGAGAGACGGGCCGCCGCGCCCCGGAAGCATGCCTCGACTGATGAAAGGAATGCTGGATGTCCATGACGCCTGCTATATGGGCGATGATTGCCGCGCTGACCGTATGCGTGGCACTGTCCGCTTTTTTTTCCGCGTCGGAAACGGCGTTCACCTCGGCGAACCGGGTCAGGCTCAAGACCATGAGCCAGTCCGGGAATAAGCGGGCCGAGCTGGCGCTGTCGCTCGCGGAGGATTATGACCGTCTGCTGACCACCATTCTGGTGGGAAATAATATCGTCAATATTGCCGGCACCGCGCTGGCGACCGTGCTGTTCACGGCTTGGGTAGGCCGGATGGGCGCGACGGTCTCCACGGTGGTGATGACCGTGCTGATCCTGATCTTTGGCGAGGTGTCGCCCAAGACCATCGCCAAGGAGTCGCCGGAGAAGTTCGCGATGGCCGCCGCGCCGTCGCTGAAGGCGCTGTGCGCGATTCTCACGCCGGTGAACGCGCTGTTCAAGGGCTGGAAGAGCCTGATGCAGCGGCTGTTCAAGCCCGAGGCGCAGGGAAGTCAGGTGGAGGCCGAGATCATGACGCTGGTGGACGAGGCTGAGCATGAGGGCGACATGGACGCGCACGAGGGCGAGCTGATCCGCTCCGCCATCGAGTTCAATGACGACCGGGATATCCTGTCGGTGCTCACGCCCCGGGTGGACGTGACCGCGCTGGAGGATACCGCCAGCATGGAGGAGGCCGCCAACCTGTTCCGCGAGGCGGGCTATTCCCGCGTGCCGGTATACCATGAGGACATGGATCATATCGTCGGCATCCTGCATGAGAAGGATTTCTACGCGGGGACCTACGAGGGGTGCCGGAGCATCACGGAGATCATGAAGCCGCCGGTCTGGGCGCCTTCGACGCTCAAGCTGACGAAGCTGCTCAAGCTGTTCCAGCAGGAGAAGACGCACATCGTCATCGTGGTGGATGAGTTCGGCGGCACCGAGGGCATCGCCACCATGGAGGACGTGCTGGAGGAGCTGGTCGGCGAAATCTACGACGAGCACGACGAAGAGGAGCGCGATCTGGTCGCGCTGGAGGACGGCTCGTGGCTGGTGGACGGCGGCATGCAGCTCTCGGAGCTGCTGGAGATGACCGGCGTCGAGAATGTCTATTCTGCCGATACGGTCGGCGGCTGGGCGGCGGAAGTGATGGGGTGCATCCCCTTCGTCGGCGCAGCCTTTGAGACGGACGAGCTGCGCGGCATGGTCACGGAGATGGACAAGCGCCGCGTGACCCGTCTGCGCGTATGGAAGCAGAATCCCGCGCCCTCAAACGGAGCGGGTGCGTAATCAAGGAGGAGTTCATATGAATCAGACCCAGAAGAAGCCCAGCCGCGCGGAGCGGAAGAAGCTGCTGGCACGCATTGTTTGTTTGGCGCTTGCTGTGGTGATGGTCGGCTCCGTGCTGCTGGCGGCGGTGCTCAGTCGGGTGTTTTAAGACAGGCGGTAGGCCGCGGCGAAGGGAGGGGAGCGCATGAGCCGTCCAAAGAAAAGACGGGGCATCTCGGTGGGAACGATCCTGATGCTGGTGGTGACCATCGCGGTCACGGGCTGCACGGTCTTCCTGCTGCGGCTGCTGATGGGAGAAACGGGCATCGAGTTCAATACGTCGCAGGTGCTGGAGGCGCTGAACCTCGGCAATGCGCTGCCTGCGCTGTCCCTCAGCGAGATTCCGATGGGCGGCGATGCCTCGCAGCCGACGGATGCTCCGGGCGCGATCCCGATGCCGCAGGCCCCGCAGGCGACCGCGCAGCCGACGCAGGCTCCGACAGCCACGCCGGTATCGGGCGGCACCGTTACGCTCACGCTGGGCGGAAGCATCAATATGGACGACGGCATCCGGCAGTCCGGCTATTACAGCGACGCGAAGAAGTATGATTTCTCCGAGACCCTCTCCCTGCTCAGCGGCGAGATGCGCGGCAACCTGACCATGGTGACGTTGGAGAACATCGTGGTGCCGAGCGCGAAGGTCTCGTCGCTGATCACGCCCGCTGATATCATGACAACGCTTGCTGATGTGGGTGTCGACGTGGTGGCGCTGGGCTTTCAGCAGGCCTACGATCAGGGCCTGACCGGCGTGAAGTCGACGGTTGAGGCTGTTGAGGATACCCGCAAAATGGTGAGCATCGGCGCCTTTGCAAGCGCGGAGCTGGCAGCAGACGTGCGCGTCATCCCCGTCAACGGCGTGAAGGTGGCGCTGATGCACTACACGGAGAGCCTGTCCAGCAAGGGCCGCACGGCCATGAAAAAGGATGGCTGCAGCTTTGCCGTGCCGCTGCTTGACATCGCGAAGGTTCATTCGGATATCACTGCCGCGAAGGCCCGGGGCGCGGAGATCATCGTGGTGAGCGTGGACTGGACGAACGCCACCAAATCCACGCCCACGAAGGCGCAGATTGAGATGGCCCAGCAGATCGCCGACGCGGGCGCTGACGTCATCGTCGGCACAGGCACGCGCGTGGCCCAGCCAGTGACATGGCTGACCGCGGGCAACCGGCAGGTGCTCTGTGCCTATTCGCTGGGCAGCCTGCTCAACGACGGGCGCAAGGACGGCAACGTGGCCTCCCTGCTCCTGCAGCTCACGATCAGTACCGACGGAGCGGGAAACGTGACCTTCAAACAGGTCGCCTACACGCCGACGTATATCTGGCGCTACCGGTTGGACGGCAAGTATTACTATCGGGTTGTGGCCAGCGATCAGGCGCCGCCGATGGGCATGGGCGACGATCAGGCCGGCTACAAGGACAAGGCCTTTGCCAATATCAAGAAGACCCTCGGCGATGACACGCCGCTGACCCTGCGATGAAGATTGAGACGGAAAGACTGACGCTGCGCCCCTTTGAAACAGCCGACGCGCCCGCGCTGCAGGCAATCCTTGGCGACGCGGAGACCATGGCCTTCATGGAGCCGCCTTATGACCTTGCTCGGACAGAGGCGTTCCTGCGGGATTTCTGCATCGGCCGTCAGGGTGCGGTGGCGGCGGCGCTCCGGGAGACGGGACAGGTGATCGGCTACCTGCTGTTCAACCCGCTGGAAGCGGGTATTTACGAGCTGGGATGGATCATCAACCGCGGCTGCTGGCGGCAGGGATATGCCTATGAGGCGGTCAGCGCGCTGATACGCTATGCGTTTGAGGAGCTTGGCGCGCATAAGCTCATGGCTGAGACGATTGATCCCGTCAGGTCGGCAGGGCTCATGCGCAAGCTGGGGATGCGGCTGGAAGGCGTGCAGCGCCAGCAGGTCCGGGATCAGGAGGGCCGCTGGCAGGACATGCAGCTTTACGGGCTGCTGCGATCCGAATATAAGCAATAAAAAAGCCGGTCAGGCCGGCTTTTTTTGATGGCGTTAGATCGTGGCGGCAAGCTGCCTGCTTTTCCTCCGGATGACGACGGCGTAGGTGGCCGCGTTGATGGTCAGGGAGCCAATCCACGCGGCGATTTCCGCATAGGCGATGGCGCTGAAACCGATTCTCGGCAGCAGGATCATGATGGCCGGAATCCGAAGCACCATCTCCAGAATGCCGGAGCACATGGGGATCACCGGATAGCCCAGCCCCTGCACGCCGTTGCGGAAGACAAACAGGAAGTTCACAAGGAACAGCAGAGCGCCGCATATGCGCATGTACTGCACGGCAAGGTTCATGGTCTCCGCCTCATTGAGCATGAAGCTGGCAAGCAATCTGGGCAAAAAGACCATGACTGAGCCGAACAGGGCATAGAAGACCAGCGCGATCACCATGCAGACGCGCATGCTCTCCCGGATGCGGTCGATCCGGACCGCGCCGCTGTTCTGGCTGACAAAGGAGGAGACGGCGTTCCCGGCCGTCATGGCAGGCAGAATAAACAGGCCGAGGTATCTGCCGCAGACCGAGTATGCGGAGGTATAGGCAACGCCGCAGCTGTTCACATAGCCCTGCACGATCATGTTGCCCACGGCGATGGTGCAGTTCATCAGGGCGAGGGGAATGCCGTTTTTCAGTAACTCAAGGCTCATGGACGCGTCCTGCTCGAACTCCTCTTTGGCGAGGCGGAGCATGCCGGAGCCGCGCATTTTCGTCAGGCAGATGCCCACGGAGATCACCTGCGAGAAAATGGTCGTGATGGCCACGCCCTCCACGCCTGCGCGCAGGACGAAGATAAGGAAGTAGTCCAGAAGAATGTTGAGGGCCGAGGAGATCACGATGGCGATGAAGGGCGTTCGGCTGTCGCCCAGTGCGCGCAGGATGCTGGCGCAGAGGTTGTAGGCGACGGTCGCGGCGAGGCCGCCGAAGACGATGTGGCCGTAGAGCAGACTGTCCGGCAGAATCAGCGGGTCGGTCTGGATGGCGAGCAGGATCGGCTTGAGGAACAGGCACGACGCCGCGGTCAGCAGAACCGTCAGGATGACGGACAGGCGGATGGACAGAGCAATCGACTTGCGGAGCGCTTTGCTGTTTCCCGCGCCGTAGTTCCGGCCGATGATGACGGAAAAACCGTGGGTCATGCCCGTGGCAAAGCCGATGATGAGAACGTTCAGGGACGCCAGATTGCCAACGGCGCCGAGCGCAGCGTCTCCCAGTCCTTTTCCGACGATGGCTGTGTCGGCGACGGAATAGATCTGCTGCAGCAGGTTGGTCAGCAGCATGGGAAAGAAAAAGGCGAGGAGCTGCTTGGATACCTTGCCCTCCGTCAAGTTGCGCGTGGTTGTCATGGGCTGCGCGTCCTCCTTGATCATAAGAAAAGCTGCCGCACCAGACGATGCGGCAGCCTTATTGTAGGACGGTTGTTATCCGATGTCAATGTTCTCGCCGGTCAGCGCCACAACCGCGCCCTGCTTGGCCTCGTCGCTGTCGGGATGCGCGAGGAGCCACTTGTTGCGGGCCCAGATCATCGCGTCCATGGCGTTGGCCTTGTTCTCGGGGCGGTAGTCGGTGTTCGTGCCCGCGGGCAGCGCGACCAGCACATGGAAGCCCTTGTCCGCGTCGGCGTGGCAGGGAGCATAGTGCAGCGTGGTCGCGTAGACCTCCACCAGCACGCCCGCCGGCGCTTTGAAGGCCTTGACCTTCGAGGTGTCCAGCTTGCCGTCAATGATCTCGTCCTGCTTGGCGATCAGCAGGATGAAGTCCTCCACGCCGAGGTTGAACTCGCTGTCCCGGTGGAATTCGAGGCAGTTGAGCTTCGTATTGTGGCCGTTGCAGAAGCCGAGCTGGAAGGGCATGCCGCCGAAGAGGGCCTCGCCGACAGTCTCCGCGTCCTTCGCGTCATGCAGGGACTGAACCCGCGGCTCATAGACCACGCCGTCGGTCACAGGGGTCTTGGCCAGAGCGCTCAGGATGCCCTCCACCGGGTATCCCTCGACCACGCGGCCATAGGGGCGGAACGCTTCGTCAAACACGGAATGGATGGTCATGGGTGATGCTCCTTTCATTGATTCACGCGCCGGTGCACTGGGCGTGAATTTCTTCCAGATACTGAATGATCGGCAGGTGCTGCGGGCAGGCGCCTTCACATTTGCGGCACTTGACGCACAGGGACGCGTCCGCCTTGTCCTCGACGATGCGGGCATAGCCCTTGCTGAAGCTGCCATCCCGGCGCATGAGGGTGGTGTCATAGCCCTGGAAAATGCGGGGAATCTGCACGCCCTTGGGGCAGGGCTGGCAGTAGCGGCAGGCGGTGCAGCGGGTCTTGGTGCAGGCGAGGTATGCCTCCTTCACGTCGACGAAGAGCTGCTTCTCCTCCTCGGTCAGCGTGGGGCGCTCCGGCAGGTCAAAGATGCGCAGGTTGTCCTCAAGCTGCTCCCAAGTGCTCATGCCGCTGAGGATCGTGATGACCTCGGGCATGCTGTAGAGATAGCGGAAGGCCCACTCGACGGGGCTGCGCTTCACCGGGAAGCGCTCGTAGAGGTCGACGATATCCTGCGGAGGATTCGCCAGCAGGCCGCCGCGCAGGGGTTCCATCACCACCACGCTCACGCCGCGCCGTCCGGCCTCGCGGATGCCCTCGAGGGTCGCCTGCTCCTTGTCGTCAAGGATGTTCATCTGCACCTGACACATGGCCCAGTCGTAGTCGTCGAGGATCTTGAGGAAGGTCTCCGCGTTGTCGTGGAAGGAGAAGGAGGGATAGCGGATCTTGCCCTGAGCCAGAGCTTCGGCCAAGAAGGACTTGTAATCCAGCTCCTGCATCTGCTTGAGGCGATCCCTGTTCATGGCGTGGAGCAGATAGAAATCGACGTGATCGGTCTGGAGCTTCTGGAGCTGCTCGTCCAGCAGCGCCATCATGTCCTCGTGCTTTTCGACCTTCCATACGGGCAGCTTGGTGGCCAGCAGCACGCGCTCGCGGTAGCCGTCCTGCAGCGCCTTGCCGACGACGATCTCGCTCTCGCCGCCGTGATAGGGATAGGCGGTGTCGATGTACTTGAGACCGTTGTCGATGGCGTGACGGATCATTTTGATGGCTTCCGGCTCGTCGATCTTGCCTTCGGCGGTGGTGGGCAGGCGCATGCAGCCGAAGCCCAGCATGGTGGATTGCGCGTCAATGCGGGGGAATGTCGTGTTGAGCATAAAGGGGGCACCTCTCTTTCTATAAATAAGGGATCATATCGCTAAGCCTGCCGAAAATCAGGTCAGGCTTGACGTCGGAGGATTCAACGTCGGCCATGGTCGCCTCGCCGGAGAGCACCAGAATGCCCGGCATGCCGTGGTGGACGCCCGTGGCCACATCAGTGTAGAGCCGGTCGCCTACCATCGCCATCTCGCTGAGCTGATATCCGGTGCGCAGCAGCGCTTCCTCAACGATGCCGATGTTCGGCTTGCCGAGCACCACGTCGGCCCAGCGGCCCGTGCTGGCATGAATGAATGCCATGATCGCGCCCATGTCAGGGATGAAACCGGTCTCTGTGGGGCAGTTGTAGTCCGGGTGCGTGGCGATGTATGGCTTGCCCGCGCGGATCAGGTCGCAGACCCGGCACATCTTTTGATAGTCCAGCGTCGTGTCAAAGGCTACCAGCACGTAGTCCGGGTCGCCGTCGGTGAGCTCAAGCCCCATGCCGGTCAGCTCCTCGGTCAGCGCGGGGTTGCCCAGCAGCCAGCCCTTGCCGCCGGGGAAGGTACGCTGGCAGTAGTGTGCCGCCGCGTGCCCTGAGGTGATCACGTCCCGATAGGCTTCCTTCACACCCATGCGGCGCAGCTTCTCGGCATACACCGACGCAGACTTGCTGGAATTATTTGTAAGGAACCGTGCGGTACGGCCCGTCTTCTCCAGCGCGTCGAGGAAGTCGAGGGAGCCGTCAATCAGCCTGTCGCCAAGGTAAAACGTGCCGTCCATGTCCAGCAGGAAGCACTTTACATCCGCCAGCTTGCGGCGGATATCTTCTGTTGAAGCGGTCATGCGCTCACTCCTTCTGCGCCAATTGTACCATAACTTTTCCCAAAAAGGAAGAGGTCTGGAAGGATTCGTTTTTTCTCCCGGACAGCGCGGCGGAAAGGGTCGAAACGGGATTGACAGACGCTTGTGTCAATGATATAGTTAATACGAATCAAAGAACGATGGCCGTGCGATAACGAACGCTGTCAAGGGATGGCAAAGGATTGGCAGACGCTGCTATCCGCGACTGTGAACAAGGGGGACAACGATCTTGAACAAGCGGATGCGAATCCTGCTGATCCTGATTGCCGTGATTTGCTTTGGCGTCGCGCTGTCCTATCCCATCAGCGAGTATATGCAGCGGCAGCAGAGCATGGATTCCATGGATATGCTGGCGGCTATGAGGGATCAGGGTCTGAAAAACGCGGCGGTGACGCAAGCGCCTGCGACGGAGGCTCCGGCAACGGATGCGCCGGATGAGCTGCCGGCGGATGAGGCCGCGGCGGAACCTGACGCGCAGCCTGTCGGCGAGGGCGCGGACGTCACGGTCGGGACGACTGACGCGCCGCCATCCGCCCCGTCGCAGCCTGATGCAGCGCCCGCAGCGGCAGGGGAGGCGCAGGGTCAGGCAACGGACGCCGCGCAGCCTCTGGAAACGGCAGCGGCGCAGGAGAACGCTGAGCCCGCCGCGACGCTCTCCGCCGGGAAACAGGGAGGAGAGGCTGTCGTCACGGCGACGCCGGAACCCACGACGGCGCCTACGCCATCGCCCACGCCTGACCGCCGCGTGAACAACGGCATCAAGACATGGAATAATGTGGAGAAGATCGCGCTGGATGAGTCGAAGATTCTCCCGCAGTACCGGGACCTGTACGCGCTGAACAATGAGATGGTCGGCTGGCTCACCGTGTCGGCGACCAAGATCGACTACCCTGTGATGCAGACCGAGGACGACACCTACTATCTGACCCATGACTTCATGCACAACAACAACGCCAACGGCCTGCTGATCCTCGACTCGCACTGCGATGCGTATACCCCCAGCTACAATCTGGTGGTCAGCGGCCATAACCGCAAGAACAACACCATGTTCTCCGACCTCTATGAATACTACAAGGATAAGCGGCACTGGGAGGCGCATAAGACCATCCAGTTCGACTCTCTGATGGAGGAACGCACCTATATCGTGTTTGCGGCGTTCTTCTCGGCGGATTACGATGTGGACGAGGAAGGCTTCCGCTACAATGCCGACATTCAGTACAACGTGGACATGAACATGTGGCTGTCGGAGATCAATCAATATAAGCTCTACGACACGGGCATCGACGTCAAGTTCGGCGATCAGGTTCTGACCCTGACGACCTGCAACAGCACCAGACGGCAGAACGGCCGCTTCGTGGTGGTGTGCAGGCGGCTTCGGGAAGGCGAGGTCGTCGAGTAATCCGATAATGGAAGCAGAACCCCGGCATTTCATAAAGAATGCCGGGGTTTGATATTTCAGGAACATGGAAAAACGGTTTCTTTTATAGGCTCTTATCCTATAATCGGAGCCTTACATCAAAACGCCGGATTATGCCTTGGCGGCTTCTCGGGAGATGGAGCTGCCAGGCAGCGGGTGAGCAGCACCCGGCGGCGCAATCATAAGTAGGGAAGTAAGCAGATCGCGTCGATTGTCGCGGTGTGCTGTGTGGCGGTGGCGGGCGTGCTTTGTTCTGATGATCAGCGGCACGAAGCAAATGGACTGACCGACAGCATTGAATGCGGCGGGAACCCAGTGGCCCGGGGAAACGGACGACGCTCTCCCGGCGCAGGCGCCGCTGCCATGGCTGGAATATCCGGCGACGCCTGACAGATTCGGCCAGATGACGGACGACCCGAGTGTCTGCCAGCGGGCGCTGTGCACGCTGGGCACCGAGGTGACGGAGCCGTCCTATGACTATGGTCTTTTATCGAGGTGGCGAACAGTCCGATGGGGATTGTTCAGGGCTATGTGCGGTTCAGTCCGTCGTCCTGACGGAACATGCGGCGATGGAGCAACGTGTAAAGGACAGGGAAGTATGCGCGCATTTGACAATGCTCCAGCGGCTCCTCCGATCGGTATCGGCTGGAAGAGCTGGTGCTGTTCAAGGGCGTCAGTCGGATTCTGGATTTGTGGGTGCCCGTGTCGGTGATCGGCAGCGGCGTGACAGCGACGGTGTTCCGGGCGAATCACCGGATGACCGGCGAGGAAGCGGCGATCAAGCACATTCTCAATCCGGACAGCCCGAGCAGATGCAGCCCCCCCCGGAACACCCCGGAGGGCGAGGTCAACCTGCACTGCTTTCTGGCCAGTCAGGCGGAAGCCAAGATCCTGATGCGCTTTCGCGGAGGTACCAATATCATTCAGTTCAATGGGGAGCCGGAGTTCCTTGTGCGGTCGCTGATGAGCAATCGGCGCGAGCAGGTGATGCTGTGTGCTGTCATCATCTGCATGCCGCTGTATCAGAATCATCAGGCATGGATGAAGGAAATCTCCGGGAGCGTCAAGAAACGGCTGCTGGTGGGAATCGACCGGGCGCTGGCGACCTCTGGGACGAGCATTGACTTTTGCGGCAACGTCGATTGCATGCCTCCTGCGTTGCAGCAGTTCCGGGATTCGAGGCGACGCCGCAGCGCCCATCGGTCGGATATCTACTCGCTGGGCGTTGCGCTCTACAGTCTGTTCAATACATCTGTGCCCGGGAGCTGCGTTACAAGGGAGCGGCCCTCCCGGCCCCCTGCGAGGCAGAGCGAGATCATCTCCAAGGGATGTGCTTGCTCGGCCAACGCCCGCTATCAGAGCGCGCAGGACAGGCTCACCGATCTGCCGGATTACTGGGAGCACGGCAGCACCAATGCGCGTCAGGCCAATCAGCCTCCGCGGGACGACCGCCGACTGCTGACGGGATTGCTTATTGTCACGGTGGCGATTTTCGCCCTCTCGCTGGGCTGCGTCGTGCTGGCGCTGTCGGAGCCGGGAAAAGGCGGAGGAGCCGGAACAGGCGGCTGTAATGGAACGGTCTTGAGGCAGATGAGGAGCTCCCATCGGGCCGAGACAGGAGCTTTTTACCTGTAAAGGCAGGCGCATTAGCAAGGCTACCTGATGGCAAGGCAAGAAAACAGGATGATCGTGAGTCGATCATCCTGTTTTCTTTGCGAAAAAGCGCTCTTTACAGCTCAATCCAGTACCGCTGCAGGTCGACGTTCTCCTTCGGCTCATGCACGGTGCTCTCATACACGCCGCCGTTCTTGAGGATGGTGCGGCGGCTGCCTTCATTGCCCGCGATGCAGGAAATCAGCACGCGGTCGATGCCCAGCTCCCGGCAGTGGGGGAGCGCATGGGCCAGCATCCAGCTCGCGTAGCCCTTGCGGCGCTCGTCGGGACGAACAGAATAGCCGATGTGTCCGCCGTAAAGCCGCAGGAAGTCGTTGAAGCGGTGCCGCACGTCGAGCATGCCCACGATGCGACCGTCGGATACCCTGACGCATACAAACTGGGTCGCAGGAGCAAAACCCTCCGGTACGGTGGCCTCGCTGGATTTCAGGTCCCGGTCTCTGAGCCATTCCATCGGGTCCTCCATGCGGCGCAGACTGCCTGTGCCGTCCATGGAGCTTCCCGCGTCCAGCATCGCCTGCCGGTAGGCGCGGATTTCCTCTGCCATGCTTTCGTCAGGGATGACCAGCCTCAGGTCTTCCATGGGATTTCCTCCTTACGCCGTGATGACAGCCCGCACCGCGAGAACCTGCTTCGCCACCTCGGCGAACTCCTCGGGGGTCAGGGACTGCGCGCCGTCGCACAGCGCATGCTTGGGATCGTTGTGTACTTCGATCATCAGGCCGTCCGCGCCGCAGGCTGCCGCGGCCAGCGCCATGGGCCGCACCAGCCGGTTGACGCCCGTGGCATGGCTCGGGTCGATGACCACAGGCAGATGCGTCTTTTCGTGCAGCACGGGTACTGCGGCGAGGTCGAGGGTGTTGCGCGTGGCCGTCTCGAAGGTGCGGATGCCCCGCTCGCACAGGATGATGTCCTCGTTGCCGCCCGCCATGATGTACTCGGCGCTCATCAGCAGCTCGGAGATGGTGTTGGCAAGGCCGCGCTTGAGCAGGATGGGCTTGCGGATGTGCCCCAGCTCCTTGAGCAGCTCGAAGTTCTGCATGTTCCGCGCGCCGACCTGAATCACGTCCACATCCTCAAACAGGGGCAGGTGCGCCGCGTCCATGATCTCGGTGACGATGGGCATGCCGGTCTCCTGCCGGGCGACCTTGAGCAGCCGCAGGCCTTCCTCATGCAGGCCCTGGAAGGCATAGGGGGACGTCCGGGGCTTGAACGCGCCGCCCCGCAGCAGCGATGCGCCCGCGGCTTTGACGGCCTTCGCCACCGCGACGATCTGCTCCTCGCTTTCCACCGAGCAGGGGCCCGCGATGAGCTGGAACGCGCCTCCGCCTAACTTCACGCCCGCGCCGCAGTCAATCACGCTGTCGTCGGGATGGAACTTGCGATTCGCCTGCTTGTAGGGCTCCTGAATCCGTCGCACGGCGTCCACCGCGTCCAGCGTGGCGATCAAATCCGCGTCGACCCGGCTTGTGTCGCCGATCAGGCCCATGATGGTGGCGTTTTCGCCCTCGGACATGTGGATGCCAAGGCCCATCTTGGCGAAGAATTCCCGGAGCCTGTCGATCTGCTCCTGCCGTGCTTCGTGCTTGAGAATGACAATCATGCTGCCGTACCTCCATGCTCCTTTTTTGCAAAGAAAAGCGCCCTGCCGCTATTGCCGCAGGACGCGTCCGGATGCCGCTGCACGCGCAATCACGCCCTGCCAGTCATGAACAGTGCGTCATAATAATAACCGAAAAGGTTCGTGCGCATGGGGCGTCCTCCTTCTTTTCTGCCAGATTATGATACGATATTTTCGCGGAAATTGCAAGGGGAAATTTTCGGTCTCATCCGCGCATGGCCCGCATGGCGTTGAGGATGGCGAGCATGCACACGCCAACGTCCGCGAAGACGGCCAGCCACATGCTGGCGATGCCCAGCGCGCCCAGCACGAGCACGACGGCCTTGACGGTCAGCGCGAAAATAATGTTCTGCCTTGCGATGCCCAGCGTCCGGCGGGCCAGACGGATGGCGTGAGGGAGCTTGCGCGGATCGTCGTCCATGAGCACCACGTCGGCGGCTTCGATGGCTGCGTCGGAGCCAATGCCGCCCATGGCGATGCCCAGATCAGCCCTGCGCAGCACCGGCGCGTCGTTGATGCCGTCGCCGACGAAGGCCACCGTGTGCGCGTCGCCCAGCAGGCCTTCGAGAGCCGTGACCTTGTCCGCGGGCAGGAGCTGCGCCCGGACGTCGGTGAGGCCGATGCGGCGGGCAATATCTTCCGCCACGCGCTGCAGGTCGCCCGTGAGCATGACCAGCCGCCGGACGCCCGCCAGCTTCAGGTCGGAAATGGCTTGCGCTGAGCCGGGCTTGACGGTGTCTGCGATGACCACGCAGCCCGCGTAGCCGCCGTCCACCGCCAGATGCACGATGGTGCCGATATCATTGCAGACCGGCGCGTCAACGCCGATTTCTTTCATCAGCCGGTCGCTGCCCGCATGGACGACCTTGCCGTCCACCGTGGCCCGGATACCGCGGCCTGTCAGGCTCTCCACGTCGCTGACTCGGTCATGGTCGACGGGCCTGCCGTGGGCTTCCATCAGCGAGCGGCTGATGGGATGGTCAGAATAGCACTCCGCCAGCGCGGCAAGCTCGATCAGCTCGTCGCGGGTCATGCCCGCGGGGTACACCTCCGCTACGGAGAAGGAGCCCTGCGTCAGCGTGCCCGTCTTGTCAAAGACGACAGTGTCCAGCGCCGCGAGGGTTTCCAGATGGTTTGCGCCCTTGACGAGGACGCCTTGCCGGGACGCGCCGCCGATGCCAGAGAAGAAGGTCAGCGGCACGGAGATGATCAGCGCGCAGGGGCAGGAGATGACAAGGAAGGTCAGCGCCCGGTGAATCCACGTCATCCACTGGCCTGTGATCAGGCCGGGGACGACCGCCAGCAGCACCGCCGCCAGACAAACAACCGGGGTATAGATGCGGGCGAAGCGGGTGATGAAGCGCTCGGTGGAGGCCTTTGAGTCGCCGGACTGCTCCACCAGCGTCAGGATGCGGGCGACAGTCGACTCGCCGTAGGCCGCCGTGACGCGGATGGTCAGCACGCCGGAGAGGTTCACGCAGCCGCTGAGCACGCTGTCGCCGGGCTTCACATCCCGGGGCAGGGATTCGCCGGTCAGCGCGGTGGTGTTCAGGTTCGACGCGCCCTCGACGACCTCGCCGTCCAGCGGGATCTTCTCGCCGGGCTTGACGAGAATCATGTCGCCAACAGACACGGTCTCGGGGCTCACACGGCGGGCGTCGCCATTCTCCAGCAGGTTCGCGTAGTCCGGGCGGATATCCATGAGCTGGGTGATGGAGGCGCGGCTGCGGTCGACCGCCTTGTCCTGAAAATACTCGCCCACCTGATACAGCGCCATGACCGCCACGGCCTCGGGGTAGTCGCCCATCAGCATCGAGCCGAGGGAAGCCACGGCCATCAGGAAGTTCTCGTCAAAAATGTCTCCCTTGCGGATGTTGCGCAGGGCCCGCAGCAGCACGTCGTAGCCCGCGACTAAGTAGGCAGCCAGCATGACGAGGACGCTCACAGACGAGTCGCGGCCGATGAGCAGGTTAAAAACGACCATAGCCACCGCAGCTGCGACACGGCCCAGAAGAACCCGCCCGTTGGCCTCTTCGCCGTGCTCATGCCCGTGATCGTGACCATGCTCATGCGCGTGGTCATGGCTGTGGCCGTGCTCATGCTCATGCTCATGATGCTCGTGCTCCTCCCTGGCGGGCAGTCCTTCAACGAAGATCGTTGCGTCCGGCTCCACCTCAGCGGCTTTGTCCAGCACAGCCTGCGTGACCGCGGCGAAGGCATCGTCCGCGGCGGTGAGGGTCACGGTCTTCTGCACATAGTTGACGGCCACGGCCTCCACGCCGGGCACTTCGGTCAGCGCACGCTCCAGCTTGGCGGCGCAGTTAGGGCAGTCGATATCCAGCTTCCATGTCTTCTTCATGGCGATTCCGACCTTTCCTGTTGCATTGGTTGAAAACATATGAACAATCGTTCAATTGATATTATACGCGATTGCGGGCGCTTGTCAATAGCTTTCTGCATTTTGTCCGGGAGAAAAATCGCCAATCTTCGCGCGGCCGTTCGACGGTGACAGGCTGCGCGCGGGCGGTATACTCATGACAGCAAAGCGGACAAGGGAGGGAAGGCGGCATGCGGGTCAGCGGATGGCTGTATCTGGCGCAGCAATGGCTGTGCGGTCTGTGCCTGCTGCTGGCGCTGGGACAGGCGGCGGGGCTCGGACGGCGGTCGCTGCTCCGTCTGATCTTCGCGTCGCTGTTCGCGGCGCTGGGAGCGCTCCTCGCGGCCCGGTTTCCTGCGGTATGGCTGCGGGCGCTGATGCTCCTGCCGGTGCTTCTCCTTGCGCCTGTCTGCGCATGGCCCGGGGTGCCCCGGCGGTTCCGGTGGCGGCTTCTGCTGACCCATGGCGTGCTGGGCCTGACACTGGCGGGATGGGCGAGGCTGATGCAGGGCCTTGGCGTCTGGCAGGGCCTGATCGTGCCGCTCTCCTGCGCGCTGCTGTGCGCTGTGACGCCTCTGACCCGGCATACGGAGCATCCTCGCTGCGTGACGGTTGAAATCAGGCATAACGGTCACCGCCTGACGCTGACCGCGCTGATCGACAGCGGGAATCTCCTGCGGGATCCGGTGACGGGCCTGCCGGTGATCGTCATTTCCCGCCGGGCAGCGCTGCGCCTGACCATGCTGCCAAACCCGGGGCATCTCGCGCCGGGCATGCGGCTGATGAGCGTCCGAACCATCGCGGGCACGACGCTGATGGCGGTGTTCCGGCCCAGCGCGGTTTTTCTGGAGGAGCGCGGCACATGGCGGGCGGTGAACGCCATCATCGGGCTGTCTCCGGACGGCTACGAGGGCTTTCAGGCGCTGGTGCCCTCCTCGCTGATGCCGGCCATGTCCTCGATGGCTCAGCCGGCGGCTGTGGCGGTGAATGACGCGCTGGCAGGGACGACCGATCCGTGAGACTTGAACGTATGATAAGGAGGAATCGACGATGACCATGACCTTCCGGCTCTATTCCATCGCCCGAGAACGTCTGGCAGCGCTGCTGGATGCGCTCACCCCTCGCGAGCTCTATTACATCGGCGGCCCCGATCCGCTGCCTGCGCCGCTGACGCCCGAGGAGGAGCTGGCCTTGGTCAGCAGGCTTGACAGCGACGACGGCACCATCCGCGCGACGCTTATCGAGCATAACCTGCGGCTGGTGGTCTTCATCGCCCGCAAGTTTGAGAACACGGGCGTCATGCTGGAGGACCTGATCTCCATCGGCACCATCGGCCTTATCAAGGCGGTCAACACCTTCGATCCGCTCAAGAAGATCAAGTTAGCGACCTACGCCAGTCGCTGCATTGAAAACGAAGTGCTCATGTTCCTGCGCCGCCACAGCCGCACGAAGCTGGAGGTCTCGCTGGATGAGCCCCTCAAGACCGACTGGGACGGCAATGAGCTCCTGCTCTCGGACGTGCTGGGCACCGACCCGGACATGGTCAGCCGATCCATGGAGGAAAACGCTGAGCGGCAGATGCTTTTTGCGGCGCTCTCCCGCCTGCCCGCGCGGGAGCAGAAGATCATGAACCTGCGCTTCGGCCTTTCCGGTCAGCCGGAAATGACGCAGAAGGAAGTGGCGGACATTCTCGGCATCTCGCAGAGCTACATCTCGCGGTTGGAGAAGCGCATCCTCGTGCGCCTGCATGGGGAGATGGTGCGGGCCAGCGGCGAGTGACAAA
>JAFLST010000032.1 GCA_022510815.1 Christensenellaceae bacterium | reverse complement strand
AGCGCTTGGCCTCGGTCTCGATGGACTCCTGAGCCTGCTTCTTGGTGCCGACGAACAGGATGGACTTGCCCTCCATCGCCACGTCACGGATGAACGCGTAGGCTTCGTCAATCTTGCGGACGGTCTTCTGCAGGTCGATGATGTAGATGCCGTTGCGCTCGGTGAAGATGTAGGGGGCCATCTTGGGGTTCCAGCGGCGGGTCTGGTGGCCGAAGTGCACGCCAGCCTCGAGCAGCTGCTTCATGGAAATGACTGCCATAGGTTTCTCCTCCTTGTTTTTCCACCCTCTGCTCGTGCGCGGCGAGCCACTGACAGGCAGCACAAGCAGCCGCAGAGCAAAGGTGCGTAGTCTTGGGTATTATAGCACAGGTTGTGAAAGATTGCAAGTCCTGGATGCAAATTCACAGCAGGTTATGAGCATGAAGCATCTGTGCCTCTGCCCAGTACTGGTGAAACTTCTCCATGATAAACTTTTTGCTGGGATGATGGTTATCCTGCATCATGTTAAATGCTTTTATCCTTCTGATAACATGACCACGTATCACATCAATCCGCCATTATGGCAGGTCTTCATAATGTTCATAAACAAACTTGCCCTGCCTTTCATATCGCAGGATATGCTCATGAACATCATCAATGTATTCACCATCAACGACTGGCGCAATAACATTGGCGGCAACACTTGTTGCAACTGATGAATCAGTTGGAACACCGCCCTCACAATGATAAGTACACCCTGAAACGCCTTTGTAGAAATACTCCAACGCGCCGCTGAACATCTCTTGGAATACAAGCGTACCATCATTGCGAATATCAAGCATTAGCATTTTAATGCCCAGCCGCTGCGTGTCCCAGATATAGTGCAGTGCCAACTGTCTGCTCGCCGTTAAATAAACACGCGGTTCCTGCATATACGCTCCACAGGGATCTTCGGATGTAATTCCGTGAGCTCTTCATCATTGATCCATGATCGTACTTCATGGACATTTGCCTCCTTGTCTGCATGGATTCGCCAGACAAGAGTACGATACAGCCGCCAGAAATATAAGTCATGTTCCATTCCGCCATTTACGCTATAATATTATCACGAGATTTCACTCACACTCAACCTTATTAGGCAATCAGTATCACCCACTTGGCTGCATTAGCAGTCTTTTTTCTGATACCAAGCAATAAAAAACGCCAAGGCAACTCGCGTCACCTTGGCGATATCGGGCTTAGCCCTGCTTCTGCTTGTGCTTAGGATTCTCGCAAATGACCATGACCTTGCCCTTGCGCTTGATGATCTTGCACTTTTCGCAGATCGGCTTGACGGACGGACGAACCTTCATGGCGATTACCTCCTGTTCGTGAAATCGTAGCTTGCGGAGCCTGCGGACGGACACGCCGTTTGGGCCCCTGACCGGCCTTAATTCTTGCTGCGCCAAGTGATCCGACCGCGGGTCAGATCATAGGGCGAAAGCTCGATGGTGACTTTATCGCCGGGGTAGATGCGGATGAAGTTCATGCGCATTTTACCGGAGATGTGGGCCATGATCTGGTGGCCGTTGGGGAGCTCCACCTGAAACATAGCGTTAGGCAGAGCCTCGACGACCTTGCCTTCCATTTCAATGACGTCGCTCTTGGACAAACCTTTCAGCCCTCCTTGCACAGCGGCTGGTCGATTTGAAGCCCGTGTTCCTTCAGCGCCTTGCGCAGGTCGCTGTCGAGGAGCTGGTGACTGGGGAGCTTCTCCGCCACGCAGTCCACCACGATGGGCTTGGGATGAAGATGCAGGATCTTTTTCTTCTTCGGGTGACTGATCTTCCGGGTGAGGCCGTCGGCCATCATCACGAAGCGTTCGTCCACCACATGCAGGACCACGAAATAGCGGCCCGCGTCGCGCCCCTGCCGGGACTGAACCACGCGCCCGACTTCAAAGGGAAGCCGTTCCATCACGCGTCCTCCTTGTTGACCTTGTCCCAAGTGAAGCCCGGGAGGGTCAGGATTTCCGGCAGACCGCTCTCATTGATCGCGATGGTGTGCTCATAGTGAGCGCACAGGCTGTGGTCGCGCGTGCGGTAGCACCACTGGTCGTCGTCCACCGTCACATGCCAGTCGCCAGCGCAGATCATCGGCTCGACGCAGATGGTCATGCCCTTGCGCAGCCTCACGCCGCGGCCCGGTGTGCCGAAATTGTACACCGCGGGATCCTCGTGCATTTCGCGGCCGATGCCGTGTCCGGTCAGGTCACGGATGACATTGCAACCATGACTCTCCGCCCAGCTCTGCACCGCATAGCCGATATCGCCCAGACGGTTGCCCGCCACGGCCTGACGCACGCCCTGCCAGAAGCACTGTTCCGTGATTTCGATGAGGGACTGCGCCTCCGCGGAAATCTCGCCCACGCCGACGGTGAACGCGCTGTCCGCCTGCCAGCCATCCAGCAGCAGCGTACAGTCGATGCTGATGATCTGGCCTTCCTTCAGAATCTGCTTCTCTGAGGGAATCCCGTGCACCACAGCGTCGTCCACCGACGCGCAGATGCTGCAGGGATAGCCTTCATAATGCAGAGAGGACGGAATCGCGTGGTTCCGGCGGATGAGCTGCTCGGCGTATACGTCCAGCGCGGCGGTGCTGACCCCCGGCTTGACGGCCTCGCGCAGCTTCTGCATGACCTCGTAGAGCAGCGCTCCCGCGGCCCGCATCTTCGCGATTTGATCGGGATTTTTCAAGCTAATCATGTTGACGCCTCGGTTAACCCTTGAGGATGTCCATGATGGACTGGAAGATCGTCTCCATGTCCTGCGCGCCATCCACGACCTTGAGCAGGCCCTTCTTCTGATAGAAGTCGACCAGCGGGGCGGTCTGAGCGTGATAGACGGTCAGGCGGTTGAGCACGGTCTCAGCCTTGTCATCATTGCGCTGGACAAGCTCCTCACCGCAGGCGGCGCACTTGGTCTCACCGTTCAGGTGATTGACGTGGTACGTCGCACCGCACTTGAGGCATACACGCCGGCCGGACAGACGGTCGATCAGCACCTGATCAGCCACGTCCAGCTCGATGACAGCGTCAATGGTCGCGATGCCTTCAAGGGCCTCGGCCTGCGGCACCGTGCGGGGGAAGCCATCGAGGATATAGCCCTTCTGGCAGTCGTCCTGCGCCAGACGCTCCTTGACGATGTCGATGATGACGTCGTCAGGCACGAGCTGGCCCGCGTCGATGAAGCTCTTGGCCTTGAGGCCGGTGGGGGTCTGCTCCTTCATGGCGCGGCGGAGAATGTCGCCCGTGGAAATCTGCGGGATGTTCAGCGCCGCACAGATGCGCTGCGCCTGCGTGCCCTTGCCCGCGCCGGGAGGTCCCAAGAAAATGATATTCATGTGAGTACGGCTCCTTTCTGACGTTCAGCGATGATACGTTCAGGATGCGATTTTGCCATGCACCGACAGTTGCCCGCCGGTGCATGGCTCTTTCGTCATTACATGAAGCCGGTTTCCTTGTCGGTCTCGATGCCGCGGATACTCATCTCGCCCTCGATGGTGCGGATGGTCTCCAGCGACACGCTGACGGCGATCAGGATGGACGACGCCGCGAAGGGCACCGACGCATTGAGCTGAGCGGTCAGCAGAGTCGGGACCGCGGCCAGCACGGCCAGGAACAGCGCCGCGAACAGGTTCAGGCGGTTCATGGTGCGCTGCAGGTAACTCTGAATGTTCTTGCCGCGCTGTCCGGGAATCACCGCGCCCTGCTGGATGAGCTGCTCAGCCTGCTTCCGGGGATCAAAGCTGATGGAGCTATAGAAGAACGTGAAGGCGACGATCAGCAGCGCGGAGATGATCATGTACCAGACGCTGCCGGTATTCATGTACCGCGTCCACCAGACATAGGCGCCGGAATTGGTGCCGCCGACCAGCTGGATGATCGTGCCCGGGAAGGCCAAGAAGGAATACGCGAAGATCAGCGGCAGCACGCCCACGGACACGACCTTGAGGGTCATGTGGGTGCTCTGGCCGCCGTAGACGCGGCGACCCTTGACCTGCTTGGCAATCTGCAGCGGGATCCGGCGCTCACCAAGGTCGACGAAGGTCACGATTACGGTCATGACCAGCGCGACCACGATGATCGCCACGGCGCTCATCCACGCGGAGCTGGTGCCCGTCGCGAAGGCAGTGCCGAAACCGGAAACGATGCCATTGAACAGGTTGGAGATGATACCGACGAAGATCAGCAGGGAGATACCGTTGCCGATGCCCTTGTCGGTGATGCGCTCGCCGATCCACATCGCCAGCGCGGTACCGCCAGCCATGCTGATACCCACCAGCACATAGTTGAGCCAGCCGGACTTGATGTAGCCCAGACCAGCCACGAGGCCGATGGCCTGAATCGCGGCCAGCGCGACGGTGACGTAGCGGGTGATTCGCGCGATCTTTTCACGGCCGCCGCCCGCCTCATCCTGCTGCATGCGCTCCAGCGCCGGGATGGCGAAGGTCAGCAGCTGCATGATGATGGAGGAGTTGATGTAGGGCGTGATGCCCATGGCCATGATGGTCATCTGGGAGAAGGCGTTACCGGTCATCATGTTGACCAGCTGCAGCAGGGGCAGATCCGTGCCCGCGCTGTTCAGCACCCGCGCGGCGTCAACGCCGGGAGCGGGAATCACACCGACCAGACGGAAGAGAATCAGCATGAAGAACGTGTACAGGATCTTCTTGCGGAGATCTTCGATCTTCCACAGCTTGCGAATCGTCTCAAGCATGTCAGATCACCTCGGCAGTGCCGCCAACGGCTTCGATCTTCTCCTTCGCGGTCGCGGTGAACTTCGCCGCCTTGACCGTCAGCTTCTTGGTCAGATCACCGTTGCCCATGATCTTCACACCGTCGCACACCTTGCGGATGATGCCCTTCTCGATCAGGGTCTCGGGGGTGACGACGTCACCGTTCTCGAACACCTCGAGGCGCTCGACGTTCACGGTCTCATAGATGGTCCTGAAGGGATAGTTGCTGAATCCCTTCTTCGGAACGCGACGATAGAGGGGCATCTGGCCGCCCTCGAAGCCGGGACGCTTGCCGCCGCCGCTGCGGGCCTTGGCACCCTTATGACCCTTACCGGAGGTCTTGCCCAGACCGGAGCCCACGCCGCGGCCGAGACGCTTAGAGGCGGTGGTGGAACCGGCAGCGGGCTTCAGCTCGTGCAGTTTCATTGGGGGTTCCCTCCTTTACTCGTTCACTTCTTCGACCTTCACCATGTGCTTCACGGCGAAGAGCTGGCCGCGGATCGCGGCGTTATCGGGCTTGACCACCGTCTGGCCGACCTTGCGCAGGCCCAGAGCCGCGACGGTCGCCTTGTGCTTGGGCAGGCTGGCGATCGGGGATTTCATCAGCGTAACTTTCAGACTCATTTTCCCTTACCTCCTCAGCCCAGCAGTTCTTCGACGGTCTTGCCGCGCATCTTGGCGACCTGCTCCGGGCTGCGCAGCAGCTTGAGGGCTTCGACGGTCGCCTTGACCATGTTGATGGGGTTGTTGGTGCCGAAGGACTTCGTGCGGATGTCCTTCACGCCCGCCAGCTCGAGCACGGCACGAGCCGCGCCGCCGGCGATGACGCCGGTACCTTCGGGAGCGGGGAGCAGCACCACCTTCGCGGTGGAATAATAGCCCGTGGCGTCATGGGGAATGGTGGTGCCGGAGAGCGGCACGTTCACCAGATGCTTCTTGGCGTCCTCGTTGGCCTTGCGGATGGCCTCAGGAACCTCCGCAGCCTTGCCCATGCCGACGCCGACGCGGCCGTTCTCATCGCCGACCACGACCAGCGCGGAGAACCGCATGTTGCGGCCGCCCTTGACGGTCTTGGAAACGCGGTTGAGGCTCACCAGCCGATCCTTGAATTCGCTGGGCTGTTCATAGCGTTGCATTGCGTGCTTCCTCCTTTTTTAGAAATCAAGTCCGGCTTCACGGGCACCCGCAGCAACCTCGGCCACGCGGCCAGTGTACACATAGCCGCCACGGTCGAACACCACGGTCTTGATGCCGGCCTCGAGGGCACGCTCAGCGATGAGCTTGCCGACCAGCTTGGCGGCGCCCTTCTTGTCCAGCTCCTCGAGCTGAGCCTGAATGCCCTTCTCCAAAGTGGAAGCCGCGCACAGGGTGCGGCCGGCGACGTCGTCGATCACCTGCACTTGGATGTGCTTCAGGCTGCGATACACGGACAGACGCGGCATTTCGGGGGTGCCGCTGATCTTCTTGCGGACGCGGGCATGACGAATTTCGCGCAGCTCGTTCCGGTCACGCTTCTTGAACATTTGCAGTCACTCCTTACTTCTTGCCAGTCTTGCCTTCCTTGCGGCGGATGTGCTCATCAGCGTACTTGATGCCCTTGCCCAGATAGGGTTCCGGCTTACGGATGGCACGGATATCAGCCGCGAGGTTGCCCACCTGCTGCTTGGAGATGCCCTTGACCACGATGGTGGTCTGGTTGGGCGTCTCGAAGGTGATGTTCTCGGGAGCCTCGAGGATGACGGGGTGAGAGAAGCCGATCTTGATGGTCAGCTTCTTGCCGCCTTCAGCCTGCGCGTTGTAGCCGGTGCCGACCATCTCCAGCGTCTTGGAGAAGCCGTCAGTCACGCCGACGACCATGTTGTGCACCAGCGCGCGGTACAGGCCGTGCATGGCCTTGTGAGGCTTGGAATCAGTGGGGCGGGTCAGGATGAGCTCATTGCCCTCCTGCTTGACGGTGATGGCGCTGTTCACCTGCTGGCTCAGGGTGCCCTTGGGGCCCTTCACCGTGACCAGGTTGTCTGCGTCGATGGTGACCGTCACGCCCGCAGGAACAGTGATCGGAAGTCTTCCGATACGAGACATTGTATCACACCTCCATTGACGTGTCGGTCATTACCAGATGTAAGCGAGCACTTCGCCGCCGATATCGTTCTTGCGCGCTTCCTTGTCGGTCATCAGGCCCTTGCTGGTGCTGATGATAGCGATGCCAAGGCCGCCGAGAACCTTCGGCAGATCTTCGCAGCTCGCGTAGACCCGCAGGCCGGGCTTGCTGATGCGCTTGAGGCCGGCGATGACGGGCTGCTTGCCGTTGACATACTTGAGCGTCACCTTGATGGAGCCCTGCAGGCCGTCGTCGATGAAGTCGACAGCCTTGATGTAGCCCTCGGCCAGAAGAATCTTGGCGATGGCCTTCTTCATATTGCTGGCGGGCAGCGTCACAGCGTCGTGCTTGGCGACCTGCGCGTTGCGAATCCGGGTGAGCATATCGGCGATGGGATCATTCACAACCATGATGGTACCTCCTTCCGTTTCTCTCCCCGATTACCAGCTGGCCTTGCGCACGCCCGGGATCTGGCCCTTGTAAGCCAGCTCGCGGAAGCAAATACGGCACACGCCGTACTTGCGCAGGACAGAGTGGGGACGGCCGCACAGACGGCAGCGGGTGTAAGCGCGGGTGGAGAACTTGGGCGTCCTCGCCTGCTTGAGCTTCATACTCGTCTTAGCCATGGATGTTCTCCTCCTTCATTACGCCTGCGCAAAGGGCATGCCCAGCAGACGCAGCAGCTCCTTGCACTCCTCGTCGGTCTTGGCCGTGGTGACGAAAATCATCTCCATGCCGCGGATCTTCTCGACCTTATCATAGTCGATTTCGGGGAAGAGCAGCTGCTCACGGATGCCCAGAGCGTAGTTTCCGCGGCCATCGAAGGCCTTGTCGGACACACCGCGGAAGTCGCGGACGCGGGGCAGCGCGATGCTGACCAGCTTATCCATGAACTCCTCCATGCGCACGCCGCGCAGGGTGACCTTGGCGCCGATGTTCTGGCCCTCGCGAAGCTTGAAGTTCGCGATGGACTTCTTGGCCTTGGTGATCATGGGCTTTTGGCCGGAGATGGCGGCCAGCTCGTTCACGGCGATTTCCAGCGCCTTGGCGTTGTCCTTGCAGTCGCCCAGGCCCATGTTGATGACGATCTTCTCCAGACGGGGGATCTCCATCACGTTCTTATAGCCGAACTTCTGCTGCAAAGCAGGAACAGCCTCGGCCAGATACTTTTCCTTGATGCGGGTAGCCATCGGACTTTTCCTCCTTTATCAGTCAATTTCAGCGCTGCACTTCTTGCAGACACGAACCATCTTGCGGACCTGCTTGCCGGCGTCGTTCTGGACGGTGGTCACCTTGTGCGCGACGCGGGTCGCCTTGCCGCACTTGGGGCAGACCAGCATGACGTTGGACGCGTCAATGGGCAGCTCCTTCTTGATGATGCCGCCGGGCTGCATGGCGTTGCGGGGCTTCTGGTGCTTGGTGACCATGTTCACGCCCTCAACGGTGACGCGGTTCAGCTTGGGGAAAGCCTTGCTGATCTTGCCCTTCTTGCCCTTGTCCTTGCCGGAGATGACAACGACCTGATCATTCGACTTCACATGCATATCGTTTCAGCCTCCTTACAGCACTTCGGGAGCCAGGGAGACGATCTTCATGAAGTCCTTCTCGCGCAGCTCACGGGCGACAGGTCCAAAGATGCGGGTGCCGCGGGGCATCTTCTGGTCGTTGATGATGACAGCGGCATTGTCATCAAACTTGATGTAGCTGCCGTCGGGGCGGCGCTTGTTCTTGCGGCAACGGACGATAACGGCCTTCACCACGTCGCCCTTCTTGACGGTGCCGCCGGGGGTAGCGGTCTTGACGCTGGCCACGATGACATCACCGATGGAGCCGTCACGCCGGAAAGAACCGCCCAGCACACGGATGCACATGATTTCCTTGGCGCCGGAGTTATCGGCGACCTTAAGCCGGGTTTGCGGCTGAATCATAGGGTTTTTCCTCCTTACCAGACGTGCGGCTTACTTGGCCTTCTCGATGATCTCGACCAGGCGCCAGCGCTTGTCCTTGGACAGCGGACGGGTCTCCATCACGCGGATGGTATCGCCGACGCTGCACTCATTGTTCTCGTCATGAACCTTCAGCTTGCTGGTGCGGTTCATGATCTTGCCATACAGGGGATGACGGACGCGGGTGCGGATCTGGATGACGACGGTCTTGTCCATCTTGTCGGACACGACGACGCCGATCCGGGTCTTGCGCAGGCCGCGCTCCTGGGTGTTCACGATCTCAGACATGAAGCAGCTGCCTCCTTCTCTCAGTTACGCCTGTTCCTTCTGGCGCAGGACGGTCTTGGCGCGAGCGATGTCACGCTTGACCGCGGTGATCTGCATGGTGTTCTGCAGCTGCCCGGTGGCAAGCTGGAAACGAAGGTTGAACAGTTCCTTCTTCAGGTCGGCCACCTTTTCGGTCAGCTGATCGGGGGTCATCGCGGAAAATTCATTCGCCTTCATTACTTCTCACCACCCGCTTCGGTCACGGCTTCGTCAGCGCGCTTGATGAACTTGGTCTTCAGGGGCAGCTTGTGGCTGGCCAGACGGAGCGCCTCGCGGGCCATCTCCTCAGACACGCCCTTGATCTCGAACAGGACGCGGCCGGGCTTCACCACGGCGACCCAGTACTCGGGAGAACCCTTGCCGGAACCCATGCGGGTCTCAGCGGGCTTCTCGGTGACGGGCTTGTCGGGGAAAATCTTGATCCAGACCTGACCGCCGCGCTTGGTGTAGCGGGTCAGGGCGATACGAGCGGCCTCGATCTGCTGGGAAGTCACCCAGCAGGGCTCCAGCGCCTGCAGGCCGTAATCGCCGTAGGCCAGGAAGTTGCCGCGGTGGGCAGTACCCTTCATGCGGCCGCGGAACACCTTGCGGCGCTTGACTCTCTTGGGCATCAGCATAGTTTACTTGACCTCCTTCGCGGCAGGGGCCTTCTTGGCCTTGGGCAGGATCTGGCCCTTGTAGATCCAGACCTTCACGCCCAGACGGCCATAGGTGGTCTTGGCCTCGGCAAAGCCGTAGTCGATGTTGGCACGCAGGGTCTGCAGCGGGATGGAGCCCTCATGATAGTGCTCCGTGCGGGCGATATCAGCGCCGCCCAGACGGCCGGAAACGCTGGTCTTGATGCCCTTGACGGACGGGAGCTTCATGGCGCGCTGCTGCGCCTGCTTCATAGCCCGACGGAAGCCGATGCGCTTCTCGAGCTGCTGGGCGATATTCTCGGCGACGAGCTGAGCGTCGGCGTCGGGCTGCTTGATCTCGAGGACATTGATGACCGCGTTGCGCTTGAGCTGCGCGGTGATGTCCTTCTTCAGCTGCTCGATGGTCGCGCCCTTCGGGCCGATGATCATGCCAGGCTTGCTGGTCATGATGTTGACGGTAACGGTCTGCGCGGTGCGCTCGATGTCAATGCGGCTGATGCCGGCGGCATAGTACTTTTCCTTGAGCATCTTGCGCAGCTTGTAGTCCTCGACCAGGTTGTTGGCAAAGTCCTTCTTGCCAGCATACCAGCGGGTGCTCCAATCGTAAATCACACCGACGCGCGCGCCGTGGGGATTAACTTTCTGACCCATGGATAAACCTCCTTCGCCTTACTTCTGCTTCTGGTCGAGCACCACGCTGATGTGGCTGGTGCGCTTGAGCATGGGGGACGCGCTACCACGGCTGCGAGCGACATAGCGCTTGAGCGTGGGGCCGGGGTTGGCGTACACCTCAGCGACGTAGAGGTCCTTGCGGTCCAGCTCCTGATTGTTCACCGCGTTGGCGATGGCGCTGGAGAGCACCTTGTACACCACGGGAGAAGCGGCCTTGGGGGTGTAGGTCAGGATGGCCAGAGCTTCGTCCACATTCTTGCCGCGGATCAGATCAATGACGATCTTCACCTTGCGGGAGGAGATGCGAACGTACTTGGCTGTGGCGTGGGGCCGCTTGTCGTCATGGGCGAGATGCGCGGCCTTCTTTTCCTTCATACGGGTAGCCATATCGTTTCACTCCTCTCTGCTTACTTGCGGACGCTGGTCTTGTCGCCGGAGTGGCCGCGGAAGGTGCGGGTCGGGGCGAACTCGCCCAGCTTGTGACCCACCATATCCTCCGTCACATAGACCGGGACATGCTTGCGGCCATCGTGCACCGCAATGGTGTGGCCGACGAAATCCGGGAAGATGGTGGACGCGCGGGACCATGTCTTCAGCACGTTCTTCTTGCCGGCGTTGTTCATTTCAACAATGCGCTTCAACAGCTTGGCCTCTACATAGGGGCCCTTCTTAATGGAACGACTCATTGATTAGCTGCCTCCTTCCTCATAGGCTGCGCGATTACTTGCCCGCGCGCTTGACGATCAGCTTGTTGGAATACTTCTTGTGCTTCCTGGTCTTCAGGCCCAGAGCAGGCTTGCCCCAGGGAGTCACAGGAGCGGGCATGCCAACGGGGCTCTTGCCCTCGCCGCCGCCGTGAGGATGGTCGTTGGGGTTCATGACAACGCCGCGGACGGTGGGCCGGATGCCCATGTGACGGACACGGCCAGCCTTGCCCAGACGGACGTTCTCGTGATCGGTGTTGCCGACAGTGCCGATGGTGGCCTTGGCCATCAGGGGCAGCTTGCGCATTTCGCCGGAGGGCAGGCGGACGGTAGCGAAGCCATTCTCCTTAGCCATGAGCTGCGCGCTCAGGCCAGCGGAGCGGACGAGCTGGCCGCCGCGGCCGGGCTTAAGCTCCAGATTGTGGATCAGCGTGCCGACCGGGATGGCGTTCAGGCTCAGCGCGTTGCCGGGCTTGATATCCGCGGTATCGGAGGAGATGACCGTGTCGCCGACCTTCAGGCCCAGAGGAGCCAGAATGTAGCGCTTCTCGCCGTCCGCGTAGTTCAGCAGCGCGATGAAGGCGCTGCGGTTCGGGTCATACTCGATGGCCGCGACCTTGGCGGGGATATCCAGCTTGTTGCGCTTGAAGTCGATGATGCGGTACTTGCGCTTGTTGCCGCCGCCCTGATGACGGACGGTGATCTTGCCCTGCTTGTTACGGCCGGCGTTCTTCTTGAGGTTTTCGACCAGACTCTTTTCAGGAGCCTTCTTCGTCAGCTCGCTGTAGTCCAGAACCGACATAAAGCGCCGGGCGGGCGAAGTCGGCTTATAGTTCCGAATAGCCATTGTTTCTTGTCCTCCCTGCTTTACTCGCCCATGCCCTCAAAGAACTTGATGGGCTTGGAGTCCTTTTTCAGCGTGACATAGGCCTTCTTGACTTCGGGGGTGCGGCCCTGGGTGCGGCCCTGACGCTTGATCTTGCCGATGGTGCGCAGGGTGTTGACCTTTTCGACCTTCACGCCGTCATCGGCGAAGACAGCCTCGATGGCCTGCTTGATCTCGGTCTTGTTGGCGTGGATATCCACCTCGAAGATGTAGCGCTTATCGGCGATGCCGTCGTAGGCCTTCTCGGTCAGAACCGGGCGCTTGATGATGTCATGCGGGTTCTTCATTACGCGTACACCTCCTCAACGGACGCCACAGCGGCCTTGGTCAGGATGACCTTGCCGGCGTTCAGGATATCGTAGACGTTCAGGGTGTTGACGTAGCTCGTCTTGGCCTCGGCCAGATTGGCGGTGGCGCGGACGACGTTCTCATCCTTCTCGGGCAGGACGACCAGCGCCTTGCGCTCGGCCTGCAGATCCTTGAGGACCTTGGCCATCAGCTTGGTCTTGGCTTCCTTGAGGGCCAGCTCGTCGACCACGATGATCTCGCCCGCGTTCAGCTTGGCAGTCATGGCGGACTTGAAGGCCAGACGGCGAACCTTCTTCGGCACCGCGATCACATAATCACGGGGCTTGGGAGCGAACACGACGCCGCCGTGCTTGAACTGGGGCGCGCGGTTGCCATGGTGCCGGGCGTTGCCGGTGCCCTTCTGGCGGTAGATCTTGCGGCCGCCTCCGCGAACCTCGCCGCGGGTCTTGGCGCTCTGGGTGCCCTGCCGCTGCGCGGCCAGATAGGAACGGACGACCAGGTGCATGGCGGCTTCGTTGATCGTGGAAGCGAAGATGCTCTCGCTCAGCTCGATCTCGCCGACGACCTTGCCTTCCATATTGTAGACGTTAGTCTTAGGCATTGTTCAATATCCTCCTTGCACCGATCACTTGACCGTGTCGCGGATCATCAGCAGGCTGTTGTTGGGGCCGGGGACGGCGCCCTTGACCAGCAGCAGGTTGCGTTCCGCGTCCACAGAGACGACTTCGAGGTTCTGCACCGTCACGCGATCCACGCCGTAGTGGCCGGCCATGTGCTTGTTCTTGAACACACGGGAGGGATCGGAGTTGGCGGAGAGGGAACCCACGCCGCGGTGATACTTGGAGCCGTGAGCCATGGGGCCGGTGTGCTGGTTCCAGCGCTGGATGGGGCCGGTGAAGCCGTGGCCCTTGCTGGTGCCGGTCACGTCGATGTGGTCGCCCTTTTCAAACTGGTCAACCTTGATCTCGTCGCCGACCTTGTAGCCGGAGCAGTCATCGAACCGCAGCTCACGCAGGGTGCGCTTGGCGGCGACGCCAGCCTTGGCAAAGTGGCCCTGAACGGGCTTGGTCAGCAGCTTCTTGGCACGGGCTTCGGTCATCTCGCCAAAGCCGACCTGAACGGCCTGATAGCCGTCGTTTTCGATGGTCTTGAGCTGCACCACGGTGCAGGGGCCCGCTTCGATCACGGTGACCGGAACGAGGCGGCCATCTTCGGTGAAGATCTGCGTCATGCCGATCTTCTTACCCACGATCGCTTTCTTCATTGACTTATCCCTCCTGCTGAATTACAGCTTCATTTCGATCTCGACACCAGCAGGAAGATCGAGCTTCATCATGGCGTCCACGGTCTTGGGATTGGGGTTGATGATGTCGATCAGCCGCTTGTGGGTGCGGCGCTCGAACTGCTCACGGCTGTCCTTGTACTTGTGCACCGCGCGCAGGATGGTCACGATTTCCTTCTCCGTGGGGAGCGGGATCGGGCCCGACACACGGGCGCCCGTGCGCTTGGCGGTCTCGACGATCCGCTGAGCGGACTGGTCGATGAGGTTGTGCTCGTAGGACTTGAGCTTGATACGGATCTTTTGGCTGGCCATTTCCTTACCTCCTATTGTCGTGCTCTCGCGCTTTGTCCGCCCCGCACTGCAGGTGCGCAGGGCCTTTTGCGCTTGAGTCCGTCGCCCGATTGTCGGGCTGGTCCGTGACAATTACCCGTCTGGCCTGACGGCAACCTGCCACTTCATCCCTAAACAGACACCATGCTATTATAGCAAAATCTCAGGAAAAAGCAAGCCCTTTTTCAAATTTTTTCGCAAAAAAGTGCGCAATCAAAGCGGTTCCAGCGAACGCTTCTATCCACGTTGTTCGGCGTGTCCATTCTTTTGAATGACATTAGTAATTTTTGTCGAAAAAAGGAACTGCAGCCCGCCATGTGGAATTGATGATGACATATGAACGATAAGGAGGACTGCGCATGCTGCGCCGCCTGACCGCCTGCCTGACGGCCTTTCTTTTATTGCTTGCTGCCGCGCCCGTCCATGCCGCCGAGGTTGACGAGCTGGCCATTCTCTCCCAGTGGGATGAACGCTTCTACGATTCTGCCTTCCGTTATAACAACAACTATTTCCGCTTCGGCGGATGCTTCCCCGCTTCCGCGGCCAACGGGGTCATCGCGGCGCTGGGCGTCACGGATCAGGATCAGGCCGCGGGGATTTTCCGCGATGTGCTGTATCTCCTGACCAACAACTCCCCCGCCAGGCAGAAGGTTCAGATCGGCCGATTCAGCTATCTGAATATCGCGCCGGGCGAGCTGCCGGGAAACGAGCGGTATTCCACGCTGAATCAGACGCTGCAGGACTTCGGCGGCCTCATCCGGTACGCCGACACTTATATGAACGCCGAGAGGCTCGGACAGGCGCTGGCGGAAATCGGCGGGCAAAAGGCGCTCCTCCATGGCAGCCTGACCCGCGACGGCCTCTGGCCCAACCTGTGCGCGATGGTCGAGACGCTGATTGATGCGGGTCACGAAGACGCGGTGATGGTGGTCGCCTCCATCGGCGCGGGCACCGCCAGCACCAGAGCGCCCTTCCGTTCCGGCACCTCCGGGCACTATCTGTGCCTGTATCTCCCGGTGAAGTCCTTCAGCGAAACCGGCGTATTCTATGTGCTGGACTCCATGCCCCGCGCGCTGGAGGGCGAGCCCTACGCCCCCGAGATGCTCTATAAATTCACCTACGACTTTATCGGCAGGCAGAACTACTCGACCTCGCTGGATGACTTCAACGCGCTCTTCGCGGTGTCGCGGGTGCTGCCCACCATCGTGCGGGTCGAGCCCATCAACGAAGCCCTCGACGCTGTCAACGCCGCGCAGGGCGGTGACGTCCTGCCGAGCAGCGCGCTGATGACCTACCTTGATCAGGTCGTCACCTTCTTCGGCACGTCGCACATCTTCTTCACCCTTCCCGGGCAATGAGCCATCTCCCCTGCCAAGCATCAAAAAAGGACGCTCCGCCTTTTCACGGAGCGTCCTTCTTCTTATTTTAATTACTCTTCCGTTCCCACGCTGTCCGCCAGAATGGACTGCGCCTCGTCAGAATAGACGATTTCCGATTCCTCCAGCCAAGTGTTCAGGGTCTGACGGTAGAGCTCGCTCTCCTTTTCGGCCAGTGCCTCATCAGTCAGCTCAGCCTTCAGCTCTTCGGTCAGCTCCACCGGGCCGGCGGGAATATCGCGGGTGTACTGGATGATGTGCACGCCGTAGCTGCCCACCACAGGCTGCGCCACCGCGCCAACCTCGTCCACCGAGAACGCGCCGGACACAAAGACCGGATCCCACAGGATGCTGTCCATGTGCACCGGGTAGCCTTCCGTCTTCGTGGGCTCAACGGTCATGCCCGGATCAGTGCCGTACTCCGCCACCAGATCGGCGAAGGGCGTGCCCTCCTCCAGCTTGGCGTAAATCTCGTCGATGGTCGGCTGCACGGACGCGAGAATCGCCGCGTAGGCCGCGTCCACCAGCTCCTGCGTCACAGGCTCAGCCGTGGGCTCAGCATCCTCGTCCTCGGTCTCGCCAGCGTCTTCCTCCGTGTCGATGACCTCGTCCTCGTCCTGCTGCTCCTCGAGCCGCGCGGTCAGCGACCGCCACTCGTTCAGCAGTTCCTCATCCACCTGAAGCAGGATATGGGTGACGCCGCGGTAGCCCGCAGGAGTGTAATAGCTCGGATAGCCGTAGTACTGAGTCATGAACTCATAATAGGCGATATCGTTCTCATAGTTCGCCTGATCCTCGGCAACGCGATCGGCGAAAGCCGCCTGAATGTCTGCGTCGCTGACCTCCGCGCCCTCCACCATATAGGCGTACACCTTTTCAAAGCGGAGGCTCTCAAGGGCGCTGTCCAGCATCACGCTCTCCGTATAGCCCATGTTTTCCAGCCGCGCCAGCGCGTTGAGGCGGGCGTTGGCCACTTCCTCCTCGGTGGACTCGTCCGTCAGACTGCCATAGATCTGCGCGTAATAATCCACGGCATTCGCCCATTCCGCCGCGTTTTCCGCTTCGGCCTGCGCGCGCTCCTCGTCCGTCAGCTCCAAGCCCAGATCAATGATCTTCTGGGCAAGGACCTCGTCCTCCACCGCCGTGTCCAGCGCGATCCCGGCGACAACCGTCAGGTTGTCCTCGTTTGTCATGTCATAGCCCTGCTGGCTGAAATAATTGATGAGGCTCGCCTTGTAGCCCTCCATGGTCTCCCGGGTCACCGCGGAGCCATTCACCAGCACCATCACGTCCCCAGGATTGCTTTCCGTGCTGACAGCAACAGCCTCCGGCTCTTCCGTTGCTTCCGCGGGCTGCTCATCCTCCGCGACAGGCTCTTCCGTCGCTTCCGCGGGCTGTTCATCCTCTGCGGCAGGCTCTTCCGTCGCTTCCGCGGGCTGTTCATCCTCTGCGGCAGGTTCTTCCGTCGCGGCGGGTTCTTCCGTTGCCTCGGCATCCTCCGCAGTGTCGGTATTCTCCACGATCTCGGGCGTTTCCGTCGCGACAGGCGCCTCGGTGACTTCCGCTTCAGTCCCCTGCTGGCCGCGGCCAACAATCACCGCGACAACCGCCAGCGCAATCACGATCAGCGCGACGACAACCGCAAGTATTTTCTTGTTGTTGTTCGTATTCTTTTGGTTTTCCATCGCTCAAGGTCCTCCTTTTTACCGCCGGTCCGGCCTGAGACGCGGCGGGCCGATGTGCCCGCATGCCGGCGCGTGCTTATTATGACATGTTTTTCACAGACTTGCAACCGTAAAGTGAAATATTTTCAATCAGTTCATATTTTACATCCATTGCCAAGCGGAGCGGAATGCGTTATGATAGACGTGAAAACGACGCATACTGGCATTGACCATCATCGCATGGAGGTACGCGCCATGGCAGATTGCATTCCGTTTACGTTTCCATCGACAGCAGGCCCGGAGCTCGACGCCCGCGTATGGCTGCCGGAAGATCGGCCCAAGGCCATTGTCGAGTTCGTTCACGGCATGTCCGAGCATATCGACCGCTACGACGCTCCGGCGCGTTATCTGACCGGACAGGGATACCTCGTCGTCGGGCATACGCATCTGGGCCATGGGCCGAAGGCGGAGATCAAGGGCTTTTTCGCCAAGGAAAACGGCTGGCAGCACCTGATCGACGATGTGCACGCCCTGCGCCAGCGCACGCAGCGGGAGCATCCCGGCCTGCCCTATTTTATCCTCGGGCATTCGATGGGCTCCTTCATCACCCGATGCTACCTGCGGGAGCACGCGGAAGGGCTTGCGGGCTGCATCCTGTCCGGCACAGGGCATTTCAGCAAAACAACCGCCGGCATGGGCGTGATTGTGACAAACCTTGTCTGCTTGCTCGGCGGCGAGAAAAAGCCCAGCGCCCTCGTGGACAAGCTGGGCTTCAGCGCCTCCAACAAGCCCTTCGCCCCCAACCGCACGCCCTACGACTGGCTCTCCCGGGACGACGCCGAGGTGGACAAGTATATCGCCGATCCTCATTGCGGCTTTGTGTTTACCGGGTCAGGCTACCGCGATCTGTTCCGCGGGCTCATGCGGCTGACCGATTTATCGGAGCTGCAGCGCATCCCGAAGGATCTGCCCCTGCTGATCTTCTCCGGCGATCACGATCCCGTAGGCGGCATGGGCGATGGCGTGAAGAAGATCGCGGAGGAATTCCGTCAGGCCGGGCTCACCGACGTGACGCTCAGGCTGTATCCCGACGGCCGTCACGAGATGTTCAACGAACTCAACCGCAGTGAAGTCTACGCCGATCTGGCCGCGTGGCTTGACCGGCATCTGAATGACTAAAGATAGGAAAGGAAGGTATTCTCCATGACCGCAACACCCCGCTTCCCCATCTTCCTCCACGGCGGCGACTACAACCCCGACCAGTGGCTGGACCGCCCGGACATTCTCGAGCGCGACGTCGAGCTGATGCGTCAGGCTCACGTCAACACGGTGTCCGTGGGCATCTTCTCTTGGGCGCGGCTGGAACCGGAGGATGGCGTCTATGATTTTGACTGGCTGGATCAGGTGATCGACCGGCTGTGGCAGGGCGGCGTCCATGTGGCGCTGGCGACTCCCTCCGGCGCGCGTCCGGCATGGATGGCGCAGAAATACCCCGAGGTGCTGCGGGTGGACGAGCACTTCCGGCGGCGGCATTTCGGCGAGCGGCATAACCACTGCCCCTCCAGCCCCGTCTACCGCCGCAAGGTTCACGAGATGAACACCCGGCTGGCCCAGCGCTACGCGAAGCACCCGGCGGTCATCCTCTGGCACATCTCCAATGAATACGGCGGTGATTGCCGCTGTGAGCTGTGCCAGAACAAGTGGCGCGAGTGGCTGCAGAAGAAATACGGCGACCTCGAGACGCTGAACCGGCGCTGGTGGACGAGCTTCTGGTCCCTGCGCTACACCGACTGGAGCCAGATCGAGCCGCCCTCTCCCATGGGCGAGAGCAGCAGCACCTCCATGCAGGTGGACTGGCGGCGCTTCTCCACCGACCAGTGCAAGGACTTCCTCATCGCCGAGCGCGACGCGGTGAAGGCCGTGTGCCCTGAGCTGCCCTGCACGACCAACCTGATGGAGCGCTTCTGGGACTACGACTATTTCAGCCTTGCCGAGGCCATCGACGTGGTGTCGTGGGACGCATACCCGGCTTGGCATTCGGGGGACGATCTGGCCACCGCCGCCGACTTCGCGATGAATCACGAGATCATGCGCTCCCTGAAGGACCAGCCCTTCCTGCTGCTCGAGTCCACGCCCTCGCAGGTCAACTGGAAGCCCGTCAACAAGCTCAAGCGCCCCGGCATGCACCTGCTGGCGTCGCTGCAAGCGGTGGCCCACGGCAGCCAGAGCGTGATGTACTTCCAGTGGCGCAAGGGCCGCGGCGGCTCGGAGATGTTCCACGGCGCGGTGGTCGATCATGACGGCCGCGGGGATACCCGGGTTTTCCGGGACGTGACGCAGGTCGGCGAGGCGCTGGAACGGCTCCAGCCCATCTACGATCTGCCCCGCGCGAAGGCCGAGGTCTGCGTGATCTACGACTGGAGCAACTGGTGGGCCGTCGACTTCGCCCAGACCGGGCACAACAGGAACATGCGGTACTTCGACACCGTGAACATGCACTACCGCAGCCTGTGGGAGCAGGGCGTGAGCGTCGATTTCCGCGACATGCGGGCGTGCACCGACCTGAGCGGCTACAAGCTGGTCATCGCGCCGATGCTCTTCATGTTCCGGGACGACTTCGGGGCAAAGCTGCGGGCCTATGTGGAGAACGGCGGCACGCTGCTGACCACCTATCACTCCGGCATCGTCGATGGCGACGACCTCGCCTACCTGAACGGCGTGCCCCATGACCTGACGGACGTGCTGGGCATGCGGCAGGCGGAGCTGGACGCGATCTATCCGGCGGACGAGCAGTCGCTGGTGATGCTGGACGGGCGCACCTTCCGCGTGACCGAGCTGTGCGCCGTACCGGAGCACCTTGGCGCGGAGACCCTCGCCTCCTATGGGCACGACTTCTACGCGGGAGTGCCCTGCCTGACCCGGAACGCTTTCGGGAAGGGTACGGCGTACTATCTGGCCGCGAAGGTCGAGCAGGCGGGGCTGGACGCGATCTACCGGGAAATCGCCGACAGGCTGGGGCTGACCCGGGCGCTGGACGACAAGCTCCCCTCCGGCGTGGTGGCGACGGAACGCGGCGGCGTGGTCTTCCTGCAGAACTACTCCGGCAAACCCCAGCCCGTCACCCTGACGGACGCGTACACCGACCTGCTCACCGGCGAGCAGGCCGTCGGAACCTTCGAGATGCCCGTCAATGGCGTCATGGCGCTGCAAAAGGCCTGATGCAATGAAGAAGCGGTCTGCGCAACAGCAGACCGCCTCTTATGTTATCAGATATTATCCAGAATTCCTTCAATCACTTCTCCGATGATTTCCAGCGCCGCCTCGGCCACCCTTCCGGCCCAGCGGCGCTTCTTTTCTGCCCGCGTCTGATCCGCCTCGTCCTGCGGGTACGAAGCCTCGGTCTCCTGCTTATCGTCAGGCCGGGTGTGCCATGGATCCTGCTTCGGGCCAAACACGCGCATCCTCTCCTTTGCCGCTTCCAGCATACCAGACACAGCGCCCACAGGCAAGCCGTCGCGCCTGAAAAATACAGATTTGCGCTTCAAATGACAGGCGCTTCACATCGTCTTGTGATAGTGCACGGTGAACCCGACGCAGCAGGCCACGACCAGCAGATATGCGCCCACCAGCATCAGGATAACCGCCAGATCGGCGTTCATCAGCGCGAAGGCGACCATCAGCGCGCCGAAGACATACACCATCATGTCATAAGCCCGAGCCTTCGCCCGGTTGTTCACAGCGATGTTCCGCTCGTCCTGCTCTTCGATGGCAGCCTGCCGGGCCACGTCCGGGTGTTTCTTCGCGACCAGCGCCGAGAACACGCCGCTCAGCCCCATACCCAGCGCGCCGCTGCCCACGCCGATCAGCACGCCCGGCAGCGCCGCGTCCATCCGCGCCATCAGGAACAGCCCCAGCGCCACCACCATCGCTCCGATCACCGCGCATAACGCGCTTCCCTTACGCTTCATGAGATTCCGCCTCCTCGTCAATAAAGATGTCCTCCACTCGCAGTCCGAAATACCGCGCGATCCTGAATGCCAGCAGGATGGACGGATTATAGCGCCCGTTCTCCAGCGATCCGATGGTCTGCCGCGAGACCTCCAGCGCCGCCGCTAACTCCTCCTGCTTGAGTCCCCGCGCTTTGCGGAGCTCCTCCAGCCGATTCTTCATGCCGTCCTCCTTTGATGGAAAGTTTGCTTTCCATCCACAAGATAACACATGTCCATTCTCATGTCAAGCACACTTTCCATCTCTTCACAAAAAAAGCCCGGCGCCCATCCATGGACAGGCGCCGGAACCGGGATCATTCTTTCCTTTTCCCCGTCACAATGCCCGCGCAAAGCAGCATCCCCAGCGGGAACAGCATCGCGGTCAGCAGACCGGGCCGGAGGCTCCCGCCCGTCGCGCCGGACACCAGCCCGACCACCGTCGGGCCCGCGGAGCAGCCCATATCCCCTGCAAGCGACATCAGCGCAAACATTGCCGTGCCGCCGCCGGGCAGCGCCTTCACCGCCGTGGAAAAGGTTCCCGGCCAGAAGATGCCCACCGAGAAACCGCACACCGCGCAGCCCGCCAGCGCCAGCATCGGAGCCTCCGCCAGCACCGCCGTCAGATAGCAGCCCATGCACAGCACCGCGCAGCCCATCATGACCCGCCGCAGGGGCAGCTTGTCGGAATTCTTGCCATAGATCGCCCGCGCCGTGCCCATCAGCACGCCGAAGAGGCAGGGCCCCAGCAGATCGCCCATGGCCTTGGTCAGCCCCAGCGCGCTCTCCACGAAGGCCGACGCCCATTGGCTCATCGCCAGCTCCGACGCGCCTGCGCAGAGCATCATCAGCGCCAGCAGCCAGAAGACTTTTTTCCGCATCAGCTCGCCGATGGAGAGCTGTCGCTGTCCCTCCGGCACGATGGAGCCGATGGGCACGAGCATGAAATAGCCCGTGTTGCACAGCGGCACCAGCGCCCACAGGCAAGCCAGCACCGGCCACATCCTCACGCCAAAGGCCGCGAAAAACGCCGTGGACAGCGCGATCAGGCCCACCTGACCCCAGCAGTAGAAGGAGTGCAGCAGAGACATCGCGCCCTCCTTGTCGTCAGAGGGACAGGCCTCGACAATCGGGCTGATGAGCACCTCGATGAGCCCGCCGCCGACGGCATAGAGCACCACCGCGATGAGGATGCCCGCGAAGGGCTCCATCACCCGGGGCAGCACCGCCAGCGCAGCCATGCCCGCCGCCGCGAACACATGCGCCGCCACGATGCAGGGCCGATAGCCGATTCTGTCCACCAGCCGCGCGGCCAGCAGATCGGTCAGCAGCTGCACCGCGAAGTTCAGCGTCGGGATCATGGTGATGCGCTCCAGCGACAGTGAGAAGTCCGATGCGAAGGTCAGGAACAGCAGCGGCGCGAAGTTGTTGATGATAGCCTGCGTGATGTAGCCCGCATAGCAGGCCAGCACGGTGTGACGATAGTTCCCGCGAATGGCGCTGAGCATGGAAACGCTCCTCTTGTGCAGTTTATTCCTCCGGCCAGAGCGCCGACATGGCGTTCAGGCGGCGGGTAATGAAATCCTTGAGAAAGGCGACCGACGCCTCATGGGTATCGCCGGAGCCCTTGTCGTAGCCGCTGATGCTCTTTTCAGGCCAGCGGACAAAGTTCATGGCTGCGGACGCCTCGATGGCCTCCGCGTATTCGTCCAGCGAGCGCAGTCGGCTGCCCTCCGGCGGCTCGATCTCCCCCAGCAGCATCCGCACCGCCGGCACGAGCCGCTCCCAGCAGTCCCGCCGCACATAGCTCATGAAATCCTCATGCCGCGACAGCAGCCAGTAGAGGTTGTCGTTGCGCTGGTGCGTTACCGCGAGGAATTCCTTCTCCGGGTCGGCGCCGCTGATGAAGCCGTTAATCCGGATATTGCCCATGCACAGGTCGTAGTCCCACAGCGGGCCGAAGTACAGCTTCCCGTCAATCCTGTCGGAATCCTTATATAGGAAGTGGCTGGAGGCCAGATAGTCGTAATTCTTGACGAACTCCTCCATCAGATACTTCGCCGAGAAGGAGGGCAGATCAATGAAGTCCATGTAGTATCGCCCTGTCTCCGCGCTGTATCCGTCCGGCGCGAACACGGCGTAGTGGAAGTCCTGAAAGAGGCTCGCGGCATAGGCAAGCTGCTGTCTGCTGGCCGCCGTGGGCTCCTTAATCACGATCCGCAGTTCCAGGTCTGTCTCAAAGCCGTTGTACTCGTGATCCTGCAGACGGCTGTGCTTCTCGATCTCGAAGATGTATCCGCCCGTAATGTCCTCAGGATCGTTGGGGATTTCGTAGCCCTTGTAGATGCCAAACCTCCGCGAGGGCTCGCTGAAGCGCTTGTATTCAGTCAATTCCCTGTCGTTGAGCTCCTCGGTGGCTTCCTCCAGATTGGTGATGTTCAGCCTGCTCCCGCTGATCTGAATCTTCTCCGTCAGCAGATACAGCCCGTGATACTCGCCGTTGATGTACAGGTCAACCGGCTGGGAGCCGACGGAATAGGGCACGCCCACCTCGCTGCCCAGATCCAGCACGATCTGATTGCGCAGGAGGCTCAGATCGAGATAATTCGCCAGCAGGATCCACGTCTTGCCCTCGGCAAGTCCGGAGAGGCTGGTTTTCCGGCTCAGCTTGAACTGGAAGGGTTTCTTGGGCCTGCCATAGGTGGCATTGCCGCGGCCATGGAACGAATTCAGCGCGCCGTCATAAGCAACGCTGCCGTCGGCCTCCACATAGGTGACATGCCCCTCGGTGATCTCCACGTTCTTGTCCTTGTAAGCCGCGGCGAAGAGGCCCGCGTCCATGGTAAAGAACACTGCAGGGATCGACGACCCGTGATAGACGGTCAGCGTGCCGATCCTGCCGCCGGTGTCCGCCCGCGTCATCGGCAGCGGAGAGCCCAGCAGCCCGCTCAAGTCGCAGGCCTCGCCGCCTGTGATGAGCGCCTCCCCGGCATAGAAGCCGTCCAGCCCATCCACGGTTACAGCGACGCTTGTAATATCCCATGTTCCCGGGAGGAACAGCGTATAGCTGTCGCCCGACACCCGCGCCGCAATCATGCCCGCTTCCGGCATGTCCGCGCAGACAGCCGTGACGCTGTAGGTCTTCGCCTGAGCCGTCGCGCACAGGGCCGTCAGCAGCATCGCCAGCGCAAGGCACCGGATCATGCGGCGCAGCATGGCAGTCCCTCCCCTCGCCTCCTGAAAATCCCACTGATTATAGCACAGCCGGGAAAGCCTTGTCCATATCAGGCGCCGGTTATGGACGAAAAGCGCGAATTGTGGTATACTGATATTTGCGGCGCTCCGCGGAATGCGTCCGGGAGACCCGCTTACTGACGGAGGGACAGCATGCGCCTCAAGAAGCTTGAACTATTCGGATTTAAGTCCTTTGCCCAGCGGACGGAGATCGTCTTCGACGGGGGCATCACGGGCATCGTCGGCCCCAACGGGTCGGGCAAGAGCAACATCGGCGACGCGGTGCGCTGGGTGCTGGGGGAGCAGTCCGCCAAGACCCTGCGCGGCTCGAGCATGTCCGATGTCATTTTCGGCGGCACTCAAAAGCGGAAGCCCCAGAGCTACTGCGAGGTCTCGCTGATCTTTGACAACGAGGACCGGGCGCTGGCGATGGACTTCGCGGAGATCATGGTCACCCGCCGGGTCTACCGCAACGGCGAGAGCGAGTACTATCTCAACCGCTCCGCCTGCCGCCTGAAGGATATCGTCGACCTGTTCCGGGATACGGGCATCGGCCGGGAGGGCTATTCCATCATCGGTCAGGGCCGCGTCGACGAGATTCTCTCCCGCAAGTCGGAGGATCGTCGGCAGGTCTTCGAGGAGGCCGCGGGCATCGTCAAGTTCCGCGCCCGCAAGGAGGAAGCCGACCGCAAGCTGGAGCGCACCCTCGACAACGCCGCCCGGGTGGACGACATCCTCGAGGAGCTGAGCCGCCGTCTGGGGCCGCTGGAGGAGCAGTCCCGGGCAGCAAGGGAGTACATTGAGCTCTCCGCCGAACTGAAAATCCTGGATATGAACCTGTTCCTTGTCCGCTCCGACCGCGCCAATGAGCGTCTGGCCGAGCTGGATCAGGAGCTGATGAATCTGAATCTGGTGCTCAGCGACTGCGAGGCCGCGCTGAACGACAAGACCGCCGCGCGGGACACTGTCCAGTCCGATATCGAGCAGCTTGAAGAAAAGATCACCGGCGCCCGGGAGGGCCTGATGCGCTGTGCCGAGGCGGTGCACGAGTCGCAGGCGGCCCTCTCTGCCCTGACCTCCCGCCGGGAAACGCGGCAGGAGAACCGCCAGCGCATCCTCGATGAGCAGTCCGACGCGGAGAAGCGCCTTCTGATCCTTGAGGATGGCTTCCGCCGCAGTCAGGACTCCCTCGACGCACAGAACGATCTGGTCGCCAAGGCCGAAGGCCTGCTGGAGGACGCCCGCCACAGGGCCGAGCGCGCCGCCGCCGCCGAACAGGCCGCGGACGATGCCCTCGAAGCCCACAAGACCGCCGTCATGGACGCGATGAACCGCTTGTCTGCCGTGCGCAACGACCAGACGCGCCTCAAGACCATGCGCTCCCAGATGGAGCAGCGGCTTGAGGAGATCACCGCGTCCTTTGAGGATCTGCAGGCCGAAGAAGCGCGCCTGTCCGCCGCCGCCGAGGAAGCCGCCGCCAATGTGGAGGCCGAGGAGGGGCTCAAGCGCGACGCCGTGGCGACCCTGCACGATCAGCAGCGCCAGCTCGCCGAAGCGGAGGAGGCCTACGAGACCCATCGCGGCCGCGCCGAAGCCCTCTCCGCAGAGCTGCAGTCCGCCGCCAGCCGACATACCCTGCTCACCGAGATGACCCGCGACATGGAGGGCTACAACCAGTCCGTCCGGCGGGCCATGCAGTATGCCCGGCAGCGCCATGTGCCCGGAGTCAAGGGCGTGCTGGCCCAGCTCCTCACAGTACCCCAGCGCTACGAGACGGCCATCGACATGGTGCTTGGCGCAGCGCAGCAGAACATTGTCACCGACCGGGAGGAAACCGCCAAGGAGCTCATCGACTATCTGCGTCAGAACCGGCTTGGCCGCGCGACCTTCCTGCCCATGACCTCCGTCCGCTCCAAGGTGCTGAACCCGCAGGAGCGGCAGGTGCTGAATCTGCCCGGCTGTCTGGGCGTTGCCTCGGAGCTGGTGGAGTGCGCCCCGGAATACCGCGGCGTGGTCGAGAATCTGCTGGGCCGCACCGTCGTCGCCGATAATCTCGACCACGGCATTGCCATCATGCGCGAGGGCCGTCACGCCTTCCGCCTCGTGACGCTGGAGGGCGACGTGATGCACTCCGGCGGCTCCATGACCGGCGGTTCCGCCCAGTCAAAGATGGTCAACCTGCTCTCCCGGGAGCGCGAGCTCAAGGAGCTGACCCAGCGCCTGACCGCAGGGAAAGCGGAGTTGGAGCAGGTCAAGCGCAGCCTCCATGAGGAACAGCAGGGCCTCGCCAACCACCGCCGCGCCCTCGATGACGCGCTGGAAGCCGTGCATCAGCAGGAGATCGCCGTGACCCGGGAGCAGAGCCGTCAGAGCGCCGCGCAGGCAGAGCTGTCCAGCCACCGGGCTCGCATGGACCAGACCTCACAGGCCTCGGAGCAGCTTCGGGAAGCCATCGCCGATATCGACCGCCAGCTCGAAAGCATCGGTCAGGAAAGCGGCGACGCGCAGCTCGACCAGTCTGCCATGGAGGCCCGCACCGCCACGCTGCAGCAGGCCCTTGCCGAAGCCCGGCAGGAGGCCGTCGACGCGGGCGATCTGGTCATGAACCGCACGCTGAAGCTCTCCGACCTGCGCCATGAGCTGGATAATCTGCACCGGGATCAGGGCCGCTACGATCAGGACAAGGCCCAGCTCCTGCGGGAGCAGGCCCGCCGCGTCGAGCAGCTCGCCGAGATGGACGCCCTCGATCAGCAGGACGCCGAAGAAGCGGCTCGGCTCACCGGCCAGACGGCCCAGCGCCAGCTCGAGCAGACCCGGCAGGAGCAGATCGCCCAGTCCCTCGAGAACCGCCGGGCCGATGCGCAGGCCCGCCTGAGGGATATCCTCACCGACATGGAGAACCTGCACCAGTCCCAGCGCCGGGACGCCGACCGCGTGCACCGCACCGAGCTCACCCGCACCAAGGTGGAGAACGACCTTCGCGCGCTGCAGAACCGCATCTGGGACACCTACGAGGTGACCTATGCCGGTGCGGAGGAATTCCGCCAGACCGAGGACTTCCACGAGAAGGAAGCCGATCGCCGCGCCGCCGAGCTGCAGACCCGCATCCGCGCGCTGGGCTCGGTGAATGTCAACGCTGTCGAGGAATACGCCGAAACGAAGTCCCGCTACGACGAGCTGACCTCCCAGCAGGAGGACCTCAAGCAGGCCGAGCACGACCTGCGGGAGCTGATTGACCGCCTGCTCGACCAGATGCGTACCACCTTTGTGGACAGCTTCGAGAAGCTGCAGGAGCACTTCTCCGAGACCTTCACGAGGCTTTTCGGCGGCGGACATGCCGAGCTCAAGCTCACCGATCCTGACGACCCGCTCAACTGCGGCATCGAGGTCAACGCCCAGCCCCCGGGCAAGAAGCTGCAGCTTCTCTCCCTGCTCTCCGGCGGCGAGCGCGCGCTGACAGCCATCGCCATCCTGTTCGCGATGCTCAAGCTCAAGCCCACGCCCTTCTGCATCCTCGACGAGATCGAGGCCGCCCTCGACGACGCGAACATCGGCTACTACGCCGACTACCTCAAGGAGTACAGCGAGAGCACCCAGTTCATCGTCGTCACCCACCGCAAGGGCACCATGGAGCGCTGCAACAGCCTCTTCGGCGTCGCGATGGAGGAGCAGGGCGTGAGCCGCATGGTTTCGGTCAGCCTGCAGGATTACAAAGAATGATAACCTCCGTTCTCGACAATCGCGCTCCCGCATTGTATAATATCAGTAACCGCTGCGATCCTATCATTGCAAGGAGGCAACCAAATGAAGGCGTTCTTTCAAAAAAACCTCATCAACCTGATCCTCTGCCTCGGCGAGCTCATCGTGGGCATCCTGCTGCTGGTCAATCCGGAGGGATTCACCCAGGCCATCGTGATGGCGCTGGGCGCGGCTGTGGCTGTGCTGGGCGTCCTGAACGTCATCCGGTATTTCCGCACCAAGCCGGTGCAGGCTGCCATGGAGCGCCGTCTGGCCTATGGTCTGGGGCAGCTCGCGCTGGGCGCGTTCTTCCTGACGCAGTCCGGCTGGCTGGTCAACCTCTTCGGCGTGCTCACCCGGCTCTACGGCGTGGCGGTGCTGGTGCTGGCGCTGTTCCGCATCCAGCAGTTTGTTGACGCCCGCAGGCTGAAGCTGCCCCGCGGCGGCATGTTCTCCGGCGTCACAGCGCTGTTCACGCTGGCCTACGCGGCGATGATTCTGTTCCTGCCCGAAACCACATGGATCTTCATCGGCGTGATGCTGCTCCTCGAGGCGCTGATGGACATCCTGATCCTCGTCTTCGAGCGTAAAGCGCTGTAATCCTTCGTGCCCTTCGCCCCGGCCATGGAGACCGGGGCTTTTCCTGTGCCGATACGCTTCAATCCAGCAAAAAGAGAGCGCCCTGATTGCAGGACGCTCTCCTCTTTTTTAGCGAACCGATCTTACTTCTTCTGACCAGCGGGCGCGTGGGTGTACGCGTATTCGATGGCCTCCGCATGGTTCGTGCTGACGTGGTCGTTCGGCGGGTGGCCCTTGGAGTTGGTAAAGTGCACGCAGAGCATGCCGTCGAAGTTATTGTTTGCAATCACGTCGTCGCCGCCGTGCGGGATGCCGTAAACGGAGCAGGCGTAGTTGTGATTGCCAACCAGTGCCAGACTGGGCCGGCCCTGATAGAGATTCTTGTCCGAAATCTCCTTGGCCGTCGAGACGCCGTAGATCTTGCACAGCCGCGCGGTATCAGCCGCCGTCAGGGGCTCCGCGTCAACGTGGTTGCCGCCCGACCAGCGATGCGCCGTCCAGACGATGCTCGTCTTCACGTCATAGATCTTGATGTTGGTGCCCTTGGCCCAATCCTGATTGATGGTGCCGGTGAACCAGTCGACCTTCTCAACCGGGTAGAAGGTGAAGTCCACGCTGCTGCCCGATCCCTTGGGAACCGTCTGGAACAGGGCATGCTGGGTATCGCTGCCCGCAATGCCGTCGACCGTCAGGCCCTTGGCCTTCTGGAAGGCCTTGACCGCCGCTTCAACCTCGGAAGTGTAAGTGCTGGTGATCGCGCCGGTGTAATAGCCCTGCAGCTTCAGCTCCGTCACCAGATTCGTGACCGCCTGCCCGCTGGAACCAAGCTTCAGCGTCGTGTAGCTGGCCTCCTGACCGGCTGTGGACGGCGTGTAGGTGCCGCTCGGCGTCGTGGTGGGCGTGGGCGCGGTGGGCGTGGGCGTCGCGGCGGGGGTACCGCTGCTGTCCGTCTCGACCAGATAGTTGCCGTTCATCCAGCCCTTGACACCAGTGCTGGTCGTGACGTAATACCATGTGATGTTGCGCACGACCTGCGTCTCGGTGTAGGGCAGCACGGTGCCCAGCTGATCCACGCGGTCGATCTGGTCACCATTAGGCGACTTGCGGATGTTCACATTGATGACGGTGGTCTTGACGTAACCCTTGATCACGTCCGTCGACGGCTCCTGATTGGGATGCTGCGCCAGCCACTCATCATATTCAGCCTGCGTCATGATCTTCACGCAGCTGCCCATGACCCAGACATTCTTGTTATTGTAGACGACGCGATACCACAGGTCGCTGCCGGAACCAGTCGTGGTGTTGTACGCCATGACCGTGCCCAGCGGCACATTCGCCATCGCGGTGGCGTCCTTGGAGGCGGACGCGCGCAGGTTGACGTTATTCAGTGTCGTGATGACGTAGGTCGTCAGGGTCGAGGACGTCGGCGGCGTGGTGGGCGCTGTCGTCGGCGGAGCAGCGGTCACGCCGCTCTGATCGACTTCCTTGGCGCAGTCGCCGCGAACCCAGCCATATGTGCCGTCAACGATGATGGGATACCACACGATGTTATTCTTGCTGTTCTTGGGGCCCCACATCTGATAGATGCCGCCCTTCTTTTCAATGCGGAACAGCTTGGTGCCATCCATAGTGGCGCGGATGAACGTCCTGTCCATGGTGATCTGGACGTAGCCATAGGAGCCGGTGGAAGGCGTAGGCGTCACGGTGGGCGTACTGCCAGCGTTGCCGCTGCCATCGGTCACGGTGCCGCTCGAACCGCCCACATTGCCGTTCGCGTCGCACAGAACCACGCAGTCGTCTCGGAAATAGCCCGTCCTGCCGTCAGCCAGACGCACCGGATACCAGTCATGTTTGCTGGCCTTGCGCGTCGCGCCTGTCACCGTCGCGACCGTGCCGATGACCACCCGATCCAGCACCGCGCCGCCGGGCGTCTTGCGGAAAGCGACCTCGGTCTTGACCGTCTTGACATAGGTAACCGTCGCTGTCGGAGCGCTGGTCGCCGGCGCATTGGTGGCCGGAGGATTCGTCTCCGTCACCCCAGGATTGGGTGTTGCGGTGACCGTACCGATCGCGGAACCGTCCGCGTTGCAAACCTGAGCGCAGTCGCTGCGGATATAGCCGCTGACCTCGCTGCCGTTGATTGTGTAGGTCACGAAATACCAGATATAGTCGCTGGCATTCCCCGAGGAGTGCGCGGGCACGATCCTCGAATAGGGCAGCACAACGTTCTTCTTGATCTTGGTGATTTCCTCGCCGAAGGGCAGCAGGCGCAGGTTGACGTCGTTCTTGGTGGTGATGATATAACCCGTGGAGTCAACGCTGGTCTGCGGGGGATTGGTCAAGGAAGGCGGGGTGCCCGTCGCAGGCCTGCCGGTGCTGTCCACCTGCTGGACACAGTCGCCGCGCACCCAGTAGCGCGAGCTGCTGTAAAGCACCTCATACCATGTATAGCCCTCCGCCTGAACGGGCGTGGATACAAAGGGCAGAACCTCGCCCTTGGTGCGCCATGTGTTGAGCTTCGAGGCGCTCATACTCGGAAGCTGACGCAGATTCGCCGTGTTCTCGGTCAGCTTGACATAGCCGTGGGCAGTCAGTCCGCCCGTCAGTCCGCCGGCGGTATCCTCCAGCACGCGGACAAACGTCGACATGATATAGCCCTCGTAGCCAGCATAGCGGACGCGGAACCAGTGCTCGGAGTCGATCGTGTCCGGGATGGACAGCAGCTCGACGATGATGCCATGTTCAAGCTTCATGATCAGGCCGCCGCTCAGGCCTGCCGCGGCACGGAAGTTCACGCCGCCCGCAGTGATCTCACCAAGCCGGTTGCCCGTCGACGTAGACGGAGCCGCCGTGGTCGTCTGCGTCGATCCGGACACACCGACCGTGGGCGTCGCCGTCGGCAGCGTGCTCCCGGACGACCAATCATTCGCTTCCTCCGCCGTCAGGGGCGTGAAGAAGTCGCTCATAATATAGCCGGTATACTCGCGGCCGTTGTTGTCCGGATGATGCGTCACGACCTTATACCAGCTCTTGCCGCCCTTGGACACGATGTCCAGAATCTGCGCGACATGGTTCGTATTCATGCGGAACCAGTAGTCGGCGTCCGTGCTCGGCTGCTTGCGGAGGTAGACCTTATCCGCCGTCACCTTGCCATAGGCAGCGGCAGCCGTCCCCTCATCCGCGAGCGTTGAGCCCAGCGGCAGGACGGACAGCGCCAGCACAAACGCCAGCGCCACCGTCAAGATTCTTTTCCAGCCCTGCTTCATCAGCGGTTCACCTCAGTTATGCTTGCATATCGCCATCCGGCAGCTTGTCCATTCTTCATTGTATGGCACGACGGCTTGCTTTGTCAAGCGGTCTTCCGGCCACACGGAGCTTCCACACCGCCCCGTTTCTGCCATTTCGCCATGAATATTCTGAAATCCTGCCGGTTTGCTTCGCCGTGTCACTTGTTACAGTTATTTCTTCGCTCACGGATACCCGCTGCGTCGAGCGGCTTATTCTCCGGCCAGCAGCGAGTTCAGAACATCGACCACGGCCTGACTCGTCATCGTTGCGCTGGT
>JAFLST010000031.1 GCA_022510815.1 Christensenellaceae bacterium | reverse complement strand
TAGAGGATGAAGCCCGAGACCAGCGCGTAGACGAGGTCCTTGCCGACCGCGCCCAGACCGTAGCCGAACTTCTGCTTGAAGCCAAGCTGCATTTGAAAACCTCCCCGATATCAATCTGTTATGATTGTATCGGAGAGGAAAGGTTCTGTCAAGATTTTTCAGAACGTTTGTTATTTTGCATCCCAAGGACGTGGCGGCGCATTGTCTGAACCGCTGCGGCCCGCTGTTTCGTTACTTCAGGAACCAAGTGCTGATGTAGCCGGTCGATTCGTCGACGGTGACCTTGCACCAGTCGGCGCCATGCTCAACGACGGTGACCACGGTGCCTACGGGCAGGGTCTTCAGAATCTTGGAGGAGAGGCTGGGGCCGGAGCGGAAGTTGACGATTCTGCCGCCGTTGGCATTGAAGAGAGTGGCGAGATAGAACTGGAAAGGAGCGGAGTCATCGGTGGCCTTGAGATACTTGGCCATCATGTAGCCGATCTTGCCGTCGGCGGTCTGAACCTTGTGCCAAGTGGAGCCGGATTCAAGGATGGTGACCTTGGCGCCGTTGCGGTAGTAGGCGAGCACCTTCGCGTCAAGGGACGCTTCCTTGCGGAGATTCAGCACCTGTGTGTCGCGGGGGTTATTGACGATGGCCACTTTGCCGGACTGGGGCTTGTTGGTTGTTCCGCCCGCCGGGGCGCTGCCGAAGTCCAGATACTCGGTGGCCGCGAAGCCTTCCTTCCCGCCGACGGAGATGCGGCTCCACGCGCCGCTCTTCTGCAGAACGGTCACCTTTTCGCCGTTTTTGACGGAGGTGATGATCGCCCCGGAGAGGCTGGGCGCCTCGCGCAGGTTCAGGCCGATGCCGGAGTTGGTCTTGACGGTGGCAGTCAGGTTCTGGCTGGAGCGGGAGAGATACTTGGTCAGCATGTAGCCGGTCTGGCCGTTCACGCTGACCTTGCACCATTCGTCACCGGATTCGGTGATCTCCACCAGCGTGCCCGTGGGGTACTGGCCGAGCACCTTGGCGGTCAGGGACGCGGACTCGCGCAGGTTCAGCCGCCCGCCCTTGACCAGCGCGCTGTCAGAGGTCGCCGCCAGCGCGGTGACAGAGCTGAGGGTCAGGGCAGCGGCAGCCGTGACGCCGGCCAGCCTCTTGAGGGATGCGTGCTTCATGGATGGACTCCTCCTTTGAAATTGTGATGTCGCTGCGGGAGAGGAACGGTCTTCTCCGCCGCGCTTCTGACCAAATAACGCGGGAAAAGAGGAACGCATTGCCGGTATATTTTCCCAGAAATTAAAGTCCGGGCGTAAAAAGGAAGATCATGGGAGAAAAGCGTCCTCCAAAATCAGTGTATGCGTAACGATCATGGCTAAATTTGCCAGAAAGTACGCTTCTCTGCGGTCGGCCGCTCATGATGTCAAAAGAAATTTACAAACAAGTGGGAAGACGGGGGCTGTACAGAAAAGGCATTTTGCGTTACAATAGGATTGGTGACATATACGGCCGGGAGGCTGTGATGAAAAGGAGTATGAATATGCTCAAGCGGATGCTGTGCCTGCTTTTCGTTGTAACGCTGCTGCTGCCCGTCCTGCCCGTGATGGCGGAGGAGAGCAGCGCGGACATGCTGATGCTGGAGGAGCTGCGGCAATGGGCCAATGATTATAAGATCCGCGCGCTGGCGTCCGCGCCGCTCAACGATCCTTATGCCGAGGAAAGCAACACGGACGACGGCTATATGTTTGTGTATGATTTCGCGACGCTGTATATGGACGGCCCGGAGATGACCCCCGACAGCGTGGTTCAGGCGCTGGTGATCCTGTCCTCGGAGGAGGAAGGCCTGCGCGGCGTGCGGGTGGATGATCCGGCGCAGTTCGTGCTGGACGCCTACTACACGGAGAACCCCGATCTGGTCGGCAACAGCGATCAGGCGCTGCTCTACGCCATCGACCTGATGCCGGAGGGCGGGTATACGGGCATCCTGCGCCGCAACGGTCAGCGCATTGAGGTGATTGACTACGCCGTGTACGAGCAGCTTGCTACGGGCGGCGACGGCTACACGGACGCGGGGATCATGTATACCATTCAGGATAACAATGTGATGGCCATCCGCGCCTATGGTCTGGACACCCGCTTCCTGGCGGGGGATGTGTCCGCGGCGCTGGAGGATGCGCGGGAGCTGGGCGAGGAGACGAGCTACAGCCGGGTGCAGACGAGCTATGTGGGGACGGAGCTGGAGCCCTTCACCAGCGAGGACCTGATTTTCGCCGGGATCGACTTTGTGTCGCTGACCGCGGAGGACGCGGCGGCGGCATTCGGCGAACCGCTGGAGGACGTGTGGCTGAGCGACGGTGACGGCTGGATGCGCGCCATGCAGTTCGAGAGCTGCGAGCTGACCTTCCTCTATGACAGCCAGCGGCAGACGGGTCGCGTGAAGAACATGACGATCGACACCGATCTGCTGGAGGGTCCCCGTTCCGTCCGGGTGGGCGACACGGTGGCCAGCGTGATGACCCGGTTCCGCAGCGGAGAGGGAGAATATGACGGCACAACGGAACTGCTCTACGGCGACGCGAACAGCGCGACCTTCGGCATGGCGGAGTATGGCTCCGACGCGATTGTCCTGCGCTATGGCGCCGAGACGGAAGAGGGCACGGCGGTCATCATGTACCTGAGCTTTGAACCGATCTATCTGAGCGAGATTCTCCTGCTGGTGAACGAATGAGCGGGCAGCGGCCTGCATTAACCCGGAGGTAAAGCACCATGAAAAGGATTGATTTAGCCAGCCCCGTGGAAATTCTGGCGTGCGAGCTGCCGAAGAAGGACTATGCCGGCTGCGACCTGACGCTGTTCAATCTTTCCGGCGATCAGGTGACGAGCGTGGAAGCGACGCTGACCCTGCTGGACGAGAGCGGCGAGGAGATTGCCCGGGTCATCCATCGGGCCCGCTCGCTGAATGGCGCGCCGGGCAAGGCTTTTGTCATGACCGTGCCCGCGGAGAACATGACCCGCGCCAAGGACTGGGAAGCCACGGTCGATAAGGTCTGGTTTGACAACAGCTCCATCTGGCGGCGCAGCAAGACCGGCCTGACGGACTACATGCCCAACGATCTGGAGCCCTCCAACGCGCTGAACAATCTGCGCGTCGTGGCGGGCGAGGACGCCGTGGGCTATCCGGAGGAACAGGACGGGCTGTGGCTGTGCGTCTGCGGCAGGCCGAACGATGGCCGGGCGGAGGCGTGCGTGCGCTGTCAGCGCGGCCGGGCGGAGGTTTTTGCCCGCTACAGCCGGGAAGCGGTGGAAAAGGCCGTGGCGGATCATGAATCCCGGCTCAGCGAAAAGGGCAAGCAGACCCTCGCGGATTCCTCCGAGATTCAGCTCAAGCGGGAGAAGGAATACGAAGCCAATCGGAAAAAGCGCCGGATCATCATCGCGGCGGCGGTCGCGGTTGTGGTTCTGCTGGGCGGCGCGTATCTGGGCGTGAAGCAGGTGGCGCCGCAGCTCAAATATCAGAAGGCTGTGGAAGCATTCAACAGCGGCGATTATTCGCAGGCGGAGGAGAGCTTCCTCGCGCTGGAGGATTACGGCGACAGCGCCGACTATGTGCTTCGCTGCCGCTATGAGAACGCAAAGGCGCAGCTTGATGAGGGAACCGCGGATCAGATTGCCGCGGCCAAGGCGGCCTTTGAGGCGCTGGGGGATTATGAGGACGCCGCGTCTCTGGTCACGGAATGCGACTACCAGCAGGCGCTGCTGCTCATGGAGGACGGCGACCGGGAGGGCGCTGCGGCGATCTTCACCGCGCTGGGCGACTATCAGGACAGCGGCGACCGGCTCATGCGCATTGGCTACCTGAACGCTGCCGACGTGCTGGAAAGCGGCGATTACGAGCGGGCCCGCGCGATGTTCGGGGAGCTGGGCGATTATGACGATGCGGCTGAGCAGGTGCAGTTAAGCTGGTACCGTCAGGCCGTGCAGGCGCTGGATGAGGGCGACGCGGACACCGCGCTGACCTTGCTGAGCGAGATTCCCGACTATCCCGAGGCCGCGGACAAGCTCAAGCAGGCGCACTATATGCGCGGCGCGGCGCTCAAGGAAGCCGGTGAGATCGACACGGCGGCAGCGGAGTTTGAGTTAGCGGGCGACTATGAGGACGCGGCGCTGCAGGCCAGCGAGTGCTTCTATGTCCCGGCGACGGCGGCCTTCGAGGCCGGTCAGTACGACCGCGCGGCGGATCTGTTCCGCCATATCCGCGGCTATGAGGACACCGATGAAAAGTGGACGGTCGCGACCTATGAAGCGGCCAAGAAGGCGCTGAAGGACCTCGAGTACAACCGCGCCGCCACGCTGCTGGCTTCCCTGCCGGAGGACTATGAGGACGTGGCCGAGCTGCGCAAGCAGTGCGTCTACTATCCGGCGGTCGCGGCCTACAAGAACGGCGACTATGAGACAGCCCTGAACATGCTCGGCGAAGTCGGGGATTATTCCGACGCGCAGGAGCAGATGCAGCTCAGCCGCTACGGCATGGCCAAGGAGCTTCTGGATCAGGGCGATTACGCTGGGGCCATCGAGCAGTTCACCATCCTTGGCGACTACTCCGACTCGGCGAAGCAGCTTCAGGCTGCCCAGTACGGTCAGGCGGACAGCTATCTGGCGCTGGGCACGGCGGAAGGATATCAGCAGGCCATCGAGGCCTTCACCGCGCTGGAGGGCTACAGCGACAGTGAGGACAAGCTCAAGCAGGCGCGCTTTGGTCAGGCGGATCTGCTGCTGGCCGAAGGAGATTACGCGCAGGCCCGGCCGATCTTTGAGGAGCTGGGTGCTTACGGCGAAGCGGCGCAGCGCGTCAAGGCCTGCATCTATGCCGAGGCGAAGGAGCTCAAGGATCAGGGTCAACTGACCGAGGCTGCCGCGCTCTATCTGTCCGTCGACGGCTATGAGGACGCGCAGGCGCAGGCTCAGGCCATCTGGTATGAGCTGGGCACGCAGGCCGCCGGGAAGGGCGACAAGCTGGCAGCGGCGCAGTATTTCGCTCAGGCGGGCAGCTATGAGGACGCTCAGGCCAAGTCGAGCGCCTACTATGACGAGTATTATGGCGAGGCCGCTTCTCAGGCGCAGATTGCCTATAACGGCGGCGATTACATCCAGTGCGTGTCCCTGCTCCGCAAGCTGGAGCTGGAGAATCTGCCGGATCGGTTCGCGACGCTGTCCGACCTGTATAAGTCGGCATGCTACGAGGCCGGCAATCAGCTTTACGACGCGGGCGAGCCCTATGCCGCGCTGTGGTACTATCGCGAGATTCCCGGCTACCGCAATGTGGACAGCCGCCTGCAGCATGCCTGCTATCTGATTCTGGGCACATGGACCGATCTGGATGGCACGGCGTACGTCTTCGCGGAGGACGGCACGCTGACCATCGGCGATGAGAAGATGTATTTTGCCGTGGACGGCACGACCCTGCGCACCGGCGCTTCGCCCGAGACGCTGTCCGACACGCATCGTCTCACCGGCGTGACCCGGCGCAATGCGTGGCTCTTTGACAAGCGCGGCGAGAAGGAAATCACCATCTACCTGACCAAGGACGAAGCTGCCGCCGCCGCGCTGGCGGAGGCTGCCGCTGCCCAGCAGGCCGACGAAGCGCCGGAAGAGGAGCCTGTCCCGGAGGAGCCCGTGGAGGAGGAATCCGAGGAGGAAGCCTCTGACGACGATCTGCTGGTGATTCCGCTGCCCAAGCCTGCGGAGGAGTAAGCCCGATGGAAGCACTGAAGCAGGCCATTGAGCGCGAGGGCGTCGGCATCGGATCAGAGATCGTGAAGGTCGACGGCTTCCTGAACCACCGCATCGACGTGCGGCTGATGGAGCGCATCGGCAAGGCGTTTTTTGAGGCTTACCGGGGAGAGCAGATCGACTGCATCCTGACGGTGGAGGCCAGCGGCATCGCGGCGGCGCTGACAACGGCGCAGGCCTTCGGCGGCATTCCTGTGATCTTCGCGAAAAAAGGCGACCGTCGCAATGTGGGCCCGGAAGCCTACGCGGCGCAGGTCTACTCCTTCACCCATCAGCGGATGAACACCATCCATGTGAGCCGCCCATGGCTGCCGAAGGGAAGCCGCGTACTGATCATCGACGACTTCCTTGCCAACGGCGAGGCTGTCGAGGGGCTGATCAGCATCGTTCATCAGGCGGAATGCGAGCTTGTCGGCGTCGGCATATGCGTCGAGAAGGGCTTCCAGCCCGGAGGCCAACGGCTGCGGGAGCGGGGCGTGAGGGTCGTCTCTCTGGCGATCGTCGAGGCCATTGAGGACGGAAAGATCATCCTGAAGGAAGACGAATAAAAAGCAGGCTCTCTGGCGTCAGAGGGCCTGCTTTTTGATTTCCCTGAGCATTTCCCTGGTGAAGCAGGCGGACATCCTCGCCGCCTGATCGTAGTTGCGGTTGATGGCCTCCTGTCCGCCGTCCTCGCGGTTGTCGGAGATGGAACGGATGGCGATGAAGGGCACGCGGTTCAGGTAGCACGCGTGTGCCGCGGCGGCGGTCTCCATGTCGATGCACAGGGCGTCCGCCGGATAGTGCCCGGTGAAGATATCCCCTGTCGTGGCAGGGCCATAGTGAACGGGATGCGTCATTCTTGCCGCCGCGCTGCGGGCAATGGCCAGAAGGCGCTCGTCCGCATAAAAAACAGGTTCGGGCATGACAGGGAAATCGGTGTAGATGTCGTTGTTGGTGTCGTGAAAGGAGGAGGCGGTGCAAACGACCGTGTTGAAGATACACGTTTCCTCCGTCATGCCGCCCGCGATGCCCGAGAAGATGACCGCGTCCGTCTGCCAGCGGTCGATCAGGGCCTGCGCCGTCACAGCGGCGTTGATCTTGCCGCAGCCGGAGCAGACGGCGACCACGGGCAAGCCCTCCATGCTGCCTGTGTGGAACGCGTGCATGGCGTATTCTTCCACCTGCCGGTCACGGAGCTCAGGCAGGAAAGGCTGCAGCTCCCGGGGCGTCGCGCAGAGAATGCCGACGCGGTTCATGAGGGCTGTTCCCTCCCCTGCTGCGGCGCGCGGAAAGTGCGGGGCTCCTCCGGCGGATTGGGCAGATCGGCCAGCGTCTTGGACATCCACAGCACGCCGTGCCACTGACCGTGCTTGTAGCCCGTCGCCGGGAACACGCCTAACTCATCGAAGCCGAACCGCCTGTGCAGCGCGACGCTCGGCTCGTTGGGCACCGTGATGCAGGAATAGGCTGTCAAATACCCCAGACGGGTCAGCTCGTCCAGCAGCGCCGACATCAGCCGGGAGCCGGTTCCCTTCCCTTCCCTGCCCGGACGCAGGTAGATGGTCAGCTCCACGTCCCAGCGGAAAGCGTCATGCGGACGGAAGGCTGACGCATAGGCAAAGCCGATGACCTCGCCCTCCTCCTCCGCGACCAGAAAGGGATACTTGCCCTCGGCGATCTGCGCGGCGTAGTGCTGGGCGGAGGGTTCCTTGCAGATAAAGGTGATGCAGGTTTCCCGGACATAATGGCTATAAATAGCCGCAATGGCCGCCGCGTCGGCGGTCTCGGCGGGACGGATCAGCATGCGCATTCCTCCTTTGCATGCAAGCATCATATCATTCCGTGGGCCGCAGGTCAAGTTGTTCTCCTTCTGTTTCCCAGTTGACGGCGTCTGTCGAAAACTTTATAATGAATATGATACCCATGGGAAGGAGGCGACATCATGGCAAAGCTGACGATTGCGCGCGAGGTCTGCAAGGGCTGCGGCCTGTGCGCGGATGTGTGCCCCAAGAAGCTATTGGCGCTCAGCGGCGAGATCAACAGCCGCGGCTATCATCCCATTGCCATCGCCGAGCAGGAGCAGTGCATTGGCTGCGCGTTCTGCGCGCGGATGTGCCCGGACGCGGTCATTACGGTGGAAAAGTAAAGCTCTTTCGCCGTCTGCAGCACGGAAATCCTATCCGCCGGGGATCCCGGTGGGACGGGGAGTTTTCCGCAGACAGGGCAGAGCCTTGCGGAGGAAAACATCCATCAGCGAACCTCGCAGAAGTGGCTTTTCTGCTTTTGCGACATGATAACAGGAGGCATTTTATGGGTCAGAAAATGCTCATGAAGGGCAATGAGGCCATTGCCGAGGCGGCAATTCAGGCCGGATGCCGCTTCTTTTTCGGCTATCCCATCACGCCCCAGAACCAGATTCCCGAATATATGTCCAAACGCCTGCCGAAGGTGGAGGGCGGCTGCTTCCTTCAGGCGGAGAGCGAGGTCTCGGCCATCAACATGGTCTACGGCGCTGCCGGTGCGGGCGCCCGCGTGATGACCAGCTCCTCCAGCCCCGGCATCTCCCTCAAGCAGGAGGGCATCAGCTACATCGTCGGCGCGGAGCTCCCCTGCGTCATCGTCAACATGGTGCGCGGCGGCCCCGGTCTGGGCTCCATCCAGCCTGCCCAGAGCGACTATTATCAGGCGACCCGCGGCGGCGGTCACGGCGACTACCGCATGATTGTGCTGGCTCCCTCCTCCGTGCAGGAGGCCGTCGAGCTGACCCAGAACGCTTTCGATCTGGCGGATAAATACCGCAATCCGGTGCTGGTGCTGGGTGACGGCCTGATCGGTCAGATGATGGAGCCGGTCGAGATGCCCGAATACAAAAAGCCGGAGCTGCCGGAAAAGACATGGGCGGCGACGGGCTGGAAGCCGGGCTGCGGCCGTGACCGGGCGATCATCAACAGCCTGTACATCGACCCCAGCGTGCTGGAGAAGCACGTTAACCACCTCTACGAGAAGTACGCCGCCATGGAGCAGGCGGAGTGCCGCTGGCAGGAGGAGATGACCGAGGACGCGGAATACGTCATGGTCGCCTACGGCACCACGGCCCGCATTGCCCGCTCGGCCATGCGCAAGCTCCGGGAACAGGGTATCAAGGCGGGCCTGATCCGGCCCATCACCCTGTGGCCCTTCCCTGCCGAGCCGATCGCCAAGGCCGCGAAGCACGCCAAGGCCTTCCTGACCGTGGAGATGTCCATGGGTCAGATGATCGACGATGTGAAGCTGGCTGTGAATGGCGAGAAGCCCGTGCATTTCTTCGGTCGGACCGGCGGCATCGTGCCCACGGTGCGCGAGATCATCACCGAGGTTGAAAAGCTGGCAAAGGAGGGCTGCTGACATGGCAATCGTTTATGAAAAGACCAAGCTGCTCACCGATAAGCCGCTGCATTACTGCCCCGGCTGCACCCACGGCATCATTCACCGGCTGGTCGCCGAGGCCCTCGATGAGCTGGGCATTCAGGACAAGACCATCGGCGTTGCGCCCGTGGGCTGCGCGGTGTTTGCCTATGACTACTTCAACTGCGACATGATGGAGGCCGCCCATGGCCGCGCTCCGGCGGTGGCGACGGGCTGCAAGCGCGTCAACCCGAACAACATCGTCTTCACCTATCAGGGCGACGGCGACCTTGCCTCCATCGGCGCGGCGGAGATCACCCATGCGGCGGCCCGCGGCGAGAACATCACGGTCATTTTTGTCAATAACGCGATCTATGGCATGACCGGCGGTCAGATGGCCCCCACCACCCTGCCCGGCCAGGTGACCACCACCAGCCCCTATGGCCGCGACGTGAATCACTGCGGCTATCCCATCCGCATGAGCGAGATGCTGGCAACCCTCGACGGCCCGGCTTATATCGCGCGGGTGTCGGTGCATGACGTGAAGGCCATCATGGACGCCAAGAAGAAGATCAGGAAGGCCTTTGAGATGCAGATCGCGGGCAAGGGCTTTTCGATGATCGAGGTGCTCTCCACCTGCCCGACCAACTGGGGCCTGACCCCGCAGGAAGCCCTCAAGTGGCTGCAGGAGAACATGATCCCGCAATACCCGCTGGGCGTGAAAAAGGAGGTCGAGTGAGATGGAGGCTCAATTCCTGATTGCCGGATTCGGCGGACAGGGCGTGCTGCTGATCGGCCAGCTGCTGGCGAAGGCCGCGATGCACGACGGCATGAACGTCTCCTGGATGCCCTCCTACGGCCCTGAGATGCGCGGCGGCGAAGCCAACTGCGCGGTGGTCATCTCCGACGAGCCTATCGGCAGCCCGCTGGTGACGGAGATTCCGATTGCCGTCATCATGAACAAGCCGAGCATGCTGAAGTTCACCCCGGCCATGGAGCCCGGCGGACTGATGCTCTACAACAGCTCCCTGATCGACATCACCCCCGACCGGGACGACATCACTGCCGTGCCTGTGGACTGCAACGGCATTGCCGAGGAGCTGGGCAACAGCCGCACCGCCAACATGGTGATGCTGGGCGCGATCATTGAGCGCACCGGCGTGATCTCCATCGACAGCGCCATGGAAGCCCTCAAGGCCACCTTCGGCCCGAAAAAGGAGCACCTGCTGCCTGTGAACCGCAAGGCCATGGAGGCCGGCGCCGCGGCGGTCAGGAAGGCGTAAAGCCATAAAAGAAAAGCACCCTGTCGTGGCAGGGTGCTTTTTTCATGCCGGGATTTACTCCAGCGCCGCAATGGCCTCGGGGATCAGCGCGGGATCGATCACGCCCCAGAAGGCGGGCTTGGTCATGAAGGAGCGGTCGAAGAGCAGCGGCGCGTTGGTACGGCCCGAGACCGGGAAGCCGTCCAGCCAGCTGCTGCCGTCGAAGACGCCCCACGTCACCACCATGTCCAGATTGCCCTTCTCCGCCTGACGCTTGAACATGGTGAAGAGATCAGCGTAATACTCCGCAAACTTCTGTTGAAGCTCGGGGGTCATCTCCTTGGTTTTGCTCTGGTCGTTCCACGCGAAGAGCGACACGTCCAGCTCAGTGATCTGCACGGTGAAGCTGGGGTTGAGCTCCTTGAGGCTGGCAAGCTTTTCAATGGCCTGCTCGAAGGTCGCGATGCTCGGATAGCCAAGGGAGACATGCGCCTGAATGCCTGCGCCGTCGATCGGCACGCCCTTCTCGAGCATGGTTCTGACGGCGGTGTAGAAGTCGTTCAGCTTGCGGGAATCGCTCTCGAGGCTGTAGTCATTGATGATGAGCTGCGCGTCCGGATCGGCCTCGCGGGCATAGCGGAAGGCATATTCCATGAAGTCATAGGCGTTGCCGTCGCCGTCCAGATCGCCGATGATCCTGACCCAGTCCGAATCCCGCAGGCCGCTGCTGCCGTCGGAGATGGCCTCGTTGACCACGTCCCATGTGTGGATGCGGCCCTTATAGCGGCCCATGACCGTGCTGATGTATTCCTCCATGCGGGCAAGGAGCTCCTCGCTGGTGGCCGTGCCGCCGTTCTCGCCCTTGAACCACCACTGGGGCACCTGATTGTGCCAGACCAGCGTGTGACCGCGCAGGGATGCTCCGACGCTCTCACCGAAGGCCACGAAGCGGTCCGGCGCGTCGAAGGAGAAAGTTCCCTTGGAGGGATTGATGTACTGGGGCTTCATCTCGTTCTCGGTGACGAAGACGTTGTAGTGCTTGATCACGGTCTTGTAGAAGTCAGAGCCCTCCTGGAGCTGGAAGGTGTTGATTGCCGCGCCGACCTTGAAAAAGTCCGCGTAGGCCTCCCGCAGCGACGGCACCTGATCGTCGTAGGCCGGGAGATGGTACGACGAAGGGCCTTCCTCCGCCCGGGCGCACAGGGGCAGGAAAAACAGCAGCATAGCCAGAAGCATGACGGTAATTCTCATCGTTTCCTCCGTTTTTCGCGCATGGCGATGTTCATGGGTTCATTATATACGAGAGCCCGTGGAAAGTAAAGGGAGAGTTTGACGGCTTTCGCGGACAAAAAAAGCGGCATGGCTGCTGCCATGCCGCTTAAACTGCCAATCAATCCCCGGGTGACGCCGGAGGGCCCGCAAGCTCTTCGGCTTCCCATCAAAAACTGATAACATGCGCGTCCGTTTTGCAGCAGGCATGGACAGCTTGGTATCGGACTGACCATGCCTGTGTCACTCGGAAAGAGGTAAAGCCACGTTTGCGATTTAATATTCCATCACAGTGACCACGCCGCCCATGTTGTCCAGCGAGGAGCTGTAGTTTCTGGCGCGCTGCGTGACTTCGATGGTGAAGGACGGGGTGTTGTCGCCGATGTACTGGCGGACAATCTCATACTTGAGCGTACCGTCCTCGAACACCGCGATGTGCGGGTGCTCCTGCAGGTACTCAATGTATTCCTCAAGACACAGGTCGAGATGGTGCATGACCGCCGCGTGGGCCTTGCCGACATAGCGGTAGCAATTGAGCTTGACGCTCACGCCGGTCTTGTAGGTCTTGTCCGACACGCCGACCAGCGGGAAGTCTGCGCCCGGGAAGCGGAAGATCATGCCGTACTTCCAGCTGTTCTCATAGAGCCACACGCCCTGCTGGCTGGTGGAGAAGGACTGCTTGTTGATTTCGTCATTGCCCTTCTCGTAGAGGTAGAGCGTCACGGACATGCCCGTGTTGAACTCGCTGGTGCCGGGATAGTTGACGTCCCGCTTGGCGCGGGCAATCAGCGCATCGCCCGTATACCGGTCCTTGTAGGTCTCCTGAATCTTCTGCATCTGCTCCTGAAAGAGCTTGTCCTGGTCGTCATAGCTGCGATAGGCATAGTTGATGACGTAGTGCTCCAGACCGAGGGCCTTAGCGTCGGTGAGCGCGCTGATGACCGCCTCGATGGCCGCCGGATGCAGCCGCTGGCTGGAGTTCTGCACGCCGAAGTTGGTGCGGCGGTCGCCCGCGTAGGTGAAGATGGAGGTCATGACCGAGTCGTCAAAGTCATCGGGCCGGGAATGCCATTCATTGACCAGCAGCAGACCGCCGTGCATGGCGTCCGCGCGGGACAGCGAAACGGTATAGGGATTCTCCAGCGGGTAGTTCGTCAGGTCGATGACGTCCCAGCCCTCGGGTTTCTGCGTCGGCCACTGGAGGTTGGCGCCGTTGGCCGCGGCCCTCTCCCGCTCAAACTCCGCCAGCGCAAGATGATATTCCTGCTCGAGCTGCTGGTTTGTCGCCTGCACATCCTCGATCAGTGAGGTCAGCCGGGCGCGCCTGAAATTCGTGAGCATGGTGCCCGCGGCCCATGTGCCCACCGTCAGCAGCGCCAGCACGATGGTACAGACGACCATCACCTTCAGCGGGTCACGTCGTTTCTGCTTGCTCATATTCGTTTACACCTGCCTTCTGCAAGGTTACCTGCTCTATCTCAACGTTTGATGCCGTCGATTTCATCCCCAAAAGGGTGCAAAGAGCCAAGTTCATCAAAACAATTCGCCGTCCGCGGCGTTTTTCCTGCAAAACGGCTCCGGCTTCTGAAAATCTGCATGGAAATTTCCTTCTCGGCGCAAGATAGCCTCATCAACGGAAAGGATGGAGAAGATCATGCGCAGGATTCTGTTATGTTTTGTTGCCCTGCTGACAGCCGCCTCGATGACGGCCTGTGCCACCGCGTCCTCGGAGGAGCGGACGGGACAGGCGCAGGGCTACGGCGGCCCGCTGACCGTGCGGGTCACCACCGACGGCGGCGCGATCACCAATGTGGAGGTCATTGAGCACAGCGAGACCGAAGGCGTGGGTACCCGGGCGATCGAAGCGCTGCCTCAGGCCATCGTGACGGCGAATTCGTGGCAGGTGGACACGGTCAGCGGCGCGACGGTGACCAGCAACGCCATCATGGCCGCGGTGGCGGACGCGATGGGCCAGACGATCATCACCGACATGACTAACGGCGATGAACAGCCCACCAACGCGCCCCAGACCTTCCTGCCCGAGGGCGCGAAGGCTGGCATCGGCATGGCGGCAACGGGCCGCGTGGGCCCCGGTAAGGACGATCAGGACAACCCGGTCTATTCCTTCAATGTCGTCTTTGCCCACGGCATCTTTGACGCGGAGGGCCGCGTCCTGCAGATGGACGTCGATCAGCTTGAGGTCGCCACGCCCAATTATGACGGCGCGACCATGCCGCATTTCAGCGGCTTTCCGGGTCAGGGCGGCTACGCGCTGTGGGATGACGCGGAGGGCAAAGTGATCGGCACCACCAGCGACACGGAGGACAACTTCCTCGCGGAGGTATCCTCATGGATCACCAAGCGGGGCCGCGGCGAGGACTACAAGATGGGTACCGGCACATGGACCTCCCAGATGGACGCCTATCAGCAGATGTTCGTCGGCAAGACCGTCGACGAGATCGAGGACTGGTTCGGCAAGTATTTCTCCGGCACCAACGGTCGTCCGCTCAAGGAGGATTCCACCGCCGAGGGCGACCTGCAGCAGTATGAGAGCCTCGCCGATGCCGAGAAGCAGGAGCTGGCGGACATCACCTCCAGCGCCACCATGTCGCTTCGGGACAGCCACGGCGACATTCTTCTCGCGATGCGGCGGGCATGGGAGAACGCGCAGTGAAGCGTCGCGAAAGCGGCGTTTTCGGTTAAGTCCGTTCCAGCCTGCCCAAGGCGGCAAGGAAGTCTTTGTCACAAAGACTTCCTTATTATATTATTGACGACTTTTCCTCTGACAAGTATAATACTGATGAAATCCTGATACGAAAGGAACGAAGCTATGATTCGGTTAAGCTGCGATTATCATGAGGGCTGCCATCCGAAGGTTATGGAGCGGCTGGTGGCGACGAACATGGAGCAGACGGTAGGCTACGGCATGGACCCTTATTGCCGAGAGGCTGCGGAGGCGATCAGGACCGCCTTCGACTGTCCTGACGCGGCAGTGCATTTTCTGGTCGGCGGCACGCAGGCGAACACGACGGTCATCGCCTCGGCGCTGCGGCCCTATGAGGGCGTGCTCTGTGCGCACACCGGGCATATCAACACCCACGAGACCGGCGCGATCGAGTCCTCGGGGCACAAGTGCCTGACCCTTCCCGGCAAGGATGGACGCATCACGGCCAGCCAGGTCAGCGTGGCCTCGGCGCTTCAGGCGGACGATGAGCACACGGTGCGCCCCGGCATGGTCTACATCTCCCTGTCCACCGAGCTGGGAACGGTCTATAACCTCTCGCAGCTCATGGATCTGCACTATACCTGTCGCCAGCACGGGATGTACCTGTTCATTGACGGCGCGCGTCTGGGCTACGCGCTGGCTGCTCCCACCGGCGACCTGACCCCTGCGGACATCGCGAAGTACTGCGACGTGTTCACTGTCGGCGGCACCAAGGTCGGCGCGCTGTTCGGCGAGGCGGTGGTCATTGTCAATCCTGAACTGAGCAGCCGCTTCCGCTACATGATCAAGCAGCGCGGCGGCCTGCTGGCCAAGGGGCGGCTGCTGGGTGTGCAGTTCTCTGCGCTGATGGAGGACGGCCTCTACTTTGAGATCGGCAGGAAGGCCGTCGAGCAGGCCATGCGCATCCGGACGGCGCTGCTGGACAAGGGCATCCCGCTGCTGGTGGACTCCCCCACCAACCAGCTCTTCCCGATTTTCAGCGATGAACAGGCTGAGGCGCTGGAGGAGGATTTCGACCTGTCATTCTTCGAGCGCATGGATGAAAGCCATGCCGCCCTGCGAGTCTGCACCTCTTGGGCAACGCCGGACGAGTATGTGGATAAGTTCATCGAAGCCATCCAAAATCTGTAAACATCTGTCAATTTTTTGCTCTAAAAAAGCCGACTTCGGTCGGTTTTTCTTGTTTTTAAGGGGCTGATTTACCCCTTCAACGTGTGGATATGCAGCCTTGCTATGCAGAACTCCCAAATATTGGATATAAACACGGAACAGAGGAAGTCATCCACAATTCCCACAGGGTTATCCACAGAAATGGGCGCGAAAATCCCTGAAATTGAAGGATTGTGAAGAAAGATATCCACAATATCAACAGGTTATTCACAATCCTGTGCACATTGCGGTGCTTGTGTGGATAAGGGTCAGCATATTGTTAACAACCCGAATTATGGAAAATATTGTAAGAAAACACTCGGTCGGTTATGCAGGCGAAATTCAGCCCCAAAGAACGCCTTTCACCCAAAAAAACAATAAAACCCGGATGCGCTGGAAGGCTCATCCGGGTTCTTTATCCTGCTGGTTATGAAAGGCGTTCGTAGCCGAAGTGCGCGGCGATCTTCTCGGCGGCTTCCTCCGGCGACAGGTTGGTGTTCTCCAGCCGCAGGTATCGCTCGAAGGGCATCTCGCCGGGTTCGGAGATGTTGCGGTACTCCTGCTCGGCATTCATGATGAGCCACTCGCTGCGGCCGGTGTCGCGCTTGGAAGGCTTCTCCTTCATGCGGTTCTCGGTCACGTTGCGCTCGAGGCGCACGTTCAGCGGGGCGATCAGCTCGCAGTAGTCCACCTGCGCGCCGGCCTTTTCGAAGATCTCCGCGATGTGGGCGATATAGTCCCAGTCGTCCTGAACGTTCAGCGCCCACTGCATGGTGAAGATCAGTCCGTAGCGGTCGCTCTGAGCGAACTCCTCGAAGATGACCTCCCGCAGCCGCAGGATGGCCCGGGAGTTGAAATTGTCAAACAGCTCGAGCACCGGCTCGATGGTCATGTGGTTGTGGAACAGCTTCATGGGTGTAATTCGTGTCAGCGCCTGACCGACGGTCATCTTGCCGACGGCCTGCGCGCCGAAGAGGATCAGCAATCTCATAGGAACCTCCTCATCCCCCGATGACGCGATTATGCGCGTTTGTCGCCTTCGGAAACGTAGTCCCGCATGATATCATCGGGAATGTCGATCTCGTATTCGCAGGTCAGATCGCCGCGCAGCACGGAGCGGATAACCCGGCCGTGAAGACTGCGATTCAAAGCGGCTTCCATGAAATTCATCACATGCCCCAAACTGCAGTAGCACAATGTCGCCGAGACCATCTTATCCGAAAGAATGGATTCCTTCGCGAAGGGACAGTGGCAAGCGTGATAGCGCTTCATGACGGGATCATCCGATTTCAGATAGTCACGCATGTTGGAGGGAAAAGCCATGCAATGCAGTTTGCTTCCCCGCCTGACCGGCGCGAGCATGGCAGGATGTTCACGAATGAAGTCTAACACTTCGTCCGTGATGTCCTGCCCGTAAAAATCCTTGCCTTCCTTGTTGAGCTGAACAAAATGGCGCCATTCATCATCCTGATGCTTTTGAAGGAAACGGTCCAGATCGCCAATGGCCAGAAATTCCTCGTGGGCCCATGCGGACTGAGAGGGATGCAGCCCGTGCCGGACGCGGCAAAGAATCCGTTGGATGGTTTCGGCGTCGGCTGCGGTTTCAAAGCGCTGCATCAGCAGCGCCATGTTGCGGCATTGACAACGGCTCTCCGTCTGGATGTCAGGCAGCGGGATATCCTTCACGAGATCTGCCCAAAAAGCTTCGCCGAGTTCCGCGCAGATTTCTCGCCGGAAGGTGCCGATGCCGAAATTCTCCTGATAAACGATGCCTGTGTCGCCCATAAATGGTCGCCTTTCTTTTGTCGATCAGCGGGGTTATGGCCGCGGTTACCGGGGCTGGGACAGGGCGGCCCTTCCCTGTCCATGCAGCGTCAGGGTCACGCCCCGGCTGGGCAGGTAGAGGCTTTCGCCGCGCCTGAGGAGCTTTTCGCCGCCGTTCCAGCGGAGCGTCAGCTCGCCGTCGAGAGCGGTCAGCAGGCCAAAGTCCGCCACGGCGGGCAGCTCGGCGGGAGCATCCGTCACGCGGAATAGGTCGAGGGTGAAGTAGGTCTCGTCCAGCACGCGGGCGACGGGGGTCTCCGGCGCGGGAATCGGGTCAAGGGAGAAGCTCAGGTCGGTCACGTCGAGAGCCTTCTTCAGGTGCAGCTCCCGGCGGTTGCCCTGCGCGTCGACCCGATCCCAGTCATAGAAGCGGTAGGTCACGTCGGAGGACTGCTGAATCTCATAGAGCATGATGCCCGCGCCGATGGCGTGCACGCAGCCCGCGGGAATGAAGCACACATCCCCCGGCTTCACGTCCACCCGGCGCAGCAGCGGCTCCACGGCGGCTCCCTGCTCGCAGGCGGCGCGGAGCTCGTCCAGCGTCGTGCCGGGGCGGATGCCGTAGACGAGCTGGCTCCCCTCCGGCGCGTCAAGGATCAGCCACGCCTCGGTCTTGCCCAGCTTGCCGTTTTCCTCCCGGGCGGCGTAGGCGTCGTCCGGGTGCACCTGCACGGACAGGGATTCGCTGGCGTCGATCAGCTTGAGCAGCAGCGGGAAGGTTCCCTCGGCGTACTTGCCAGCGAAGGCCGCGCCGTATTTCGCGATCAGGTCAGGCAGCTTCACGCCCGCATCGTCGACGGATTCCAGCCCGGGGATGCAGCTCACCTCGAGGCTTTCGCCTGTGGGCACCTCGGCGATGGGTTTGCCGTAGACCGTACGCAGCTTCTCGCCGCCCCATGGGGTCAGCTTGCCGCCCCGGAAGGCCGGGTGCATGGTCAGCGGCAGCAGCGGGCAGTCGTCGGTCAGGGGCATCTCCAGCGTCGGGAAGGGCTTGTCATCGCCCTCGCCGGGATAATACACCGCGCCGGAGCGGCGCATGCCGACGGACTCGTAGAGATGCAGCGCCCGGGCGTTGTCGATGTGCGTATCGCAGCGCAGGCAGTCGCAGCCGAGGCCCCGCAGGATGTCGAAGATCTCCGGCAGCACCTTCCTGCCGAGGCCCTTCCCCTGAGCCTCCGGCGCGACAGCCAGACGATGGAAGGAGCCGGGCCGCGTGCCGAAGAGCCAGTTGACGGACTGATAGACCTCTTCGGGGGTGGTGTCAATGGCCACGGCCAGCAGAATCGTTCCGTTCTCCCGGAGGACGTAGAGCGTCTGCGCGTCAAGGTCGCTCTGGATCAGCCCCTCGTTGGGATACTGCCCCCAGTGCCACTGGCTGAGCCCGTGGGCGTTCATGTCGTCGGCGACGGCATGATAGAGCTGGACGAGGGCCTGAAAATCATTCTGTGTCGCTTTGGTGAGCATGTTATGCAATCTCCTCCGTGTTGTCGGTAGTGTACATGGCGTAGAGCCGCGCGTAGATGCCGCCCTTCTTGATGAGCTCGGCATGGGAGCCCATCTCCTCCACGCCGTTCTCGGTCAGCACCCAGATGGTGTCCGCGCCCTTGATGGTCGTGAGCCGGTGCGCGATGGTGAACACGGTGCGGCCCTTCGCTAACTTTTCGAGGCTCTGCTGCACCAGATGCTCGCTCTCGTTATCCAGCGCCGAGGTGGCCTCGTCAAGGATGAGGATGGGCGGGTTCTTGAGGAACACGCGGGCGATGGAGATGCGCTGCTTCTGTCCGCCGGAGAGCCGCACGCCCCGCTCGCCGACATAGGTGTCATAGCCGTCGGGCAGGTCCATGATGAAGTCGTGGGCGCCGGCCAGCTTCGCCGCTTCGATGACCTCATCCTTCGTCGCGCCGGGCTTGCCGTAGAGGATGTTTTCCAGCACCGTGCCGGAGAAGAGGTAGACCTCCTGCTGCACCATGCCGATGGCGCTGCGCAGGCTCTTCTGGGTCAGGCTCTTGATATCCTGACCGTCGATGAGGATGCGGCCCTCGGTCACGTCATAGAAGCGCGGGATCAGGTTGCACAGGGTCGTCTTGCCGGAGCCGGAGGGGCCCACCAGCGCGATGGATTCGCCGGGCTTCACAGTCAGGTTCAAGTGGTGGAGGACCTCGGCGGTGTCGTCATGGTAATGGAAGCCCACGTCCTCAAAGGTGACCGCGCCCGCGACGCTGCCCAGCTCCTTGGCGCCGGGATTATCCTGAATCTCGGCGGGCGCGTCCATGATCTCGCAGAAGCGCTCGATGCCCGTCATGCCCCGCTGGAACTGCTCGGTGAACTCGACGATGCGCCGGATGGAGTTGAGCAGCACGTTGGCGTAGAGCAGGTAGGCGGTGAAATCGGCGGCGGTCAGCGTCCCCTGCTTGATGAACAGCGAGCCGGCGACCACGATGATGATGTACATCAGGCCGTCGGAGATGCGGTTGGACGTGCCGAAGGCCGCCATCACGCGGTAGGACATGGCCTTCAGGTCGAGAAACTTGCGGTTGCCCTCGGCGAACTTGTCCTCCTCGATCTGCTCGTTGGCGAAGGACTTGACCACCCGGATGCCCAGCAGGCTGTCCTCAACCTGCGCGTTGATCTCGCCGACCTGCTTGTTGCGCTCCTTGAACACGCGGCGCATCTTGCCGTTGAAGTGCTTGGCGAAGACCAGCATGAAGGGCAGCACCGCGAACATCATCAGGGTCAGCGGCAGGTTCATGCTCGAGAGCACCGCGAAGGACACGATGATTTTCACGCCCGCGATGAGGAACTCCTCCGGGCAGTGGTGGGCGAACTCGGTCACCTCGAACAGGTCGGAGGTGATGCGGGCCATGATCTGACCCACCTTCGCCTCGGAATAGTAGCTGAAGGAGAGCTGCTGCAGGTGGTGGAACAGGTCGTGACGCATGTCGGTCTCGAGCTTGCTGCCCATGATGTGTCCGACGGACTGCATATAATAGTTCGCCGCCGCGTCGATCACGCGCAGCAGCAGGTACAGCCCGCCCATTGACAGCGCGAACTTCACGGTCAGGGAGGCCGCGTCGACGGTGGCCCGCTCGGTGATGGCGCGCACGATCATCGGCAGCACCAGCTCGCAGATGGTGGTGAAGGCCGCGCAGAGCAGGTCGAAGGCGACGGTGCCCTTGTAGTTGCGGAAGTACGGCAGGAAGCGCCGCACCAGCTCAGAGGTTTTCATGGTCTTGGTCTGCTGCATGGCAAAGAAGCTCCTGTTCATAAAATCGCATTCATTGTATCATGATTCATGGTGGATATTCAAGGCTTTTCTGACAGGGCGGCGGCGGGAAAGTCCGGGGGTAAAATCCGGCGGAAACGCCTTGACGCGTCTTGACATATCCTGTATAATATACAAAGAGTGGATACATGTATCTAAACAGATGTAACCGGTCGGAGGAGGTGGTTTATCGTGGAGGGCATTCGCAAAAAGAGAATTCTGATTGCGGACGATTCCGAGATGAACCGTGAGATATTGATCGACATGCTGGGCGACGAATATGATGTGCTGGAAGCGACCGACGGTGAAGAAGCGGTCAAGCAGCTCGCGCAGTGGGGCGTGGAGATCGACCTCGTGCTGCTGGATATCGTGATGCCCAAAATGGACGGCTTTGAGGTGCTGTCCGTGATGAACCGCGAGGGGTGGATCAAGGATATCCCCGTGATCATCATCTCCTCGGAGACGCTGCCGGATATCGTCGAGCGGGCGTATGAGCTGGGCGCGGTGGACTTTATTTCCCGGCCCTTCGACCAGTCGATCGTCCATCGCCGCACGACCAACACCATCCTGCTCTATGCCAAGCAGCGCAAGCTGACCAATATGGTCGCCGAGCAGATTTATGAAAAGGAAAAGCAGTCCGGGCTGATGATCGACATCCTCAGCCACATCGTCGAGTTCCGCAACGGTGAGAGCGGCCTGCATGTGCGCCATGTGCATGTGCTGACGGAGCTGCTGCTCAACCGGCTCGTGCAGATCACGGACCGGTATCCCCTGACCAAGCAGCAGATGAACATCATCGCCACGGCCTCGGCGCTGCATGATATCGGCAAGATTGCCATTCCCGGCGAGATCATCAACAAGCCCGGCCGCCTGACGGACGAGGAGTTCGCGATCATGAAGTCGCACTCCGCCATCGGCTCGGAGATGCTCAATTCGCTGCCCGCCTATCAGGATGAGCCGCTGGTGCGCGTGGGCTACGAGATTGCCCGCTGGCACCATGAGCGCTGGGATGGCCGCGGCTATCCCGACGGGCTCAAGGGCGACGAGATCCCGATCGGCGCGCAGATCGTGGCGCTGGCGGACGTCTACGATGCCCTGACCAGCGAGCGTGTTTATAAGAAGGCTTTCTCCCATGAGAAGGCTGTCGAGATGATCCTTGACGGCCAGTGCGGCGCGTTCAATCCCCTGCTGATGGATTGCCTGCGCAGTCTGGCGGAGGAACTGCCCGAGCAGCTCCGGCTGGCTACGGCGCAGGAGGACGGCGGAAGAGAGATGCGCGTCATTGCCGAGGAGGTGCAGCGCCATGAGGAGCTGTCCGTCTCGAACAGGACGCTTCAGATGCTCGAGCATGAGCGCCTGAAAGCACGCTTCTTCGCGGATGTGTCCGAGGAGCTGCAGTTTGAGTACACCGTGTCCCCGGGGATGCTCACGCTCTCGGGCGTCAGCGCGGCGAAGCTGGGTCTGCCCGAGATGGTCATGAATCCCCTGACCAATGAGCGGATTCTCTCGCTGATCGGCCGGGATGGCATGGAGGCGCTGTCGTCGGCGATTCACGCCGCTGGGCCGGAGAAGCCCGTGGTGACCCACGAGTGCCGGCTGGACATCGATGGAAGGCCCCGGCGGATGCGGGTCGTCTGCCGCGTGCTCTGGTCGGACGCGAAGCCGACGCGGTATACGGGCGTCATCGGCAAGGCGATTGACATTCGTGATGAGCAGGAGCATCCCGACGCGCTGGAATGGATGGCCTCCCATGATTCGCTGACCGGGCTGCTCAACCACAGCTCCGCCAAGGCGCTCATTCAGGAGCGCATCGGGCTCAGACCGGACGCGAAGTATGTCCTGCTGATCTTCGATATGGACGGCTTCAAGAGCATTAACGACGTCAGGGGGCATCTCTTCGGCGACAAGGTGCTGGCCTATATGGCGGAGCGGCTCCGGCAGAGCGTCCGCAGCGGCGACATTGTGGCGCGGGTCGGCGGCGACGAGTTCCTGATCTTCCTCGAATATAAGGAGAGCGAAGGCCCGGCCGTCCAGCGGCTGTTCCGTCACCTCACCTGCAGGTTTGAGGATCAGGAGATCCGCGTCAGCATGGGCGCGGCCCGCACCGAGGAGCTGGGCACCGACTACGAGAGGCTGTTCCACGCTGCGGATCAGGCGCTCTGCGCGGTCAAGGAGCTGGGCGGCAATCAGGTGTGCTATTACAACAAGAATATGAAGGATATGCTTTCGGCTGTGTCCGCCATTGACGAATCCAGCCCGAGCATCAGAAGGGAGCGTCGGGAGGAATGAACCTGAAAGAGTGCTATCAGGCGCTGGGCGGAGATTACGACGGCGTGCTGGGCCGGCTGCGCACGGAGCGGATGATCACCAAATTTGTGCTGAGATTCCTCGACGACAAGAGCTGCGAAAGCCTGATCGGCGCCATCGAGCAGAAAAACGGCGAGGAAGCCTTCCGTGCGGCGCACACCATCAAGGGCATCTGCCAGAACCTGAGCTTTGACCGGCTGTACCGTTCCTCCAGCGCGCTGTCCGAGTGCCTGCGCGGCGGCTGGGACGACGCGGCGGTTGCGCTGACTGAGCAGGTCAAGGCGGATTATCAGGTCACCGTGGACGCGATTCGCGCGCTGGACGCCTGAGATGCCGATACGGGAAGAAGAGGTGAGCGAGCCGATGGAGAACAGGCAATCGGATTTCTGGGATCCGTCGCGGTACCAGTTCACGCAGGCGGAAATCATACAGCTAATGAAGGAACTGCACAGCGTGTTTGACGCGGTGCGTCTGGTGGAGCCCGAGACGTGCATCCAGTGGACCCTTGACGAGAAGGGCTGCCTGCGGGAGGGAGAGTACCACTGCTGGGTCACATGGCACAGGGATTCCCGGTGCGCGCACTGCATCTCCCGGCGGGCGCTGGCGCAGCGCGGCAGGATCACCAAGTTCGAGTTCGTGAACGACGACCTGCGCCATGTCACCGCGAAGTATGTGGAGGTAGACGGCAGGCCCTTCTCGATGGAGATGGTTTGCTCGGTGCCTGACGAGACCATGTTTGAGGGCCACGGCAGGCGCGACATCGTCGAAGCGATCTCCCGGCACAATCAGCGCGTGTACGCTGATCCGCTGACTGGCGCGTACAACCGCCGCTATCTGGAGGAGATGTTTCAGGGCATTCACGCCAACCGGTCCGTGGCGATGATCGACGTTGACAACTTCAAGCGCGTCAACGACACCTATGGCCACGGCGTGGGCGATCAGGTGCTCAAGGGCATCGTCGAGGCCATCACCTCCTGCGTTCGCAGCGCAGACGCGGTGATCCGCTTCGGCGGCGACGAGTTCGTGGTAATCTTCGACGGCATGCCCGCGAATATGCTGCCGGGCAAGCTGGAGCAGATCCGGCACCACGTCGAGGAGCTTGAGTTCACGGACGTGCCGGCGCTGCGTCCGACGGTCAGCATCGGCGGCGTCTACGGCGGCGGAGGGATCATGGAGCTGATCGGCCGCGCGGACAAAATGCTTTATGTGGCCAAGGATGCCGGCAGAGACTGCATCCGTATTGAGTGAAGGGCGGGTATCGGAATGAGCATGGTTTTGGGCCGCAGTAAGGGATTGTCAAAAATCGGTGGATGTGCTAAAATAACGAAAAGGATTACCAGACCTGAAAGGAGACCGCTATCAATGTGTAGGGATCGTCAATGGCTGGCGGCTGTCTGTCTGATGCTGTCATGTTTTGTGCTGCTGTGCGGAACGGCCATGGCGCTGATGGATAACCTCGTCTGGCCGGAAGCGTCAGGCGAGGTGCAGAATTCGTCCGATAAGCTGATCATCGACCTCAGCCATGCGGATCAGGGCTATGTGATGGCCCATGGGCCGTCGACCAACAAGCAGCTCATGCTCCAAGTCGAAAAGTCGGGGCAGAAGCTGAATTATCGTCTGAACGGCGAGGAGAACTGGGAGATCATCCCGCTCCAGCTGGGCGACGGGGACTACAAGTTCACCCTGTATATCAACTCTTCCGGAAGCAGGTATTCCCTGGGCGGACAGCTCACCATTACGGCGCAGCTTGCCAATCAGAACGAGGTGTACCTGTTCCCCAACCAGTACGTCTACTATGAGCCGGATACCGCCGCCATCGAGAAATCCGAGGAGCTCTGCGCCGGTCTGACTACGGATCAGGAAAAATTTGAAGCCATTCGCGAATATATGAAGGCGAACTACCAATACGATTTCGCAAAGGCAAAGAATCCCCCGGCGGGCACCATGCCCAGCGTGGATTACGCGTGGGAGAAGGGTATGGGCATCTGTCAGGATCTGGCGGCGCTGGCGGCGTGCATGCTGCGGGTGCAGGGCATCCCGACCCGGCTGGATATCGGCTATGTCGGCAAAAACTACTATCATGCGTGGAATACCGTCATCCTTGACGGCGAACAGATTCTGTATGACCCGACGCTGGAGCTCAACGCCATCCAGACGGGATACAAATACTCGCTGGAGCGCTGGTACTGACGAGGCGCTGCCGGAGGGCCGCGCGAACCAATAAACGACCGTGATGAAAGGAAGCACAGGCATGGCAAAGGCAGTTAAGGGAAATGGCAGCATTTCCGCGATGGAGCTGAGCGGCTTCTGCGCGGAGATCGCGTTGATGCTGGGCAGCGGCATGGCGCTCTACGACGGTATGGAGGCTCTGGCGAAGACCTACCGTACCAGCAGCAATTCGGATCTTTACGCGTCGGCCAGCAAGGGCGTGACGGAAACGGGCTCCCTCTACGAGGCGCTCAAGGCGGATGACCGCTGGCCCACCTATCTGGTGGAGATGACCGGCATCGGCGAGCGCACCGGCCGTCTGGAAGAGGTCATGAACAGTCTGGCGGAGTACTATGAGCGGGAAGGCCGCATCCGCCGGGCGATCGTCAGCGCCATCACCTACCCGGTGGTGCTGGGCGTGATGATGCTGCTGATCGTGCTGGTCATGATCCTCAAGGTCATGCCGGTGTTCCAGCGCGTGCTGAACAGCATGGGCGTGGCGATGACCGCCTCCGGCAGCCTGATGATGGACATCGGCACGGGCATCGGCTGGACGATGCTGGTGATCGTGGGTCTGGTGGTGCTGGCCGTGATGGTGTGCGTGGTGCTGACCAAGACCGCGATGCGCGACAAGGTGCTGGACTTCCTGCGCAACCTGTTCGTCCCGGTGAAGAACCTCAGCCGCAAGCTGGCGTCTTCCCGCGTGGCGTCGGTGCTGTCGATGATGCTCTCCGGCGGCTTCCCGCTGGAGGAGGCCCTCGAGCTGGTGCCCTCCGTGCTGAGCGACCGCGTGGCGGCCAACGAGGTGGCGGCCATCCGCACGAAGATGGAGAACGGCACGAGCTTCGCCGACGCGATCACCGATACCAACCTGTTTGACGAGATGTACAACCGCATGATCCGCATGGGCGTGGCCGCGGGCCGCGAGGATCAGGTGATGGACCGCATCGCCCGCGTGTATGAGGAGCAGGTGGAGGACGACATCGCCAGCCTGGTCTCCATCATCGAGCCGACGCTGGTCGCCCTGCTCTCCCTTGTTATCGGCGCGATCCTGCTGTCCGTGATGCTGCCCATGGCTGGCATTATCACCAGCATCCTGTAAACTCGTGAATCAGAGGGAAGGCCGAAGGTGAGGGTGAAAAGCGCATGAAAAAAAAGAAAAGCGGCTTTTTCCGCAGGCTGGTGATCACGCTGGCCGTATTCGCGGTGCTGTTCGCCGGGGTGTATATGCTGGTGAACAAGGTCAGCAGCGCTTCCGGCAACGCGGAGACGGAGCTTGTGCGGGACGCGGTGCGTTCGGCGGTTTTGACGTGCTATGCCGTGGAAGGCGCCTATCCCACCAACATTGATTATCTCAAGGAATACTACGGGTTGGCTTATAACGAGGACGCGTATCTGGTCATCTATGACGCATTCGCTTCCAACATTATGCCGTCCATTCGGGTGATTGAGCTGGGAGGTGACGGCACGTGAAGCGGAAAGGAAGCGGCCATGCCATCTCGGGCACGTTCGTGTTCATGCTGCTGGGCGTGTTCGCTGTGATCTCGACGCTGCTGGTGCTCCTGTGCGCGCAAGCCTACCGCAACACGGTGGATCAGACCGCCGCGCACCGGGACGAGCGGATTCTCCAGTCCTTCATCCGCAACACGCTTCGCGGTGAGGACAAGGAGAATGCCTTCGGCTCCGTGGAGATCGACGGCGTCAACGCGCTGACCATCACCAGCAGATTTGATGATGAGGTCTATGTGCGCTATCTCTATTGCTATGAAGGCGTGCTCCGCGATCTGTTCATTGGCGCGGAGGATACGTTCCATCCGGATTTTGGCGAGGAGGTCTGCCCCGCCGGTTCCTTCACCGCAAGCCTGTCGGACGGGCTGGTGATGGTGGAAATGACCGATGTGGAAGGCAGACCCTACACGTTCTCGATCGCGCAGCGCTGCGCATGGTGAGGTGCTGAGTATGGGAAAAAGCAACCAGCTCAATACGCTGCTGGTGGAGATCATGATCGCGGTGCTGTTCTTTGCGCTGTCTTCGACGGTCGTTTTGCAGACCTTCGTCGTCACGCGCAACCAGAGCCGCGAGGCAGCGGTCTATGACACGGCGCTGATGGAGGCGCAGAACATCGCGGACAGGCTCTATGTGTCCGGCGACTATGAGGCCGCGCTGGAACAGGCGGGCTTCACGCAGGACGATCAGGGCTGGACCCTCCCGCAGGAGGATTATGAGCTGCGGGTGACTGCGGAGAAGGAAGCGACGGCTGCCGGCGTGCTGCTGACGGCCGAGGTCAGCGCGTATCATAAGGATGAAGCGCTGCTGACGCTGCCCTGCGTGCGGTATCTGCCGGGGGAGGTGCAGCCATGAATCGTAAAGAGTATCAAATCGGACCCGGCGCGGCGTCGCTGATGCTGATCGTCGTGGTGCTTGGCATGAGTGTGCTGGGCCTGCTGGCGATGATGAATGCCCGCGGCGACAACCGGCTGAGCATGCGCAGCGCCGAGGTGGCGGAGGAGACCTACGGCCTCTCCAGCGATGCGGAGCGTTCTCTGGCAGTGCTGGATGCGGTGCTGGCGGAATGCGCGAGTCAGGCGGAGGATGACGAAGGCTGGCTGGCGCTGGTGAAGGAAGCGGAGCTGCCGGAGGGCATGACCCTGTCGGGCCGCACCATCAGTTGGTCGGAGCAGAATGAGGAAGGCCGCAGGATGAGCTGCGCGGTGGAGCTGGAGGAGTTCGGCGCCGAGCAGCGCACGCGGTGGACGGAACATAAGCTTTTCACGCAGCTTGAGGACATGGAACCCCAGGAGGATACATGGGAAATATGGTTCTAAAGGATATCCTGTCCAAAGCGCTTGAAATGGGCGGTTCGGACGTCTTTCTCATTCCCGGTTCCCCTGTGATGGCCAAGATTCGCGGCAGGATGGAACCCATCACGAGTGAGCGGGCGCTTCCGGCCGACAGTGCCGATCTGGTGCAGCAGACGTACGAGCTGGCGGGCAACCGGGATATCGCTTTGATCAGGGAAAACGGCGACGACGACTTCTCCTTTTCGCTGGAGCGTCAGGCGCGCTTCCGCTGCAACGCTTACCTGCAGCGCGGCACGCTGGCGGCGTCTTACCGCGTGGTGGCCTTCGGTCTGCCTGATCCGGCGTCGCTGAGCATCCCGCCGATGGTCATGGAGCTGACCAACAACCGCAACGGCATGATTCTCGTCACCGGCCCGGCGGGCAGCGGCAAGAGTACAACCCTTGCCTGCATGGTCGACAAGATGAACTCGGAGCGCAGCGGTCACATCATCACCATTGAGGACCCGATCGAATACCTGCACTCCCATAAAAAGTCGCTGGTCAGCCAGCGCGAGATCCCCAACGACTCGGCCACCTTCGCCCGCGCTCTCCGCGCGGCCCTTCGTCAGGCCCCGGATATCATCATGCTGGGCGAGATGCGCGACAACGAGACCATGTCCACGGCAATCACCGCGGCGGAGACCGGCCACCTGCTGCTCTCCTCGCTGCATACTGTCGGCGCGGCCAAGACCATCGACCGTATCATCGACACCTTCCCGGCCAATCAGCAGGCGCAGGTGCGCATTCAGCTCTCGATGGTGCTGCGGGCCGTGGTGTCCCAGCGTCTGGTGCCCACCGTCACCGGTGAGCAGACCCCGGTCTTCGAGGTCATGACCATCAATTCCGCCGTGCAGAACATGATCCGCGACGGCAAGACCCATCAGATTGACAACGTCATTTACGGCGGTTCGGTGGGGCAGTCCATGATGTCCATGGACAACGAGCTCTTCCGGCTGGTGAAGGAGGGCCGCATCACCAAGGAGACCGCGGTGCTCTACGCCGCCAACGCCGAAATGCTCAAGAAACGCCTGTAAAACCCGACCGTCAGCCCTGATCTGACCGGATGCCGGCTCTGTGAGGGTTTACACGCAGGGAAGGGAGGTCCCGGCCTTGGCAGACGCGATTCGCATCCAAGTGATGAACGATTTCGTGATCTACGTCAACGAGCGCCGTGCGGAATATCTGGTCAACAAATCCCGCAAGGGCGCGGCGCTGATTCAATATCTGATCGTGAACCGGGAAAAGCCCGTGCCCAACGCGGAGCTCCTGACCACCTTCTGGTCGGAGGAAAAGGTCACCAACCCGGAAAACGCGCTGAAGACGCTCATCAGCCGCATCCGGACCATGCTCAATGAGGTATCGCCGGAGCTGGGAAACTGCATTGTGGCGGATCGCGGCGCCTATCACTGGGAATGCCGCCCGGGCATGGAGATCGACCTTTACGAGATCGAGGATATCTTTGAAAAGCTGGCCGATACAAAGGCTGACGCTGAGGATCGCCGGGCGCTGTACAAGCGGCTGATGATCCTCTACGGGGGCGACCTGCTGCGCAGCTGCAGCATGAACGAGTGGGCGCTCTCCCGCGCGACGTCTCTGCACAGCCGCTACATTGCCGCCGTTCAGGCGTTCATTGACATGCTGCGTCAGGAAGGCAACGAGACGGATATTGTCAATGTCTGCCGCCGGGCGCTGGAGCTGGACAACTTCAATAACCGGCTGCACATGGAGCTGATGACCGCGCTCATCAATACCCAGCGGGGCAGCGAGGCCATGAGCCAGTATGAGGAGGTCATGCACCTCCATTATCACTATCTCAATACGGAGCCCAGCAAGGAGCTTAAGGAGTTCTATAATCAGATCGTCGTCTCCAGCAGGAACATCGAGATGGCGATGGAGTCCGTCATCGGCGAGCTGCGGGCCGCAGGGGGCGAGAGGGAAGCCTTCGTCTGCGATTATGACGTCTTCAAGGAGATCTACAACATCGAGATCCGCAACATCCGGCGGATGGGCTCGACCGTTTTCTTGGGCATGATCATGATCGGGAGAGCGGATGGGCAGCCGCTGGAGAGTATGAAGCAGAGCAATGTCATGCGGGGGCTCATCAACATCCTGCGCGTGAATCTGCGCAAGGGCGACGTCATCACGCAGTTCTCCCCGACGATGGTGGCGGTGCTGCTGCCGATGGTCAACTACAAGACCGGCGACAGCGTCATGGAGCGCATGAAGAGCCTGTTCTACCGCCAGTACCCCAACTCGAGCCTGCAGTTTGACTACCGCATCAGCCCCGTGGGCGACGACGGTGACGACTTCTGGAACAGAACAGGCGAGAGGACAACGACATAATGAACGCCCGCGCTGCCGGGCCGTATCGCCCTCCCGCTGCCGCCGTGCAGAGCGAGGGCGATTCTCGTGACGCGGACGCTTTTCAAAAGAGGTATTCTGTGGTACACTGACATAAGAACAACAGGAGGTTAAGCATATGAGCGAAAAGAAGGGTCTCTTTGCCCGCTTGCGGGACGGCTTATCCAAGACGCGCGACTCGCTGACGGGCCGCGTGGACACGCTGGTGAAGGAAACCCGCAAGATTGACGAGGAATTTTATGAGGAGCTGGAGGACATCCTGCTTCTGTCGGACTGCGGCGTGAAGGCCACCACGACCATCATGGACGACCTGCGGGAGCGCGTCGCCAAGGGCAACATCAAGGACGCCGCCGAGGCCAAGGAGATCCTCAAACAGATCATGATCGAGCAGATGGATATCCCGCGCCCGCCGCTCAAGTGGCCGATGGTTATGCTGATCGTCGGGGTCAACGGGGTGGGCAAGACGACCACCATCGGCAAGCTGGCGCTGCGGTTCCAGTCCATCGGTCGCAAGATCATGCTCTGCGCGGGCGATACCTTCCGGGCGGCGGCGGCGGATCAGCTTGCCATCTGGGCAGATCGGGCGAGGGTGCCGCTGGTGCGCCATGCCGAAGGAGCCGATCCCGCGGCGGTGGTCTATGACGCCATCAAGTCCGCCAAGGCGCAGGAAGCCGACCTGCTGATCGTCGATACGGCGGGCCGCCTGCACAACAAAAAGAACCTCATGGATGAGCTGGACAAAATGCGCCGGGTCATCGACCGGGAATACCCCGAGGCGGACGTGCGCTGTATCCTCGTGCTGGACGCGACCACCGGCCAGAACGGCCTCAGTCAGGCCCGGGCCTTCAAGGAGGTCTGCGAGATCGGCGGCATCGTGCTGACCAAGCTGGACGGTACGGCCAAGGGCGGCATTGCGCTGGCGATCCGGCAGGAGCTGGCGGTGCCCGTGTGGTACATCGGCGTAGGCGAGGGCATCGACGACCTGCAGTCCTTCGACGCGAAGGAGTTTATCGAGGCGCTGTTCTGATTCCGTCAAACAACGCGCAGGGATGGTGACGGCATGAGCGAGAGGCCGAATAAGACGCGGACAACGGCACAAATGATGGAGCCGCGAAAATCCCGCGTGCAGATCGAATGGAAGACCTGCATTCGCGTGGGCGTGTCGGTGATTCTGGTCTATCTGGCCATCCATTACTGGACGTCGCTGACAAGCCTGATCGGGATTGCCGTTGGCGCGGCGTTTCCGCTGATCCTCGGCGGAGCCATCGCCTATGTGGCGAACATCCTGATGTGCTTCTATGAGCGGCTCTTCTTCCCGAATTCCAAGAAGAAGGCGGTCGTAAAGCTGCGCCGTCCGCTGTGCATGACACTGGCCTTTGCGAGTGTGGCGGTTGCCCTCGTCTTCCTGATGCGGACGATCGTGCCGGAGCTGTTCGCCTGCCTGCGGATGATTGTCGAGCGGCTGCCCAGCGCGCTGGCGCAGTTCTTCGCGTGGACGGAGGAACGCTTCCATGTCAGCGAATACATCGCGGGCAGCAGCCTGTTCCCCGGCGCGGCCTTCGACTGGCAGAACGCTGTGGCCAACGCGATTAACCTGCTGCTGACCGGCGTGGGCGGCGTGATGGGCGCGGCGGTGTCTGTGGTGACGATGCTGTTTTCCACAATCGTCACGGTGGTGCTGGCGGTGATCTTTGCCATCTACCTGCTGAGCAGCAAGGAGACCATCGTGGGGCAGGTGCACCGGGTGGTGCGGATTTACGCGGGGGAAAGAACCGAGCAGCGCAGCTTTTATGTGCTCAAGACGGTCAATGATGCCTTCCATCATTTCATCGTCGGCCAGTGCACGGAGGCGCTGATCCTCGGCTCGCTGTGCATCCTCGGCATGCTGATTTTCCGCTTCCCTTACGCGGTGATGATCGGCACGCTGGTGGGCTTCACGGCGCTGATCCCGATCGCGGGCGCGTATATCGCCGCGGCCATCGGCGCGTTCATGATTTTCACGGTTGATCCGATGCAGGCGGTGTGGTTCCTCGTGTTCCTCATCATTCTGCAGCAGATGGAGAATAACCTGATCTTCCCAAGAGTGGTGGGATCGTCCATTGGTCTCCCGGCGCTGTGGGTGCTGGCGGCGGTGACCGTCGGCGGCGGACTGTTCGGCATAATAGGCATGCTGATGGGCGTGCCGCTGGCCGCGGCCGTTTATAGGCTCCTCTCCCGCGACATGACGGCCCGGGAAAGGGGCGTCACCGTGTTCGACATGCCGGACGACCTGCCAGAGAAATAACGTGAGGCGGTGCTGCAATGCCCTCTTTATCCCCCTATAAGGCCGAATTGGATTACAGCTATGCGCCCGGTGCGTTCCCGGCGATGGAGTGTCTGCTGCACCGGCCTGACTGTGTGCGCCGGGTGCTGGTGCACTCCAGAGCCGAGGGCACGGAAGCCGCGGAAAAGCTGACCCGGCTGGCGGAAGCGCTGCATGTGCGCGTGGAGATCGCGGACAAGGCGCTGGCCCGGCTCTCGGGCAAGGAGAACTGCTTCGCGGCGGCGGTGTTCGGCAAGTTCAGCGATGCTTTGAAGCCTGAGGCGCCCCATGTGGTGCTGCACCACCCGTCGGACAGCGGCAATGTGGGCACCATTCTGCGCACGGCGCTGGGCTTTGGCGTGGAGGATGTGGCGCTGATCCGGCCCTGTGTGGACGTATTCGATCCCCGGACCGTCCGGGCCAGCATGGGCAGCCTGTTCTCCCTGCGGGTTCGGGTCTACGATGATTTTGAGGGCTACCTCGCGGAGCATCCGGGCCGGGCGCTGTATCCGTTCATGCTGGACGGAAGCCGCAGTCTGCCGGAGGTGCTGGATGGAGACATCCCGGCCAACTGGACGCTCGTCTTCGGCAATGAGGGCAGCGGCCTGCCGCCGGAGTTCGCGCAGATGGGCCAGCCGGTGCGCATCCCCAGCAACGACAGGATCGACTCGCTGAACCTGTCCGTCGCCGCGGCGATCGGCATATACGGCTTCACAAGGCGATAGCTCATAAGGAACAAAACAGGAACGGTCATGCGGGATTCTGCGCGGCCCTTCGCGACGGGAATCCCAAGCGCATTTGAAAGCTGAAACAGAATCAGTCGCCTGAGTGGCATAAAACCACCCGTACCAAGCAGTCTGCATTGGTACGGGCGGTTTGTCGCAGTATCATTCCTGATCATACTTATTGGTCAGCGAATATGTTCTTGATGGCAGTTCAGGCAAGAAGGAGGAGAACTCCGCCCATGCTTCCGTCAGATAGTACCCAATCACCACACTGCGGTTATTGCCAAACTGAGATGTGAGCACCTCGCTGCTCTCAAAGCAGCGGTTGATGATATCCGCGTCATTCGTGAAGTTGACCTTTCCGCCAAGCCGCACATAGGTCATGGTTTCCTGATCGCAGACACAGAGCTGAATATACGGGTGCGCGATGAGCTCTGAATAGGACGTGTAGAACACCACGGTATCAAAATACAGTACGCCGTCTTTCTCAAACTTGAATTCAATGGGTCGGATCTGTGCGTTTCCATCAAGTCCGAGCGTCGCGGCATATTGCAGCGGGAAGCGGGAGAAGACTTCCGTAACGACGCTGAGCCCATCGTCGAAATGGAGTGATTTGAAGAATTCCAGATTGGTCATGTCATCCTCTTGTTCTTCTGCCAAAGCAGGCATGGTCAGCGCGATCAGCGCGCAAAGAATGGCCAATATCCTCCTGATGCTCATCTGGTCAGGTCTCCTGCTCAAGCAGCCGGGCAATGGCCTCGCCAATGTCGTCGTCAATGCAGATGGATTGCTGCCGGATGATTTCAGGACAGACAGCCTCGCCGAGGTTGATGCAGGCATACGTTGCCTTGGGATTCTGCGCCGTCATCTGCCAGAAGGGGTACTTGATGATCACCGGGGTGTTGTATCCGACGCCCAATTCCAAGTACAGAAGCCTCGTTTTCTCCCTCGTCCGCAGGAAGGTCTCATACCGCTGTGCCGCCCTGTGCCAGCCCTCATCCTCCACAAAGCGGCTGTCCGAGCGCAGATTCATGGTCATGGGCTTGCCGCAACGAGGGCATACGGGCAGCAGCTCCGAGGGAACTCGCATCTCCCTCTGCTTTGCCATCATTTGCAGGATGGTCGTTTCGTTCTCAAAAGTTTCCTTGCAGCACGGCTCGCTGCACTGGAACAGGCCGTAATCCCCCTGCGTGTAGAAAAGCCGCTGCTTATCAAACCCGGCCTTCTGGAAACAGTGATCCACGTTGGTGGTAATGACAAAATAGTCCTTGTCCTTCACCAGCTCAAGAAGCTGCTGATAAACGGGCTTGGGCGCGTCCATGTACCGATTGACGTAGATGTACCGGCTCCAATAGGCCCAGTGTTCTTCCGGGGTGTTGTACGGATAGAAGCCGCCCGTATACATGTCCTGATAGCCGTACTTTTTCGCAAAATCCGCGAAATGCTTTTGGAATCGCTCGCCCGTGTAGACAAACCCCGCCGAGGTAGAAAGCCCCGCGCCCGCGCCGATTACGACGGCCTCCGCGTCATGCAGGGCTTTCGTGAGCCGATCAATCTGCACCGAGT
>JAFLST010000030.1 GCA_022510815.1 Christensenellaceae bacterium | reverse complement strand
CATCGTCAGCGTCGGGCTGCGCGGCGGGTTCCTCCGTCGCCGGGGCGTCCGTCACCTCGGGGGCCTCCGTCTCGGGCTGCTCATCGGGCTGCCCGGGAGCGACTTCGGTCGGTTTTTCGCCGGACTCCTGCGCCTCATCCTCCTCGGGCTGGGCAGGAGCGTCCGCTTCCGGGGCGTCCGCCGGTTCCCCGGGGGCTGTCTCGGCGGCGTCAGGGGCGTCCTCCGCGGGGGCCTCCGCCGTGTCTTCGGCTGGCGCTTCCGTTACGATCTCCTCCGCCGCCAGCTCCGGGGCCGGGCTCGGGGCCGCTTCCTCCGCCGCCGCCGGAAACACCGACGTCAGCATCGTGAACGCGAGGAACAACGCCATGGCTCTTCTCTTCATTCGGTTATCCTCCTCAGTCCTCCCGCGCGGGGAGGCCTATGATTTTCACTTGTCAACTGTCGCTCAATATGGGTATTCAGCTTCATCTTATCAATTCGTTTGCCGCTGCACAACGCTAAAGCATCCAAAGTTGAGGACAAAAATAGCTATATTGTCCAAAATGTTTAAATATCTGAAAAAATATGCTAATATATAAGCTAAATTGCAGGCATTCAACGATTTCCACTTATAGGAGGCAGGCCCGATGAAGGCGTTTTTTGAAGCCCGCGACACGTCGCTGTTTGTCGGTCGGATGACCGTCAACGCCTTTCCGCTGCACGTCCATGAGAACGTGGAGATCGCCTATGTGCGCTCCGGGACCTGCGACATGCAGATCGGCGGCGCCGCCTTTCAGCTCCGACCCGGCGACCTTGCCATCTGCTTCCCGCTGACGCCCCACAGCTACGACCGGCTGTCCGGGGACTGCCAGGGCTTCGCGGCCTTCTTCCTGCCCGACACCATCGCCGAGTTCGCCAACACCTTCCACCGCTGTCAGCCCGTGGAGCCGGTCATCCGCCGCGAGGCCCTCGGTGAGGAGATTCCGCGCCTGATCGAGCGGCTGATGGAGATCCCCAGCGATCAGCCCTCCCCCGTCCGGCTGGCGTACCTGCACCTGCTGCTGGCCCATGTGCTCAGCGGCCTGCGCCTGCGCCCGGCGGACGACGGCAACGAGCGCGACCTGGCCGCCCGGGTGATCCGCCACATCTACGCCCACGCCTGCGAGCGCATCACCCTCGACAGCACCGCCCGGGCCCTCGGCATCAGCCGGTCGCACCTGTCCCACATCTTCGCCCAGCAGTATCGCGTCAACTTCCGCCGCTTCATCAACGCCATCCGCATCAACAAGGCCCTCGTGCTCATGCGCGACCCGCTGGTCAACCTGACGCAGGTCTGCTACGGCTGCGGCTATGAAAACATGCGCACCTTCCGCCGCGCCTTCACGCAGGAGACGGGCATGCTCCCCTCCGAATATCTCCGCCGCGTCCGCGAGTACGCTCCCGGCCCGGAAAACGGCTGATTTTCCCGCCCAACGGTAGCATTTCCCGCCCATGTGTGCTATACTTTCTTCATATCATTGCATGAGAGGGAGCTGATCCCATGCCCAAGGGCGCGCGGGCCGCGCTGCTGGCCATCCTCGCCGCGGCGCTGTACGCGATCAACATTCCCCTGTCCAAGCTGCTGCTGGAGCGCGGGCTGACCGCGCCGACCATGCTCGCGGCGCTGCTGTATCTGGGCGCGGGCGCGGGGCTGGGGGGCTACGGCCTGCTCGAGAGACGCCTGCACCGGGGCCCGGCGCCGGAACCCCTCACCCGCCGGGAGCTGCCCTACACCGTCGCGATGGTGGCGCTGGACATTGCCGCGCCGATCCTGCTGATGCTGGGCGTCGCCCGCTGCAACGCCGCCAACGCCTCTCTGCTCAATAACTTCGAGATCGTCGCCACGTCGCTCATCGCGCTGGCCGTCTTCCGGGAGGCCATCTCCCGGCGGCTGTGGCTGGCCATCGGGCTGGTGACGGCGGCGAGCGTCATCCTCAGCTTTGAGGGCGGCGGGGCCTTCGAGTTCAGCGCGGGGTCGCTGCTGGTGCTGGGGGCGTGCGTGTGCTGGGGCTTTGAGAACAACTGCACCCGCATGCTCAGCGGCAAGAGCTCCACGCAGATCGTCATCATCAAGGGCTGCTTCTCCGGGCTGGGGAGCCTGATCGTGGCGCTCGTCCTCGGCGAGCCCTTCCCCGCGCTGCCGTGGCTGATGGCGGCGCTGGCGCTGGGCTTTGTCGCCTACGGGCTGAGCATCAAGTGCTACATCATGGCCCAGAAGGACCTCGGCGCCGCCAAGACCAGCGCGTTCTATGCCGTGGCGCCGTTCCTCGGGGTGGCCTTCGGGATGGCGCTGCTGGGCGAGCGGCCGGGGCCGCAGTTCTGGGCGGCGCTGGTCATCATGGCGGTCAGCACCGTCCTCATGGTGCGGGACTCGATATAGCCGACAAAGGAGAACCTCATGCTCAAACGAATGCTGACCCTGCTGCTGGCGGCTGCGCTCACGGCCCCGGCGGCGCGCGCGGAGACAAGGAGTGGCGACATGCGCAACATGGACTACAGCAGCCCCTATCAGGGCAACCCCTACCTGCCGCTGTGGGAGTACATCCCCGACGGCGAGCCCTACGTCTTTGAGGACCCGGACAACCCCGGCCAGTACCGGGTGTACATCTACGGCTCCCATGACATGCTCAGAACCGAATACTGCGGCAAGGACCTGGTCGTCTGGTCGGCCCCGGCGGACGATCTGTCCCACTGGCAGCGGGATGGCGTGATCTTTGAGTCCATCGTCGGCGGGCAGGCGGACACCCTCTTCGCGCCGGACGTGGCGCTGGCGGTGGACCCGGACACCGGCAAAAAGACCTATTACCTCTACCCCAACACGCAGGCATGGGGCCGCAACGCCTCGGTGGCCAAGTCCGACCGGCCCGACGGGCCCTTCGAGGTCTGCAACTGGCAGCCCGGCAGCACCACCACGGTCCGCGGCGTGCTGGGCTTTGACCCGGCGGTGATCATCGACGACGACGGCGCGGCCTACGGCTACTGGGGCTTCTGCGACTCGTGGTGGGGGCGCCTCGACCCGGCGAACATGGCCACCCTCGCGCCCGGCGAGTCCGCCCGCCGCAACATCCCCAGCTACGACCAGATGACCGCCCCCGACTACAACCCCGCCGACTTCAACATCGCCCAGGACGAGAACGTGGGCAAGTGGGGCTTCTTCGAGGCGTCGTCGATCCGCAAGGTCGGCAACAAGTACGTCTTCATCTACAGCCGCAACGGCCTGCCCGAGGAGCCCACCGGCAAGAACTACAACCAGCTCGCCTACGGCTACAGCGACAGCCCCGCCGGGCCGTGGACATGGGGCGGGATCATCGTGGACGCGCAGGGCGAGGTGATCCGCAGCGGCCTGAGCTACGAGCGCTCCTTCCCCGGCGGCAACACCCACGGCAGCATCTGCGAGATCGGCGGCCAGTGGTACGTCTTCTACCACCGCAACCTCCACGCCTACGCGCGGCAGGCGATGGTCGACCCCGTGACCGTCGAATGGGACGAGGCCCCGGTCAGCGAGGGCGGCGCGGTGCGCATCTCCATGGCGGAGGTCACCTCCAGCGGCTTCTATCTCGACGGCCTGAACCCCTACGCGCCGATCTCCGCGGGCCGCGCCTGCTATCTCACCGGCGGCGCGAGCATCACCCCGGCCTATGACGAGGACGTCCTCACCCTGCCCGTGACGAACCTGCGGCAGAACGCCGTCGTGGGCGTCAAGTATCTGAACTTCGACCTGACCGCGCCCTACGCGGGGCCGTCGAGCCTCGAGATCGAGCTGATCCCGCAGGGCGTTGACGCGACCATCGACGCGTATCTGCGGCCGGTCAGCGCGGCGGACACCCCGGTCTCCTGGGCCGGCGGGAAAATCGCCTCCGTCGGCGCGGGGAGCGTGCCGCTCGGCACCTTCGAGCTGACCGCCGATATGCCCAGGGAGCTGACCGCCCTGCGCATTCCCGCGCCCGCGGCGGACGAGGTCAGCGGCCGGTGGGGCCTGTTCCTCGTGATTCACACCCGCGGCGGCGGCAGCGCCTGCGAGCTGTACAGCATGCGGTTCGCGGGTCACGACTGAGCTTGACCGAAGGGGGGCTGAGAGGCCCCCTTTTTTCATGCGCCGATCGCCGCGGGCCGAAGGGCATCAAAAAAAGGGGTCTGCCGCCCCTTTTCCCCTCCGCCTTGCAATCAGGTTCCGTTCCTGCTATAATAACAGGTAACACCCACCAACACCGACGGAGGCGCTGACGCATGCAGAGCAAGGGCCGGACCATCCCCAGTGAACAGCAGATCACGGCGCGCAGACGCCGTCAGCTCCGCAACTGGAGCATCCTCATCGTGGCGGTGGTCGCGGTGGTGCTGGGCGTGCGGCTGTTCCGCAGCATGGGGCACACGACCGCCCTGTCCGCCAGCCTGCTGCCCTGCTACGCCCATCAGGACGTGACCCCCTTCGGCGACAGCGTGGTCTACTACGACGGCGCGTCGATCCACTGCGTCTCCACCAGCGGCGGCGTGCGCTGGAGCTATCCCGTGGGCTCCGACGCCCAGTTCTCCGTCTCCGACACCCACCTCATTGCCTGGCAGAGCAACGAGCTGTTCATCCTCGACCAGAACGGCAAGCCCTCCTACAACGAGAACCTCGAGGCGGAGATCCAGTTCGCCCGCATCGCCGACCAGTATGCCGCCGTCGTCATCGGCGAGGACTCCAAGCCCCGCCTGCTGGTCAAGGACATGCAGGGCGCGCAGAAGGACTACGAGGACGAGGCCTTCGACGGCATGCTGATCCTCGACGTGGGCTTCTACGGCCCCGGCGACCAGTACATGTGGACCCTCTCCATGGACATGTACGGCCCCTCCGTCTCCACGGTCATGAACCTCTTTCAGGTCGGCAAGATGAACGCCGGCATCGTCTCCCTCGGCGAGGATCTGGTCTACAAGGTGCTCTACGATAACAGCCAGCTCCGGGTCTTCACCACCCAGCAGATGTACGCCTACGACTACAAGGGCGTGCAGGACGTGAACAACACCGTGCTGGTCTACGGCTGGCAGCTCATCGACTACGACGTGCCCGACCGCGGCGACGCCCGGATGCTGATGACCACCACCCTGCAGAGCAACACGATCTACTCGATCTCCCAGCTGCGGCTGGTGGCGGGCGCCTCCGACCGCAACTTCACCCTGCCCTCGAGCTGCGTGGGCGCGGCGGTGCAGGGCAGCAACCTCTACGCCTTCGCCCCCGACTATCTCTACTACACCAACGTCGATAACCGCCACTTCTACGCCTACGCCATGCCCCTGCCCGACGGCAGGCAGGTCAGCACCTACATCGGCATGACCACCGGCGGACAGGCCGTGGTCTCCAGCGGCGACAGCGTGTACTGCGTCACCCTGCCGAGGTAAGGGCGCGGAAGCGGCGGAGCCGTTTGCCCCGGTCAGTCCGACGCCCGTTCCCGCCCGCCCAGCGCCGCCGGTTTCCGATGGGGCTTGAGATCGCCCCCGTCCCCCAGACCGACTTCGGCCCTTCCCCCGTCATGGAGGAAGGGCCGCTTTTTTTATTTTCCGCGCATCAGGCCGTACATCATGATGCCCGCCGCCACCGCCGCGTTGAGGCTTTCCGCGCCGCCGCGCATGGGCAGGGCCACCCGGTGGGTCGCGAGCTGCCGCACCGGCTCAGACACGCCGTTTCCCTCGCTGCCGATCACCAGCACGAAGGGCTCCGCGATGCCCGGCACGGCCTCATCGAAGGGCTCGCCGTCAAGCTGCGAGGACAGCACCGCGTATCCCCCGGCCCTGAGGACCGCCAGCGCGCCGGGCAGGTCGTCGGTCACCCGCAGGTTCATGCGGAAGACGCTGCCCATGGTCGCCCGGAGCACCTTGGGGCTGTAGACGTCCGCGCACTGGCCCGAGAGCAGCACGCCGTCGAAGCCCGCCGCGTCCGCCGTGCGGATGATCGTGCCCACGTTGCCCGGGTCCTGTACGCCGTCGAGCACGGCGAGCCGCCGCCCCTGATGGCCCGGCTCCGTGATCCGCACCACCGCCGCGACGCCCTGCGGGGTCTTTGTGTCGCAGACCGCCGCCAGCACATGCTCCGGCAGCGCATAGACAGCCACGCCCCGCGGCAGCGCGAGCTCATGCAGCCGCGCCTCGTCCGCCAGCACCGCCTCCACCGGGAAGCCGGACGCCAGCGCCTCCGCGACCATCTTGCGGCCCTCGACGAGGAAGCAGCCGGTCTCCCGGCGGCCCTTGCGGTCCTTGAGCGAGCGCCACCCGAGCACCCGCGGATTCTTGAGGCTGGTGATGCGTTCCATGCCGTCCTCCTTACGCCCGTCTGTCCGCGCGGGCGTTGAGCAGCATGCCCGCCGCCACCAGCAGGCCGCCGACCAGCGTCCCCGCCGAAAAGCGCCCGCCCAGCGCGTCGATCAGCATGCCCGAGAAGATCTGCCCCACGAACACGATCAGCGACATCTGCAGCGCCGGGAGCCGGGGCGTGACCACATTGCACAGGAAGATGCCCGCCGCGCCCAGCGCGCCGCCGAGGTAGATCACGATGGACTGCCCCTGCGCCGGAAAGGCCGCCGCCATCGGGAAGCCGAGCAGCGCGAAGACCAGCAGGCTCCCCGCAAGGCCCGTGACGTAGTTCATCAGCGTGGAGAACCCCACGCCGCTCCTCACCGCCAGAGACGCGTTCGCCATGCGGGCCAGCACCATCGTCCAGCCGCTGAGGAAGGACAGCGCCGCCGCCAGCGCCGACGAGCCGATGCTCTCGCCCGAGAGCAGCAGCATCGCGCCGCAGCCCGCCGCCATCACCGCGATGGCAAGGCCCTTCATGCCGCTGAAGGGGTTCCGCTCCGCGCCCAGCAGCGCGAAATGATCCACCAGCGCCGAGGCGGTTACCTGCCCGAGCAGCATCAGCGTCAGGTTGCCCGTGACGCCCACGCCGTTCACGCCGATGTTCACAAACACCAGCGTCAGGATGCCGATCAGCCCGCCGGTGAGCTGATACCACTTCGCCCGCGCCCGCGGCCTGCCCCATGTGAAGGCCAGCGGCAGCAGCACGATCAGCCCCACCGCGTGGATCATCACCGCGGCGCTGTAATCGCCGTAGAGCGCCGACAGATGCGCGTTGCAGGTGTTCATCAGCGACAGCAGGCACCCGTATACCGCGGCAAAGACGCTGTAGAGCACGACGATCATCTCCTTGTTCGAGAGGGGCAGCTTTCCCCCGAAAGGCGGCGACCATCGGGGGCAAGTTTATTCCTTAGTAGCAGTCAAGCCGGGCGGCAGGTTCCGACAGCCGCAGTCCCGCAGCGCCAACAGGGAGCAGCCCCGAGCCATGAGCGTCGCCGCCTTTCGGGGGTGGGTGCGGGAGGGGAGCTTTCGGCCCGAAAGCTGCCCCTCCCGCCGTTCTCCCCGTTCTCCCCGTTCTCCCGCCTCTCCGCCGCGTCAGTTCACGCCCCGGAAGCCCTTGCCGACGATCTCGCCGGTGTTCATAATGAGCACGAAGGCATGCGGGTCGATGCGGCGCACCTCGCGGCGGAGCATGATGGCCTCGCGGCGGTTCACGACGGTCAGCAGGATGGTGCGGCCCTCGTGGGTGTAAGCGCCCTCGCCGTGGAGCTCCGTGGCGCCCCGGTGCATGGTGCGGGTGATGTAGGCCTCGATTTCCTGGGGGTGCGTGGTGATGATGTGGAAATATTTGTGGGTGTTGATGTTCTCCAGCACCATGTCCACCAGCAGGGACTTGATGATCAGGCCCAGCACGGAATACAGGCCCGTCTCCATGCCGAAGGCCACGCAGGCCATCAGCGTGATGATGAGGTCGGAGCACATCAGCGCCTTGCCGATGTCGAGGGAGGTATACTTGCGCAGCACCATCGCGACGATGTCCGTGCCGCCGGAGGACGCGTCGAGGTTGAAGAGCACCGCCGAGCCCACCGCCGGGAAGCCCACCGCGAAGATCAGCTCCATGAAGGGCTGGCTGGTCATGGGGCCGGCCATGGGGACGAGCCGCTCCAGCGCCCACGTCGCCACGGACATCAGCACGCTGGCGTAGGCCGTCTTCACGCCGAAGCCCCGCCCGAACACCGCGAAGCCCACCGCCAGCAGCAGCATGTTGATGACCATCACGAAGTCGCCGGGGGTCATGGCGGGGAAATAGTGGCCCAGAATGACCGAGATGCCGCTCACGCCGCCGGTGGAGAAGTGGTTGGGGAACTTGAAGAAATAGATGCCCACGACCATCAGCAGGGTGCCGAGGGTGAGCAGCAGATATTCCCGGACGACGGCGCGCAGGGTCTTGTCGTTGGTGGACGTCATGGCGGTGTACCTCTTTCAGCGGCAAATGTGCCTGATGAGTGCGTTGGTAACGGTTTCCATGTCCTCTTCTGTGCCGACGGTGACCCGCAGCCAGGGGCGCAGGCGGGCCGAGGAAGCGAAGTGCCGCACGAGGATGCCTTCCTCCCGCAGGGCCTGAGCCGCGTCGGAGGCGTCGGCGCCGTCAGCCCGGACGAACAGGAAGTTGGTCGCGCTGGGCAGCACGTCAATGCCCGCGGCTTCGAGGCGCTCACGGCAGCGTTCCCGGGCGGCGATGACCCGCGCGGCGCACCCGTCGGTGTAGGCGACGTCGAGGATGGCGGCCCGGGCGGCGGCCTGCGCGAGGCGGTCGAGGGGGTAGCTGTTGAAGCTGTCCCGCACCCGGCGCAGCGCGTCGATCAGCCGCGGCGAGCCCAACGCGTAGCCCACCCGCATCCCGGCCAGAGCATGGCTCTTGGAGAAGGTGCGCACGATCAGCAGGTTGTCAAACTCGCGCAGCAGGGGCAGGGCGTTCTCCGGGGCGAAGGCGGCGTAGGCCTCGTCGACCAGCAGCACCGCGCCGTGGTCATGGCAGTGGGCGGCAAGGCGGCGAAGCTCCGGGATGGGCAGGAAGCGGCCCGTGGGGGCGTTGGGGTTCGCGATGGCCACGGGGCAGCCCCGCATCAGGCCGTCGACGTCCACCGTGAAGTCCTCCCGCAGGGGCGTCGGCTCGTACCGCGCGCCGAAGAGATTCGCGTACACCGGGTAGAAGGAGTAGGTGATATCCGGCGCGGCGACCGTCCGGCCCGCGAAGAACGCCGCGAAGCTGAACGCCAGCACCTCGTCGGAGCCGTTGCCGCAGAAGACCTGCTCCGGCGTCAGGCCGCTGACCTCGGCGATCGCCTCCCGCAGCGCCGTGGCCTCCATGTCGGGGTAGAGGCGCAGGCTGTCCGTCAGGCCCGCGATGGCCTCGGCCACCCGCGGCGAGGGCGGATAGGGGTTCTCGTTGGTGTTCAGCTTGATGAACTGCCGGTCCCGCGGCTGCTCGCCCGCCGTGTAGGGGGTGAGCCGCAGGGCCAGATCGCTTTCATAGGACATTAGTCGCACCTCCTGACGGGGACGTTCTCTCCGGCAAGATAGTCCTTGAGGTCACGGATGGTCATGTGTCCGAAGTGGAAGAGGGTCGCCGCGAGGGCAGCGTCCGCGCCGCCGGAGGTGAGCACATCCCGGAAGTGCGCCATGCTCCCCGCGCCGCCGCTGGCAATCACCGGCACCGGCACCAGATCGGCAATCCGGCGGGTCACATCCAGCGCATAGCCCGCGCCCGCGCCGTCCGCGTCCATGCTCGTGAGCAGAATCTCCCCTGCCCCGCGCCGCACGCCGTCCTCGGCCCACCGGAGCGCGTCGATGCCGGTGTTCACGCGCCCGCCGTTGACATACACGTCCCAGCCGGAGCCGTCCAGCCGGGCCTTCACGTCCATGGCCAGCACGACGCACTGGCTGCCGAAGCGCATCGCCGCCTCGGTGATAAAGTCGGGATCGCGGACCGCCGGGCTGTTGATGGACACCTTGTCCGCGCCGAGCCGCAGGATATCGCGGATCTGGCCGATCTCCCGGATGCCGCCGCCCACCGTGAAGGGGATGAACACCTGCTCGGCGACGCGGCTGACCACGTCGAGCATCGTGCCCCGGCCCTCGTGGGAGGCGTTGATATCCAGGAGCACCAGCTCGTCCGCGCCGGCCTGATTGTAGTTGACGGCGGCCTCGACGGGGTCGCCCGCGTCCCGGATGTTGACAAAGTTCACGCCCTTGACCACCCGGCCCTCCCGGATATCAAGGCACGGAATGATGCGCCGGGTCAGCATGCCGCCACCCCCTGCCACAGGGCGAAGCGCCGGAGCATCCTGAGCCCCGCGTCGCCGGACTTTTCCGGGTGGAACTGGGTGGCCATGACGTTCCCGCGGCACACGGCGGCGGTGAAGGTCTGGCCGTAATCGCAGGTGGCGGCGGTGAACTCGTCCGAGACCTCCGCCACGCAGTAGCTGTGCACAAAGTAGACGCAGGGGCTCTTCTCCGCCCCAAAGAGCGGGCAGTCGCGGGTGACGATGGTGTTCCAGCCCATGTGGGGAATCTTGAGCCCCCGGTCCTCAAAGCGCGTCACCGTCCCCGGGAAGAGCCCGAGGCCGTCGTGGAGGCCGTTTTCCTCAGAGCGCTCGAACATCATCTGCATCCCCAGGCAGATGCCCAGCACCGGCTTGCCGGACGCCGCCGCCTCGAGAAACGCCCGGTCAAGGCCCGTTTCCCTGAGCCGCGCCATCGCGTCGGAGAAGGCCCCGACCCCCGGCAGCACCACCCGGTCCGCCTGCCCGACCACCGCCGCGTCGTCGGTGATCACCGCCTTAAACCCGAGGAACTCAAAGGCCTTCTGCACGCTGCGCAGGTTGCCCATGCCATAGTCGATGATGGCGATCATGCCGGCGCCTCCCCGATCAGTCGCTCAAAATTGCGGTGCAGGATCATGTCCCGCTCCGCCTCGGTGAGGGGCAGGGCATGGAAGCGCGCCAGCTCCTCGACCGGGTTCCACATGGGGTAGTCCGTGGCGAAGAAGACCTTCTCCGCGCCGTAGCGGTGGATGATATCGACGGCCTCCCGCGGCTCCAGCGCGTAGAGGCTCGAGGAGCTGTCGACGAACACGTTCTCCCGGCCCGCGAGGGTCTTCCACGCGTCGCGCCAGATGGACCAGCCGCCGAAGTGCGCGCCGATCATTTTGAGCTCGGGCACCCTGTCCAGCGCCCGGGCCATGCGCTCCGGCTCGGAGTAGGGGTAGCGGTAGTCGCCCATGTGGCACAGCAGGATCAGCCCGCGCTCCGCCATGGCCTCGAACAGGCGGATCGCCGCCGGATCGTCGAGACAGAAGCGCTGGGTGTCCGGGTGCAGCTTGACGCCCCTGAACCCGAAGCTCATCAGGCGGTCAAGCTCCTTGTCCATCTCGGGGTGGTCGGGGTGCATCGCGCCGAAGCCGATGAACCGGTCAGGGTGCGCCTCCACCGAAGCGTGAATAAAGTCGTTGATGGAGTGCACCCGCTCCCACGTCAGCGCCACCGAATGCACCAGATGGCGCGAAATCCCAGCTTCCTCTCCCACCTTCAGCAGCGTGTCCACCGTGCCGTCCAGCCCCATGGGGATATCGTAAAAGTCCCCGATGGAGGCCACCGCCCTCAGGGCAATCTTGTCCGGGTAGATATGCGCGTGGGTGTCGATGATGGTCATGGGAAAGGCCCCCTTTGGCAGCTTAGTCAACCAGGCTCCGGCGCACGAACAGCAGCGACGGCACGCCGAAGTTGGCGTAGGAGACGAACTCCTCGTCCGTGTAGCGCAGCTCGAAGGCGTCCGCGCCGTAGGGGACGATCTCGCCGGTCAGCTCCTCGCCCGCGAAGGTCAGGCTGAGGGTGCTGCCCTCCAGCGCATAGTCCGCCGCCTCGCCGCTCGCAGGCTCGATCATCCGCCCATCCTCAAACCGGGCGGCAAACACGCCGACGCTGTAGTAGTAGTTCCAGCAGGGGTCCTCCCAGCGGATCAGCGCCAGCACCGGCATCCCGCCCTCGGGCAGCTCGCAGAGCAGCGCGGCTCCGTCGCACAGCGGCAGGATGGCCGGGGCATTGAGCGCCAGCAGCTCCCTGAGGCCCTCCGGCGCCTCCTCCGGCGCGTCCTGCGAGGGATAAAAGAAGCTGCCGTACAGGGGCTCGATATACCAATCGCCGTTCAGGTCGACGGCCGGGGCCTCCTCCGCCAGCGCGGTCAGGGGCATCAGCGCCAGAATGAGCAGCGCGAAAAGCAGCCTTTTCATCTTCAGTCCTCCTGAAAACGCAAGAGGAGAACGCCATGGACGCAGCCATGCCGCGGCGCCAGAGCATCCCCCTCTCCGTGGTTGGTTACCTATACAGCACCTCGTCCCGCTTGGGGCCGTTGGACACGATCCTGATCGGCGCGCCGCACTGCTCCTCGATGAAGGCGACGTAGGCCTTGCAGGCGTCGGGCAGCTCGTCAAAGCTGCGCACGCCGCGGATGTCGCACTTCCAGCCGGGGAGCTTGGTATACACGGGCTTGCAGCGGCTGAGCAGCGGGGTCGCCGGGAAGTCGGTGATCCTTTCGCCGTCCAGCTCGTAGGCCACGCAGACGGGAATCTCGTCGAGGTAGCCCAGCACGTCGAGGTTGGTCAGGACGATCTCCGTCGCGCCCTGCACCATCACGCCGTAGCGGGTGGCCACCGCGTCAAACCAGCCCACATCCCGGGCCCGGCCCGTCGTCGCGCCAAACTCGCCCGCGTCGCCGCCGCGCCGCCGCAGCTCATCGCCTTCCGGGCCGTCCAGCCGCACCACGAAGGGCCCCGCGCCCACCGCCGAGGAGTACGCCTTCGTCACGCAGACGATGTCCGTCATGTCCCGGGGCGATACGCCCGCGCCCACGCAGCCGAAGCCTGCCAGCGGCGAGGAGGACGTGGTGTAGGGGTAGATGCCGTGATCCGGGTCGCGCAGGGAGCCCAGCTGGCCCTCCAGCAGGATGGTCTTGCCCTCCCGGTTCGCCCTGTGCAGCAGCATCGTCGTGTCGCAGACCATGGGGCGGATCTTCTCCGCCAGGTCGGTGAGATGCGCGATCAGGCCGTCGATATCGACGGGCGGCTTGTGATAGAGATGCTCGAGCAGGCAGTTCTTCTTCACCAGCGCGATTTCGAGGCGCTGGCGCAGCAGCTCCCGGTCGTAGAGCTGGCAGACCTGAATGCCCACCTTGGCGAACTTGTCCGAGTAGAAGGGCGCGATGCCGGACTTGGTCGAGCCGAAGGCGCTCTTGCCCAGCCGCTCCTCCTCGAACTTGTCAAAGTCGATATGATAGGGCATCATGACCTGACACCGGTCGGAGATCACCAGCTGCGGCTTCGGCACGCCGCGGGCGGTCAGGGATTCCAGCTCGGAGAGCAGCGCCTCAATGTTCAGCGCCACGCCGGGGCCGATCACGTTGACCACGTTCTGATGGAACACGCCCGAGGGCAGCAGATGCAGGGCAAACTTGCCGTATTCGTTGATGATGGTGTGGCCCGCGTTGGCGCCGCCCTGAAAGCGCACCACCACGTCGCTGGACGCGGCCAGCAGGTCGGTCACCTTGCCCTTGCCCTCATCGCCCCAGTTCGCGCCGACAATCGTCCGAATCATGGGATTTCCTCCTTGCGGGCGGTCATGCCGCCTCGATTCGTCATACCGATTTATTATGAACCAGCGGGCGCTGTCTGTCAAGGGGAACGCCGGGAAAATCAGCCCTCGCGGCTCGCTCAAAGGGGGCTCCGGCTGTTTTTTCTGTGCATTGTGTTGCGCCGTGCCCTCCGGCATGCTACAATAAAGGACGGCCCTCCGCGATCGGCGGACGGCCCGGCTGGATGGTTCCTACAGGCGGCATGCCCGGTCAATGGGCTAACGCAAACCCGCCTGCAGTGCCAGCTACAGGCGGGTTCTCCTGACTCTGCCGGGATGGCAGGTCACCAAAAGGGACTCAACCCTTCAGCCGTTATTCTACCGCAATTCAACGCCCAAGTCAAGGAGGCCGACCCCGTGAACCGAATCCTGCACAAAGAACGCCTGAACCCCACCGTCACGCTGATGGAGGTGGACGCGCCGCTGGTCGCCCGCAAGGCCGAGCCGGGGCAGTTCATCATCCTGCGGGTGGACGAGAAGGGCGAGCGCATCCCCCTGACCATCGCGGACTACGACCGGGAGAAGGGCAGCATCACGATCATCTTCCAGATCGTCGGCGCGACCACCGAGAAGCTGAACCGCCTCGAGGAGGGCGATTTCATCCACGACTTCGTGGGCCCGCTGGGCCGGGCGACCCACACCGAGGGCCTCCGAAAGGTCGCGGTGGTGGGCGGCGGCGTGGGCTGCGCGATCGCCTATCCCGTGGCCAAGAAGCTCCACGAGCAGGGCGCGGAGGTGCACGCCATCGTCGGCTTCCGCAGCCGGGATCTGGTCATCCTCGAGGAGGCGTTCGCCGCCCACTCCGCAAGGCTCATCCGCATGAGCGACGACGGCTCGTGGGGCGAGAAGGGCCTCGTCACCGACGCGCTCAAGCGGCTCATCGAGTCCGGCGAGCAGTACGACGAGGTCATCACCATCGGCCCGCTGATCATGATGAAGTTCGTCTGCCAGCTCACCAGGCAGTACGGCGTGAAGACCGTCGCCAGCATGAACCCCATCATGATCGACGGCACGGGCATGTGCGGCGGCTGCCGGCTGACGGTGGGCGGCAAGACCCGCTTCGCCTGCGTGGACGGCCCGGAGTTTGACGGCCACGAGATCGACTTCGACGAGGCCATGGCCCGCTCTGTCAGCTACCGCGACTTCGAGCGCAGGGCCCACGACCACGTCTGCGCCCTGCTGAAAGGAGGCGACTGACCCATGCCCAACATGGATCCGCATAAGCACCCGATGCCCTCCCAGGACCCGGACGTCCGCGCCCGCAACTTTGACGAGGTGGCGCTGGGCTACGGCGAGCAGACCGCCATCGAGGAGGCCGCCCGCTGCCTGAACTGCAAGCATCAGCCCTGCGTCGCCGGGTGCCCGGTGCGCATTCACATCCCCGCGTTCATCGCCAAGGTGGCGGAGGGCGACTTTGAGGCGGCGTATCAGATCATCAGCCAGTCCTCGAGCCTGCCGGCCGTGTGCGGTCGCGTCTGCCCGCAGGAGACCCAGTGCGAGGGCAAGTGCGTCCGGGGCGTCAAGGGCGAGCCCGTGGGCATCGGTCGGCTGGAGCGCTTTGTCGCCGACTGGCACCTCGCCCACAGCACCCAGGCCCCCGAACGGCCCGCCGCCAACGGGCACAGGGTCGCGGTGATCGGCTCCGGCCCCTCCGGCCTGACCTGCGCGGGCGATCTGGCGCGCAGGGGCTATGAGGTCACCGTCTACGAGGCGCTGCACCTCGCCGGCGGCGTGCTGGTCTACGGCATCCCGGAGTTCCGCCTGCCCAAGGCCATCGTGCAGAAGGAGATCGACACCCTGAAGGCCCTCGGTGTGACCGTCGAGACCAACGTGGTCATCGGGCGCAGCATCACCATCGACGAGCTGATGCAGGAATACGGCTACGAGGCGGTGTTCATCGGCTCCGGCGCGGGCCTGCCCAAGTTCATGAACATCCCCGGCGAAAACCTCAAGGGCGTCTACAGCGCCAATGAGTTCCTGACCCGCATCAACCTGATGAAGGCCTACCTGCCCGACGGCGACACCCCCATCCAGCGGGGCAAAAGCGTCGCGGTGGTCGGCGGCGGCAATGTCGCCATGGACGCGGCCCGCTGCGCCCGGAGGCTGGGCGCCGAGGTCACGGTCGTCTACCGCCGCACCGAGCAGGAGCTGCCCGCCCGCCGCGAGGAGGTCGAGCACGCGATGGAGGAGGGCATTGAGTTCCGCTTCCTGACCAACCCGGTGGCCATCTCCGGCGACGAGCAGGGCTGGGTCAGGTCGATCACCTGCCAGCGGATGGAGCTGGGCGAGCCGGACGCGTCGGGCCGCCGCCGTCCCGTGGAGGTTCCCGGCAGCGAGCATGACCTGCCCATGGACTGCGTGATCATGGCGCTGGGCACCTCGCCCAACCCGCTGATCCGCGACACCACCGCCGGGCTCGAAACCCAGAAATGGGGCGGCATCATCGTCGAGGAGCAGACGGGCCTCACCTCCCGTCAGGGCGTGTACGCGGGCGGCGACGCGGTCACCGGCGCGGCGACGGTCATCCTCGCCATGGGCGCGGGCAAGAGCGCGGCGCAGGCCATCGACGAGTATATTCAGGGCAGGGAGTAATGCTGGAGGGAGACTTTGGAGCCCAAAGTCCCCCTCCCGCGCCCACCCCGAAAAGCGCTTCCGACACAGGCCAAGGCGCTGTCCGGCTTGGTTCCGGATGTTGGGGCGCGCGCCTGACGCCCCCTCGGTTCAGCCGGGCACGCATGCCTTCGGCGGCAGAATCATTTCCTTGCCGCTCCGGGCGGTCGGGCATCGGACCGCCATGGACTGCTATCCTCAAAAAAGGCCTGCCTTTTTTCGACATGCTGGGCCGGAAGACCGTTCTTCCGGCCTTTTTTGTTGCAGGAGATGCCCGCTTTGTGTGGAATGGAAAAGGAAAGGACTTCCTGACGAAAGGAAGCAGCGGATGCACGACATCCAGCATAACCCGCTCAGACCCCGGCAGGACATGATCCGGGCGGCGGCGCTCATCGGGCCCGCAGCGGCTGCGACAGCTTCGACCTGCGCGAGGACGGGGTGCGCTTCACATGGTCGCCCATGGAGGGCGTGACGGTCGCCACCACCATCGCGCCGGTGGGCATGTGGCACATCCGCAAGCACGTCATCCGCGCCGAGGGGGCCTTCGCCGTGAAGAAGGACTGGGCGGGCGCCCGGCCCTGCGACAGGATCGCCTCCGCCCTGACCGCCGACGACCGCCGCGCCGCGGCCCACGGGACACGGGGCGCCAGCGCGATCCGGGCCATCGAGGGCTACGACCGTGGCGAGGCGATCCACCCCGAGCGCAGCACCAACCTGATGCGCCCCGCGCGGCGCTGCCCACGCTCCGCGCCGCCCTCCGCCCCGGCGAGACCACGCTGATCTGCGCCGTCTGGGCCGACGCGGGCGACAGCCTGCCCCAACACATTCCACAGGAGGTGCTCGACCATGCTCAATCGCTATGAGGAGGCGGCCCGGAAGGCCATCGACAAGTTCCGCCGCTCCGCCGCCATGGCCGCCGAAATGGGGCTCATCCCCTACAAGAGCGAGGGAGGCCGCTGGGTGCCCTCGCCCTGCGACGGCAACGGCTGGTGGACGGGCGGCTTCTGGCCGGGGCTGATGTGGCAGCTCTGGGCCATGACGAAGGACGACGCCTTCCTGCGGGAGGCCCGCCGGACGGAGGCGCTGCTGACCGAGGAGCTCCGCGTCTTCCGCCGCCTGAACCACGACGTGGGCTTCATGTACCTGCTCTCCTGCGGCGCGGACTGGAAGCTGACCGGCGACGAGCAGGCCCGCATGGACGCCCTCCACGCGGCGAGCCTGCTGATGGGGCGCTTCAACCCGGCGGGCTTCATCCGGGCGTGGAACGGCGACGACCAGCAGGGCCTCGCCATCATCGACTGCATGATGAACCTCTCCCTGCTCTACTGGGCCACGAAGCAGACCGGCGACCCGCGCTTTGCCCGGGTGGCGGACATCCACGCGGCGACGGCGATGCGGGAGTTCCTGCGGGAAAACGGCTCCGTGAGCCACATCATCGAGTTCGACCCGGTCACCGGCGCGCGGGTGCGGGAGCTGGGCGGTCAGGGATACGCGCTGGGCACGAGCTGGAGCCGCGGGCAGGCGTGGGGGCTCTACGGCTTCACCTTAGCGGCGCTGAACACGGGCAGCCCCGACTGCCTCGCCGCCGCCGAGAGGATCGCGGCCTACTTCATCGCCAACATCCGCCCCGACGGCCTGACCGACTGCGACTTCTGCCAGCCCAGGGACGAGGAGCGCCTCGACAACATCGCCGGAGCCGTGGCGGCCTGCGGGCTGATCGAGCTTGGCGGGCTCACGGGCAGGGAGCGCTACCGCGCCGCGGCCCTGCGGCTGATCGACGGCCTCCTCGACCGCTGCGCCGACTGGACGGAGGCCTCCTGCGGCGTCCTGACCCGCTGCACCGCCAGCTACCATGACGACGGCGCGGGCCGGCACACGAACATCACCTACGGCGACTACTTCCTCGTGGAGGCGCTGGCGAAGCTCTGCGGCACCGACCCGATGCTGTGGACGGCGTGATCGGAGGGAGAGCATGTTTGGCGAGCGCTTTGACGCGCATCCCCTGCGGGACAGCCTGACCGCCGCGCCGGTGACCCTGTTCCCGCCCATGGACGACCGGGCCGCGTGGGCGAGCGTCGCGGACGCTGACCGGGCCGACCTGCTGGCGCTGGCGGACATGTATCGGGACGTGCCCTACGCCCCCTGCACGGCGACGCAGTTCCTGTCCTTCACCCGGGACGGCAGCCGCACGGCCCACGAGCAGCCCTACTTCCAGCGGCGCAGGAAGCTGATCGCGGCGGTGATGGACTGCTGCGTCACCGGGCGGACGGAGGCGCTGGACACGGTGATCGACGGCCTGTGGTGCATCTGCGAGGAGACCTCGTGGGTCATCAGCGCCCACAGCGAGGGCGGCCCCCTGCCGGACCCGGACAGCCCGGTGATCGACCTCTTCGCGGCCCAGACGGCGATGATCCTCTCCCTCACCTGCCAGCTGATGGCCCGGCAGCTCGCCGGCGTGACCCCCATGCTGCGGGCGCGGGTGCGCCGGGAGGTGGCGCTGCGGGTGCTGTCGCCCTTCATGGCCCGGAACGATTTCTGGTGGATGGGCTTTACCCGCCGGGACCTGTGCAACTGGACGCCGTGGATCGTCTCCAACGTGATCGCGGCGGCCTGCGTGTGGTCGGAGCGCGCGGAGGAGCTGGCGGCGCTGACGGATCGGGCCCTGCGCATGGTCGACCGCTGGCTGGACGCGGTGCCGGAGGACGGCGGCTGCGACGAGGGCGTGGGCTACTGGAACATGGCGGGCGGCGCGCTGCTGGACTGCCTGACCCTGCTGGAGACGATGACCGGGGGCCGCGTGACCTTCTGGCATGTGCCGAAGATCCGGGCGATGCTCAGCTTCCCCCGCCGGATGGCGCTGCCGGGCGGCTGGTTTGTGAACTTCGCGGACTGCGACGCGCGGCCCGACCTGAGCGGAGAACGCCTGCAGACCGCCGGGGAGAAGCTGGGCGACGGGGCCCTGCGGGCCATGGGCATGGCGCTGCGGGGCACGCCCTCGGGGCAGATTGCCGACGTGCCGCACTTCACGCGGATGCTCATGCGGCTCTTCCACCCGGCGGAGGGAGCGCCCGACCTCGCCGGAGACCGCCGCGACGTGTGGCTCCCCGACCTGCAGGTGCGCGTGCGCGAGGATGGCGGGCTGATTCTCTGCTGCAAGGGCGGCCATAACGGCGAGAGCCACAACCACAACGACGTGGGCTCCTTCATCCTCTGCGCGGACGGCGGCCCGGCCATCGTCGACGCGGGCAACATGACCTACACCGCGCGAACCTTCTCCGCCGAGCGCTACACCCTCTGGAACACCCGCTCGGCCTATCACAACGTGCCGCTGATCGGCGGTCATGAGCAGCAGCCCGGCCCACAGCACGCCGCGCGGCAGGTCGCCGCGACCCCCGACGGCCTGACGCTGGACATGGCCCCTGCCTACGGCCCCGAGGCGGGTGTGCTGCGGGCCCGGCGCGACCTGTCCCTGACCGGCGGGCTGTTCACGCTGACGGACGAGATCGCCCTTCGCGAGGCCCTGCCCGTGACGTGGGTCTTCCTCCTGCGGGAGAAGCCCCTGCTGACGGAGGGCCGCGCGGCCTTCTCGGGCCTGACCCTGCGCTTTGACGGCGGCCTGTCCCCGCGGATCGAGGAGATTCCCGTCGCCGACCCGCGCATGGCGAAGCACTACCCCGGCAGCCTCTGGCGGCTGACCCTCACCGGCCCGGCAGCCACCGCCCACCGGCAAGCCTTCACCGCCGCGCAGAGGGCGTGACCGCGCCGGTCATGCCGCTTTCTGACGCCAGAGCGCGCCATTGAACGACAGGTTGATTGCGCCGCGCGGCGGCCTGTGCTATGATAGGCCCATCGAGACAGGAAGGAGACCGGCCCATGACCTATACGGAACTGTTTCACAGCCTGCACCCGGGCTTTTTTCAGCAGGAGGGCGTCCGCGCGCTGCCCCGGGACTGGGTCTTCACGGAGCTGGTGATGGCGCTGCGGGGTGAGCTGCCCTGCGCCGCGCCGCTGCCCTGCCCGGCGGGGATTGCCTTCGGCGAGTATCACGGGGAGCTCGCGCCGCTCCGGGAGGCCGTTCGGTCGGTCGACGAGGACTGGGTCCAGTATTTCACCGGGGACAGCCGGGTCTTCTGCGCCTTTGACGGCGACCGGATCGTCGCCTTCTGCGATCTTTCCGACATGGGCCGGTTCGAGGGCCTGCGCGTCGGCGGGCCGGGCTGCGTCGGGACGATCCCCGACTGCCGCGGGCAGGGCATCGGCCTCGAGCTGGTGCGCCGGGCCACGGAGACCCTCCGGCGGGACGGCTTCGACCTCTCGTGGATTCACTACACCCATCTGGAGCGCTGGTACGCGAAGCTGGGCTATCAGCCGGTTCTCCGGTGGAACAGCGGCGGCGTCCTTTTCGCCGCGGACGGGGAGGCGTGACGGCCATGCGCGTGCTGCGTGACGCCTCGGAAGCGGAGATGATTCTGTCCTTTCTCCGGCAGGAGCTGGATTCCCGGCGCTTCCGCGAGCAGCTTCTGACCGCCCTTGAAAACGCCGGCGCGTCGGAGGCGCTGATCCGCTCGGGCGACCTGACCAGCGGGGAGCAGAACCTGCTGCGCGCCCGGGTGCTCGGCCTTTTCCGCGGCTATCCCGACCGGGAGATTTTCGAGCGCTATCCGCCGGACGTGGCGTGGAAGCTGGCGGCGATGGACGCGGATGATCTGGCCCGGCTGCGCTATGTCGATTACAGCTACTGGAACGAGCTGTCGGCGGGCACATCCTGTCCCCTGCGGGCCGCGGAGACGATCCGCCGGGGCGAGGAGATTTTCGGCCTTTCCAACCAGTATTTTCTGGAGGGAAAGGCGCTGCTGGAGCAGGGCGGCAGCTTTCCGCCGCTGATCCTGCTGACCTGCGGGAGCGGCCTGTATCTGATTCTGGAGGGGCATTGCCGGGCCACAGCCTATGCCCTGCTGCCGGAAGCCTTCGCGGGCACGGAGGCGTATGTGGGCTTCTGCTCCGCCGAGGCGCTGCGTCAAAAAGCGCCCGGGCTGACGGCGTCGGCTAAGGCAGGGCTTTGACAAGGATTGCCGTACAGGGCGCTCGCGGCCGCAAGGCCGCCTTCGTACCCCAAAGCACAAAAAAACTGACGCGCCTGTCGTCAGTTTTTTCATTGAAAGCCGAGGGGCCGGAACCTGCCGCCGTCCGTGGCGGAGGAGGAAAGCCCCTGATTTGTCATGCCTTCGCGGCCCTTATTTTCTCCCGGCGAAGGCCCAGAACTTGTTCATCACGAAGTTGAGCGGGATGGTGACGACCAGCGACAGCAGGCTCGCCGCCCAGTAGGGCACGCCCAGGCCGCCCATCCACAGCCGCAGCACCGGCGCGAGCACGATGCCCGTCAGCGCGTAGCACAGCACCGTCTTGCCGTAGGCCCTCGCGATCTGCGCGGGGGTCTGCTTCCCCTCGGCCCGGAAGACGAAGCGGTTGTTGAGGATGAACGAGTTGGTCACGCTGACGATGAACGCTAACAGCGTGGTGATGACCACCTTGACCTGCTCGCCCGTCGCGGCGATGCCCAGCCCGCCCAGCAGCCCGACGAGCCCGCCGAACCCCGCCCCGCGGAACAGCCCGTAATAGCACACCATCTCGATGACGTAGGAGATCAGCGTGTTGCTCACGCCGACCAACCCGAACTTCACAAATTGCACCAACGGCGCGAAGCGGCTGTTCTCCAGCCGCGCCAGCAGCGCCTGCAGCTTTTCCTTCATGACGCACCTCGCAGGGTTCGTTTTCGTTAGCGCCATTATAGCATCGGCCCGCGGGAGGTGTCAAGCGCCCCGCCTGCCCGGACGTCCTTGTAAAGAACGCCGTTCTATGCTATGATAAACACGCGGACGGGTCCGCGGCAGGCCGCGCCTGTCCTCACTTGGCCCTCCCTCGCAGGGCCGCGGAGGCAGAGGGCGGCGATCATCGCCGGCTTCGGGACGCCCGGTCGCCCTGACGATTCTTTCCATCGTGATGACGCTTCTGAAGAAGCCATCCAATCACAGCGCGGCGGCGCCTGACGCCCGGTTCTGTCAACAGGCGCCGGGCATTTTTTGAACCATGAACGGAGGCGCGCCATGCGAACGGTCGGGATCATCGCGGAATACAACCCCTTCCACCGGGGGCATGCGCATCAGCTTGAGCGGGCCCGGGCGCTGGCGCAGGCGGACGCGGTGGTGGTGGTGATGTCGTCCTGCTTCACGCAGCGGGGCGAGGCGGCGCTGCTCTCCCCTGCCGAGCGGACCCGGATGGCGCTGCAGGCCGGGGCGGACGCGGTGTTTGCGCTGCCGGCGCTGTGGAGCGTGCGGGACGCGGAGCACTTCGCGCTGGGGGGCGTGTCGCTGCTCAGGTCGCTGGGGGTGGACGCGCTGTCCTTCGGGGCCGAGACCGCCGACCCTGCCCGGCTGCAAGCCGCCGCCCGGCTGCTGGAGACCCCCGACCCGAGCCTCTCGACGGCCCTGCAGGCGCACCTGAGCCGCGGCGTCCCCTACCCTGCCGCGCTGTCCGCCGCCGCCGAGGCGCTGTCCCCCGGCACCGGGGCGCTGCTCGCTTCGCCCAACAACACGCTGGCCGTGTGCTATCTGCGGGCGATGCTCCGGCTGGGCGCGGACATGACGGTCTGCCCCGTTCCCCGTCAGGGCGGCTACCACGACACCGCGCTGGGGGGCGCGCTGCCCTCGGCCACGGCGCTGCGGGGCGCAATCCTGCGGGGCGACTGGCGCGGCGCGGAGCAGGCCATGCCGGAGGGTGCCTTTGCCCTCCTGCGGGAGGCGGCGCTGCACGGGCGGCTGCACCGTCCGGAGGCCCTTGACCTGCCGCTGCTCTACCGGCTGCGCGGGATGGGGGCGGATTCGCTGGCCCGGCTGCCGGACGTCTCCGAGGGCATTGAGCTGCGGCTGGCGGAGGCGGCGCAGTCGGCGCGTTCCCGGGAGGAGCTGCTGGAGCTCGCCAAGACCCGCCGCTATCCCTACGCCCGGCTGTCCCGGCTGTGCGCCCACGCGCTGCTGGGGTTCGACGCGGAGCTGCTGGCCTCCGCGCCCCTGCCTCCCGCGGCATGGCTGCTGGGGCTCAAGGAGACGGCCCGCCCGCTGATGGCGCAGCTCAGCCGCAGCGGATTCCCGATCATCGCCAAGGCCGCGGACGCCGACCGCTCCCAGCCGTGGTTCCGCGCGGAGATGCGGGCCTGCGATCTGTGGGCGCTGGGGGCCGGGATGCCCGCCGGGTATGCCCTGCGGATGGGGGTCGTCAAGGGGTGAGCCGCAAGGGGTCGGCTTTCCCTTTTCTTTTTCCCGCGGACAGGGGCAGGAGGCTTCCCGCTCCTCTCCTGATAGCCTGACTGCCGTCAAAAAAAGGCCCTCCGACACGAGGGCCTTTTCAGTTTGTTTAGGCTCAGATCCCGCGCAAGGGCATCGTTTCAGGGCGCCGCGGCGAGATCCCGGTCATGCCGTTGTTCGCCTGCCCGGCTCAGCCCCTGCGCGAACCGCCCCATCGCGGCGTCATTGCGCTTCGATGACCGGCAGAATGATCTGGGACGGATAAGCCTTGGAGTGACAGACGCGCTGGTGCGCGACGACGGTTTCCGTTCCCTGACACGCCGGAGCGCCTGTGTTCAGGTTGCGGTCGTAGAGCGGATACAGCGCGCTGCACACATAGACCTTCACCCGATGACCGGGCAGGAAGGTGTTGGCGGTGTTTCCGACCTCGAAGCGATAGGCGTTCACCTCGCCGCAGGGCGCGAAATCACGAACCCACATCCCGTTGCGATACTTGGCCCGCACCAGACCCGAGGTGAGCTCCATCTCCGTGCCGTCCGGGAAGACGTCCACCAGACGGCAGACGAAATCCGTATCCACCGCGTCGGTGGCGGCGTAGATCAGCGCGCTGACGGTTCCGGCCACCGTCATCGCCTCTTGGAGGGGCTCCGTCGAGAAGGCGATCACGTCCGCGCGGCTCTGCGCCCATTCGCGCAGATCGGGCAGCATGCGGCGGCCGCGGCTATCGGTGAAGAAGGACGGCGTGGGGTCGAGCGGATCATAGGCATAGGCCGTATGCCCGCCCTCCGCTTCGGGCGCGGACAGGGAGAGACGCCCGCCCTCGTGCAGATAGCAGGAAACGGCACGGCTGTCCTCCGGCGGCCACGTCCCGGCAGTCCGCCACGCGTTGTCGCCCATCACAAAATAGCGCACGCGCGGGAGGCGCTCCGCCTTCTCCGGCTCATCCTTCAGATACGCGTCAAACCAGCCGCGCATCAGCTCCGGCACGCGCTGACGGATGCCGCTGTTCTCCTCGCCGAAATCATAGCCGTCCTGCACATGATTCAGGTATCCGCCGTGCTCCCACGGGCCGATCAGCAGAATGCTGTTGCGCGTGGTATAGTCGTCCGCCTGCTGCAGGATGGCGCGATAGTTGCGGATGGTGGTGTCCCGGGTGACGTCGAACCAGCCCGTGAGGTGAAAAACGCCCAGATGCAGGGCGGAAAAATCCGTCGGATGGCGCAGGGAGACCCAGTACGCCGCGTCCTCAATGCCGTTGAGCAGGGCCAGATAGTCCTGCAGCATGGGGACGCCCTCGATCAGCGCGGCCCTGTTGCGGTTGGCGGGGAGCTCGTTCTTGATCTGATCCAGATTCTCCCACATCCCGCGCAGCACGGGCATGACCCGCGCGCGGAACTCCGGGTCCGGCAGATAGTGCTCCGGGAACTCCATGAGCTGGGCGTAGATCCAGTTGAGGTGCAGGTCGTTGATGGTGTGGGAGTTCATGTGCGCGCCGAAGGGGTCCAGCGCCTGCGTCATGAAGGGGCAGATGGCCTTGAGCGACGGCGGATTCAGCGACGCGGCCGCCAGCTGGGTAAAGCCGAAGTAGGACAGCCCGAACATACCCACCTTGCCGTTGCACCACGGCTGCGCGGCGACCCATTCGACGGCGTCGTAGCCATCCTCGTATTCGTTCTCCGTGTTCACGCGGAACGTGCCTTCCGAATCGCCCGTTCCCCGCAGGTCCATGACCACCACGCTGTAGCCGGCGTCCGTCAGCAGCGCGATGTTCTGATAGATGCGCTCCTTGTGAATCTTGTCCCTGCCGTAAGGGGTGCGCATCACGATGGCGGGGCAGGCTCCGCCGCTGTCCGGGCGATACAGATCAAAGTGGAGCGCGGTTCCGTCCCGCATGGGACAGGCTTCACGGCTGTGAATCCGCATGGGGCACCTCCTGCTCCGCAATGCGCCTGAGCGCTTCGGCAAGGGCGGACCTCGCGTCCTCTCCGGCGGCGGGCAGCACCGCGACGGCCTTGCTCTGTTCCAGCGCGGACGCCTGCCTGGCGGCCTCGCCATAGACGAGCATATACTGCCTGTTCCGGTTCAGCGGGAACAGCGCGGGGAGCACGGCTGCCAGCTCCTCCATCAGCGCGGGCCAGTCCGCGTCGGCATGGCCGCGAATCCCGATCGCCGCGCACAGCCTGTCCGGGCGGTTGATATCGCTCTCCACCATCGTATGGCGGAGCCACCAATCGCACTCGCGGCCCTTCTCCCCCGGCAGATACAGCACGGGCAGCTTCGCCTTGTGGCTGGCCAGCAGCTCCGCGTTGTAGGCCGGCGTCGAGGCAAACGTATGATCCGGAAGAACCAGGCAGATTGTTTCCTCGCTCTCAAGCGCGTGGGAATAGAAGGTATGCTTGATGATCATGGCCGTTTCACTCCTTCGTCAATGTCGGTTTGCGCAGCGGAAGCCACTCGTACAGCGCCTTCCTGAGCGCCTTGTCGGCAAAGTAGAAATCATGGATGCCCTCGTCCTGAAAATACTCGTGCCTGATGCCCAGCGAGTCGAGCAGGTCGTGATACTCATGGGACAGGGGCGCGGCGTAGTCGTTTTTGGCGCAGGCGAGGAAGAGCATGGGCAGCCGGTCCCGGTAAGCCGCGGAACGCTTGGCCAGCCAGACAAGGTCATTCTCGCTGTTGCGGATCTGATCAATGGGCCCCAGCGCGTTGATCGGGCCGGTCATATCGGGCCCGTTCTCCATGGAGGCCCACTTCTCGCACAGCGAGACGATATCCCGCGCGCCGGAGAGGGGCATGCCGGCCATGTAGCGCTCCGGGCAGCGGAACACCGCCTTCAGGGTGCCCTGTCCGCCCATGGAAAAGCCCGCGATGAACCGATCCTCCCGGCAGGGAGACGCCGGGAACATGGACTCCACAAAGGCGGGCAGCTCCTGCGTGAGATAGGTGAAAAACCTCGACCCATGCGCCATGTCGGCATAGCAGCTGTGCATCGCGTCAATCGAGACGGACATGATTCCCAGCTCTTCGCAATAGTCCTCCAGATGGGTGCGCCTGAGCCAGGTCGTGGAGTCCTCGCCGCCGCCGTGGAGCACATAGAGCACGGGGAACTGCACGCGATGGCCGGGCAGCTCGGAGGCCGGGAACCATTTTTGCGGGTCGGGAATGGTCATGGTAAGGCTTGTATTGAACTGCAGCACAGAAGAGAAGAAATGGCACCTTGTGACGCCCATATGGCACACCTCCATCAATTGGTTGCCCTTAGTCTATCCAAGAGCGCCCGCCGCGTCAATCACCGTTCTTGACCGCAGGCATGGCTTGTTTTTGGGCCTGTTTGCGCCCGCGGGTTAAAAAACGGCTATCGCCCGGCCAAAATTGGCAACGCGCGCAAGAAAGGTATTTCGTTTTTTTAGGTCAAACTTATACCATCATCGAATTGACCGATGGAGGCTCATATGATGAAGTATACCAACTGGCGTTCCAGAACGTTCAAGCACTGGTTTTTATGTTTTATTCTGGTGCTTGTGATTCCCGTTGTCTTTTTTGCCATCTATTTTGCCCGCTCGCAGGCGCTTCTTGAGCGCAAGCTGCACGAGAGCAACATCACCACCATCCGGCAGGTTGGCAGCATGTTTGACGAATGGTTCTCCCAGATCAAGGATATCGAGGACAACATCGCCATTTCTCCGGACATTCAGAAGATCAGCAACATCAGCCTGCCCTTCGACGCGCACCAGTATTACCGGCTGCACACCTACAGCCGCTCCCTGTCCGACTACGCCCGGCAGGGGATCGTCGGGAGCGTCTATCTCTACTATTCGTCCATGAACTGCCTGCTGGACGGCGCGCGCATCTTTACGGAGAACAACCAGCTGGACAATGTCATCGCCAACCGGCTGGGCGTGAGCTCGGACTGGTTTTTCGATCAGGTTTCGACCTTTCAGAACTACGCGTTCTTCTCCGCCGACCATCATTCGATCATCTCGCTGAAGTCGCTGGATATCGGGAAAAACCCCAAGCTAACCGTCATCATCAAGCTCAACACCCGGAGCGCGGAGGAGCTGCTGAGCAGCGTGGAGGCCTCCTGCGGCGGGAACGCCTATGTGCTGTTTGAAAACGGCGAGCGCTTTGGGGCAAGCGCGGAGGAGGGCGCGACGATTCCCTACGACGAGCTCCTCAGCCTCTCCGGCGAGACGCCCGCGACCATCGACGGCAGGCTGGTATCCTCCACCAGCTCCGCGCTGCCCGGCATCCGGTATGTGATCACGGTTCCCGTGAACGTCTATCTGCGGGATCTCTATGCGCTCAAGCGGGCTTTCGTCTGGTCGGTGGTGGGCATTCTGCTGATCGGCACGCTGATCTCCATGCTGCTGACGAGGCACAACTACCAGCCTGTGGCGGAGCTGAAGCGGCTTGCCAACGTCGCCGAGGCGGGCTCTCAGGACGATTTCAAGCAGCTCAACCAGAAGCTCGCGCAGCTGCAGCAGGACTCCACGCGCATGCAGACGCAGCTCTCCCGGCTGAGCACGATCGTGGACGACCGCATGCTCCACCTGCTGATTACCGGCGGCTATCTCAATCAGGATGAAAGGCACCATCTGGACAAGCTGAAAAGGACGCTGCAGGGCGTTCTGTTCACCGCCACCGTCATCGACGTCGCCGCCGAGGACGGCCAGCCGGATCAGCGGGACGGCCTGCTGATGAACCTGAAACGCCGCCTGCGGGAGATCATCCGCGAGAACCAGCAGGAGGGGCAGTGGCACGGCGTCGTGTGCGTCGAGGGCAGCCAGCTGGGCTCGATTCTCTGCTTCGGGCCGCATCTGTCCAGCGACGACGCGCAGCTGGCCACCCACGACATCGCCAACCAGATGATCAGAATCCTCAGCAGCGAATTCCCGGACATCAATCTGCGCTTTTTCATCGGCGACGCCTGCCACCACGTCGATGATATCGCCGTCTCCTACAGGCACGCGCTGGACTGCATGGAATACTGCAGCTACCTGATGCAGGATACGCCGGATATCGTCATGTATCATCCGGCGATGTTCACCACCAGCATCGCCTGGAACCATTACGACGCCTACGACGTGGAGCGCCAGTTCACCGACGCCATGATGGCGGGGGATTACAAGCAGGGGCAGAAGCTCCTCCACGATCTGATTTCCTATTATGATTATCAGGACGGCACGTCGGTCTATGTGATGCGCTGCCGCATGTTCGGCCTGATGAACATCATGCTCAACCTGTTCCATGAGATCGCGCCGGACGTGGACGTTTCCCTCTACGAGACCAGCGGCATTCAGGAGCGGCTGCTCACGGCCAAGACCATGACGGAGCTCAAGCAGACCATCTTAGGCGCCTTTGACCAGCTGATCGGCATGAAGGACGGCCGCGACGACAACGACGTGCGCGCCGATGGGGTGATCAAATACGTCGCCCGTCACTACTTCGAGGAATCGCTGTCGGTGCAGCAGATTGCCGACGCGTTCCATGTGTCGCTGCCCTTCCTCTCCAGGCGGTTCAAAAAGGAGACCAACAGCGGCATGCTGGATTACATCAACCGCTACCGCATCCAGAAGGCGAAGGAGATGATGCTCCGCGACCCCGAGATGACCATCTCCGACGTGGCGGAGCGGGTGGGCTATAACAGCAGCCAGACGCTGATCCGCGTGTTCAAGCGCTACGAGAGCATCACGCCGGGGCAGTGGAAAACCAACGCGGCGGTCTCGGGCGATTTGTGAATTTGGGCCAGAAGGTGCAAAAAAACGACATGCCCGGCTGAAAACATGTTCATCCTCAGATCAAATACAGCCAATTTACACATCCGCGAAAATCCCCTATCATGAAAACAACAAAAAGCACCGGAGCATCGGGTGCAAAAAGGAGGACGCATATGTTGCGAAAACTGATCTGTATGCTTCTTGCCATGATGCTGCTTGCCGGCGTCGCCTCTGCGGAGGAGTTCGCGGTCAACGAGAGCACCATCCAGGAAAAGATGCTGATGGGCACCACCATCAGCAGGGTCACCGAGGAGCCGGTCACACTGACGGTGTGGGTCGACATCTCCAATCAGGACGCCGTCGGCAAGCTGATTGAGAAGATGGAAGACAACGACGTCTTCAAGATCATGGAAGAGAAGACGGGCGTGCATCTCTCCTTCATCCATCCGCCCATCGGCGAGGCCGAGACCAACTTCTCGCTGATGATGGCCCGCCGCCAGTACGCGGACATCATCATCTGGTTCGACAGCTACTACTCCACCGGCGGCGAGGGCGCCATCGACGACGGCGTGATCATCGACCTGAAGGATTATGTGGAAGCGTACGCGCCGCATTACATGGAGGTCATGAACGCCTCTGAATTCCGCCACAAGAGCATGTACACCGACTCCGGCAAGATGCCCTACATCTGCTCGCCCATCTATCAGGACGAGGCGGACGTGACATGGGGCGGCCCCATCATCCGCAAGGACCTGCTGGACAAGCTGGAGATGGACGTTCCGGTTACCTTCGATGACTGGCACACCTTCCTCTCCCGCTGCCGCAACGAGCTGGGCCTCACCCGCGCCTTCAGCATCTGCGCCAACGGCATCACCAAGTACAATTCCTTCTCCGCCGCCTTCGGCTTTGTCGCGCCGAACATCATCAACCCCACGCTGGACTTCTTCGTGGTGGACGATCAGGTGTGCTACGCGCCGCTGACGGAGGGCTATCGCGAGTATGTCGCCATGATGGCGCAGTGGTACAGCGAGGGCCTGATCGACCCGGACTTCCCGTCGCTCATCACCGTGGATGACGTGTTCGCCCTCATGAGCAGCAACGACTGCGCGGCCACGAGCGACCACGGCGGCATCCTGGACTACTACAGCGTGCTGGGCAGCGCCACCAACCCTGACGTCAGCTACATCGCCGCGCCCATGCCCGTCAAGGAGGTCGGCGACCAGCTGCATGTGAACGGCTCCTCCGGCCGCATCATCTCCAAGAGCTGCGCCATCTCCACCAGCTGCCAGAATCCCGAGATCGCCGTGAAGTATCTCGATCAGTTCTACACCGACGAGGGCTTCGCGCTGCTCAACTTCGGCACCGAGGGAAAGACCTACACCTTGGTCGACGGCCTGCCCGAATACACCGAGCTGGTCACCAACAATCCTCAGGGCAGCATGATCTGCGCGCTGTCGGCCTACGCGCTGCCGGGCAACTATTTCGGCGAGTATGTGATGGGCCGCGACACCTCCGAGGAGACCCGCGCCATGGCCGCGCTGTGGAACGCCAACAGCGACACGGAGTATCTGCTCCCCCAGACCATGACCCTGAACAAGGATGAAAAGGAAGTCTACTCCGAATACTTCGCCGACATCAAGTCCTACACCGAGGAGATGACGGTCAAGTTCATCATGAACCTTGAGCCCATGGATCAATACGATCAGTTCATCGCGCAGCTCAAGGGCCTGAACATTGACGAAGTGCTCGAGGCGTATCAGAGCGCCTACGACCGCTACATGAGCAGGTAACAAGCAACGCCACGGGAAGGCGAGTCGAATGGTGTGAGCCACAAGGCTCGCCTTCCCTTTATTTGAAGGAATGGGTAGAAGAGCATGAAGATTCGCGCGCTGATCCAAAACTACCGGAGCAACCGGCTCCTGTACTGGATGGTTCTGCCGGTGGTCGTTTATCTGTTGATTTTCAATTATGTGCCCATGGGCGGTCTGGTCATGTCCTTTCAAAACTACACCTACGCCAAGGGCATTCTGCACAGCGACTGGGTGGGCCTGAAGAACTTCCGCGACTTCTTTCAGGGGCTGTTTTTCATTCGCACGCTGCGCAACACGCTGGTTCTGAGCGGGCTGGATCTGCTGTTCAATTTCCCGTCGGCGATCCTCTTTGCGCTGCTGCTCAACGAGGTGAATAACCTCAAGTTCAAAAAGGTGATCCAGACCGTCAGCTACATGCCGCATTTTATCTCCATGATCGTGGTGGCCGGCCTCATCCTTGAGTTCACAAACTCGACGGGCGTTTTTTCCTCCATCGCGCAGGCCTTGGGCGGTCAGGCGAAGAGCTACATTACCTTCCCGCAGTATTTCAGAACGATTTTCACGGTCTCGAGCGTGTGGCAGTCCATCGGCTTTGACAGCATCATCTATCTGGCGGCGCTCTCCGGCGTGAACGACGAGCTTTATGAGGCGGCGTGCATCGACGGCGCGGGCCGGCTCAAGCAGACCATCCATGTGACGCTTCCGGGCATTATGCCCACCATCATCATGATGCTGATTCTGCGCTGCGGCGCGATCATGAACGTCAACTTTGAGAAGGTGCTCCTGCTTTATTCTCCGTCGACCTATGAGACCGCCGACGTCATCTCCACCTATGTTTACCGCACGGGCATCGTGAAGCAGAAGATCAGCTTCAGCACGGCTGTGGGCATGTTCAACTCCGTGGTCAGCTTTATTCTGGTGCTCAGCGCCAACGCATTGAGCAAGCGGTATTCTGAAATCAGTCTGTTTTAAGAGGTGGCCCTATGAGAATCGCACCAACCCGGAGCCGAAAGGCCTTCTGCGCCTTCAATTATGTGCTGCTGGCCGCCGTCGCCTTCTGCTGTCTGGCGCCGATGCTGCACGTTCTGTGCTGCTCCATTTCCGACCCGCTGTCCCTCACCCGCAACAAGAGCCTGCACCTGATCCCGCTCTTTCCGCTGACATTCAGCGGCTACCGGTCCATCCTGCAGGTGGAGAACATCTTTATCGGCTACCGGAACACGCTGTTCTATGTGGGCATGAGCGTGCTGATCAACCTGGCGCTGACCGTCGTGGCGGGCTACGTCCTGTCGCGCAAGCGCTTCATGCCCAGGAGCGTGCTGATGCTGTTCATCTCCTTCACCATGCTCTTCAACGGCGGCCTGATTCCCAACTACATGCTGGTCATGAATCTGGGGCTGCTGGACTCGATGTGGTCCATCGTGCTCACCAGCGCATTCTCGCCGTTTAACCTGATTATCATGCGCACCTCGATGATGCAGATTCCGGCGGAGCTTGAGGAGTCGGCCCAGCTTGACGGGGCGAACGACCTGCGGATCCTGCTGTCGATCATCATTCCCGTCTCCAAGGCGACCATCGCCGTCGTGGCGCTGTTTGTGGCCGTCGCCAGTTGGAACAGCTGGTTCACGGCCTCCATCTTCCTGATGGATCGGACGAAGTGGCCCCTGCAGCTCTTCCTGCGGGAGATTCTGGTGGCCAGCAATCAGCGCAGCATCGAGACCGGGCTGAACATCTCCGTGCTGGCCGAGCAGAACCTGATCAAATACTGCACCATCGTGGTCGCGACACTCCCGATCCTGTGCGTCTATCCGTTCGTGCAGCGGTATTTCGTCAAGGGCGTGATGATCGGATCGGTCAAGGGATGAGTCTGCACACAGATAGGAGATCGACATGACGAACATTTCTCACCGGCAGGATCGTTTCCCGGCGGCATTCTATATGCTGATCGTGATCCAGTTCCTCCAGAGCCTGAGCTTTTACATGATTGCCCCGATTTTCACGAAGTATCTGACCGGGCAGGGCATCCCCCTTGCCATGGCGGGAACGCTCAGCGGGCTGATGTCCTACACCTGCCTTGTCACAAGGCCCTTTTCCGGCAGGCTTGCCGACTGGGCCGACCGGCGGAAAATTCTGACCGGCTCGTCCGTGCTCTTCGGCGTTTCCATCATGCTGTACGCCTGCGTCTCCTCTCAGGCGGGCATCGTGGTGCTGCGCGTGATGACCGGCGTGGCGTTCTGCCTGAGCGGCACGACGCTGTTTGCCTTCGCGGGCCACTTCATCCCGGAGACGCGCATGGGCGAGGGCGTAGGCTATGTGGGGCTGGGGCATATCATCGCGTCGGCTGTCGGGCCGCTGCTGGGCTCGTCGCTGGCGGAGGCCTTCGGCATCCGGATTTCGTTCATCCTTGCCGGCGCGGCTTCGCTGATCTGCGTTCTGCTGCTGCTGACGCCGCCCTTCAGCGCCCCTGTGGCTGCCGCGAAGCAGCCCGAGCGCGACGCCCGCGGTTCCTCGCGACCTGCCCGGAACAGGTGGATCGCTCCGGCGCTGATCCCCATCGCCTGTCTGGGGTCGCTGTTCAGCTACACCAGCAGCACCGTGTCCAATTTCCTTGTGCTGTACGCCGACGCGCGGGGCATCGTCAACGCCACGCTGTATTTTACGGTGCTGGCCGCGGCGCTGTTCATTCTGCGGCCCTTTCTCGGCAAGGCCCACGACCGCTTCGGCATCTCCTCCGTGCTCATCCCCGGCCTGATCCTGAGCATGGCGGGCGTATTGATGATGATGCGCGCGACCGGGATCGTCCATCTGCTTGTCGCCGCCGTGCTGCTTGCCTTCGGTCAGGGCGGCGCGCAGCCCGCGGTGCAGGCCTCCTGCCTGAAATCCCTGAGCGCCGATCAGCGGGGCGTCGCAACCAGCACCTATTACATTTTCAACGACCTGATGCAGGGCATCGCGCCGTCGCTGGGCGGGGCTGCCATTCAGTACAGCGGCTACAACCTTGCCTTCTCTCTGTGCATCGTATTCTTCGCGGTCGGACTGATCTACTACCTGTGCCTCGCGCATTATCAGAAAAAGCGCGCCCGGCAGCACACCTCTGCCTGAGCCCATGGCTGACGCCGGACAGCCCGTAACGCGGGCAGGTCAAGAAATCAAGCCGCTGGCATGACCCAACGCGAGGCCGTGCCAGCGGCTTTTTTGCGTGCGCGCGGCGGGCCCGCTGTTCTTCGCCGCTCGTCATGTGCCGCAGCTTCGCAAAAAAATCCCCGCTCCTTTGAGCGGGGACGATGGCGGTCTGCGCGGCCGTCGGGCCGGAGACCCCTCCACAGGAACCATGTGCTCTGTCAGCTGACCGGGCGTCTGCGTTCAGGCGCGGGCCTGCCGCAGCGGGGAAGCCCCTTTTACACCCGATCCTTAATCTCCTGCATGAGCTTCTCGATGAACGCGTCCAGCGCGTAGTTCGTGGTCTCGTCGGTGGCGCGGTCACGGACGGAGACGGTGTTCTCCGCGACCTCCTTCTCGCCGATGATGATCATGTAGGGCACGCGATCCACCTGCCGGGCCTTGCGGATCTTGTAGCCGATCTTCTCGCTGGTGTCGTCCAGCTCGACGCGCACGCGGTTCTTCCGCAGGGCCTCGTAGACGGTCTTGGCGTAGTCCATGCTCTTGTCGGACACGGGCAGCACCTTGACCTGCAGCGGGGCCATCCACAGCGGGAACTTGCCCGCGAAGTGCTCGGTCAGCACGCCGATGATCCGCTCCATGGAGCCGTACACCACGCGGTGAATCATGATCGGGCGCTTGCGGCTGCCGTCCTCGGCAACGTATTCCAGGTCGAAGTTGAGCGGCATCTGGAAGTCGAGCTGGATCGTGCCGCACTGCCACGTTCTGCCGAGGCAGTCGCGCAGGTGGAAGTCGATCTTGGGGCCGTAGAACGCGCCGTCGCCCTCGTTGACGATGTAGGGCATGTTCAGGGATTCCAGCGCGGTCTTGAGGCCGTTGGTCGCGTCCTCCCAGTCCTCATCGGAGCCCATGGAATCCTCGGGCCGGGTGGACAGCTCGACGAAATACTCAAAGCCGAACTTCTTGTACACCTCGTCGATCAGCTTCACCACGCCGGCGATCTCGCTGGGAATCTGCTCGCGGGTCATGAAGATGTGCGCGTCGTCCTGCGTGAAGCAGCGCACCCGGAACAGGCCGTGCAGCGCGCCCTTGAGCTCATGGCGGTGCACCAGACCCAGCTCGCCGCAGCGCATGGGCAGGTCGCGGTAGCTGTGGGGCTGGCTGCGGTAGACCATGACGCCGCCGGGGCAGTTCATGGGCTTGATGCAGTAGTCCTCG
>JAFLST010000003.1:89241-133274 GCA_022510815.1 Christensenellaceae bacterium | reverse complement strand
CCTCGGCCGGGAAGCGCAATAATTGCGCTGCCGTCACTGAACAATCCAACACAAAAAATCCCGCCGAACAGCGGGATTTTTCTTATGTCCTTGTGATTGTCATTCCACCGACTTGGTCGCGATGACATCGACTCCCGTGCCGCACACATCGGCCAGCACCACCGCGCCCATCGCGACGGGAGCTGTCAGCCTGACCTTTGCCAGCGCCGCCATGCAGTCTTGAATCTTCGCCTTGGGGATGGGCGTGCGGGTCTTGACGGACAGCGGCATGGCGCTGCCCTCCACCGGAATAACCGCCGTGACCATGCGCTCCGGGGCCACGCATTCCTGCCGGGCATAGGTCTCGCCACGCTTGCAGGTGTTGCCCGCCACGGAAACGAACGCACCCTCCTCCACCTGAACCGTCATCCGGCAGCCCACGGGGCAGCTGATGCAGGTAATCGTCTGTTCCATGCTCACTCGCCTCCTTCAATCGACACGGTCACCGGGCCGTCAAGCGCAGCCACAACCTCGGGCTTCAGCGTCATAACCGCCATCTCGCCGGGGGTGAAGATGGGCGCCTTGCGCCGGGCAATCTCCCTCTCGCCGCACCTGACCACGCAGGTCGCCTTGCGGAATACCGCGGAGGGGCGGAACATCAGATCGATCTCAGTGTCGATCCCCTGACGGATACGCTGGGGCACTGTGCCGCGGACGCCGCTGCCGTCCCTGACCTCAATGGTCTGCGCTTCGGCGATCTCCCCGCGGGCATAAGCCGCCGCCGCATGGCCGGCCTTGAAGGACTCATTGGACACATGGTCGACCAGATCATGCACATGCAGTACGTTGCCGCAGGCGAAGATGCCGGGAACGCTGGTCTGCAGCGCGTCGTCGACCACCGCGCCGGAGGTCAGCGGCGAGAGCGACACACCCGCGCCCTGACTGAGCTCGTTCTCCGGGATCAGGCCGACGGAGAGCAGCAGCGTGTCGCAGTCAAACTGGATTTCCGTGCCGGGAATGGGGCGGCGGTTCTCATCGACCTTCGCCACAGTCACCCCGGAGAGGCGCTCCCTGCCCTGAATGTCGATGACGGTATGGGACAGATAGAGTGGAATGTCATAATCCTCAAGGCACTGGACGATGTTGCGGTTCAGGCCCGAAGAATAGGGCATGATCTCCACGCAGGCCAGCACCTTCGCGCCCTGCAGGGTCATGCGCCGGGCCATGATGAGCCCGATATCGCCGCTGCCAAGGATGACCACACGCTTGCCGGGCATGTAGCCCTCAAGGTTGACGAACTTCTGCGCGGTGCCGGCGGAGTAAATGCCAGCGCACCTCGTGCCCGGCGTACCCAGCGCGCCGCGGGGCCGCTCCCGGCAGCCCATGGCGAGAATGATCGCCTTGGCCTTGATCACCTGCAGGCCATGCTCGGCGCTGACGCAGGTCACGGTATGGTCGGCTTCCACGGAGAGCACCGTGGTGTCGCACTGAATCTCGATCTTCAGCTCCCGCGCCCGGTCGATATCCCGCTGGGCATACTCGGGGCCGGTCAGCTCCTCCTTGAAGCGGTGCAGGCCGAAGCCGTTGTGAATGCACTGGCGCAGGATGCCGCCGGGGTTGTGCTCCCGCTCGAGGACGAGCAGACTGTCAATGCCGTCCTCTCTCGCCGCGATCGCCGCCGCCAAACCCGCCGGGCCCGCACCGACGACCAGCACGTCTACATGAAGGACGCCGCTCATTTCATTGCTCATCTCACTCAGCCTCCTTCGTCATGGCATCGGCGATGGTGCCCACCAGCAGTCGGCTCTCCCCGCCGCACTTGGTAATCTCAGTCATGGGCACGCCCAGCTCCTCGGCAAGAATCTCCGCGACTCTCGGCGAGCAGAATCCGCCCTGACAGCGGCCCATGCCCGCGCGGGTGCGCCGCTTGACGCCGTCGATGGTGGTCGCGCCCACGGGACGGCGAATGGCCTCGCGAATCTCCGCCTCCGTCACCACTTCGCACCGGCAGACCAGCCGCCCGTTCAGCGGGTCAGCCTTGACGGCTTCAGCGCGCTCGGCGGTGGTCATGGCATGGAAGGGCTTCTCCCGCTTCAAGGTCGGGACGATCTCCGCCTTGCGGGCAAGGCCCTGCTCCTCAGCGATCTGCGCGCCCAGCGACTCCGCGATAGCCGGAGCCGAGGACAGGCCGGGGCTCTCGATACCGACAGTCTCGTAGGCATTCTCCTGACCCTTCACCGCTCCGATGACGAAGTCGCCCTTCGCCTCATGAGCGCGGATACCGGAGAAATTCGTGATGGCGCCGCGGGTCGAGGCGGCAGGCCATGTCAGCTTGCTCTTGTCGAGCACGAAGTCCAGAATATCCCCGGTGGTGGCCGTGTCGCAGGCGTCGGGGATATCCTCCGCCGAGGGGCCCAGCAGCAGGTTGCCGTGCACCGTCGGGCTGACCAGCACGCCCTTGCCCATCTTCGTCGGGCACTGGAACATGGTCATCCTGAAGGGCATCGGGTCCATCCGATCCATCAGATAATACTGGCCGCGGCGGTTGATGATGGTCAGCTTGTCCTCGGACATCATGTTGTGGATGGCCGCCGACCCCACGCCCGCGCAGTTCACGACCACCCGGCAGACATATTCGCCGCTGGTCGCCTTGACATGCCACAGGCCGTCCTCGCCCTTTTCGACGGAGGTGACCTCCTCATTCAGCCGGAACCGCACGCCGTTAACCGCCGCATGATCCGCCAGCGCAAAGGTCATCTCGTAGGGGCTGGTCAGGCCTGAGGTCGGCGCGTAAAGCGCGCAGAGCACCTCGGGGTTGGTGTTCGGCTCGAGGGCCAGCACCTCGTCCCGCTGGATCAGCCGCACGCCGGGCACGCCATTTTGAACACCCTGCTCGACCAGCGTTTCGAGGGTCTTGCGGTCTTCCTCGTTAAAACCGATCACCAGCGCGCCGGGCTGACTGTAGGGCACGCCCAGCTCCTCGCACAGCGCCGGATACATCGCCGCGCCCTCGACGTTCTGCTTGGCCTTGAGCGTTCCCGGATGCGCGTCGAAGCCCGCGTGCACGATGCCGCTGTTGGCCTTGCTCGCGCCCTCTGCCACGTCCGCTCCGCGCTCCAGCACCACGATGTCCGCCTCATAGCGGCTGAGCACCCGCGCCAGTGCGCAGCCCACGACGCCCGCGCCAATGATGAGAATATCTGTCGTCATGGAGAACCCTCCTGTTGTTTATCTTTCTTTAGTATAACGGTTTCAGAGCCTCCGGTCAAGCCAGAGGAGAAAATTCGATGTCGAAACGCGCAGGAAGTTGCCGCTCAGTTGGAGAACCTTATGGCATGAAAAGAGGTGACCGCATGCCACGATACACCATTGGCGTCGACTTTGGCTCCCTGAGCGGCCGGGCGGTGCTGGTTAACGCGTCGGACGGCAGGGAGATCGCATCGGCGCAGCTTAACTATCCCCATGGCGTGATGGATCGTTCGCTTCCCTCGGGTATCCCGCTGCCGCCGGACTGGGCACTCCAGCACCCGCAGGACTATCTGGACGTCCTTGACGCGACGCTGCCCGAGCTGGCCCGTCATGTCGATCCGGCGGACATCGTCGGCATAGGTCTTGACTGTACGTCCAGCACCGTGCTCCCTGTCGATGCGCAGGGTACGCCCCTGTGCCTGACCGACCGCTTCCGGGATACGCCCCATGCGTGGGTAATGATGTGGAAGCATCACGCCGCGCAGGAACAGGCCCGGCGCATGACCCGCATCGCCGAGGAGCGCCGCGAGCCTTGGCTGCCCCTCTACGGCGGCAAGGTCAATGCGGAGTGGTACTTCCCGAAGCTGCTGCAGGTGCTGGAGGAGGCGCCGGAGGTCTACGCGGCCATGGCGCATTATGTCGAGATGACCGACTGGCTCGTCTGGCGGCTCACCGGACGGCAGACCCGCAGCGCAGGCTGCCTTGGCTACAAGGCGTTCCATGCGGGCCAATTCCCGGACAATGCGTTTTTCCGGGCGCTGAACCCAGCCTTCGGAAATGTCGTCGAGGAGAAGGTCAGCGGCCCGATCCTGCCCCTTGGCGAATGCGCGGGAACCCTGACGGAGGAGGCCGCTCGGCGTTACGGGCTCAGACCGGGCATTGCGGTGGCTACGGGCAACATCGACGCCCATGTCTGCGTCCCGGCGGCGGGCATCGATGGCCCCGGCAAACTGCTGGCAATCATCGGCACCTCCACCTGCCACATTCTCATGGGTAAGCGCACGCTGCCTGTGCCCGGCATGAGCGGCGTGGTGAGGGACGGCGTGCTCCCCGGCTGGGCGGGTTACGAGGCGGGTCAGAGCTGCGTTGGGGACAGCTTCCACTGGTTTGAGCGCACCTGTGTTCCGGCGGCCTATGAGCAGGAAGCGGCATCCCGCGGTCTGTCCGTTCAGGCGCTGCTGACCGAGAAGGCTGCCCGTCTGCGCCCCGGAGAGAGCGGCCTTCTGGCGCTGGACTGGTGGAACGGCAACCGCAGCGTGCTGGCCGACGCCGACCTAACCGGTCTCCTGCTGGGCATGACGCTGCAGACCACCCCGGAGGAAATCTACCGGGCGCTGCTCGAGTCCACGGCCTACGGCGCGAGGGTCATCCTCGAGAACTACCGGGACAGCGGCGTGCCTGTCGAGGCATTCCATGCCAGCGGCGGCATCCCGCAGAAGAACGCTCTCGCCATGCAGATTTACGCTGACGTGCTGCAAATGCCCGTCCGCATCTCCTCCGCCGCGCAGGGCCCCGCGCTGGGCAGCGCCATCTTCGCCGCTGTTGCCGCGGGTTTCTACCCCACTGCTGCGGAGGCTGCCCGGGCCATGGGCGGCAAGGATGAGACGGTCTGTTATCCCCAGCCGGAGAACGCCGCGATCTATGACCGGCTCTATCAGGAATTCAAGGCCCTGCACGATCTGTTCGGACGCGGTGGCAGCGACGTGATGAAACGGCTCAAGGCTTTACGAAACATGTCAGGAAAGGCGGAAAACGACCATGAATGATTTTGCTCACATGTCTCTGGAGGAGCTCATCCGCGAGGGCGGTTATGACTGCGAGTGCGGCCGCCGTCACGCGACAGGGCTCAAATACGTCAAAATCTGCCGGGACGCGGTGTCGTTTCTGCCCGAGGCCATGGCAAAGATCGGGGTGAAGAAGCCCTTTATCGCCTGCGACCGCAACACCAAGGCAGCGGCATGGGCAAAAGTGGAGAAGGTGCTGACGGAGGCCGGTATCCCCTACCAGCTCTTCTGCTTCGACCAGCCCCATGTCGACCCGGACGAGCAGGCCGTCGGCGCGCTGTGCATGGCCATTGACCCATCCTGCGACTGCGTGCTGGCCGTCGGTTCCGGCGTCATCAACGACTGCTGCAAGGTGCTGTCCCATGCCATCGGCTGCCCGCAGATGGTCGTTGGCACCGCTCCGTCGATGGACGGCTATGCCTCGAATTCCTCCTCCATGATCCAGAACCGGGTCAAGGTCACGCTGTACAACGCCTGCCCGGACGTGATCCTCGCGGACACGGAAATCATGAAGGACGCGCCGGAGCGTATGCTGTGGGCTGGCCTTGGCGACATGCTGGCGAAATACATCGCCCTGTGCGAGTGGCGCATCTCCCATCTGGTGACCGGCGAGTATTACTGCGAGGCTGTGGCGGCGCTGATGCGCAGCTCCCTCAGGAAGATCGTCTCGGCGGCTCCCCGGCTGATGGAGCGCGACCCCGAGGTCATCGGCGCGGTGGCGGAGGGCCTGATCCTCTCCGGCATGGCCATGGCTTTCGCGCAGGTGTCGCGTCCCGCCTCCGGGCTGGAGCATTACTTCTCTCATCTCTGGGAGATGTTCGCGCTGGATCGCGGCTTGCCGCTGGAGCTGCATGGCATTCAGGTTGGCGTGGGCACTTATCTGACGCTGCGCATCTATGACCGACTCCGGAAAATCACCCCCAGCCGCGAACAGGCCGAAGCCGCCATGCGCGCCTTTGACCCCGCCGCGTGGGAACAGAATGTCCGCCGGGTGTTCGGCAAGGCCGCGCAGACCCTGATCGACAGCGAAAACCACCTCTGGCACAAGAACGATCCCGCAGCCCACCAGCAGCGGCTCGACGTCATTCTCGCTCACTGGGACGATATCCTGCGCATAATCGACGAGGAACTGCCCGAGACGGACAGCATCATCGCGCTGATGGAGAAGGTCGGCATGCCCGTTCATCCCGCGGAGATCGACGAGAGCGAGCAGGACACCTACGACGCGTTCCTCGCCTCCCGCGACATCCGCGACAAGTACCTCACCAGCTCCCTCCTCTGGGATCTCGGCCTGCTCGACGGCTTCCCTCTTGACCTGTAAACACGTCTCTTGAAAGGAAGATCAACCATGGCGAATCCTTACCTGCCCGGCTGGGAATACATCCCCGACGGCGAACCCCGCGTCTTCGGCGACCGGGTGTATATCTACGGTTCCCATGACAAAGCGGGATCGAATGAATTCTGCGATCATGTGCTCAAGTGCTGGAGCGCCCCTGTCAATGACCTGAACCATTGGGTCTGCCACGGCGATATCTTCCATACCCAGCCCGATCGCGATCATCCCGCCGATACCGACTGGACGGATCAGGGCAACCGCCTCTTTGCCCCTGATGTGGTGGAGAAGGACGGCAAGTATTATCTGTTCGCCTACATCGTTGGCGCGAAGGGGTGCGTGGCCGTCAGCGACAGACCGGAGGGGCCCTTCAGGCTGCTGGGACCCTACCGGTACACCATCCCGGACGAAATCTGCTGCAACGGCTGGTTCATTGACCCCGGCGTGCTGGTGGATGACGACGGGCGCGTGTACATCTACTGCGGCTACGAGCGCTCCTTCATGGCGGAGATCGACTCGCAGGACATGACCCATGTGCTGGACGGCACCTGCATCGAGCACATCATCCCCTGCCAGCCCCGTGAAGAAGGCGGCTTTACAAACACGGACACCCTGTTCTTCGAGGCGGCCTCGATGCGCAAGGTCGGCGATACCTACTACCTCATCTACTCTCCCAAGCGCGGCAGCCGCCTCGCCTACGCCACCTCCGACAAGCCTACCGGCCCCTTCACCTATCGCGGCTGGATCGTGGACAACGGCGTGGATTACCCCGGCGGCAACGATCACGGCTCCATCGCCTGCATCGGCGGCCAGTGGTACATCTTCTATCACCGCATGACCAACGGCACCATCATGTCCCGCCGCGCCTGCGTGGAGCGCATCGAGATGCTCCCTGACGGCACCATCCCGCCCGTGGAGATGACCTCCCTCGGCTTCGCGGAGTCGCTGAATCCCTATGAGATCACACTTGCGGATATCGCCTGCGTGCTCAAGGGCGGCGCTTTCATCACCGAGAAGTCGGTTTTCGAGCGCGTCGTCACGGGCATTCGGGACGGCAGCGTCATCGGATACAAGTATTTCGATTTTGGCGACGACTTCTCCAGCCAGACCATGCAGTTCTGCGCGGAGGTGACGGGCTGCGGCACAGACAGCGTGCTGCACATCCTGCTGGACAGCGAGGACGGCGAGGAAATCGGTCAATGCGCCATTGGGCACGGCAACGGTATCATCGAGACTACCGTCCGCAGCGTGACGGGCCGACACGCGCTGTTCTTCAAGGTCACAACAGGCTATCAGGGCTGGACCGCCTCCTATTTTGAGGCGCGGCAGCTCTTCGAGCTCAAGCAGTTCGTCTTCACGAAATAAGGCGCCGCCTTATCTTTGCGCCGGCTGCGGATTCTTTTCGCGGCCGGCACGATTTTTTTGAAATAGGACTTGACAATTCAAGGAAAGCCCGCTATAATAGACAGCGTTGACAAGCTGACTGCGGAAGCGCCAGTTCGTCATATGGTCTGTTGGCTCAGTTGGTAGAGCACATCGTTCACATCGATGGGGTCACTGGTTCGAGTCCAGTACAGACCACGAAAGCATCAGATTTGTACTTGTTGCAAGTCTGATGTTTTTTTATTATTCAATGCCGTAAAGGAGGAGATCAGCATGAAACAGACGCTTCATCTTTTTACCATATCAAAATACGGGAGGAATCACCTTGACGCCATCTGAAAAGAACATCCTTGCCCATTGGTCTGCCTACATTTATGAACAGCAGGAGGACGAAACCGACCTGATCGCGTGCGTGAAGCGCATGCTGGGCGACGCTCCTCTTCGCATTCTTGAGCCAGCCTGCGGAGGCGGCAAGCTGTCCGCTCCTCTGGCGGAAGCCGGCCACGACGTCACCGGATTTGACATTGACGAGGCCATGCTTGCGCATGCTTATGCCCGAGCGGAGGCCCTGCCCAATCTCCATATCCGCAAGGCCAATATGCTGACAACCGACTGGGGCCGCGGCTATGACGCCGTGCTGCTCTGCGCCAATCTGATGGTGAACATCCAGACCGATTGGAGCGACTACAAACAGGCGCAGAAAAAGCTGCTTGTCAACGCCCACAAGGCGCTGCGCCCCGGCGGACATCTCCTGCTCGATTTCGCCTGTCCCGATTCGCTCAAGGCATACGTCAGCGACGTACCCGAATGGGTATGCTTTGAAGGCGCGGATGACCGCGGCACCCATGGCCGCTACATCGTCATCAACGGCACGGTCAACGAGCAGACGCGCACCGTCAAGGGCAAGCGCCGCTATGAGCTCATTCCCCGCGACTCCAACCCGTTCACCGTGGTCACTGACAGCCTGAAGCACTTCCCCACGCTGGAGCAGACATGTTCCATGCTCTACCGCGCAGGGTTTACCATTGAGGAGCTTTACGGCGACCTGCATGGGCATGCCTTTGATCGCCAGCACCAGCGCAGCTTGATCCGATGCCGGAAAGTTGAATAATGCAGCCTGTCAAAACGCACCTCCCGTTCCCGGGAGGTGCGCTGTGCTTCCATGGTGATATTCCTCAGGCCTGACGGCGGCTCTGATGCTTTTCGATTGCCGCAATGCGCTGGCTGAGCGGAGGATGCGAGTATTCCAGCTTAACCAGCATCGGGTCAGGCGACAAATCCGAGAAGTTCTCCTTCGCAAGCTTCTTCAGCGCCGATACCAGCGCTTCGCCGTAGCCTTCCTCAACGGCCTGAGCGTCCGCCCTGTATTCCGCGCGGCGCGAAAACGCATTGACCAGCAGTCCGAACAACGGCGCGATCAGCGCGAACTCCACGCCCACGATCAGCATGATCGCAAAACCGTAGTTCACCGCGTCAAATCCAAAGGGAATGAAGATATCGGCCGACTGTACCGTCAGACACGCCAGCACGCCCAGAATCAGCATCTGCAGAAAGGACAGAATCTGATTTTTCAGCGTGTCCTTGTGCAGTCCATGCCCCATCTCATGGGCAAAAACAGCGCAGATCTCATCGGGCGTCATGGCCTGAACCAGCGTGTCGTAAAGCACGATGGTCTTCATCTTGCCGAAGCCCGAGAAATAAGCGTTCGACTTGGTGGAGCGCTTGGAAGCGTCCATGATCTGAATAGCGCGGACGCGATATCCGTGCTTCTCCAGCAGGCTTGTCAGCTTCTCCTTCAGCTCGCCGTCCTCAAGGGGCGTGAACTTGTTGAAGACCTTGCTGAGCACAGGATAGAGGAACGTAATGCACAGCACAAGCAGCGTCATCACTGCGGCAAAACCGAGGATGAGCCAGTTGCCCAGCGCCCGATGGATGTTCATCAGCAGCGAGCCGATGGCAACAATGATCGCCAGCTCAATCAGGAATGATTTGAGCTGATCCATCCAGAAGGTCTTCTGCGTAGAGCGGTTAAAGCCGTATTTCTCCTCGATGACCATCGTGTCGTAATAAAGGAAGGGCAGCAGGAGTACGGAGGTAATGCTGGAGAGCAGCAGCACGCCGAACATCTGCATGAATGCCGTGCGCGGAAACAGCCCGGCAAAAGCAGCGAAAACATTGAACAGGATCAGCAGGATATCCATCACGAAGCTGGCCGTGCTCTGCATGATTGCAAGCCGGCGCTTCTCCGCGTGGTAGGCCCGCCACTTCCGGTAAGTTTCTCCGTCATAGACGTCCGCCACATTGTCCGGAATCGGATTGCCCGCCGAGCGCCACTGAATCACATTGAGCAGCAGCTTGTAGAGATACACCACAAACATCACGATCATGGCGATTGCCTTGTAGTTCATCGGTGCTTTCCTCCCCTTTTACAGTCCCATCTTCGTCATAATGCCGTCCGCCGTCACGCCCGGATGGGTCACATAGAGCCGGGCAATCTGCTCGGCCAGCGCAGCGCTGATGCCATGCTTCTGCTCGATCTCCGCTGGGCTGCGCCCTTTGTCCGTTTCCTGCATCACGATCTCAATCTGCCGCTTGATATCCACGCCGTCCGTTGCGGTCGTGCTTCCCGCTTCATGCGGAATATCCACGCGAGTCACCATGATACGCCCATCCTCGATCTCCGCCACTGCCATGGTGATGGGAAGATGAAAACGCCTCGGCCCGCAGCTTCCGGGGTTCAGCAGCAGGGTATGTCCCTGCCTCCGCTCCTCATACTGATGCGAATGCCCGTAAACCGCCAGATCATAGCCTGTGAGGTCTTCCGGCAGATCCTTCTTCCGATGGGTCATATAGACCCTCATCCCCGCCAGCGAAACATCAAGGAACTCCGGAAGCTGCGCTGCCCATTCCTTGTCGTTGTTGCCCCGCACGGCATAGACCGGCGCGATCTGCCCCAGCCTGTCGAGAATGCTCTGCCGGTTGATGTCGCCGCCGTGCAGGATTGCGTCGCATCCTTCCAGCGAGTCGAGCACCTCCGGGCGCAAAAGCCCATGCGTATCCGATAAAATGCCGATCTTCATAGACTGAGCCGTCACCGCCTTTGGCAATATGCGTTCAGTATACCAGATATGCCGGCGAAAAGCCAGCAGCAAAAAAAGCGGCCTTGCAGCCGCTTTTCAGAAAAGGTCTCAGCCCTTGGCGATCTCCACCAGCTTGGCGAAGGCAGCGCTGTCGTTGACAGCCAGATCAGCCAGCATCTTGCGGTTGACCTCGATGTTCTGCTTCTTCAGGCCGCTGATAAAGGTGGAATAGCTCATGCCGTTGAGGCGAGCCGCCGCGTTGATGCGGGTAATCCACAGGGAGCGGAAATCGCGCTTGCGGAGCTTGCGGCCCTCATAAGCATAGCGCAGGGAACGGGCAACCTGCTCGGTCGCGGCGCGGTACTGCTTGGACTTGGCGCCCCAGTAGCCCTTCGCCAGCTTCATCACCTTGCGGCGCTTCTTCAGAGCGTTCACAGCTCTCTTAATACGTGCCATTGTCAGTATCCTCCTTGCCAGTCATCAGGCTTATTTGTAGGGCAGCAGCTTGTGGATCGTGCGCGCTTCGGCGGCGTTGTCGACGATGCCGTCGGCCCGCAGATGACGGGTGCGCTTGGTGGTCTTGAGGCGAACCTGATGGTTGGCGTTCATCTGCTTATGCTTAACGATACCGGACTTGGTAAAGGAAAAGCGCTTGGCAGCACCACGGTGGCTCTTTTGTTTCGGCATGGGGTAATCCTCCTTCCAAATGCGGTTTGAGCGGCTCCGGAGAGGAGCGGCTTATTCCTGTGTCGCTTGCGCGGCTGCGTTATCCCGGGCCTCACGGGCGGCCTTCTTCTCGGCGAAGGAGGCCTTGGCGGCCTTGGGAGCCAGGATCATGATCATGTTGCGGCCATCCAGCAGCGGGCGGCGCTCAACGGTGGCGACCTCCTCGCAGCGCTTGGCGAAATCCTGCATGACCTTCATGCCGATCTCGCTGTGGGTAATCTGACGGCCGCGGAAGCGGATGGAGACCTTCACCTTGTCGCCATCAGCAAGGAACTTCGTCGCCATCTTGGCCTTGGTGAGAACGTCGTTCTCCTCAATGGTCGCGGACAGCTGGACTTCCTTGATGGCCACGACCCGCTGATTCTTCCGGTTCTCGCGCTCCCGCCTCGACTGCTCGTAGCGGTACTTGTCATAGTCCAGCAGCTTGCACACCGGCGGCTTGGCCATGGGCTGGATCTTGGCCAAATCCAGACCGCGCTGCTCCGCCAGCTCGAGGGCCTTCTGCGTCGGCATGACGCCGAGCTGCTCGCCGTTTTCGTCGATCAGGCGAACCTCTCTGTCGCGGATTTCGTCATTAATCATCAGATCGAGTGCGATGTCCAAACACCTCCCAATATTCTTGCTCAAAGCAGCCGTTGGCTGTCTCTCCCACCGCCACAGAAAAAGCGGCGGGATGCTCTCCCGTCGCTCATCACACACATTTCCATGCGGAAAGTTGCCATGATACCCGGCAGCGTGCGCCACACAAGGTGAGAGACGGGCAAGCCTCTGCTTCAAACATGGTCATTATAGCACGCGGCGCGCCGCCTGTCAAGGGCTTTCCATGGAAATTTTGCTGCCGGAGCAAAGCGTGTTCAATTTCCGCGCTCCTTGAGCACCATCTGCATCCGGCTCTCCATCTCACGGATGAAGTCGTCCATGCCGATCTGCCCGGCGATATAGCGCGCTTCCAGCGTGTGGGCGATGCTCCGGGCGTAGGCGTCGTTCTCGTCCTTCGCGTCGAGCACGCTGGGCCTCGGGAAATACAGCGTCTCAAACACCTTCGCATAGGCCGGGATGCTCTCGGCCGTAATCAGCCATTTCGACGCATCGAGGCTCGCTTTGTATTCCTCATGCCAGCGCAGCTCCTCCTGCACGTCAAACCGATCCGCCTCGTCGCACTCCGCCAGCCTCGTCTCCAGCCGTTCCCTCTCCGCTTCCCAGTCCGCCACACGCTGCGGGTAGTCCGGGTCCTCCATCGGCGTGAGATACGCCGCGTCCACCATGGTCTGGCGCACCGGCGCGCTGATCCGCCCGATCATCACCTCGATGCAGCGCTGGGCTTCCTCAGCATGCTGGGTGTAGGGATTCAGGAGCACCATGGACACATAGATCGAATGCGTCACGCGGCCCTCCATGGCCAGATCCAGCAGCGGCGTGTCCCATGTATACCCCATCTGAATCGGCTCGATGTAGCCGTTGCCCATCAGGTAGTTCACTTCCAGCTCCTCGTCGGTGTCGTTCTCCGTGGTCATGGTATCCACCAGCGACATCAGCTCCCGGTACAGCGGCGTGTCAAAGTGCAGCTCCTGCCCCGTGGCCTCCATGTGGGTCACATACCGCTCGGTCACCCTGCGCAGGAACCACTCGCGGTAGTTCATCGTCCACTGGTTGATCTCGTACTCCTCGCGCACTTCATCCGGCTGATCCGGCCACGCGTTGATGAGCGCCGCCAGCTCCTGCCACGTCGTGGGCACCTCAAGGCCAAGCTCCTCAAAGCTCTGCGGCACATACCCGCCCTCCTGGCAGTGCAGGAACAGCGGCACCGCGTAGACCTTGCCGTCCCGTGTCACCATATCCCGCAGCGCCGGGTACAGGCTGTTCACATAGTCCGCGATGATCTCCGAATCCTCCATCGGCAGCGCGTAACCCCGGTCGATGATCTGGGCGACGTCGACGGAGGACGTGCTGACCTTCATGATATCGTAGGTCGCGTCCCGGGTCATGAGCGAGCCAATGATCGCGTTGGCGGAGAAATAGTCATCCTCCGTGGTCTCGATGCCGATATGGGGATACATCTGCCGGAACGCGTCGTAGGCGCTGCTCATGCCGCCCGCGACATGGAGCGTCACCTCAGAGCTGCCGAGCGGCTCCGGGGTGATGGTCGGTGCGTATTCCAGCGGCTCCGGCGTGATCTCCTCGCAAAGGGCCAGCGCGGGCAGAAGAAGGACAAGCAGCATCGTAAGCATCCGTTGAACCAGTCGTTTCATGGGTACAGCCTCCTTAACGTTTTTCACCTCTTTGGACGACGGCCCATGACCCGCTGGTTGAATGCCTCCATGATTTTACATGCGTAAAAGCGGGCCGCGTCCGTCGCTCTCCGATTCGCCCATTAGATTCGGGAGCAGCGCCTGACGTTGGCCCGCCTGATGTTTTTACGCTTATCAATTACCGGACGGTGATATCGCCGGAGACCGTGCGCACCGCAATGCGCAGAGGCGCGCCGATGACGCTGGCGAGTCCCTGCCTGATATCGCCGCTGGTGCTGCGGAGGCTGACGTCCGCTTCCTTCACGCTGCCGGGCAGGCTGACCATAACGTCGCCGCTGGTGGTATGGCCCTCAACAGACCGCAGCCCGCTATCCTGCGCCATGATCTTCACATCGCCGCTGACCGTGGCGAACTCCATCGTCTCGCTGTCCGTGTTCAGGGTGATGTCGCCGCTGGTCGTGTTGGCCTTGATCGCCTGTATGGCACCCATGCACTCCACGTCGCCGGAAATGCTCTTGACCTCGCACTTACCGCAGGAACCCGACGTCAGCTCGACGGTCACGTCGCCGCTGGTGGAGCTGGCGGAAAGCGTCTTGGCCGCGCCCACATAGCGCACGTCGCCGGACATGCTCTGGAGCACCACCGCATTGGCGGACAACCATGCCTCCGCGTCGCCGCTGGTGGTGTGCAGCTCCGCCCAATCCAGCACGCAGGAATCAGGCAGTTCCACGCGCAGATCACCGCTCCGGCTATCCACATGGATATGATCCATCATCAGGCCGTCTACACTTACGTTGCCGCTGGTAGTCTGCACCTGCACCATCTCCAGAACCGTCGCGGCGGGCACCTGAATGCACACCCGTTCATCCCCGTCGAAGCTCGTCTGTATGCCTCGCATCAATTTGCGAAGCATATCGCCCAGACTGTCAAAGCTGAAATCCTTGGCAAAAAAGTCAATGTCCGCGCCATTGAAGTGCACATGCTTTTCGATCCGCTCACTGCCCCCGGTTTTCTCCCGGGTGACGCGCAGCTCGCCGCCTGTCAGTTCCGTCGCCACCCTGAACCGGTTCTCCCCGTTCTCGCCAATATTGCAGATCACATGCACCTCGGCGTCCGGTGAGGGCTCGAAGGACACGTCCTCGCCCTGCAGGTTGACCGATACCTTCCGGAGACCCTGAGCACTGAAAGCAGCATGACCGCCGTTGCCGCCCAGCATGGCGCTCCGCGCACCGGTACCCGAGAACGCCGCATTATCCTCCGCCTCAGCCCTGCGCGGATATCCTGCCAGCACTTCCTCCATACCCTTGAGGCTCTCGACCACCGCCGCGATGGCCTCGTCCTCCGACAGGCCGCGGTTCAGCAGATCGCCGAAGCGCTCCTGACAGTTGTCCATCACCTCGTCGCGGATGGCTCTCACTTCATCGTTCATCTCAACATCCTGGAACAGCAGTTCCACGATTCTCGCTACCGTTTCGTTCATCGCTCATCCCTCCAGCAATTGGTCGATCTGTGCTTTGGTCTCCTGCCATGTGGCCACGTCTGCGTGCAGCTTTTCCCTGCCCGCTTCCGTGATGGCGTAGTACCGCCTGCGGGCGCCGGTCTGCTCGTCGCCCCAGTAGGAGCGGATGAAGCCGCCCGCTTCCAGCCGCCGGAACGCCGTGTACAGCGTCGCTTCCTTCATTTCCAGCGCGCCGCCGGTGATGGCCGTTACCCGCTTGTTGATCTGATAGCCGTAGCTGTCCTCCCCGGCAAGCTGCCGGAGAATGATCGCGTCGGTATATCCCCGCAGAATATCCGCCGTCAATGCCATGCGCTCACCTCCGTTTCATAAGCTCCGGTTGCCCGGTTAAGTCGTCGCACCTCAGCTTCCATTCCCTGATGATCTCGCGCCGCCTGTCCTTCGGCTTGCGCTGCTCAGGATGGGACCTCCTCTGCCCGTTCGTCGGCATGTCCTCACCTCCCATGGCGACATTCTATCACGATATACCTCATCTGTCAAGGTATTATGTCAGATAATTTACAAAAACTATTTCAGATACCTCGAGATACTTCTCCTGCTGTTCTTTTGGTGTTTAGCCCTTGCGCAAAATCCGCGTTCACGGTACAATCTCTGTGAATACTGACTGCCAAAAAGGAGCAATGACCATGAGCAAAATCGTCATGAAGACCCCGCTGGTGGAGATGGACGGCGACGAGATGACCCGCATCCTGTGGGCGGACATCAAAGCGCTGCTGATTGAGCCTTATGTGGATCTGAAGACCGAGTATTATGACCTTGGACTGCCCCACCGCGACGAGACACGCGATCAGGTGACCATCGACAGCGCCAACGCCACCAAGCGCCTCGGTGTCGCCGTGAAGTGCGCCACCATCACCCCCAACGCCCAGCGCATGACTGAATACAGCCTGCATGAGATGTGGAAGTCCCCCAATGGCACCATCCGCGCCATGCTGGACGGCACGGTGTTCCGCGCACCGATTCTGGTGAAGGGTGTGCATCCGACCGTCCGCACATGGGAGCAGCCGATCACCATCGCCCGCCACGCCTATGGCGACGTGTACCGCAACGTGGAGATGAAGATTCCCGGCGCGGGCAAGGCGGAGCTGGTCTTCACCGGCGAGGACGGACAGGAGATCCGCCAGACGGTCTTTGAATTCAAAGGCCCCGGCATCCTGCAGGGCGTGCACAATCTGGACGCTTCCATCACTTCCTTCGCGCACGCCTGCTTCCAGTACGCGCTGTCCGTGAAGCAGGATCTGTGGTTCTCTACCAAGGACACCATCAGCAAGACCTATGACCACCGCTTCAAGGACATCTTCCAAGAGATTTACGACACGGACTACAAGGCAAAGTTCGAGGCGGCGGGCATCGAATATTTCTACACGCTGATCGACGATGCCGTGGCCCGCGTGGTACGCAGCAAGGGCGGCTTCATCTGGGCCTGCAAGAACTATGACGGCGACGTGATGTCGGACATGGTGGCGACGGCCTTCGGCTCGCTGGCGATGATGACCTCCGTGCTGGTCTCTCCCGACGGACAGTTCGAGTATGAGGCCGCCCACGGCACCGTCACCCGGCACTACTACCGCTACCTGAAGGGCGAGGAGACCTCCACCAACCCGGTGGCGACGATCTTCGCATGGTCCGGAGCGTTGCGCAAGCGCGGCGAACTGGATGAGCTGCCCGAGCTGATGGCCTTCGCCGACAAGCTGGAACAGGCCACCCTCGACACCATCGAGAGCGGCGTGATGACCAAAGACCTCGCTCTGCTGTGGGACGGCGAGTGCACCGCGGTGAACAGCAAGGCATTCCTGCAGGCCATCGCGGAAAAGCTGTAAAGGCATCCCATGGTACTTCCTTTAATAACATTGGCCCGGCAGCGACATGCCGGGTCTTTTTTTGCGCGCACGCTCGCTCTCTGTTCCAATCTTTTTCTCTTGACAAATGCGAACATTTGTTTTATTCTATATAAGAACTTACGTTCGTACGGACGGTGAACAGCCATGGAACGGATTATCTTTCATGTGGATGCGAACAGCTTCTACGCGACGGTGGAATGCGTCTATCGCCCCGAGCTTCGCGGCAAGGCGCTGGCGGTGTGCGGCGACCCGGAGGCCCGGCACGGTATCGTGCTGACCAGCAGCGTTCAGGCCCGGCAGCGCGGGGTCAAGACAGGCATGGCTATCTGGCAGGCCCGGCAGCTCTGTCCTGAGCTCATCACCGTGCCGCCGGATTTCCCACTCTACATCCATTTTTCCAAGCGGATGCGGGCCATCGTCGAGGAGTATTCCGACCGGGTCGAGGCCTTCGGGCTGGACGAAAACTGGGTCGACCTCTCCCACCCCGGCCGCAGCATGGATGACGGCGAGCGCATCGCCCACGAGCTGCGTCGACGCATCCGGGAGGAGCTGGGCATCACCGTTTCCATCGGCGTGAGCTTCGGCAAGGTGCTGGCCAAGCTGGGCTCCGACATGAAAAAGCCCGACGCGGTGACCGTGCTGCGCCGGGAGGATTTCCGGGAAAAGACCGCGCATCTGCCGGTGGGCGACCTGCTCTATGTCGGCCGGGCGACCACCCGTAAGCTGGCCGATATCTCCATCCGCACCATCGGGCAGCTCGCCGAAGCGCCGGATGAGGTGCTCCGCAGTCGGTTTGGAAAGAATGGCCTGATGATCAAGGCCTTCGCGCTGGGGCAGGAGGACTCCCCCGTCCGGCCCTGCACGGTGGAGTCGGCCATCAAGTCCGTCGGCAACAGCACCACCACCCCGCACGACATCGTCACCATCGAGGACGCCCGCTGCGTCTACTACCTGCTGGCGGAGAGCGTCGGCGCGCGGCTGCGGGAGGGCGGCTTCCGGGCCCGCTGCGTGTCGATCAGCGCGAGAACAACCTCGCTGGTCACCACCTCGCACCAGTGCGTGCTGGACCGGCCCACCAACATCACCAGCGAGATCGCCGACGCCGCCTGCCGCCTGTTTGCCGAGCGGTACGCGCACAGCCTGCCGATGCGCTCGGTGGGGCTCCAATGCGCCATGCTGACCATGGCCGACGAGCCGCTGCAGCTCGACATGCTGGGCATCCAGCGCCGCCGGGAGCAGCAGGAGCGCATGGACGCGGCCCTCGACGGCATCCGCAGGCGCTTCGGGCACACCATCGTCCAGCGCGGCGTGGTGCTGGCGGACAGCGCTTTTGCCCGCATCAACCCCAAGGAGGATCACGTCATTCACCCGGTCGGATTTGTGCCCTAACCCTGTGTATGATCATCGGAACCGTTATCTGCTGTCCTCTTGGACGGATAACGGTTCTTTTTGTCTGAACTGACAACTAATCAGAACAAAAGTTGTTTTTTCAGTTGGAAAAAAAGTGAAAGTATAGTATACTATGGACGAAAAAGCGATACGGCGGATCATCGCGATCACCCGCCGTTTTGATACTTCCGGAATCCATCTGATCAGGCATGACTTCACAGGAGCGTGAGCCAAAATGATCTTCTCACTGGTAACGACTGACAAAAGGGTCGCCGGCAAATCCGCATGGGCGATTTATACATTCTGTTCGCTCATGATGGGGATCATGGCCTACTTCAACCACTGGCCGACATGGATGACGGCAATTCCGGTCATTCATCTGATCATATTGACCTATCTGTCCTTTCATTCAAAAAGCTCCCCGACCCTTCAATCCTATCTGACCATGCTGTTCTCCTTCGGCAACATCTTTATCACCAGCCTTGCGGAGGGGGACATTTATCCCGCCATCTTTGTCTTTCTGGGCGCGGCCATGATTCTGGCCGTCTATCGTGACGTAACGCTGCTGTTTGCCTACTCCGGGCTGATCGCGCTCGGGATTATCTACCACGCCGTCATTCTGGACACCATCCAGTTCGGCACCTCGATCCAGATCAGCGAATTCATCGTGAGAGTCTCCATCCTGTTTGCGGCGCTGTTCTTCCTGATGCTCTTTATCACCAAGATGAACCAGAGCCGGGAGCAGATGCTCGAAAGCGTGGAAGAGGCGCAGCGGGCAGAGCAGTATAAATCGGACTTTCTGGCGAACATGAGCCACGAAATCCGCACGCCCATGAACGCCATCATCGGCATGTGCGAGCTGATTCTCCGGGAGGACTCGCTCAGCGAAAGCGTCCGCGAAAACTGCTTCAACATCCAGGCCTCGGGCCGCAGCCTGCTTTCCATCATCAACGATATCCTCGACTTCTCCAAGATCGACTCCGGCAAGATGGAGATCGTCAAAGAGGAGTTCAACATCGCGTCCATCCTGAACGACGTTGTGAACATGGCGGAAGCGAGGAAGGGCGCAAAGAGGCTGAAGCTTCTTGTCAGAGTCGATCCGAACATTCCCAGAGGGCTCCTTGGCGACGAGGTGCGCATCAAGCAGATCATCATCAACCTGATGACCAACGCGATCAAGTTTACGGAACGCGGCTGCATCACGCTCACCGTGTCGCGCTCGGTGCAGGAATACGGCGTGAACCTTGTGGTATCCGTAGCGGATACGGGCATCGGCATCATGGAAGAAAACATCGAGAAAATCTTCACCAGCTTCCGGCAGGTGGACACCAAGAAAAATCACGCCGTGGAAGGAACGGGCCTCGGTCTCGCGATCTCCAAGAGTCTGGTGCACCAGATGGGCGGATTTATCAGCGCCAAGAGCGAGTATGGTGTCGGCAGCGAATTCCGCTTTGCCATCCCCCTGCATGTCAGCGATGAAAGGCCGTTTGTCTCCATCAATGACGCGGAGAAGATTCATGCCGCCGCCTGCTTTGAGGACAGCGACTTCGCCGCGGAAGAGGGAGAGCTCTTTGTCGAGATGGGCCGCGAAATGGGCGTGGATTTCAGATACATCGAGACCATGGCTCAGCTCAAGGAAGATCACGCCGCCCATGCCCTCACCCATGTCTTCGTCGGCAGCGAGCAGTATCATCGGGACAGCTTCTTCTTTGAGAGCGCCGTCAGGGACGCCCAGATTTTCGTCATTCAGGACCGGGTCGAGACCATGCTGCTGTCCGACGGCATTCAGCGGGTTTACAGTCCCTTCTATGTGATCCCCGTGGTCTCCGCGCTCAATCATGAAAGCATCGTGCTCAACATCAACGAGAGCCGGAGCGCCAGCGTCTACTTCTGCGCGCCGAGGGCCAAGGTGCTGATCGTCGACGACAACGTGATCAACCTCAAGGTCGCCATGGGCCTGATGCAGCCCTACAATATGCAGGTTCTCACAGCCATCAGCGGACCCGAGGCAATCAGAATACTCGAGACCGAGGATATCGACCTTGTCTTCATGGATCACATGATGCCGGGCATGGACGGCGTGGAAGCGACCGCTATCCTCAGGAACAAGCCGGGCGAATACTACAAGAACCTGCCGATCATCGCCCTGACCGCAAACGTAGCCAACGGCGCCAGAGAGATGTTCCTGAACTCCGGCTTTGATGATTTCCTCGCTAAGCCAATTGAGCTCTCGGCCCTTGACAGAACCCTGCGGAATCATCTTCCCAGAGAATACATGCAGGAGCCCGTCAGAACCGGCTATGAAAATCCGGCTGAACGCAGACGCAGTCTGGCGAGCGTGGATCCTCGCCTGCTGGACGTCGAAAAGGGCATCTCCTACATGGGCGGAAACGAGAACAATTACAGAGAAATCCTCTCCCTGTATGCCCATGAGGGCAGCTCGAAGATTCGTCAGATCAATCAGCTGTTTGAACAGAGGGATCTGAAGAACTACGTCATCGAAGTGCATGCCTTAAAGAGCAGCTCTCTGAACATGGGCGCGGTCAAGCTATCGGAGCTTGCCAAGGAGCTGGAAGCAGCAGGCAAGGCCGGAACCCTCGACGAATCCTCCAGAAAGAAGAACGACGCGCTCCTGAAGCTGTACGGAGAGGTCGTCAACGCTGCCCGCCTGTATCTGGGAGAATCCGCCCCGCAGCAGCAGGAAACCGTAGCCGCAGAGCTGATGGAGCTCCCTGCCGACAGGCTGAAGACGTATCTCGATCAGGCCATAAGCGCCTGCCGCAGCTTCGACGCGGATACGGCGGCTGCAATCGCCGCTGAGACCTCCGGCTATTCTTTCAGCGGCGAACCGTTAAAGGATTACTTTGGAAAAGCGGCGCAGCTTACAGCGGATTTTGAATATGAAGCCGCAGAGCAGGAACTGACCAAACTCAAATCAAAGCTGAGCGCGTGAGAGGAGCAATAGACAAACATGAAATCCATCCTTGTCGTAGACGATAACAAGCTCAATCTTGCAACGGCAAGAACCGTTCTCATCAACGATTACAAGGTCATTCCTGTCATGAAGGGCCAGCAGGCCCTGACCTATCTGGAAAGCGGCGAATGCGACATCGTCCTGCTGGATATCAACATGCCCGACATGAACGGCTTTGAGGTGCTGGAAAAGATCCGCAGCATGGAGCGTTACCGCAACATCCCCGTGATCTTCCTCACCGGCGACAACGACGCCGAGACCGAAACCCGCTGCTTCAAGGAAGGCGCGGTCGACTTCATCGCCAAGCCTTTCGTGCCGGAAGTGATGCTGTCCCGAATCGGCAGGGCCCTCGAGCTTGAGGAGCTTCGCCGCAGCCTTGCGTACAGGCTCGAGCAAAAGACCCGCGAGGTCTCCGCGATCAAGGACATGGCCCAGCAGGACGCGCTGACCGGCCTGTGGGACAGGGTTTACACGGAGGATACGGTCAACGAGTTGCTCGAGCGCAGCGCCACCGGAGCGCTCATGATGATCGACATTGACAATTTCAAGTCGATCAACGACAGCTACGGTCATGACACCGGCGATAAGGTGCTGATCATGCTCGCGGATACGCTGCGGGATCAGGCCGCGGAAGAGGACGTTCTCTGCCGTCTCGGCGGCGATGAATTCGTGGTCTTCATGAAAAACGCTTCCTCGAAGGCCTATGTGCGCAGCCGCGCGGCAGGGCTCATCGCGGAATTGCATGACCGGATGGAGACCTTCGGCTTTGAAGTCGACACCTCCATTTCCATCGGCATCGCCCAAGCGCCCGAAGACGGAACGGAATTCAACAAGCTCTACAACTGCGCCGATAAAGCGCTCTATCATGTCAAGCGCAATGGCAAGAACTCCTTCCACTTTTTCAGCGACCGGCTGGAGGATGAAAGCGAGCGCGGCAGCGAGACCGTCGATCTCAAATACCTGCAGGAGCTCATGCGCCGCACCGACGGCGGCAAGGGCGCCTATCTGCTGGATATCGAGAGCTTCAAGCATGTCTACAATTTCATTCAGCGATATGTGGACTGCAGCAACAGGGACGTGTCGGCGCTGCTTTTCACCCTGAGCGAGAGCGGCAACACGAAGGCCATGGAAGCGCTGGAAAAGACCATCTGCACCTCCATGCGGCGCTCGGACGTCGCTACCCGGTATTCCAGCAAGCAGCTCATCGCCCTCCTCGTGGACGCGGGCAACGAAAGCAGCGCCATGGCAGCACAGCGCATAATCGAGGGCTTTTACAAGCTTTACACAGACCGAACCGTCCAGATCGACTACAGCATCGTCCGCATGGACAGCCGACAAAGCAAAAAAGCGTCCGATGCTCCGGACGGTCAATAAGGTTTTCTCCCTGAACAGATCGAGAGGCAGGATCGCCGGCTGAGCAATCCTGCCTCTCGTTTTAGATTGGACAGATCGTTTAATCCTCGTCGACATGCTCCATCCCCTGCCGGAGCAGCGTGGCCACATGATCGTCTGCCAAGGAATAGAACACGGTTTTCCCGTCGCGGCGGCTCTTGATGAGACGCGCCTGCTTGAGAACGCGGAGCTGATGCGACACCGCCGACTGGGTCATGCCCAGCAGCTTCGCCAGATCACACACGCAGACCTCCGCCTCGAAAAGCACATAGAGAATGCGGATGCGGGTGCCGTCGCCGAAGGTCTTGAACAGGTCGGCCAAACGGCTCAGCTCATCATCGCCGGGCAGGCTGTCCCGCACCTGCGCCACCACATCCTCGTGCACACACAGATACCCGCAGGCCTCGACTTCCATGTTTTCCGGCATTGCTCCCGCCTCCCGAAATGGTATGATCCCATTATAGCAGGATTTCCCGGAAAACGCAAACCGATGTCACGGAATGTCGATGATGCACTGGAAATCTTCCCAGTCCATATACTCGCCGGTATCCGGGTCGCGCTCGAAGCCTTGAAGGGTCATCGAAGTGATGTTTCCAACATCCGGGAACAGGGAGAACCAGAGTGTATACTGCGCCTCGCCGCTGTCGGGATCGCCGCGAAGCGAAAACGAAGAGATGCGCTCCGTGCACTGGCTGCCCTCATCACCGGTAAAGGTCACGCTGATGAAGGGAGGCAGTTCGACAGCCTCCAGTTCTTCGCGCGTCATCTCCCGGCCAAAGTCCAGATGCATCTGGGCATGCACCCGCTGGAAGGACGCTGTCAGCTCGTCGATGACCGCCGTGTATTCGCCGATCTTATACCGCTGTCCGGCCATTTCTTCTTTGACCACGTCATCATCAAAGCTCGTGGTGAAACAGACCGTGATGATATCCGCCAGCTCAAAGGCGCCCGCTACCGTCATCTCTTCTTCCACGGATGGGAAATGCTCATAAAGGTTCAGCTTATTGTTCACCGTCATGATGTAGCCGTTCACATCGCCACAAAACACGAGAATCTGCTTGTTCCGCCATGCCTCCAGCGTGCGGCGATCCCGTTCCTCATATGAGATCGAGATATCGTTGTCCGCCACGATCTCCCACAAGGGGCGGAATACCTTGAAGGTGATCGTCCAGTCGATGGGTTTCCCGGCAGGCGGCGGATTCATGTCCCAGTCCCAGAGCACACCCTCGAAGCCAAAGCCCTCCTGCTCCGCCTGAAGATAATCCGTGTAATACCGGCCGAAGCTTGGCCACAGCCCTCCCGCAATGAAGTCCGGCCCTCTTGAGCCTTCCGGGTCGAGCCGATACTCCTTGCCATCGCAGACGGCTGTCACCGTGGTGTGGAGATAGTAGACAATATCCTCGCTGTGCCGGAGAATGTTCAGCGTCACCGCGAATGTCTCTCCGTCGAACACCAGATCGTTGACCGTCATGTTGAACAGGTCGTTCTCGTAGGTCTCGTCCAGCGCAATCACATGGTCGAGGAAGGCCTGACTGCTGCTTCCCCTATAGTCCGTCACGCTGTAACGATAGCAGTATACCGCATAGGCTCCCGTCGCCAGCAGCGCCATGAGCGCAACCAGCAGCAGGGCTACCCGCATCTTTCGCACGCGGACGGGCTGTGTCGTCTCCTCCCGGTGGTGGGTCAGCGCGTGCTCAAAGGCCGCGTGGGTATCAGCCGGTACACCGCCATACAGTCCAGACATCTTATCCCGCAGCTCCTTCTCTTTCATACGGCATGCGCCTCCTCTCCGTCCAGCTCGACGCGCAGTGCCTTTCGCGCCTGATGCAGCCGGAACTTGACCGTACCCTCGGGCAGCCCCAGCGCCCGGGCCGTTTCCTCCACCGAGAAGCCCTCCAGATAGTATAGCACCAGCGGCAGCCGAAGCCGCTCCGGCAGGCCCTCGATGGTCAGATGCAGCTCACTGGGCAATTCCGGCGCGGGCCTTTCCGGCAGACCTTCCACCGGCATCACACGCCTGTTTTTCCTCATAATGTCCCGGCACACGTTGATTGCAATCCGCGTTGCCCAAGTCTTGAAATAGGCCTCATTGCGCAGGGAACGCCGATGCTCCCAAGCGCGCAGGGCCGTCTCCTGCATGGCGTCCCGGCGGTCCGTCTCGCTGGTCAGGATGGCGCAGGCCACATGGTACAGGGATTCTTCCGCTTCCCGCATCCGCGCCAGCCACACTTGCTCATCCATCGCGCGCACCTCCTTCATCAGGTGTTTTTCATCCATTAGACTGCCGAAATGCCTATCCGGTTGGCACTTTGCAAAAAAATTTCAGGGACGCCCCGGAATCAAGCGTTCCGAAGCGTCCCTGTGCTTATTGTGAGATTTACTTGCCCGAAACCTTCAGCGTTCCGATATCCACCGACGGGCTGTCCACGCCAGCCGGAGGCATTTCAAGATCGGAGCCGATAGCGCGGACATTCTTGAGCACCTCGTAGAAGTTGCCCGCCAAGGTCACGCGCTCCACGGCCCGGCCGCGCTTGCCGCCCTCAACGGTGTAGCCGTTTGAAAGCAGCGAGAAGTCGCCGCTGACAGGGTTCGCGCCGGCATGCAGACCGCCGAAGCCAGTGATGACAAGGCCCTCGCCCATCTCGGCCATCAGCTCCTCGAGGGACTTCTCGCCGGGCTGGATGAACATGTTCGTCGGGCCCACGCGCACCGTACCGGAATAGCCCATGCGGTTGGCATTACCGGTGGGCTGCACGCCCTGCTTCTTCGCCGTCTTGCGGCTGTGGAGCAGCGTGGTCAGCACGCCCTTGTCGATGACAGCCTTGGTGCGGGAAGCGGAGCCCTCCGCGTCAAAGGGGCGGGAGCCGAAGCCGCCGGGATACAGCGGGTCGTCCATTAGCGTGACGATCTCGGAGGCGATGACCGTGCCCTCCTTGCCTGCCAGCAGGGACATGTTCTGCTGGGCGTTCTCCGCAGAGAAGATGCCCGAGAAGGTGCGCAGCAGCGCGGTCATGGCATGGCGGTCCAGAATCACGCGGTACTCGCCCGTCTTCACGGGTTCGCCGTGAAGCTGACCAATCGCGTCCTGCACCGCGCCCTCAGCAATCTTCTTCACGTCAATATCGGCGACGTTGTGACCGCGGAAATGATCGCTGCCGTCAGCCGTGCTTTCGCCGTCCACCGCGATGGCCGAGGCATACACCCGGCAGCCGCTGCTCTCGTCGGTGAGGTCAAGGCCGTGGCTGTTCTTGAGCCGCAGGGTCGTCTTCCATGTGCTGAGCATCGCGTCCGCCTTGGTAACGCGGGAATCGCCTTCACGAGCCAGCTTCTCCAGCTCAAGGCAGAGAGCCAGCTTCTTCTCCGCGGACACCTCACCGATATCGGAGGTCGTCTGTTCAAGGGCCGGGTACTCTTTTTCACCCGCGAAAATCTCATCCTGCGTCTCGGATTCCACCAGCGCGGCGGACTCCTTCACGCCCTCAATGAGCTGAGCCACTGCCTCATCGTCGAAAGCCTCGGTGGACGCGCAGCCCATCCGGCCGTTCACCACGCCGCGCAGGCTCAGGCCCGCGGAGGAGCTGACCTCGTAGCTGTCCACCTCGCCGTCCCGAGCGCGAGTCCCGAAGTTCTCGCCGGAGCGGTAGTAAATCTCAGCGGTTTCGATGCCCGCGGCCTTCGCGGCCTCGAGCAGCTTATCCATAAAAACGTTCATATTCATTCTGCTTCCCTCCTTAACGGCCGCCCACGGTGATGTCGGACACGCGGATCATCGGCTGGCCCACGTCCGTCGGCACCGAACCGCTGATGGAGCCGCACATGCCCTGCGCGCACTGCAGGTCCTTGCCGACACGGTCAATCTTCCGCAGCACCTCACTGCCGCGGCCAATCAGAGACGCGCCGCGCACGGGATGAACGATCTTGCCGTCCCTGACCAGATAGCCCTCGTTGACCGCGAAGTTGAACTCGCCGGTGGTGGGGTTGACCGAGCCGCCGCCCATCTTCTTGGCATAGAGGCCATCGCCCATGGTGGCGATCATCTCGGCCTCGTCGTCAGTGCCCGGGGCGATGAAGGTGTTGCGCATGCGGCTGGTGGGCGCATACTCGTAGCTCTGACGGCGACCAGAGCCCGTCACAGGCATGTTCATCCGGCGAGAGCCCAGCTTGTCGATCATGTAATTGCGCAGGATGCCGTTCTCGATGAGCAGCAGCTTCGTGGTGGGCGTGCCCTCGTCGTCCACATGCAGGGAGCCCCACTCGTTGACGATGGTGCCGTCGTCGTACACAGTCACGCAATCCTGCGCCACCCGCTGGCCCAGCTTGCCGCAGAACTCGCTGCGGCCCACCGCCACGCTGGTCGCCTCGAGGGAATGACCGCAGGCCTCGTGGAAAATAACGCCGCCGAAGCCGTTGTCGATCACCACGGGCATCACGCCGGCGGGGCACACGGGCGCGTGAAGCATCGTCACAGCCTGCGTCGCAGCAGTCTTGCCGACCTTCTCCGGATCGACGCGCTTGTCGAAGAGCTCAAAGCCCATCATCGCGCCGGGGTTGTCGGCGCCCGTCTGAACCTCCGTGCCGTTGCTGGCCACAGCAGAGCAGCTGATGCGCGACCACACGCGGCGGTCGGTGACGAAGGTGCCCTCGGTGTTGCAGATGAGCACGTCCTGCACGCTGTCGATGTAATTGACGGTGACCTGCACGATCTCCGGGGACACGGCCCGCGCCGCAGCTTCCGCCGCGCGGAGCTTTTCCGCCTTGACCGCCGCCTTCACCTCGGTGGGCAGCAGGACGATCTCCTCAGGCCGGGCGGCATTCATGGGCTTGAAGGGCACCACAATGCAGCCTTTGCCGCCGCGCACCGCCGCAGCCGCCTGACGGGCACAGTTCAGCAGACCCTCGCGACTGGTATCGTTCGTATAAACATAAATCGCGTTGGTGCCTGAAAATACGCGCACGCCCGCGCCATGGTTCCGGCCGCTGTCGACCGTCTCCAGATGCTTCGAGCGCATCAGCAGGCTGTGATTGACCCGGTTCTCCATGAAAATCTCAGCAAAATCGCCGCCGGTGCGGACAGCCTCCGCAAGGACCTCCCGGGCCACATTTTGATCGAGCATCACTTTTCCATCCTTTCTGGGCGGCTGAAGGCCGCTTTGTCATATTATAGCAAAAAGAAAGGTGATTGTATATAGATCACCTTTCAATAATTTGTGTTATTCAATATCGAAGTCAAAATAGGCCTCCGGGAATGGCTCGCCCATCAATCGGTAATGCCACCACTCGTTTTCGTAAGGCGCAAAGCCCGCATAGGCCATGATTCCCCGAAGCACCGCCCTGCTGCGGCTCTGCGCCTCTGTCAATCCTTCCGCGCCATGATGGCTCCGTTCGCTCATAAAGTCGAAGCCCGTCCCCATATCAATCGGCTCTCCCGAGGCGTCTGTCAGGGTCAGGTCGATGGTCGATCCCCGTGAGTGCCCGGAGCGCTCCGCGATGTATCCCAGCGGAAACAAGTCTGCCTTATCGAGTTCCGGGTAGAATTCGGCTTTCCTATCCCCTGTCTCGGGCTCCCGGCTCCAGCGGACAAAATCGTCAACGGCCTTCTGCGGACGATAAGCATCATAGATCAGCAGACCATATCCCAGCCGCTGCGCCTCTCGATAAGCCACTGCCAGCGCGGCCGCTGCTTCACGGGTCGCGACAGCCTTCGCCGCCAGATACCCCGCCAGCGGGTGCCCTGTCAGGTTATGCGCCGTGGCATAGCGAATGTCTGTCCGGATGCCGGGAACAGCGTCGTTCAAGTCGACAAAACCCCGATGCATGGCGTTTCCTCCCATGTGATTCATATGGTCATCATGAACTGCTTCAGATCAGCCGCTGCCTGCGGGGATGTCAGCAGGTCACCGCCGATGCTGGACTTCCCATACCGCTTTGCGGACAGAAAGAGGATCTGCGGCGCTTCCAAGCCGTGATACGCCAGCGCGACGCTGATGTTTTCGACATCCGTGTTGCTGACGACGATCGCTTTCTTCGGCACCCGTTCATAGGCATCCAGCAGTTCCGCATGGTTTTGGAAATAGCATAGACTGCGCTCATTAAAAATGAAAAAGTTCGCGCACGGATAGCCGCAGTAGTTGGGCAGGATAAAATAGGTCAGTTCGCTCCGGGTAATCGCGTCCAACAGCTCATATTCTCTGTCGTGAATCCACGGGCATCGTCTGGCGTCCGCAAAGCATTCATATTCGCAGTCCCCGCACGGATGAATCTCGAAATCGGAAAAAGCGTACCGGCTGACATCCCCAAGCTGCTTGCAGACAAACTCGCTGATTTTTGCGCAATTCCCATTCTTCCTCGAACTGAATGAAACGACGCAGACGCTCATTCCTGTCTCCCTCCCTACAGGCAGATGCGGCACGATGCAAAAAAAGTGGCTCGATGAGCCACTTTTCTGATACGCAATCTTAGCGCTTGGAGAACTGAGGCGCACGACGGGCAGCCTTCAGGCCGTACTTCTTGCGCTCCTTCATACGAGGATCACGGGTGAGGAAACCGGCCTTCTTCAGGGCCGCGCGCAGCTCGGGATCAGCCTTGCACAGAGCGCGGGAGATGCCGTGACGGATCGCGCCCGCCTGACCGGTCAGGCCGCCGCCGTTGACGTTCACCAGCACGTCGAAGTTGTTGGTGCTGGTCAGAACGAGGGGCTGACGGACGGTCATCTTGAGGGTTTCCAGACCGAAATAGTTATCAATATCGCGCTTGTTGATGACAACCTTGCCATCGCCGGCGACCAAACGGACGCGGGCAACAGCCTTCTTGCGGCGGCCAACAGCGCTGTAGTCAACCTTAGCCATGTTTCTTTACTCCTTTCCGCCTTACAGGTCGAGCTTCACGGGCTGCTGCGCCGCGTGCTCATGCTCGGAACCGCTGTACACCTTGAGCTTCTTGGCCATCTGACGGCCGAGGGGGCCCTTGGGCAGCATGCCCACGATGGCGCGGCGGATAGCAAATTCGGGCTTTTCAGCCAGCAGCTTACGGTACTTGGTCTCCTTGAGTCCGCCCGGATAGCCGCTGTGATGGTAGTAGATCTTCTGATCCAGCTTCTTGCCGGTCATGATGACCTTGTCCGCGTTGATGATGATGACATAGTCGCCAGTATCAACGTTGGGGGTGTAGATCGGCTTGTTCTTGCCGCGCAGGATGTTCGCCACTTCGCTGGCAAGGCGGCCCAGAACGAGACCCTCGGCATCGACAACATACCACTGCCGGGTAATGTCAGCCGCTTTCGGCATAAACGTCTTCAAAGGTTCTTCCTCCTTAGGAATGGTCATTGAAAGCTGCGCCTGACATGATGGTCGCATGTCCCGCGCGATTGTGTCAATAGTTACCGGGGCTAGCGGAGCTATTGATGCCAACCGATATTTTACAGTATCGAAGCCGGAAAGTCAAGTGTTTTCCTGACAATATTTCTGAAAAGTCTCAAAAAAGCACATCGCCGGGCCTGTACCCCTCCGGCAGCGGCTCCTCCCGCAGGAATTTGACGCTTTCATCCCTGAGCGTGGGCAGGAATGCCTCGAAGGGCGGCCTGTCAAACTCGCAGCCATAGCTGCTGGCGCCGAACCATCCGCCCTCATGAGCCTTGAGATTCAGATCGCGGCAGAACTTCGTGCGGTTGGAGCAGTCATGCACCACAATGCCCCAGTCCTCCTCCACCGCGGCCTTCATCATTGCCATGGTGATCTCCCGGCTCCAGATGGGCGACACATAGCCGTGCCGCGCCATGTACATGCTCTCGCCGAGGTAGTTGCCAATGTTGTTGGGATTCAGGTGCAGCTCGGCGCAGTTGATAAAGTCGAGCCCTGTCGCCAGAATCTTCTTCTTCTTCGCATCGAACGCCACTTTGAAGGACGGCGTCATGGGCGTCTCGATCCCCACCTGCGGGATGTACTTCTTCGCCGTGGCGATGGCAGCAATCACGCCGTCGTCGCAGTCCGTCGCGCCAAGGTTGAAGCGCAGCTCGTCCAGCCCCGCCTCCCCTAACGCCGCAAGGTTCTCCTCCGTCGCCAGCGTGCCGTTGGTATACATGTGCTGGTGTACGCCCGCCCGGCGGAACGCCCGAATCACGCCATCATACTTCTCGATCTCCATGAACGGCTCGAGGTATACATAGGATACGCCCGTGGGCTTTTTCTGGATGGAGAGCAGCAGGTCGATATCCTCCTCGCGGAACTTCGTACCGCCGATCTCCCACATGCCCTCGCCGATGGGCGGGATGCAGTCCAGCTCGCCGAAATTATAGCAGAAGGGACATTCGAGGTTGCACTGGTTGGTCTTGCGGATGGCGCTCAGGCCCGTGCCTGTGAGGCAGGAGCGGCAGCCCTTCGGGAAGCGAGCGTCATCGCCCACATAGTAGGTGCGGTCCAGCAGCGTCTTTACGCCCGGAACATCCGCCAGCATGGCCGCGATCCGTGCGTCCACCGCCGACTCGATCTGCGCCAGCACCGCGTAAACAATCTCCTGCTGCCATGTCATCAGCTCCTCGTCCTCCGGCATCTGGGCGAAGAACTCGAACCATTGCAGCGCGTCCTTTTTGGAAATGTACATCCTGCCGCCTCCCGCGTTTCGATGATGCCTCATTATATCATAGCGGCCCTTTTCTGGCAAGTTGCGTCATCCCTTGACAGGCCTGCCCGACGCGCCTATCATAAGAAGGACACACCGCTATCACCGTAAAGGAGAACGGAAGCCGCATGAGCAGGAAAAAGGAAGCGGGCATGCTGTCCGTGATCATTGCGCTGGCGTGGCCCACCATGCTGGAGCAGCTGATGCAGACGGCAGTCCAGTATATCGACACGGCCATGGTCGGGGCGCTCGGCACGCAGGCCACCGCCGCCGTCGGAGCCACCAGCACCGTCAACTGGCTTGTTGGCAGCACCGTCTCCGCCTTTGGCGTGGGTTTTCTGGCGTATATTTCGCAGGCGATCGGCGCGAAGGACTTCGACAGAGCGCGGCGGGCCTCCGGGCAGGTTGTGACAACCGTGCTGATTGTGGGCGCCTTTTTCACGCTGGCGACAACCGGCCTGAGCGGCAGGGTTCCCGTCTGGATGCAGGTGGACGCCGGCATTCAGCAGATGGCCTCTCAGTATTTTCTGATCCTGTACGCGCCGATGCTTTTCCGCGCAGCCAGCATCATCTTCGGCACGGTTCTCCGGGCGGCGGGCGACACCAAAACGCCCATGCGGGTGGGCATTGCCGTCAACATCATCAATATCATCCTGAACTTTTTCCTCATCTACGCTCCGCGCAGGGTATCCGTCGGGAAGCTCATCCTGACCATTCCCGGCGCCGGATGGGGTGTGATCGGAGCCGCTGCGGCCAGCGCGGTGGCTTTCACCTTTGGCGGCATCGCCATCAGCGTGATGTTCTGGCGGCATCGGGACATCTCTCCCAAAGGCCAGAGCCTCCGCCCGGATCCGGAGATTCTGAAGCCCTGCTTCCGCGTCGCCTTCCCCAACATGCTCCAGCGCTTCGCGACCTCCTTCGGGTATGTTGCCTTTGCCTCGATGATCAACGCGCTGGGCGATGTGTCCACCGCCGCTCACACCATCGCCAACACCGTGGAATCCGCGTTCTACATTCCCGGCTGGGGCATGCAGACCGCGGCGGCAACGCTGGCCGGCAACGCGTGGGGCGCCCGGGATCAAAAGAAGCTGCGGAGCCTCGCCCGCACCATCCTGCCGCTGGAGGTCGGCATGATGATCGTCTCCGGCGGACTGCTCTTTCTTTTCGCGCCGCAGCTCATGCGCCTCTTCTCAAGGGACCCTGAGGTGATCGCGCTGGGTTCCGCGGTGCTGCGCATGGTAGCGGTCTCGGAGCCCTTCTACGGCGTGCCCATCGTGCTGGAGGGCGTCATGCAGGGCGTGGGCCGCACCGTCGCGCCCTTTGTCTTCAATGTGCTGGGCATGTGGGGCGTGCGCATCACCGGCACATGGCTCTGCACACAAATGCTGCATCTCGGCCTGATCTCGGCCTGGGCCTGCATGATCGGTCATAACATGCTGCTCTTCCTTTTGTTCACCGTCCATTACCTCTCCGGTCGGTGGAGCCCAGAGAGACAGACCAGGGCCGCGGCATAACCAGAAAAATCATTTTCCCTATTGACCCTCTCCTTGCGTCATGCTTTATACTGGCCGCGAAAGGAGTGATTCCCATGAATATCGGCGAACTCAGCCGCATCTCCGGCGTGAGCGTCCGCACCCTGCGGCATTATGACGCCATCGGGCTGCTCAAGCCTGACGGCACAACCGACGCAGGCTACCGGCAGTACGACGAATCCTCTCTCCAGCGGCTGTTCCTCATCCTGCTGTTCCGCGAGCTGAGATTTCCGCTCAAGGACATACGAGACATGCTGAATCAGCCGGATTTCGATCCGGTGGCGGCGCTGGAGGAACAAATCGCGCTGCTGGAGGAGAAGCGCAGGCACATCGACAACCTGATCCTGCTGGCGCGGGGCACGAAGATGAAGGGGCTCAATCACCTGCACTTCTCCGCCTTTGACGCGCAGGCGCTGGACGAGACTGCCGCGCGGGTAGCCGACACTTGGCAGGACACGCCCGCCATGCAGGAATTCAGGCAGCGGGACGCCCAGCGAACCGACGAGGCGCGCCAGGACGACGAGCAGGCTTTTGATGAGCTGATTGCATCCTTCGGCAAACATCCGGACGACCCCGCCTCACCCGGAGCGCAGGCTATGGCGCAGCAGCTGCGGGACTTTATCACAGCGCATTTTTACGACTGCACCCTGACGATCTTCCGCGGTCTTGCCGATCTCTACGACGGCGGCGGAGAGTTCACGCAAAACATCGACAAGCTGGCTGGCAAGGGCACGGCATCATGGCTGGCTCAGGCGGTACGCACCTACTGCGACAGCCACGAATAACAACAAAAAAAGCGGCCATTCGGTCGCTTTTTGAATGCCGGTGGCCGGACTCGAACCGGCATGGTTTCCCGCCGCATTTTGAGTGCGGTGCGTCTGCCAATTCCGCCACACCGGCGCGGATACAAGTATAGCACGGATCGGCAGGAATTGCAAGCGGAAATCAACAAACCCCCGGCACAGGAAAAGCGCGTCCTCCGTCTGGAAGACGCGCTTCATCATTCACGATACGCTGGGTTCAGGCTGGACGCTCTCTTCTTCCTCCGCCTGCCGCTCGGCGCGGGGTTTCCGCCGCTTGCCCATGATGAGCCTCGGCTTGCCCTTGCCCGCAACGGCGTCCGCGTCGATCACGCAGCCGTTCACATCCTGCAGGCCCGGAAGCTCGAACATGGTGTCCAGCATCACGCTCTCGATGATCGCCCGCAGGCCGCGCGCGCCGCACTTGCGCTCGATGGCCTGTTTCGCGATGGCCAGCACCGCCTCATCCTCGAAGGTCAGCTCAATGCCGTCCATCTCCAGCAGCTTCTTATACTGCCTGCACAGGGCGTTCTTCGGCTCGGTGAGAATCTGCTTAAGCGCCTCCTCGTCGAGCTGCTCCAGCGACACCACGATCGGCAGACGGCCCACAAATTCGGGAATCAGGCCAAACTTGGTCAGGTCCTCCGGTCGGATATCCTTGAGGGCCTTCGACACGTCCGGGTCACGCTTGCTCTGGGGCTCGGAGCCGAAGCCAAGGTTCTTCTTGCCCGTGCGGCTCTCGATGATCGGCACGATGCCGTCAAACGCGCCGCCGCAGATGAACAGGATGTTGGTCGTGTCGATCTGCAGCAGCTCCTGATGCGGATGCTTGCGGCCTCCCTGCGGGGGCACCGCCGCCACCGTACCCTCGAGAATCTTGAGCAGCGCCTGCTGCACGCCCTCGCCGCTCACGTCGCGGGTGATGGACGGATTCTCGCTCTTGCGGGCGATCTTGTCGATCTCGTCGATGTAGATAATGCCCCGCTGAGCCAGCTCGATGTCATAGTCCGCCGCCTGAATGAGCCGCAGCAGGATATTCTCGACGTCCTCGCCGACGTAGCCTGCTTCGGTGAGGCTGGTGGCATCCGCGATGGCGAAGGGCACGTTCAGGATGCGCGCCAGCGTCTGGGCAAGGAAGGTCTTGCCGCAGCCAGTGGGGCCGACCATCAGGATGTTCGACTTCTGCAGCTCCACGTCGTCCTTGCCGGGCTTCTGACCGATGCGCTTGTAGTGGTTGTACACTGCCACGCACAGGGCGCGCTTGGCCTGCTCCTGACCGACCACATAGTCGTCGAGCACCTGCTTCATCTCTGAGGGAGAGGGCAGCTTCTCATGGCCCTTCGCGTCGGGGACGATGGGCAGCTCGTCAGCGATAATCTCCTGACAGAGCAGGATGCAGTCCGAGCAGATGAACACGTTGGGGCCGGCCACCAGCCGCCGCACCTGATCCTGCGATTTGCCGCAGAAGGAGCAGCGGTGGAGCGTGCGGGGATAATCGTCTTTGGGCATCTTCTACCTCACATAGTTGCCGAACGGCTTATTTTTCCTGCTTGCTGCGGTCATAAATCTCGTCGATGATGCCGTAGTCAAGGGCTTCCTGCGCGGACATGAAGTGATCGCGCTCCACATCCTGCCGGACCTTCTCAATGGGCTGACCGGTCATTTCGGCCTTCATGCGGATCATCTTTTCCTTGGTCTTGAGCAGCCACTCCGCGCGGATCTGCACGTCGGTTGCCTGACCCTGCGCGCCGCCGAGGGGCTGATGGATCATGACCTCGCTGTTGGGCAGGGCCATGCGCTTGCCCTTGGCGCCCGCCATCAGCAGGAACGCGCCCATCGACGCGGCCATGCCGATGCAGACCGTGCGCACGTCAGGCTTCACATACTGCATGGTGTCGTAAATCGCCATGCCCGCCGTGACCGAGCCGCCGGGGCTGTTGATGTACAGATAGATGTCCTGATCGGGGTCTTCCATCTCAAGGAACAGAAGCTGCGCCACGACGGTGTTGGCGACGGCGTCGTCGATCTCCCCGCCGAGGAAGATGATCCGGTCCTTGAGCAGCCGGGAATAGATATCGTAGGAACGTTCGCCGCGGCTGGTCTGCTCCACGACATAGGGAATCAGGGTCATGACGCTTGCCTCCTGTCCGCACCGCAGCATGCGGCGCTCCTCTATCGTATGCGAGGAAAGCCGATTTCATGCCGGATGCCAAAAAATCCTGATGCACAAGGGACGCGAGAGCATGCCGCAGCCCAGTGATGCCCGGACTGTTCGGCGTCTCCCGCGTCTCCTCAAAGCTGTTTCACAACCGGGCTGTTACTCCGCGTCGGCCTTGTCGGCTTCCGGAGCCTTTTCGACCACCTTGGCGTCCTTCTTCAGCAGGTCGACCACCTTCTGAATCGCCGCGGTGTCGGCCAGATAGCCGCGCTGCTCATCGGTGAGGCTCTTCTCAAAAGCCTCCACTTCCTGACCGGAGCGAGCCGCCTGATCAGCGATCTGAGCCTGAACCTCCTCCTCGGTGGGCTCAAGGTTCTCCGCCTTGCGGATGGCCTCCAGCGCCAGCTCGGTGCGGACACGGCGCTCGGCCTCGCCATGGTAGCTCTGGGCGAGCTGCTCACGGGTCTGGTTGGTGTACTTGAGGAAGTCCGCCATGCGCAGGCCCTGGTACATCATCCGCATCTCCATCTCGCGGAGGATGTAGCCCGCCTGCTCCTCGATCATGGCCTCGGGAACCTCGATGATGGCGTTGTCGACAGCCTTTTCCACCAGCGCGTTCTCAACGGTCACGTCATAGTTCTGCTGCGCGCGGTCGGTCAGCTCCTTGACGATGCTCTCCTTGTAGGCGGCATAGTCGTCGAAGCCGTTGTCCTGCGCGAAATCATCATCCAGCTCGGGCAGCTCGGTGTGGGTGATGCCATTGACCTTCACATGGAACACCGCAGCCTTGCCCGCGAGGTTCTCAGCATGATACTGTTCGGGGAAGGTCACGTTCAGATCCTTCTCCTCGCCGATAGCCATGCCGACCATCTGCTCCTCAAAGCCGGGGATGAACTGATGGCTGCCGATGGTCAGGGTCTGGCCCTGCGCCGTGCCGCCCTCAAAGGCCACGCCATCCACGGAGCCAGCATAGTCGAGGTTCACGATGTCGCCATCCTGCACTTCGCGGTCGGTGACGTCCTCGGTGCGGGCGCCCTTCTGCTGATCCTGCGCGATGCGGGCGTTGATCTCGTCCTCAGTCACCTCATGCTTCGGGGCGACTTCGACGGTCAGGCCCTTGTACTCGCCCAGCTCCACGTCCGGACGCACATAAACCACCGCGGTGAACTTGAGGTCGATGCCGCTGCCGATCTCGTCCACGTTGACCTCAGGACGGTCGACGGGCTTGAGGTCGAACTCCTTGATGGCCGCCTCGTAGGCGTCCGGGAAGATGGCCTCCAGCGCGTCATCATAGAAGATGGCCTCGCCGTACATGGTCTCGATCATCTTGCGGGGGGCCTTGCCCTTGCGGAAGCCGGGGATGGAGATGCGATTGCGGTTCTTGAGGAACGCCTTGTGCATCGCGGCGTCAAACTCCTCCGCGGGGATGGTAAAGCTCAGCTTGGCCTGATTGCTGGAAATCTTCTCATAGGTGTGACTCATCGGATGAATTCCCTCCTGCGATCTCATCGGGACAATGCCCGGTCAATGCCTGCGCCTCAGGCACACGAAGCCATTGTAGCATACTTTTCCTGCTTATGCAAGCCGAACAGCCCGCAACACTCGAAAAAACTGGAACTTTCCGTCAAAAGCATGGATAAATCCCCTGCTGACAGGCAAAGAAACAGCCGACAGCATCTCTGCCGCCGGCACACCTGATTTATTCATCCATGCCCATCATGCGGTGCAGAACCTCCTGATAGGCCTGTTCCACATTGCCCAGATCGCGACGGAAGCGGTCAATGTCGAGGGGCTCGTGGGTGCGGGCGTCCCAGAAGCGGGCCGTATCGGGAGAAATCTCGTCGGCCACCACGATCTCGCCATGATAGCGTCCAAACTCCATCTTGAAGTCGATCAGCTCAATGCCGATCTCCGCGAGGAAGTCCGTCAGGATGCCGTTGACCCGCGCAGCCGTTTGGCTGATGAATTCCAGCTCCTCCGCCGTCGCCAGTCCCAGCGCGCGGATATGCGTGAAGTTAACCAGCGGATCCTCCAGCTCCTCACTCTTGAGGCAGAACTCGATGACCGTCGGGTTCAGCCGCATGCCAGTGGGCAGGTTGATGCGCTGGGCCAGTCCGCCCGCCACGCGGTTGCGCACCTTGACGCACACGGGAATGATCTCCACGCGCTTGACAAGGCTCTGCCGACCGTCGAGCTGCTTGAGGAAATGCGTCTTCACGCCGTGGCGCTCCAGCATCGCGTAGATGTGCCCGCAAACCGCGTTGTTGACCTCGCCCTTGCCCAGAATCCGGCCCCGCTTGAGCCCATGAAACGCCATCGCTTCGTCCTTGAAATACACGATTGCAGTCTCGGGATCATCGGTGGCATACAGGCGCTTGCCCTTACCTTCCGTCAGCAGCATGCCCGCCTCGGCCATACCAGCACGCCTCCTTGCTTGCAGGTCATGATATGCTATTGTATCATGATTGTTCCCGCTGCTCAAGGGGTGCATTTCATTTCACAAAGATTTTGTCAATTTGTCACGAATCACAAATCTTCACAATACGCCACAATGAGCGCCCCTTCGGTGAAGGACAGGTCGGCTGTCTCCGCCCGGAACTCGTTGCTGCAGCCCAGCGGCCAGCGAGCCGAGAGCGTCGCACCGTCCAGCGGCCACTCGGTGCCGGTGAGCGTCACGCCCCGCGCCTCCGTCGAAAAAGCCAGCAGCGACAGCTTCCTTCCCGGCAGGGCAGGCAGCTGATAACGTCCCGGGAGCAGCACGGTCACGCGGTTCTGCCCGTCGCACATCCACGCCGTTTCACCGCGCAGGGCACAGTCGTAGAGGCATTGCAGATTGCTGATGGTGTGGTCGAACCGCCCACCGAGGCATCCGGCCATGATGAAGGAGCGATAGCCGCGCTGACGGCCTTCCCGCAGGCAGGCCACCATGTCCGTGTCGTCCTTATGCACCGGGAGGCGAATCACCTCGGCCTCCGGCGCTTCCGGCTCGGGCATGGAGTCAAAATCACCGATGACCAGCGACGGCTTCAGCCCATGCCGGACGGCGGCACTCCAGCCCGCATCGGCACACATCAGCAGGTCGCCCTCCTGAGGCGTCAGCCATTCCCTCTCCTCGCCGCGATACAGCGGCGCGATGATGATGCACCGGGACATCCGAAGACCTCCTTCATCGTTCACTGTCAAGGACGTAGGTGACATAAGAGCCAACGACGCATTCCCCGATCTTCACCGGCGCGATGCCGAAGCCGTTCTTCGCCCAGAGCCGGTGGGACGCCCCATTGCTGATCTCGCAATAGGCACGCACCTGATAGGTTCACCGTTCCCGTTCCGCCGCGAGGACCTCCTGCACAAGCGACGTTCCAATTCCGCGGCGCCAATTGGCTTCCTCAAAGACGTCACTCAGATTGATGAACGCCTCTTCCTTCGCGACAGGCGCGGGAATCTCCCGACGGAAAACAGCTGCGCATCCCAGCAGCTTGCCCGCTTCCTCCGCAACCAGCAGGTAGCTTCCTTCGCCGTCGGACAAAAGCCCCGCTGCCTGCGGACGGATACACAGTAGACGTTCCCTGTCGTCAGCCGTTCCATAGCGAATCATCTTGCATCTTTCCTTTGCGCTGTCTGCGAAAAAACAGGAGGCAAGCGCATGCTTACCTCCTGACAGAGCTTCGATGAATTACGCCTCGGGAGCTTCCTCAGCGGCGGGAGCCTCGGCAGCCTCTTCAGCCTCGAGAGCGGCAGCCTCCTCAGCGCCGACCTCCTCGGGGTTGACAAGCTCGAACTCGGGCTCAGCCACATCGTCACCAAAGGCCTCGTCTTCCAGCACCTGCTTGATGGACAGGGAGATGCGCTTGGCCTCGGTATCCACCTTGAGCACCTTCACCCGGACGATCTCGCCCACCTGAACCGCGTCTTCCACCTTGGCGACGTGGTTCAGCGCGCACTGGGAGATGTGCACCAGACCGTCCAGACCGGGCTGCAGCTCGACGAACGCGCCGAAGTCGGTGATGCGGACGACCTTGCCCTCGACGATGGAGCCCTCGGGATACTTCTCGGAGGCGTTGTCCCACGGACGGGGCTGCAGGGACTTGTAGTCCAGCGCGATGCGCTCGCGCTCACGATCAAGGCTCTTGACCTTGACGTCGATCTCCTGATTGGGCTTGACGACCTCGGAAGGATGCTTCACGCGGCCCCAAGACAGGTCGGTGATGTGGATCAGGCCGTCCACGCCGCCCACATCGACGAACGCGCCGAAGTCGGTCAGCCGACGGACAATGCCGTGGATGATGACGCCCTCTTCAAGGCGATCCCAAGCTTCCTTCTTCTTGGCAGCGGCTTCCTCAGCCATGACGGCCTTGCGGGAAGCAACGATGCGCTTCTTCTGCTGATCGACCTCGATGATCTTCAGCTTCATCTCCTTGCCCACGAAGTCGCCGATCTTCTCGACGTAGCGGGGAGAGAGATGGGAAGCGGGCACGAAGGCACGCACGCCCTCGACGTCGGCGATCAGGCCGCCCTTGACAGCCTCCTTGCCGATGCCGTTGACATACTCGGAAGCCTCATACCTGACCATGAGCGCTTCCCAGGCCTTGCGATTGACGATGTTGCGCTGAGACAGCACCACGTTGCCCTCGCCATCGTTGACCTTCACGACCTCTGCCTCGATCGCGTCGTTTTCCTTGACGTCGCCCTGGGTCAGTTCAGAGCGCTTGATGATGCCCTCGGACTTGTAGCCGAAGTTCACGAACACTTCGTCGTCCGTGATCTGCACCACCGTGCCGTTGACCACCGTGCCGGGGCGAATGCGCACCATGGAAGCCGCAACGGCATCCATCGTAAAGTCGGCAGCGTCGGAAGTCGGTACCTGGTTGTTGATGTCGGTCATGGTCAGAACTACCTCCTCTAATGCAGACGCCGGTGTCGACGCGCCTGCAGTTATTCCTATGAATGAGACACCTGTATTTGCAAAGGCTGGCGGAATCTCCGCCGCGCTCTCTACCAGAATGGTCTGCGGGCACAGCTCGAGGCAGGCCGCATAGAGCTTGCGTGTGTTGGCGCTGTTGCGTCCGCCGACGACGATCATCGCGTCCGCCTCGGCTGCCAGCGCTCTGGCTTCCTTCTGGCGGATTTCGGTGGCGCTGCAGATGGTGCAGTGTTCGCTGAGCGACCGCACGCGTCCCCGGAGCGCCCTGATCACCGCTTCCCACCGATCCGGCGGATAGGTGGTCTGGGCCGCGACGACCGCGCGCTCCATCTCCGGCAGGACTGCTGCCTCCTCCGGCGACACCACAACATGCACCGGGCCCTTCGCCCTTGCCGCCGTGCCGCGCACCTCAGGATGCTCCCGCTCCCCCACCAGAATCACCGGAATCTCCGGTGCCGATTCCTCCGCGACGATGCGGTGCAGCTTCGCCACAAAGGGGCAGGTCAAGTCAAGCACCTCACTGCCCGCAGCCTGCAGGCCTTCAATGACCTCCGGCGCGACGCCGTGACTGCGGATCAGCACCTGACGGCCGGCCGCTTCCTCAATGGACGCGACAGGCGGAAGCCCACGCTCCCGGAGCGATTCCACCACCTGCGGGTTATGGATCAGCTCCCCCAGCGTGCAGGACGGAACGCCGCTTGCCGCGACCTTTTCCGCCGCTTCAACCGCCCGCTTCACACCCATGCAGAATCCTGCATGATCCGCGACCCTGATCGGCATGCCAGCATCCTCTCGCAAAATGCTCTATTTCATTACTGTTCGATGGACAAGCGCCAATTCCTGCTAACGCCGAAAAAAAACTCACGCTTTTTTAATCTTTTTCTTCGCTTCGTCCATCTGCGCGTAGGTTTCGGTGATTCTCGCCAGCAGCTGCTGGCAAGTCTGGGCATTGACGCCCTCCGCTCGCAGGTCGTCCATGGGGATCGGCTCGCCGATCATCACGTTCAGCGGCCTGAACAGGCGGAGCTTGCCCGGAATGTACACCGGAATCAGCGGCACGCCGCTGCGCAGCGCCATCAGCGCCACGCCGGACTCCAGCTCCTCCATCAGGCCCTGATGATGCCGTGTGCCCTCCGGGAAGATACCCAGCACGCCGCCATTGCGGGTCACCTTCATGCAGGCCCGCATGGCTTCCATGTCGCTGTTGTGCCTGTCGACAAAGATGGTGTGGATCTTGCGCAGGAACCAGCGGAAGGGAGCCACCTTCGCCAGCTCCTTCTTTGCCAGAAAGTGCACCTGATACCTCGGCACCGCCAGCGCGGCGACAACCGGGTCCAGCAGGGACAGATGGTTGCCGATCAGGATGAACGGCGCGTCGCCCTGCAGGCGCTCGGGATGATCGTAGCGCACCGGCAGCAGGGTATGAAACAGCAGCCAGACAATCCTCCGGCAGATTTCATAGAGCAGCGACCGCTTGTCGGCGTCCTTATTCCCTTCAGCCATGAGCGCGCTCCTTCACCAGCTCGACGATGCTCTCTACCGTCTCCTCGAAGGACAGGCCCGTCGAGTCCACGATCACCGCGTCCGGCGCGGCCTTCAGCGGGTCGATGGCACGGTTCATGTCCTGCTCGTCGCGCTTTTTGAGATCGGCAAGCACCTCATTGAAATCGGCCTCGATGCCCTTCTGCTTGAGCTGATCGAAGCGGCGGCGGGCGCGCTCCTGCGCGTCGGCAGTCAGGAAAATCTTGACCGTAGCGTTCGGCAGCACGCGGGTGCCGATATCGCGGCCGTCCAGCAGCATGTCGGTCGTCGCGGCCATGCGCTGCTGCGTCGCCACCATCGCCTTGCGGACGCCGCCATAAGTCGCGACCTTCGACGCGGCCATGCTGACCTCCTCGGTATGCAGACCGCCAGTGATGTCAAGGCCATTCACCAGAATCCGCTGCCCCTGCGGCCCGTAGACCACTTCCATGGTGATCTCCCCGCAGAGCTTCGTCACCGCTTCCTCATCGGCGATGTCAACGCCCCGCCGCAGCGCCGTCAGTCCCACCGCACGGTACATCGCGCCCGTGTCCAGATGAATCAGGTCCAGCCGCTTCGCGACCTCGTCCGCAATCGTTGATTTGCCCGCGCCAACCGGGCCGTCCATGGCAATGTTCAGCGCCATTTTCTCTTCCTCCTGTCGTAATTCAGATTGCCCGATGCCCCAGACCGACGCACACCTCATTGAGGTGCACCAGCCCGACGCCGAAGAACACCGCGACCGCCACATGCTCGCCGGAGCGCGCGATGCCGATCTTGCCGCCGACGCTCAGGCCCAGCGCCTTGCCGGACACCTGCGAGACGGCCTCCCGGGCAGCGCCAGCCACAGCGCCCTCCTCCCGATGGGTATCGCCGATCACCCGCTCCCGCTTCGCCGCAACGACGGAGCGCTCGATGATCTTCATCACGGACTGAACGAATTCGCCGCCGTAGTCCACCGCCGCGCCGTGGATGCCCCGCCCCTGCAGCTCTGCCTTGAGGGCAGCCTCCTCCTCGCGGGTCGCGGTCATGGCCAGCATGACGGCTGACCGGGCAACCTCGCGGCTGTCGCCGATGATATGCTCCATGGCGGCACTTCCCTTCGTACAGTCTTATTCCTATTATACATGGCTTTTGCTTTTCTCGCAAGGGGCCGCTTGCCATTGGACGCAGATTATGGTACAATCGGACTGCGGAATACCGTAACAATCGCAGCAAGGAGGATTTTTCCCATGACTGATACCCCCAACACCCCCGGCATGAACGAGGAAGAGCTGGACAGCACCATCATTCTGGCCGATGAGGAAGGCAACGAGGCCGCCTACGACATTGCCGATTACATCGAGGTTGGCGACAAGGAATATGTCGTGCTGGTCCCTCAGGACGATGCGGACGACGAGGTCGTCATCCTGCGCGTGGAGGAAGACCCCGAGGATGAGGACACCGAGCTGTTCGTGCCCGAGGAGGACGAGGACGTGCTGATGAAGGTCTTCGAGATCTTCAAGGAGCGCTTCGCCGATGAGTACGAGTTCACCGACGAGGATGAGGACAGCCTGTTCACCGACGCCGAATAATCTCATATCAAGCGGC
>JAFLST010000003.1:52463-89141 GCA_022510815.1 Christensenellaceae bacterium | reverse complement strand
GCGGCTTGTTTTTGATCCATATGAAGCGGGCTCTTCGCGAGATGGCCTCACCTTCTGATATGCTCGGGATGATAAACGATGTTCCCGTGGCGCGGTTCCGCGATAGCGTCGGCGATCAGGCCGTGACTTCCCTGAAATTCAAAAGGCTCCTGATCCGCCGTCCCATCCAGAATCCGCTGACAAAGCGCGATATTCTCGCCCATGATGCCGGGAGCCAGCCATCCATCCCCATGGGAGGACAGCACCACATCATACTTCCCCGCAAGCGCTTTTTCCAGTTTGATCAGACTCTCCTGATATTCCTCGACTGACGTGGACTCTTCGCCAAAGAGGAAGGTGCGGCTGTTGCAGGCGTCGCCCAGCAGGAGTGCCCTCGCCTGCGGAATCAGCATGACCAGCGTGCCTCTGGTATGACCGGGGCAGGCATAGACCTCGACGGAAATTCCTCCAAGGTCGAACCGATCTCCTTCCTTCAGATCGCGATAGGCCGTGATGGGCCGCTCCGGTGTGAAGTCCTCCTCGGGCACAACCGCCTGCCCGGCGGGGCCTATCAGGCACAGCCCGCCCTTTCGGAAGGCGTGAGACGCATTCTCCTGATAGACGTAAGCGTCCTCCTTGTTGATATAGACGTTCTCCGGCGGAAACTCGGAGGCGCCCATCGCATGATCGATATGGCCGTGCGTCAGGAGCACCACGAGCGGCTTGTCCGTCAACCGCTTAATGAGAGGGCGGACAAAGCCAATGCCGCAGCCGCTGTCCAGAAGAGCGGCGCGATCATCGCCCTCCACCAAATACATGAGTTCTCTGGAGGGCGCAAAAATTCTGGTGATGCGGTTACTCAGCTTCTCCATCTGAAACGCGGGAACAGCCATGGCTTACGATCTCCTTTCATGATGAAAAGCGATACTCGTTTGCTGAAACAGTCTCTAAAACATGGCTTGCTTTATTCTACTATGCGGCTCCCACTTCGTCAAGCCGGAGCAAGCCGCCATGCGCTCCTTCCGTCAAGCTTCCATCTGCATGTCGACGATCTCACAGCCCAGCGCCTCAGCCTGCAACCGGTCATGGGTCACCAGCAGCAGCAGACGATTTCCCTTGCGCGCCCGGATCAGCTCCAGCATGGTCTCTGCCATGGCGGCGTCCAGCTCCCGCAGGGGTTCGTCGAGGACGAGCACATCGCTGTCATGCCCCAGCGCCCGGGCCAGCGACACCCGCCGCCGCATACCGCCGGACAGCTCGTCGGGGTATTGGTTCCCGATGTCCGGCAGGCCGATCGCCCGCAGCCAGCCGCCTACCTCCCCGGCAGGCATGGTCAGCGCCAGATTCTCCGCCACCGTATGCCACGGCAGCAGTCTGTCCTCCTGAAAATGCACAGAAAACCGCGTCCCCTTAGGCACTGCGATTGTGCCGCCGTCGGCCTTCTCCAGCCCGCAGATCAGACGCAGCAGGGTCGTCTTGCCGCAGCCGGAGGGGCCGAAGAAGCATACCGAGCCGCCGTCCGGCAAGGTCAGGCTGATATCCGACAGCACCGTCTTGTCCCCAAAGGACTTCCCGACGTGCTCAAGCGTGATGGACATGCGTCAGCCTCCCCTTCAGCAGCCGCCGGATCAGCAGCCGCAGCAGCTTCTCGATGCCGATGCTCAGCAGGATCACCACCAGCGTCCATGCCATCAGCGCATCGGTCTCCAGATAAATCTTCGCGCTGTAGAGCCGGGTGCCGATGGCGTTCTTCGGCGTGCCGATGACCTCCGCCGCAATGGCTGCCTTGAGGCACAGGCCCACGCAGGCCTCGCAGGCCGCCAGCACCGACGGCAGAGCGGAGGGCACGACCACCCGTCGCCACGTCTTCCACTGGGACCAGCCGAACATCCGCGCCATCTCAAGCAGGTTCCTGTCCGTCCCGTCGATGCCCTCCCGCGCGCTGGCATAGACCACCGGCAGCACCATCAGCACCCCAGCTAGAATCGGAACGTTGGCGGCGCTCAGCCACACCAGCGCCAGAATGATGAATGATGCGACAGGAGTTGCGCGGATCACCGCCAGCGCCGGGCGGACGAGGTCATCCAGCCAGCCCCACAGGCTGCACAGCACCGCCAGCAGGCAGGCCAGCGCTACGCCAATCCCATAGGCCAATGCCGTGCGCCACAGGGACATGCCCACAGTATGCCAAAAGGACGCTTCTCCAACAAAGGAAAAGCGCCGCAGCACCGAGGACGGCGGGGCAAGGAGCAGCTCCTTCCCCACCATCCGGGCGCAGACTGCCCATACGAGCAGCCAGAAAGCCAGAGGAAAAACCTTCCTTAGGATTTGCTTCCAATACTTCATTGCGCCATGTAGTAGAAATCCTCAGCCGGGAGCGCGCCGCCCACCGCGCCGGGATTCGCGTTGCAGAGCACCTCAAAGAAGGGCTCGATCATGGTTTTCATCTCCTCGCCGGCGATGAAAACGATGTGACAATTCGGGATGGCCTTGGCCGCCACCGCCGCCTTGGGCATGATGCCCTGCTCCTCGACCATCTGCGCCGCCGCTTCGACATCGCTGTTCACGAAGCCAACGCTCTCCTCATAGGCCGTCAGGAACGCCGCCAGCTTGTCGGGATTTGCTTCCGCCCACTCCCTGCGGACGATCACGCAGCCCATGGACATGGTCGTGCCTTCGGCGCCGGCAGCGGCAGCCGCCTCATCGTAGAGAGCCGTCACATCCAGCGCGATGCGGAAGTCGCTGTTCTGCATGAGCACCGCGGTCACGTTGGGCTCCGGCAGCATGCATACGTCCACCTCACCGGAGGCCGCAAGCGTCGCCAGCTCGGCATGCTCCGCCTTGTACTCGACGGTCACGGAGTCGGTCAGGCCATTCGCCGCGAGAATATAGTTCAGCGCATACTCGGGAATCGCGCCCTGCCCGGAGGCGTAGAGCGTCTTGCCTGCCAGATCGCCGATCTCATTGATCTCGCCGGTCTTGTCGAGGATGTGCAGCACGCCCAGCGTGTTCAGGGCCACGAGCTGCACGCCGCCGCTCAGCTTCTGGTAGAGCGTCGCCGCCAGATTGGTGGGCACCGCCGCGATGTCCGCATTGCCGCTGGCGATGGCCGCAACCACCTCGTCAGGCGCGCTGACCAGTTTAAAGTCGTAGGTTCCGTCATTGTCGTTCATGAGCTTGACCATGCCGATACCGGTGGGGCCCATCAGCGCATAGACGTTAACGGGCGCATCCGCCGCCAGCGCCGCCACGGGCAGCATCAGGCACAGGGTCAAAAGGATCGCAAGCAGTTTCTTCATGGTGTGATTCCTTCCTTTTCCGAAAAATTCAGGATTCCCCGGAGCCGGTCCGCTTGGCCGTCATGGCGCTCTTGACCGTCACGCCGGACAGATTGCCCAGCCGCCCGGTCATCGCGCCAACCTGATCGTTCGTCCCCTCGACGATAATCCCGATCACTGCCAGTCCCGTCTCCCTGTCCGGCACACCGATGCGCCCGCGGATGATCGCGCCGTACTGCGACAGCACGCGGTTGACCTCCTCGGCCTGCCGCCTTTCCTCAATGACGATACCGACGAATCCAAGCCGCACATCCACAAGCGTCCCTCCTTTCACAGAAAAGGCGATCTCCGGCACACGCCGAACATCGCCCTGACATACACGCTATGCTCCCCTGTCCGTCTCCCGCCTCGGCGCACCTTGGCAGTCAACCCCGGGAATCATCTCGCCTCTGCCTCGCCCTCACGTCGCCGCTTGGGTCTGGTGTTCCGGCCAGCTCTATTATACACGAAGAAAGTGATTTTGAGAAGCCCTGTTTTACACAAAAAAAGAGAGCCCCTTCGAGGAGCTCCCAGAAAATCACTGATACTGCGCCTGCTGCGCCGCCAGCGCCGCGAGACAGTTCTCCTTGCTACGCTCAATGTGCTTGTTCATGAGCTTCTCAAAGCTCTCCAGATCCCGGTTCTCGATGTACTCGACGAGCCGATGATGCTCCTCATGGGCCTGCGAGCGGCGGTTTTCCTGACGGATGGCCATGGCCGAGAAGCGCTTGATGAACTCGTCCTGACCCTCGATCACCCGCAGGATGCGATGCTGACCGCAGATGGCCGTGAGCTGCGCGTGGAATGCCCGGGCCATGGGCGAAAGGTTCTCGATGTCGCCGCGCTCGAGCAGCTCGTCCATCTCCCGGAGCCTGTTTTTGAGGCCCTTGATATCCTCCTCCGTCGCCTTGGCGATGATGGCCGGCAGGGTCAGCATCTCCAGTGAGTTGCGGATGGTGTAAATTTCCTCCACATCCTCCATGGTGAAGGCGCGCACCACCACGCCCCGGCGCAGCACATATTCCACAAGGCCGTCCCGCTCCAGCTTGCGCAGCGCCTCCCGCAGAGGCGTCCGGCTGATATGAAGGCGGTCGGCATAATCCGTCTCAACAATGCGTTCCCCCGCGGGAATCTGCCCCGTGATGATGGCGTGCTTGAGCACCTCATAGGCAATCTCGCGGATCGGTCGGCTCTCCATCATGGGCTGAAAGGTGATGGTGGTCGGCATGCGTCACAGCTCCTTTAACACCGGGTGTCATTCAGTCCTGTCCAGAGCGCTGTTCCCTGTCTGCACTTTGGATACAAAAATAATACAAAATACCTTTCCTGTTGTCAAGGGCAATTTCTCTCTTTTTCGACATAACGCATGTCATTTATCGAAAAATTTCCTGCAAACAGGCCTTTACAACCCACATCCGATGTGCTATAATGGCCGACGGTAATCAAGCGCAATCCTTTAAGGACAGCACCGAGAGGCTGGAAAGGCTGCGAACGAGACACCGATGAGCAGACGCGCGCCTTCCCTGCCTGAGGGAAGGCGTTTTTTTGCGCAGATGCAAGGAGGTAACAGCATGGCAAGCGGAATCCCTAAGGCGCAACTGATGACCGGCGACGCGATGAACCGCGTGCTGACCCGCATGGCCCATGAGATGATGGAACAGCTCTCCCCGCTGGAGGACGTGGTGTTCGTCGGTATTCGCCGGCGCGGCGTGCCTCTGGCCCAGCGGCTCTCGGACATCATCGAGCGTTATGAGCATGTCAAGCTCCCCGTGGGTGAGGTGGACATCGCCATGTACCGTGATGACCGCGACCCCGCCGACCTGCGGATTCACGCCTCGGAACACCTGCCCGTGGACGTGACAGGCCGCACGGTTGTACTGGTGGACGATGTGCTGCACACTGGCAGAACGGTTCGCGCCGCCATGGACGCCATTCTCGATCAGGGCCGTCCGGCGCGCATTCGTCTGGCGGTGCTGGTTGACCGCGGTCACCGCGAGCTGCCTATCCGCCCGGACTATGTGGGCAAGAACGTCCCCACCGCCCAGACCGAGCGCATCGGCGTGCAGGTTGCGGAAATCGACGGCGGCGACGGCGTTGCGCTCTACGATAACCGGAGCACCCCCAACAACTGGTGATTGCCGGGAAGGGAGACGAGAGGAAACGGCGGGAGGCGGCTTCTGAGCCAGCATCCCCTCCGCACCCTCCCGAAAAGCGGCGACCAACTCCGACGGAAACACTCTTTCCGCGTTGTGGTTCCGCGGCTTCCTCCGGTTTTCATAGAATAAGAAAAGGAAGGGACTACCAATGACGAACAACAATCGCTCTACCGGTAAGACGCTTCTGCTTGGCTTCCAGCATGTGTTCGCGATGTTCGGCGCGACGGTGCTGGTGCCGACCCTGACCGGCCTGAGCATCAGCGCGACGCTGATGTTCGCGGGTCTGGGCACGCTGCTGTTCCATTTCATCACCAAGGGCAAGGTGCCCGCGTTCCTCGGCTCGTCCTTCGCGTTCCTGGGCGGCTACTTCGCGGTTGCGGCTATGCCTGAGTTTGCTGAAGGCACCATGAACTGGGTTCCCTACGCGGGCGTCGGCGTGGCCTGCGCCGGCCTGCTCTATGTGCTGGTTTCTCAGCTCTTCCGCGTCTTCGGCGCAAGCAAGGTTATGCGGTTCTTCCCGCCTGTGGTGACCGGCCCGATCATCATTGCCATCGGCATCACGCTGGCCAACAGCGCCGTCGACAACTGCGCTGCCAACTGGTGGATCGCCCTGCTGGCGGTGGTCATCGTCATCGTGTTCAACATCTGGGGCAAGGGCATGCTGAAGATCATCCCCATCCTGCTGGGCGTGATCGGCTCCTACGCGGTGGCCGCCATCTTCGGTCAGGTGGACTTCTCCAAGGTCGCCGACGCGGCTTGGATCGGCCTGCCCTTCCACTGGAGCGACACCGCCTTCTCCCTGATCGGCAACTGCAACGGCGCGGTGCTGCTCTCCGCCATCATCGCCATGGTGCCGATCGCGCTGGCCACCATGATGGAGCATATCGGCGACATGTGCGCCATCTCCTCCACCGTCGGCCAGAACTTCATTGAGGAGCCCGGCCTGCACCGCTCCCTGCTGGGCGACGGTCTCGCCACGACGCTGGCTTCCCTCTTCGGCGCCCCCGCCAACACCACCTACGGCGAGAACACCGGCGTGCTGGCCCTGACCAAGGTTTACGATCCCTTCGTTGTGCGCCTCGCGGCCATCATCGCGCTGCTCTTCTCCTTCTCTCCCAAGGTCGCGGCCCTCATCTCCTGCATGCCCACCGCCACCATCGGCGGCGTGAGCCTCATCCTCTACGGCATGATCTCCGCGGTCGGCGTGCGCAACATCGTCGAGAATCAGGTGGACTTCACCAAGAGCCGCAACGTCATCATCGCGGCCCTGATCATGTCCCTCGCGCTGGGCATCAACTTCTCCGCGGCGGGCGCGATTGCCTTCTCCATCGGCGGCGTGAAGATCAGCCTCTCCGGTCTGGCTGTGGCCTCGCTGGTCGGCGTTATCCTCAACGCCATCCTGCCCGGCAATGACTACGAGTTCGGCAAGAACGCGCAGGGCGACAAGTCCGTCAACTTCAAGGTGTAATACAAGCTTGCAGGCAGGGAGAGCTTCTCCCTGCCTGTTTTTGTTTCCGGAGGATTATTCATGTTCCGCAGACGAAAGCAGGTTCAGCGACTCCCCTATGATCCCGCCGCGCAGAAGCCCGTCATCCGCGCGAGCATCTGCACCGGCGAACAGATCGGCGGTCTGCGCGATCTGCGCACCGGCAAGTTCACAGACCTCATGCTTATCCGCGACGACGCTGACCTGCGGGAATTTCAGGCCATGGTCGGAATGAACGACATTGAGAAGGAATGCTGACGCCGAATGATGCGCGTTGCTGTCTGGGCAGCGCCATCGTCCGCATGAACAAATACCGCCTGTGCCAATCGGCATAGGCGGTATTTTCATAACGCGACGCACCGCTCAAAAATCATTATCAAGCAGCAGCACCGTTTTTCCAACCGACAGGGGCTTGTCCCACTGCGTGATGACGAGCGTATCGCCGAGCCAGTCGTTGCAGGGTATGTACAAGGCATTGCCGGTTGCCCGCCTGATCATCATGCGATTGGCAACATAGCTGGTCTTGCTGCCGTTGCGAACAGGTTCAGCAATCCAGATCATATCGTCATCCACGAGCGCGCTGGCAGGAATCAAAGCGAGATACTGGGAGGAGTCAAAGCTGATCTCATACTTCCCAACCGCGCTGAAAGCACTGGGCACCAGCGGCACAAACCGAAAAGTAAGCGTCGTATTTGGCACTATCCGCTTGATCTCCGTTACAGTAACGAACTGATCTTCCTCCACGGCTGGTATTGTGATGAGCTTTGCTTCCTGACCAATGGCAATGCCATCAAAGTCGGCATTCGGCGCAGTGACAGACAGGGTAATCTCGCGCCCGTCAGGCAGGATCGTATACTCGCAGGGCAGCGCCACGGACAGGCTGATGAGCGTTCCCCGCTCCTCAGCAAGCATGCGATAGTCGTGATCGCGAAGGTTCGTCCATGCTTCATAGCGCTCTGCCGCCTGCCGGTAGTCGTTTTCCAGCACATCCCGCGTCGTATGCTGCCAAATTCCGTCGATCGAGAGAAGATCGTAGGCGCGCTGTGCTTTTTCGAGCGCCTGTTCAGCGCTGTCTCTACGATCTTCCGCCGCGAATTGCAAACGGTTCATGGCGCTTTGAGCTGCATCCAGCGCTGCCTTCGCTGCTTTGAGGGCCGGCTCATAACCGGCGTCGAAATCGTCCAGCGCCAGCTTAGCCGCGGTATACGCCTGCTTTGCGGCAAAATAGGCGTTTTCAGCTTCTTCTTTGTTCAGGATAAGCATCGCTTCGCCCTTGTAGACCCGGTCTCCGGGCGATTTGAGAATCTCCTGTACCGATACCATTTCCGAAGCGGCCAGCGGAAGGGCAAAATGGGACAGGCAATCAGGGTCAAGACGGATATCATCCTGCGCGTAAGACAGCTTGATCGTTCCCGGATTCACCCGAGTCACGCTCACCCGGGGATGCACCAGAGCGCGGAAGGTGCTGCTGAACAGGATCACCACCGCCATCAGCAGCACCATGGCCAGCGCCAGCTTGTGGGAGAAACGCAGTTTTTTCGGCGTCATCGCAAACTCTCCATTCCCTCAATGAGTTGATCGGAAAACAGCGCGTACAGCGTCAGGATCGGCAGCATGAAGACCACGCTCGCCGCGAACAGCAGTCCTGTTTTTCCGCCGAAGTCCTCGCCCAGCAGCACCGACAGCGGCATCAGGCTCCTGTCGCTCAGCAGGATCAGCGGCTGATCGACCATGTTCCATGCCTGCGCGAAGGACAGGATGAACAGCGCCGCCGCTGCAGGCGTTACCTGCGGCAAAATCACCAGCACGAGCATCTTGATCGTGCTCCGGCAGTCGAGACGGAAGGATGCGGATTGGGCACTGTCAAGCTGCAGGATAAACTGGCGCATCAGATAAACACCAAAGGGCATGAACAGATTCGGCAGCAGCAGCGCCCAGCGGGTATCGTGGAGGTTCAGCGCCCGGATGGTGAGGAAGTTCGGCAGCAGCGTCACCTGAAAGGGCATCATCATCCCCAGCAGAATCAGGAAGAACAGCGCGTCCCGCCCCGGGAACCGCACCCTCGCGAACACATACGCCGCGAAGAAGCACAGCACCGTGTTTCCAGCAGCGATGGTGAAGCTGAGCAGCAGCGTGTACACGAAGGCGTCGAGATAGCCGTTGTCGCCCAGCAGGAGCATCAGATATTGGTCGGTGGACACCTGATCGGGAATCAAAATGAGCCGCTTGCCGTAAACACGAACCGCCGTGCCGACATTCACCAGCGACCCGGTGAAGGTGCACACAATGGGGTACAGAAAGGCGCAGGCGCACAGCGCCAGAAACAGGAACCGGATGATCGGGACGGCGCGCTTCATGCCAGCTCCGCCTCCTGTCTGCGTGTCATCAGAAGCCCCAGCGCCACCAGCATCACCACCGGCACCGTGAACAGAATGCCGCCAGAGGTCACATACTGATAGTTCAGCTTGAGGAAATGGTTGTTCATATAGTGCTGAAGCTGGTACACGCTGTCGTTGGGATAGGAGCCATAGAGCAGGTACGCCTCGCGGAAAATCTGAAATGAGTTGGCGCAGGCGTAGGTCAGCATGAAGATCGTCTGCGGCGTGAGGCACGGGAGAACGACCTGCACCGCGCATCGCAGTGCTCCCGCGTTGTCCAGCGCGGCGGCTTCCAGAATATCTCGCGGGAAATTGGACAGCGCGCCGTAGAAGATCAGCAGGCTCATGCCCGTGTACTTCCAGAGGTAGAACGCGTACAGCGACAGCCGCTCAACCCAGTACTGCTCCCGGGAAAAGGGCGCGAAGGTGAACAGAAAGCCGCTGGAGAACACCTGCCGCATCACCGCGCACACCGAGGCCGTCGGCAGGAGGATCGGCAGCACGAATGCCGCCATCCACACCGAGGGCATCGCGGATTTCCGCAGCGCAAAGCCCAGCAGCACGGCCAGCAGCACGCTCAGCGGCGCAGCGACCACCGTAAAGCGGAAGGTGTTCCCGTAGGCCAGCCGATAGAACGGGTTATTCATGATGGTTTTGAAATTGTCCAATCCCGCGAACTGCGCGTTGAAAGCCGAGCGGATCAAGGCGTAGTATGGGGAGATGAACAGCGGCAGCACATAGAACATCGCAAAGCCCACCAGAAACGGCATCAGCAGCAGGATATCCCGCCGGGGATAAACAGGATCGTTCATTCTTTTCATCGCTTGTTCCTCATGGCAGACGGCAGTCCCGCAGCGCCCAGAATCAGCAGCGCCGCCGCGATGCGCTGCTTCCATGCCAGTGCCGTCAGGTACGGGTGCGTGATCGGCTCCGGCGAATTCATGCGGAGCAGCAGCGCGTGAATCGTATCTGCGAAGGCCTTTTCTGACGGCTCGACGGGCAGCATGGCCGGATCGAGCGAGACGCGTGAGAAAACCAGCGCCAGCGGCAGGACAATCAGCAGCAGCTTTCCAGCAAGACAGAACCAGCGCTTTTTCCCATGCAATGCCGGCATCAGGGCGCACAGGAGCAGCGCAAGCAGCAGGAGGCACACGCCGCAGAAGGCCTGCGCATTGCTTTCCCGCCGGGACAGATCAACCGAGCTCAAAGCCACGATGTCCTGTCTCTCCAGCGCTCTCTCCGCCGCCGAAACCGCCAGCCCCTGATCCACGCCATCCGCAAACCCAAGGCATAGCCGCGTGAAGCCTGTCTCCTCCGCCGCAGGGACGAAAGCAACGGGCAAGGCCTGCGCATTCAGCCCCAGCGGCGATTCATCCCGCCGATAAACGCCATACACGGTGTACGCTTCGCCGCTCAGCGAGACCATCTCGCCGACGCAGTCAACGGTACCGAACAGCGCCGAAGCCGTCCGTTCATCAATCATGACAATCTTCCTGCCCGCATCCTTCGGGAAGATCGGCCTGCCGCTGAGCATGGTCTCGGGCAGCACCTGAAAATAGTCTCCCCAGACTCGCCGCAGCTCCGCAGACACATAACGCTTCCCGCACACCAGCGAGCCGGAGCCGCTCCGCCAGCCGCCAGCCCATGCGATGAACGTGCCGTCCGCCAGCGTGGCAAAGTCAATATCTGAGAATTCCGGCACCTCGACCAGCATGCCGTTCACTGCGTGCAGGGGCATGAGCGTCAGAAGCAGCAGGCATGCCGCGCACAGTCCGGCCACGCAGCCTGAAACGACGCGTCTCATGGCTCCTCGACCGCCTGTTCCGGCTCCTCAGGCATGACGATGTAAGCCGTCATGCCGATGCGCAGCGCCTCTCCCATCGTCTCCGGCAGGAAGGATGCCCGATAGGCCGCCCCTGCTTCATTCTCCGCGGGACGCGCGCCAATGGCCTTGAGCGCCGCGGTGCCCTCCAAGCCCAGCGCGGGAATCATCGCGGTATAGTTCTCACCCTCGTTCAGGTACGGCAGGGCGTATTCCATCGCCTCCGCGTCAATAACCAGCTCCTCCGTCAGGCAATAGGAGACCAGCGGCTGCCCGGCCGTCACCTGATCGCCCGCCTTGACAAAGACCTCCAGCACCACGCCGTTGCCGGAGAAAACCGGCGCATCCTGAACAGGATACGGCAAGGTGCTGAACAGCGGGTCACCCAGCTTCACCTGATCTCCCGGCTTCACGAACAGCTCGGCGATATACCCCGTGCCGGACAGGCCGAATTCCATCGCTGCGGAAAAGCTGCCGGTGCAGAGCTGGTCTGCTGTTTCAAGGGACTGACCAGCGTAGACGTTGATCTTTTCACCCGCCGCGAAGTCGCCTTCCGTCACATGAACCGTCACCATCTCTCCCCAAGAGAGCACCAGAACGCCCCGGCCTTCAGTGCTGCCGGACGCGCTCTTCAGCAGAACGTCCTGACCTGACGAAACAGCGCCCACCAGATTCTTGCGCAGGCTTCCGGAGACAGTCCCCTTCTCGGCAGGGATCAGCAGCATCGCGCCGCCGAATCGATCCGTCAGGGTCTGCGCGGATTCGCCCTCATGAGCCGGAACATACACGACCGTCCCATCCTGCGTCGCGCGAACCACAGTCTCCAGAAAAAGCGCTGCCGGGTCGCCCTGTTCGCAGTGGTCACCGGGCGCGCAGGTTACTGATGCAATTCGCCCGTCCGCCGGGGCCAGCAGCGTGTACACCCGCCCGGGCGCAACCTGTCCTTCCAGCCGACTCTCCGCCAGCGACATGGCAGGAATCATCAGCAGGGCCAAGAACAGAGCCATCCAATGCCTGATTCTCATCGTTTTGTCACCTCATTCATACAGCGCGATTCTCAGCCGCTGATACATCAGCCGCGCGACTGCCTCGGCGGTCATGTTGCCCTCGCAATATTCCCTGAACGCGGGCCAGAAAACGGAATCGCAGACTTCAATCACCGCGAAGTTGTCATAGATCGGATTGCCGATCTCCTCCAGCACCTCCAGCTGCTCCTGATAGGCCTCCGGAAAGGGTTCCAGATCGCTCACCTGATATCTTCCCAGCACGCTGGCGTCAACCACGCGCACCTCGGCGTGATATATGTCGCTGTAAGCCACATTCTGCACGATGTTTGCAGCGCCGCCCAGCGCGGTGATCTGCCGGACAGGCTCCTTGGCCCCAAAGCATTTTCCGCTGCTGTCATAGAGCGCCTGATATTCTTCCGAGGCTATCATCCTCATGACCTCAACCGCCAGATCGTGATGGGGCGCGGCGCGCATCAGGCAATAGTAATAGCCGAAGATTTCACTGTTCGGCTCACCGTTCAGGAAAGCCGGCCGGGAAATCTTCACATTCGTCCCGCTTGAAGACGCAGTGCTGCGGTACGGCCCGGAATAGCCGCTGCCCCAAACGGTGTTGAACAGATTCCGTTCAACGTCTATCCCCGGAATAAAATCACCGTTTTCATCAACGCAGGTCGGGAGCTTCTCACTGTTTGTGAGCAGCTTGGCGAACTCCAGCTCCGCCAGAAAATCCTCCGAAAGAAGATAGTCGAGATCATTCGCGTGGTTGATCATGGCGTCATAGGCGCCGATATAAACCAGCTTCCTGATAATGGGTACATTCTCAGAACCATAGAGGGCCGCTGTTCCTGTGAACCAGACGTCCAGCACGCCGTCCCCATCCGTATCGCCCGTATAGCTGTCGAAGTATTTCTCGAGGAGATCCTGCTCCGTCCAGCCGTCCTCGGGAATCTCATAGCCTAACTTTTCGGCAAATCTCCGGTTGATACTCCAGCCAGCGGACAACCAGTATTCCGCCAGACCGATCAGCCTTCCATCCAGCTCCATCAAGTGCCGGGCCTGCGGCGCCAGCGCCTCCGGATAGCCGTCAGGGAAGACCTGCTCGTAGAGATCTTCAATGATATCCACCTTGGCATAACGGGGAATCTGGCCGCAATTAAAAAGAATGATGTCAGGCGATACTCCCGCCAGCAGCTGCACGGAGCTTTCCCGAAGATTGTCGAGGGTCATATAGACAATTCTGCCGTCCGGATAATGGCTGAAAAAGATATATTCCAGCCGCGGATCGGACGTCGCCGCACTGAATTGAGCGACAACCAGCGTATGGTCAGACTCCCCTTCCGCCAGCGACATGGCAGGAATCATCAGCAGGGCTAAGAACAGAGCGATCCAACGTTTGATTCTCATGGATGTGCCTCCCCTCATTCGTACAGCGCGATTCTCAGCCGCTGATACATCAGCCGCGCGACTTCCTCGGCTGTCATGTTGTCCTTGAAATACCCCTTGAGCGCGGGCCAGAAGACGGTACCTTTGATTTCCAGCAGCGTCTGATTGTCGTATAAGGTCGCGATTGCCTGATCCAGAAAGTCCAGCTGCGCCTGATACTGTTCAGGCGACGGTGTCAGCGCGGTGATATGATAGGTATCCAGCACGCTGGCGTCGACGATGCGCACATTGGCATGGTATTCCTCACTGTAAACCATGTCATTGCGCCGACCAACGCCGCCATCAGCGGTAATCTGCAGGGACGGTTCCTGCGCACTGAAGCATTGCTCGCCGCCGCCGTGATAGCTCGTTCCGTCATAGATGGCCTGATATGCCTCCGATGCCATCATCTGCAGACACTCGACAGCCAGATCATGGTGCGGAGCGCCGCTCGTCAGGCTGTAAAAGGTGACTGAAGCGGGATTGCCCGGATCGCCAGCATGTTCCAGCGGAATCGTCACAAAGCCGGTACGCCCCACCGCCCGGTAGGGCCCCACATCAATGGCAACGATTGAGAAAAGCTGCGGCAGCAGTCCGGAAGCTATGATCCTGCCCTCATCGTCGGCAGTGATCTGAATCTTATCGCTTGTGCTGATCCGCTTGCAGACCTCCATCTGCTTCAGAAAATCGTCCGACAGGAAATAGTCGACGTCATTAAGGTGCGCGATGATGGCCTCATCCAATATGTCGCCGGCGTATTGGGAAATGATCGGATTCCACATGTCGGCACCCACCATGACCGTTTCAATGAAGGACATGTCCTGAACGCCGTCGCCGTCCGCATCGGGATTGAAGGGCTCGAAATACTGCGTCAGAAAATCGTCGATCGTCCAGTCGCTCGGCGGGACTTCAAAGCCCTGCTTTCTTGCGCACGAACGGTTGATTTTCCAGCGTCTGACCGTGATGGACTTCGGCACGCCGATCATCGCGCCGTCCAGCTCCACAAAGCGTCTCGCCTGCGGGGCCAGCGCGCCGGGATAGCCGTCCGGGAAAGCTTCCTTGTAGAGGTCCGCGATGAGCGATACGTTCGTATAGCGGGTCAGCTCACCGTTGGAAAGCTCGATCAGGTCGGGCAGCTGATCCGCCAGCAGCCGCAGGGCATTATCCTGATAATCATGGAATTCAAGATAGACGATCTTGCCGTCAGGATAGCGGTTCAGAAAGGTATACTCCAGCCGTAGGTTCGCCGTATCCGCGTTCGGGGTCGCAATGACCAGCGTGTGGTCAGTATCTTCCGCGGCGCGCACGGCAGGCAGGTAGGACGATGTCAGCGCGATCACGAGCAATACGGTCAGCAGTCTGCGCATTTTTCCACTCCTCTCAAGGATCAGCAAGTGTTTCATTCGGCAAGGCGCAGCGTGACGGTCGCTGCCTCCGCGTCGTCCTGCGTGATGACCACGGTGAGCGTCTCCGGCACCTCGCCGACCAGATCCAGCAGCAGCTCCTTCGTCAGGCCGTCCTCGCTGCAGGCATCGTAGAAAGCGAAAGCATACTCGGTTTTGCGCCCCAGATTAAAGATGATTTTCCACACCATCGGTTCGAGCAGCATACCCGCTTCATCATAGACGCTCACGGACATGCTGAGTTCCCTGCCCGCTTCATCGTAAGCGTTCCACCGCACTGGGCCCATTGCCGGCAGGAAGTACGGCTCATCGGCGCTCATCACCACGCGCAGCTGATAGGGGCCAAACGCCTCAGCCTCCACCGTCAGCTCGGCACCGTTCAGGCTGATCGTCTCGCTCCCGTAGCGGCCGCCCGCCGGCGCGTCCTGATCACGTCCGATTGTCACGGTCAGCATGGCGTACTCTTCCGGACCGAACCAGGTATACAGTTCATTGCCGTCAAACCAGAAATACTCTGTGTTGAACGTGAAGGGCATCTGAATGTCGATGACGTCCCGACCGCGAATCGCCTCCGGCAGCGGGGACGCGAATTGCTCCACAGCATAACAGCTGAGACTATCCGTACCGACCGGCTCGGCATAATTCGTGTTTCCAACCCATAACCGCTGCCCGTCAGTTGTCTCAAAAACGCGGTACCCGCTGATGCCATACGCTTTGATTCCGCATGGCTGACCCGTCCTGATCGCCTCTCGAAGGATGGAATCCGCAGTCTCACTAAAAAGGTAATGGCCGTCCTTTTGCCGCAGGATCGGCGGCTCATCAAATCGCGCCAGTTCCTCTTCCGTCGGCGTCCACTCGACGAAAGGATCGAACCATTCGTTCTCCCCCTGAATATAGCCCACAAGCAGCACATTGCCGTCATAATAAGCGTCATGAACCTGAATCATCTTCTCCGGATGCACGCCCTCCGGTGCGCTGACGGAGGTCGAAATCAGCGTGTTCTTCTCCCGGAGGCTTCTCAGCTTGATCTGGTCCTGCTCCCATTTGCTCTCATTGACGGGAGTGCTCTTGGACAGCAATTCAAACAGGTTCAGCCGGAGCCCTGCCGCCAGCCCTGTGCCGCAGAGCAGCACCGCCGCTAACACCAGCGCCATGGCACTGGGCCATTTGCGTTTTCTAACGGGCTCCTCCTCCTTTTCCAGCTCGGCGATTCTTGCCCGGATACGTTCCTGCCGCGCCGCGGAACCTGCCGACGCGGCGACCCGGGCCTCCAGCGCCCGACGAATCTCATCGGTCATGATACCACGCCTCCAGTTCCTTTCTCAGCAATTGATGCGCCTTGGTCAGGCGCTTGTACATGGTCGATCGGGCGATGCCCAGCGCGTTGGCTGTCTCCTCGGCTGTCAGTCCCTGACCGTCATGCAGGAGCACCACCTCCCGCAGCCGCGGCTTGAGGCCCATGACCGCGCGGATCAGCGTGTCGTCCCGCTCCGTGAAGGGCATCATCTCCTCCGGCAGGCTCTCCAGCGCCGTACTCCGGTCAACATGCCGGAACCACGCGCTTTTTCGGATATCCTTGCAGGTGTTGATGGCGATACGCGTCAGCCATGTTTTTTCCTCGCTCTCCCGGCAATAGCGGTCATAGCCCTTGTAGGCCTTCACAAAGGTCTCCTGAACCGCGTCCTCTGCCAGAGCGGCATCCCCGAGGTAGGCGAAGCACAGCCGGAACAGCGCCGGTTCGTGGCTTGCGATCGCCTGCTCGAGCCACGCGCTGCGTTTTTCGTTCATGTGCTTCACCTCCCTTCACTGATTAGACGAGGCTGGAGGAAAAACCGTCTACCGTTTCATAAAAAAGCCGCCGTGAAGATCATCTCATAATCCAGCGTTCTCGCGCCGCCCGTGCAGATTGCGATATCGCCCATGTCGTTCTGGCCTTGATATGAAACATGTAAATGCATATCAGAGAAAGCCCCAGAGCACGAAATAACCTCCCCATCTGTCTTTTGCTACATAGACAAACGAGGAGGTTAAAACGCTACATTTATTTAGGATATTTAGCGAATTTTGATCACGCTGCGGGCAATTTGCAAGGCAGTATCCGCGTCTGTGTTCGCCATGATGCAAAAATACCGGTCATTTTCCGCCCATATGACTGCGACCCATCTGCCCTTTTCCACGACCATCGCCTGAAGGTCATGAACCGTCGTATACGTAACGGCAGCATTTTCCGTATCAATCACCAATGTGCTCATTTCATCAAGCTCGGAGAAATCCACTACATTGTCGTCTGGGTCGGCAAAAATGACGCTCGGAGCCGCCTTATTCCCATAAAACTCGCTTAGTTCATAATTTTCCGGGATATAAGTAGGATAATACCTGCCATACCATTCAGAGGGTATTTCGATGCTGGCTGTCTCACCCAGACCAAACGTGGTATATTCGTCGGTTGGTTGGATCAGCAAGCCCATCATGTGATATCGAATGCTTGGAGAAACAGCCATAGCCGTTGAGAAGCCGATAAAAAGCACCAGCAATAGACCTGCGGCGACCGTCACAGCCCTTGACAGCGGAGGAACCATCTCACGGACAAGCCGCCGCCTGTTTCTTCTGCGCAGGCCCTTATCAATCAATTCGATGACGGCAGGTTCAATCTGTTCGCTGTCCTGCTCCAATTCATGCTCCCTGGATTTTGCCTCGACAGCATCAGCTTCTTCTACCTGCATGTCATAGAACAGCAGGCGCAGGCGGTCGGCTTCAATGTCCGCCAGAATCTCCTCGCGCTGATATTTTCTGAGATCATCCTTCATCTTCAAATCCCTGCCACTTCAAAATCTCATACATATGCCGCCGGGCGCGGACAAGATACACGCGAATGCTGCTTTCCGACAGCCCAAGCCACTGCGCAATCTCAGCGTCCGACCATTCCTCAAAGTATCTGAGGCGAAGAACGGTTTTTTCCCGATCCGTAAGCTGTTCAACGGCTTTTCTCAAAGCAGCGGATGTGCTGTTCATGATAACGGCTGCATCTACCTGCGCCTTTTGATCCGCGTAGGCCTCAAGCTCTTCTATGTCCGCATTGCGGACCCTTTCCCGCACGTTTTTCTTCTTTTTGATGACATTCAGCGCCGTGCGTTTCATAGTAGAGACAATGTAGGGCCGCAAAACGCTACGGTCTTTCTCCCGCAATTCAGATATTTTATCAATCAGGCGAATGATGGCGTCATTGACCGCGTCCTGCGCGTCTTCACTGTTGCGAAGATACGAAAGGGCAACTCCGTACATCAGCCCTTTATACTCGATGTAGAGCCGTTCCATAAAGGCGCGGTCATCGTCATCCTCAATCGCCAGTATTGCGAATGGTATGAACAGCAAAGGATTCATCATCTCCTTTCCGCCGATTCTGCAAAATACGCCATGTCACAGACATTATATCGCTAATTCACCAAATTTCAAAGCATTACCCGTTTGAAATTGTAAAAAAGAAATCAAGTCCGTACTGCCTGACGCGGAAGCACGGTTCCCTGCCTCTGCAGAAATCGAACTCCTGCCATCTGTCAGACCGGTTGCTTTGACAGTGCCGCGGAGACAAAAAGACGGCACGACCATTCCGATCATGCCGCCCTCAGTGGATCAGATGATTCCTGATAAGGATGAAGCCGCTGCATGTGTCAATCCTTATCGGACTCCTGCTTCTCCTGTTCGTTTTTCTTTTCGTTCAGCGTCTGCATGAAGCCCGCGGTAATCAAGCCGGTGGGCAGCGCGACAATCGCGATTCCCATGAAGGAGGACAGCATGCTGACCACCCGGCCTATGTCGCTGATTGGGTAAATATCGCCGTAGCCTACCGTGGTCAGCGTAACCACCGCCCAGTAGAACGCGTCAAAGAAGGAGTGGAAGCTATACGGCTCTACCTGAAACATGATGAGCGCCGACAGCAGCACATACCCTCCTGCCAGCCATACTACCGCGAGCAGAGGCTGACGCTCCCGCTTCATCACGCTGATGATGAGGGCGAAGCTCTTGGAGTAGCGCAGCATCCGAAGCGCCCGCAGCGCCCGGAAGGCCCTGACCAGACGGACGATTCGGAAAAGCTGCAGCTCTAACTGATCCGGCAGCAGCATGGGCACCACCGAGATCAGGTCAATCAGCGCAAAGAAGGTCAGCGGATAGAGCAGAAAGGACATCCTGCCCTTCTCCAGCTTGAAATCCGCCGTGCTCCAGCGCAGGATGTAATCCAGAATCATGATGCCCGCCGCAATGTAATCCAGCACCTGAAAGAAGCTCGGATTCTGCTTGAAGAACAGCGGGATCAGGCTGATGAGGATCACCACGACCATGGCGCGGTTGTACAGCAGGCAAAGCCTGTCCTTGGATGCGCTGGCCTCTACCATGCGGTAGATCCTTCTGCGGACCGTCATTTGAAGTACCCCACGCCGCCCTCAAACAGCGGCTGATACTTGTCGCCCGGGACGTTCTTGTAGAGGTTTTCGCCCGAGCGCTCGGTGTGGCCCATCTTGCCCAGCACGCGGCCGTCCGGCGAGGTGATGCCCTCGATGGCGAAATAGGACGCGTTGGGATTGAAGCGGGCGTCCATGCTGGGCACGCCGGAGAGATCGACATACTGCGTGGCAATCTGACCCTTGGCGGCCAGCTCCCGGAGCAGCGCCTCGGGGCCGACGAACCGTCCCTCGCCATGGCTGATGGCGATGGTGTGGATATCGCCCGGCTCGCACTTGCTCAGCCACGGGGACTTGTTGGAGGCGATCCGGGTGCGCACCAGCATCGACTGGTGACGGCCGATCTCGTTGAAGGTCAGCGTCGGGCACTGATCGTCGGTGTCCACGATGCGGCCAAAGGGCACCAGACCCAGCTTGACCAGCGCCTGGAAGCCGTTGCAGATGCCCAGCATCAGGCCGTCGCGGTTGTCCAGCAGGTCGTGCACCGCGTCCTTCATGGCCGGGTTGCGGAAGAAGGCCGTGATGAACTTCGCGGAGCCGTCGGGCTCGTCGCCGCCGGAGAAGCCGCCGGGCAGCACGATCATCTGGCTGCGCTTGATAATCTCGGTAGCCTTTGCGATGGACTCGGTGATGGCCGCGGGGGTCAGGTTGTTGATGACCAGAATCTCCGCCGCGCCGCCTGCGCGCTCCACCGCCCGGGCCGTGTCGTATTCGCAGTTGGTGCCGGGGAACACGGGGATGAACGCCAGCGGCTTCGCGACATGAACAACCGGAGCCACGCGGTTCTCCGCCTTGTAGGTGAAGGTTTCGGTCGTCTCGCCGGTATGCCCGCGATACGGGAACACCTTCTCCAGCTTGCCCTCGTAGAGTTCCTGCATGGGAGCAAGATCAATGCGCTCGCCCTGCCAGCTCAGCGTCCACTCGGGGATGGTGTCGCCAAGCTTCACGCCGAGATCGCAGTCAGCCGCACACTCGATCAGCATGGCGCCGATCTGCTGGGCGAAGAGATCGCCCTCGAAATCGTCGTCGATGCGGGTGCCGATGCCGTTGCCGAGGCCCATTTTGAACAGGCCTTCCGCCGCGCCGCCAAGGCCCAGCGCCCACGCCGCCACGACCGTACCGCTGAGGATTGCCGCGCGCACCGCCTCGTAGTTTACCGTAAGCGCAGCCGTGTCATGGGGATCGCAGGCGACAAGGCGGATCTCATGACCCGCTTCCTTGAACTCGGGCGAGATGACCTCACTGGCCTTGCCGGGAGCCACCGCGAAGGAGCACAGCGTCGGCGGCACATCCATCTGCTCGAAGGTGCCGGACATGGAGTCCTTGCCGCCAATGGCCGCGATGTTCAGGTCGAGCTGCGCGTCAAAAGCGCCCAGCAGCGCCGCAAAGGGCTTGCCCCAGCGGGTGGGGTCCGCCGTCATGCGCTCAAAATACTCTTGGAAGGTCAGATAGGCTTCCTTGTAGTCGAAGCCCGCGCAGACCAGCTTCGTCACGCTCTCGATGACCGCCAGATAGCTGCCTTCGTAGGGCGACTGCTCCAGCAGCTCGGGGTGCATGCCATAGGCCATGCCGGACACGGTGTCGGTCACACCCTCCAGCACGGGCACCTTGGCCACCATGGTCTGATTGGGGGTGAGCTGCTTCGCGCCGCCGTAGGGCATCAGCACAGTCGCCGCGCCAATGGTGGAGTCAAAGCGCTCGGACAGGCCCTGCTTGGAGCAGATATTCAGGTCGGAGACCATTGCCGCCAGCTTCTCCGTGACGGTGCTGCCCGCGAAGGTTACAGGCTTCACTTCATCATCCGGTACAGCCACGCGGGTGTGCTTTTCCGCGCCGTTGGAGTTCAGGAACTCGCGGGACAGATCGACGATGGTCACGCCCTTCCACGTCATGCGCAGGCGAGGCTCCGCAGTCACCTCGGCGACCACCGTGGCCTCGAGGTTCTCCCGGTTCGCCGCAGCCATGAAGGCCGGCACATCCTCGGGCGCCAGCACCACGGCCATGCGCTCCTGAGACTCGGAGATCGCCAGTTCGGTGCCGTCGAGACCGTCGTACTTCTTCGGAACCTTGTCAAGGTCGATCATCAGACCATCCGCCAGCTCGCCGATGGCCACCGACACGCCGCCCGCGCCAAAGTCGTTGCAGCGCTTGATGAGCCGGGTGACCTCGCCGTCGCGGAAAAGGCGCTGCAGCTTGCGCTCGGTGGGCGCGTTGCCCTTCTGCACCTCCGCGCCGCAGGTCTCAATGGACTCCAGCTTGTGGGACTTCGAGCTGCCTGTCGCGCCGCCGCAGCCGTCGCGGCCCGTGCGACCGCCCAGCAGGACAATCTGATCGCCGGGAGCGGGCACGTCACGCCGGACATTCCGCTCCGGGGCAGCGCCGACCACCGCGCCGATTTCCAACCGCTTGGCGGCGTAGCCGGGGTGATACTGCTCGTCCACCAGACCTGTCGCCAGACCAATCTGGTTGCCATAGGAGGAGTAACCCGCCGCCGCCGTGGTGACCAGCTTGCGCTGGGGCAGCTTGCCGGGCATGGTCTCGCTGACGGGCTTGAGAGGATCCGCCGCGCCGGTGACGCGCATGGCCTGATAGACATAGGTGCGCCCGGAGAGCGGGTCACGGATCGCGCCGCCGATGCAGGTCGCCGCGCCGCCAAAGGGCTCGATCTCCGTGGGATGGTTGTGAGTCTCGTTCTTGAACATGAGCAGCCACGGCTCGCTCACGCCGTTCACGTCCACATCAATCTTGATCGAGCAGGCGTTGATCTCCTCGGACACGTCGATATTCGGGGTCTGACCGATCTTCTTCAGATACTTGCCGCCCATGGTGGCGATATCCATCAGATTGATGGGCTTCTCCCGGTCGCCATAGACGGTCTTGCGGGCCATCAGATACCGCTGGAACGCCTTCTCCACCGCGGCCTTCTGAATGTCCATGCTGTCGATGGTGGTCAGGAAGGTGGTGTGGCGGCAGTGATCGGACCAGTAGGTGTCGATCATGCGAATCTCGGTCAGCGTCGGGTCGCGATGCTCGGAGGCGAAATAATCCCGGCAGAACGCCAGATCGTCATCGTCCATCGCGAGACCGTATTTCTTGACGAAGGCGTCCACCTGCGCCGCATCCATGGCAGTGAATCCGGTCAGCGTTTCCACATGGTCGGGGGTGTCATACCGCTGCTGGAGCGTGTCACGCTCGGCAAGGTCCGCCTCCCGGGACTCGACCGGGTTGATGACGTGCTTCTTGACGCGGCTGAGCTCCTCTTCGGTGAACTCGCCGTCCAGCAGATACACCCGCGCGGAACGAACCGTCGGCCTGTCGCACTGGCCCACAAGCTGGATGCACTCCTCGCAGGAAGCCGCCCGCTGGTCGTACTGACCGGGCAGATATTCCACCGCGAAGACGGCCTTTGCCCCCTCGGGCAGCGCATCGTAGGTCACGTCGACCTGCGGCTCGGAGAACACAATGGGCTTGCAGGTCTCGTAGAGCGCGTCGTCCACGCCCTCCACATCGTAGCGATTCAGCAGCCGCAGGCCCGTGAAGCTCTTCATCATCAGGATGTGCCGGATCTCCCACAGGAGCTGCTTGCTCTCTACGGCAAACTCCGGCTTTTTCTCAACATAAATCCGCTTGACGCTCATTTCGCGCCCTCCCTCAGTGCCCGCTGGCCGATATCCCGGCGCAGGTGCTTATCGGTGAAATCAATCTTGTCCGCGGCATCGTAGGCCTTGGCAATCGCCGCTTCGAGGGTCTCCGCCGTCGCGGACACGCCCAGCACGCGGCCACCCGCCGTGACGATCTGTCCGTCCTTCAGCGCCGTGCCAGCGTGATAGACCCGTGCCGTCTTCGCAGCCTCCTCAAGGCCGGTGATCGGATAGCCCTTCTTATAGCTGACCGGATAGCCGCCGGAGGCCAGCATGACGCAGCAGGCCGCGCCGGTATCAAACACCACCGGCACATCCGCCAGCTTGCCCGCCGCCGTGGCCTGCATGATGGTCAGCAGATCGGACTTAAGAAGCGGCAGCACGACCTCCGTCTCCGGATCGCCGAACCGGCAGTTGTACTCAATGACCTTGGGGCCGTCGGGCGTGACCATCAGCCCGAAGAACAGGCAGCCCCGGAAAGTCCTTCCCTCGGCATTCATGGCCTCCATGGTCGGCAGGAAGATTTCCTTCATGCAGCGCTCAGCCACCTCGGGGGTATAGCAGGGATTGGGCGCGATGGTGCCCATGCCGCCGGTATTCAGGCCTTCGTCGTTGTCCATCGCGCGCTTGTGGTCCATGCTGGATACCATGGGCACGACGGTCTTGCCGTCCATGAACGCCAGCACGGACACCTCGGGGCCGGTCAGGAACTCCTCGATGACCACCTGCTTGCCCGCGTCGCCGAAGCCGCCCTCGCGCATCATGCCCACAACAGCCTCGATGGCCGCGGCCTTGTCCTCGCAAATGATCGCGCCCTTACCCATGGCAAGGCCGTCGCACTTGACCACCGTCGGGTACTTGATCGTCTCGAGATAAGCCAGCGCCTTATCGCAGTCGTCAAAGGTCTCGCAGGCCGCCGTGGGAATGCCGTACTTCTCCATCAGCTTCTTGGAGAAGACCTTGCTGCCCTCAATGACCGCCGCATCCTTCGTGGGGCCAAAGGCCGGGATGCCCACCGCCAGCAGTCTGTCCACCAGACCGAGGCAGAGCGGATCCTCCGGCGCAACGACCACAAAGTCAATGCCGTTATTCCGAGCAAAGGCAGTCAGGCCTTCCACGTCCGTGGCCTTCAGATCGACCAGCTCGCAGATGGCCGCCATGCCGCCGTTGCCGGGCGCCGCATAAAGCTTCTCGACAGCGGGATTCTCCGCAATCTTCGCGGCAATGGCATGCTCGCGTCCACCGCCGCCGACAATCAACACCTTCATCAGCATATCCTCCTTGCCTGTCAGCCACATAAGCTACAGAACCTAACTGCTGCAAAGAAGCGACCCTGAGACACGGGAATCGCTGCCTATCGGGGAGGGTATAGGAGGGGCGCTTTGGGCTCCAAAGCGTCCCTCCCGTGTCGTTCCTTAATGATGGAACAGCCTCATCCCGGTGAAGCACATCACCATGTCGTAAAGGTCGCACGCTTCAATCACATTGTCGTCCCGGATCGAGCCGCCGGGCTGCGCAACATAGCTCACACCGGAGCGGTGCGCCCGCTCGATGTTGTCGCCGAAGGGGAAGAACGCGTCGCTGCCCAGCGCCACGCCGGACTGCTGGTCGAGCCAAGCCCGCTTCTCCTCGCGGGTGAGGGGTTCGGGACGCTCGGTGAAGAACTTCTGCCAGCGGCCCTCAGCCACGACCTCGTCCGGCTCGTCAGAGATGAACACGTCGATGGTGTTGTCGCGGTCGGGCCGGGCAATCTTCTCCACAAAGGGCAGGTTCAGGACGCGCGGATGCTGGCGCAGCAGCCAGTTGTCAGCCTTCTGGCCCGCCAGGCGCGTGCAATGGATGCGGCTCTGCTGGCCCGCGCCGATGCCGATGGCCTGTCCGCCCTTGGCATAGCACACGCTGTTGGACTGGGTGTACTTGAGGGTGATCAGCGCGATGATGAGGTCGCGCCGGGCGTCCTCGGGCAGGTTTTTGTTCTTGGTGACAATGTTGGCAAGCAGCGCGTCGTCGATGACGAACTCATTGCGGCCCTGCTCGAAGGTCACGCCGAAAACCTGCTTGCGCTCGATGGGCTCGGGCTTGTAGTCCGGGTCGATCTGGACGATGTTGTAGCCGCCCTTGCGCTTCTGCATGAGGATCGCCATGGCCTCGTCGGTATAGCCGGGGGCGATCACGCCGTCGGACACCTCAGGCTTGATGAGCCGCGCCGTAGCCTCGTCGCACACATCGGACAGGGAAATCCAGTCGCCGAAGGAAGACATGCGGTCAGCGCCGCGGGCCCGGGCATAGGCGCAGGCCAGCGGGGACAGCTCAATGTCCGGAACGAAATAAATCTTCTTCAGCGTGTCGTCCAGCGGCACGCCCACCGCCGCGCCCGCGGGGCTGACATGCTTGAAGGACGCCGCCGCCGGCAGACCAGTGGCCCGCTTGAGCTCACTGACAAGCTGCCAGCCGTTCAGCGCGTCGAGGAAGTTGATGTAACCGGGCTTGCCATTCAGCACCTTGATGGGCAGCTCACCCTCGGTCATGTAGATGCGGGAGGGCTTCTGGTTGGGGTTGCAGCCGTACTTCAGTTCCAGTTCCTGAGCCATAAGTCGCTCCTCCTTTACTGATCGTAAATCTCGTTCTGCCAGTTCTCAGGTTTGTCGCGGACGACCTGACCATTCTCATCCAGCAGCGGGGTCATGCTGACGCCATGGCCCTGATTCACCAGCAGATAATTCACGCCCGTTTGGCGATCCACCATGATCTGCATGGACATGAAATCATGGTTTTCTGAGTACTTAATGACATACCGTCTCGGCTTCTTCTCAAACATTGGTCAACCTTCCAACTTGTTGATGATGCGGGTGTCGGCCTTGCCCGTTTCGAGGTTGATGAACCGCACGAACAAGCTGACCTTGTTGGCCTCATTCAGGCCGTTCCAAACCGCGTCGGTCAGCGCGTCGATGTCGCCCTTGAGCGTCACGCGCTCCGGCTCGCCCTCGAAGGACGGCACGGGATCGCCGTTGCCAGCGTAGGTGTGAATGAAGTGGCCCACGCCCTTGACCGGCTGCGGATACTCATAGAAGAACCGCTGGGCGCTGTCCGCGTTGCCGCAGTCGCTCTTGAGGATGGACAGCTTGTAGCTGCCGTCCTTCGCCACGATGCCGCTGACGCGGGGGGTCAGGATCGGCGGATCGGGCTCGAAGGTGCGGGTGCGCAGGGCCTCCTCGAAGGTCTTGCCCGCGGTCATGAAGTCGTAGATCGTGTCCGTCTGATCGCCGTTGGTGACGATGGTGGCGTCGCCCATCAGGCGCACAGGCGCATAGATGACGAGGCTCGGATCGACCATCTTGCTCTCGTCAAAGGCCTTGGTGATGATGCCGCCGTCCTTCTCCACAAAGACGCGGTTGCGGCTGTTGACGCTCCGGCCCATGATGAAGTAAACGATCACGGCGTTCTTGCCCGTCTCGTCGAGGCCCAGCGCGATGCCGCGGCCCGGATACTCGTTGGAAGCAAGGAGTTCGCTCAGCTCATGAGTCTGCATATCACTTTTCCTCCTTAGTCAAAGCCTGTGCCACATCCTCCAGTGCCTTGGGGAGCAGCAGCCACTCGGCCTGCTCCATGACGCGGCGCTGGAGCGTCTCGGGGGTATCGCCGGGAAGTACGTCGACGGCCTTCTGCGCAATGATATCGCCGCCGTCGGGGATCTCGTTGACGAAGTGCACCGTCGCGCCGGTGACCTTCACGCCCTTTTGAAGCGCCGCCTCATGCACCCGGAGCCCGTAGAAGCCAGCGCCGCAGAAGGACGGGATCAGGCTCGGATGCACGTTCAGGATACGGTGATCGTAAGCGCGGATCACGTTCTCCGGCAGGATGGTCAGGAAGCCCGCCAGCACCACGAGGTCAATCCGGTTGACCCGCAGCAGGGCCAGCAGACGCTCGCCATACTGCTCGACGGGTTCGCCCTTGTCCTTGCGCAGCACCTGCGACGGAATGCCAGCCTTGGCCGCGCGCTCAAGGGCGTAGACTCCTTCCCTGCTGGCCACGACCAGCGCCAGCTCCGTGTGCGGGATTTTCCCTGCCGTCTTGGCGTCGATGATGGCCTGAAGGTTGGTGCCGCCGCCGGAGACCAGAATCGCGGTCCTCAGCATACGACCACGCCCTTCTCACCCTCGACAATCTCGCCGAGGATGTACGCGCCGGGTTCGCCGCCCTCATGCAGCGCAGCGAGGGCCTTGTCGGCGTCCTCCTTCGCGACGGTCACGGTCATGCCAACGCCCATGTTGTAGGTGTTGAACATATCGCGCTCCGGCACGCCGCCTTCCTTGGCGATGATGTCAAAGATCGCCGGGGTCTTGAGGGCCGCCTTGTCGATCTTCGCCACGCAGTTCTCGCCGAGGGACCGCGGGATATTCTCATAGAAGCCGCCGCCGGTGATGTGGCTGATAGAGCGGGGCTGCACCTTGTCCAGCAGCGCCAGCACGGGCTTCACATAGATCTTCGTGGGGGTCAGCAGGGTCTCCCAGAGGGGCTTGTCCAGCTCGGCATAGGCGCGGTTCTCCCCGCCCTCGCCCACATGGAACACCTTGCGCACCAGCGAGAAGCCGTTGGAGTGCACGCCCGAGGAGGGCAGCGCGATGATCACGTCGCCGGGGCGCATGGAGGCCTTGTCAAGGATGCGGGCCTTGTCCACCACGCCCACGGAGAAGCCCGCGAGGTCATACTCATCAGCGGGATAGAAGCCGGGCATTTCAGCGGTCTCGCCGCCCACCAGCGCGGAGCCGGACTGCACGCAGCCCTCCGCCACGCCGGAGACGATTGCCGCGATGCGCTCGGGCACATTCTTGCCGCAGGCGATGTAGTCGAGGAAGAACAGGGGCTTCGCGCCGCAGCAGATGACGTCGTTGACGCACATGGCCACGCAGTCGATGCCCACGGTGTCATGCTTGTCCAGCAGGAAGGCCAGCTTCAGCTTGGTGCCCACGCCGTCGGTGCCGCTGACGAGGACAGGCTTCTCCATGCCCTTCACGTCCAGCTCAAACAGGCCGCCGAAGCCGCCGATACCATCCACCACACCCGCGGTCAGGGTGCGGGCCACATGCTGCTTCATCAGCTCGACAGCCTTGTACCCTGCGGTAATATCAACGCCCGCGGCCTTGTAGCTCGCGCTCTCACTCTTCATCAGGATTCTCCTTCCTGCGCTCACTCAGGTATTGTTCAAAGCGGTGCTTCTGCTTGGCAGGCGGCGTCGGCACGGGATACGTTCCCGTGAAGCAGCCCTTGCAGAAGCCGCATTGGCTGTTCTCCGCGAGTTGGTCGCAGGCCTCCACAGGCAGGAAGCCCAGCGAGTCCGCGCCGATGATCTGCCGCATCTCCTCGATGGTGTGATGCGCAGCGATCAGGTTCTCGGTGGAGTCGATGTCCGTGCCGAAGAAGCAGGGATTCGTAAACGGCGGCGCGGCAAAGCGCACATGCACTTCCTTGGCGCCGGCGTCCCGCAGAATGCCGATGGTCCGCGCGGAGGTGGTGCCGCGCACCATGGAGTCATCCACCATGACGACCCGCTTGCCCTTCACCGTCGCGGAGATGGCGTTGAGCTTGATGCGCACCGCGTCCTGCCGCTGAGCCTGCGTCGGCTGGATGAACGTGCGGCCGATGTATTTGTTCTTGAGGAAGCCGATGCCGTAGGGAATGCCGCTCTCGCGGGAATAGCCCACAGCCGCCTCGATGCCGCTGTCCGGTACGCCGATGACCACGTCAGCCTCCACGGGATGCTCCTTGGCCAGAATGGTGCCGGCCTTGACCCGCGCCTCGTGCACCGAGGAGCCGTCGATCACGCTGTCGGGCCGCGCGAAATAGATGAACTCAAACACGCACATGCCGTCATGGCAGGCGTTTTCCATCTTATAGGACTGAACGCCGTCCCGCTTGACCACCACGACCTCGCCAGCCTCGATATCCCGGTCGAAGGTCGCGCCGATCGCGTCCAGCGCGCAGCTCTCCGAGGCGAAGACCACGTCGTCGCCAATGTGACCCATGCACAGCGGACGGAAGCCATGGGGATCGCGCACGGCGATCATCTTCGTCGGGCTCATGATGACCAGCGAGTACGCGCCCTTGATCTCGTTCATCGCCGAACGCACAGCATCCTCGATGGACCGGCTCTTGAGCCGCTCCTGCGTGATGATGTAGGCGATGACCTCCGTGTCAGAGGTGGCATGGAAGATGGCGCCCTGATTCTCCAGCCGGGTGCGGAGCTCCGCCGCATTGGTCAGATTGCCGTTGTGGCACAGCGCCATCGCGCCCTTGCCGTGGTTGATGAGCAGGGGCTGGGCGTTGTTGCGGTGCTGCATGCCGGTGGTGGCATAGCGGCAGTGGCCAATGGCCATGCTCCCCTCCTCCATCTTGCCGAGCACGTCGGAGGTGAAGACCTCGTTGACCAGACCGGTGTCCTTATGCACCTTCATCACGCCGTCGTTGTTGACGACGATGCCGCAGCTTTCCTGTCCGCGGTGCTGGAGGGCATAGAGAGCGTGATAGGTCTCGGCAATCACGCCCGTGCCGCTCCGGCGGAAGATGCCAAAGACGCCGCATTCTTCATGGAGCTTGTCGAAGATATCCACGTTTCACTCTCCCATCAGGCGCTTGAGAATCTCCTGATACGCGTCCTCCACGCCGCCCAGATCACGGCGGAAGCGATCCTTGTCCAGCTTCTCATGGGTGGTGGAGTCCCAGAAGCGGCAAGTGTCGGGGCTGATCTCATCAGCCAGCACCAGCTCGCCGTCATTGGTGATGCCGAACTCCAGCTTGAAATCAATCAGTTCGATATTGGACTGCTTGAGGAACGCGGACAGCAGCTCGTTGACCTTCAGCGCGTACTTGGCGATCAGGTCGAGGTTCTGCTTGCTGACCCAGTTCATGGCAGCGATGTGATACTCGTTCACCATGGGATCGCCCAGCTCGTCATCCTTGTAGCAGTACTCGATAACCGTCTGGCCCAGCTTGGTGCCCTCGGGCAGGCCCAGCCGCTTGGACAGGCTGCCCGCGGCGATGTTGCGCACGATGACCTCCAGCGGCACGATGGTGACCTTCTTCACCAGCGTCTCGCGGTCAGAGATTTCCTCAATGTAGTGGGTCGGGATGCCGTTCTTCTCCAGCATCTGCATCAGGAAGTTGGTCACGCGGTTGTTGATGACGCCCTTGCCGACGATGGTGCCCTTCTTGAGGCCATTGAAAGCGGTGGCATCGTCCTTGTAGTCAACCAGCACAACATTGGGGTCGTCCGTCGCGAAAACCTTCTTGGCCTTGCCTTCGTAGAGCTGTTCGAGCTTTTCCATAGTGATTTTCCTCCTCAGTTATTCTGTATCCGGTATGCTAAAATGTTCGGGTTTTACACGTTAAGGGCCGCGTCCTTGCTGAGCACCGCCTCGCGCTGCGCCTGCCGCTGGGCCTCGAGCTTCGCGGCCAGTTCGGCGTCCTCCACGGCGATGATCTGCGCCGCCAGCAGGGCCGCGTTGGCCGAGCCGTCAATGGCGACCGTCGCCACGGGCATGCCGCTGGGCATCTGCACGGTGGAGAGCAGCGCGTCCAGACCGTCGAGTGTCGAGGACTTGATCGGGATGCCGATCACCGGCAGGGTGGTCTGAGCCGCCAGCGCGCCAGCCAGATGCGCCGCCTTGCCCGCCGCCGCAATCAGAGCGCCGAAGCCGTTATTCCGCGCGCTTTTCGCAAACGCCGCTGCCTGTTCCGGGGTTCTGTGAGCGGAATACACATGCGCCTCATAGGGAATGCCTAGGGCCTTGAGCTGATCAAACGCTCCCTTCAGCGCGGGCAGATCAGAATCGCTGCCCATGATGACCGCGACCTTCTTCATGGTCTCCTTCCTTTCATTGGGTCCGCCGCCATGGAACAAATTCGCCCATAAACGACAAAAAAGCATGACATGATACAACCATGCCATGCTATGCGGACTTCAATATGCGCGCAGGGGTACAGTGATCCAGCCAGCCGAGGCAACCACGCTTCATACCTGCCACGGAAACACCACCTCTCGCATCGCTTATTCTATCTCAATCGACCCTTTCTGTCAAGCAGATTCCGAACGATTTTCCGGATTTCGCCCGATTTGTTTCTTCTTTGTCCCCGATGGCAAGACGATGGCGATTTCTTACATGAAGGCAACAAAAAGGAGCGCTGTCCCGAAAACAGCGCCCCTGTAAGCGTAACCGTTTAGCCGAGAACAACCTCCACCTGATGCGCCTTGCCGTCGCCAAAGGCGGGCAGCACGGAGCCCTCGATGGCCTGACCGTCGACCGTGACGCTCTTCACGCCGCGGCAGACATGGTCGGGATTCTTGATGGAGATGTTGTACGTCGCGCCCCGGAACTTGCGGCTGATCTCATAGCCGTCCCAGTCATGCGGGACGCAGGGATCAATGCGCAGGCCGTCCCAGTCAGGCTTCACGCCAAGAATGTAGTTGCTGATGACGTAGAAGTTCCACGCAGCGGTGCCGGTGAGCCAGCTGTTCTTGGCCTGACCGAAGTGGGCCGCGTCCTTGCCGGCGATCATCTGGCTGTAGACATAGGGCTCCATCTTGTGCAGGTCGGAAATCTCCTCGCGATAGGCCGGCGCGATGCGGCTGTACAGATCGAAAGCCCGGTCGCCATGGCCCACGACGGTCTCCGCCGCGATGATCCACGGATTGTTGTGGCAGAAGATGCCAGCGTTTTCCTTGTATCCCGGCGGATAGGAGCTGACCTCACCCAGTTCAAGGTGATAGCTCTTGTAGGCAGGCTGGAGCAGCACGATGCCGTGCTCCGTCTCGAGGTGTTTGTGGACGCTCTCCAGCGCCTGCTCGGCCTTGCCGTCCTCGACGCCCACGCCGCCCATGATGCAGTAGCCCTGACTCTCGATGTAGATCTTGCCGTCCTCGCACTCGTGACTGCCGATCTTCTTGCCGAAAGCGTCATAGGCGCGGACGAACCACTCGCCGTCCCAGCCATGGGTCAGGATCGCCTCGCGCATGGCGTCGATGTCCTTCTGCGCGGCAGCGGCCTTGTCGTCATGACCGAAGCGCTTCTCCAGCGCCACCAGCTCGGGGCCGATGGCCACGAACATGCCCGCGATCAGCACCGACTCGGCAACCCGGTCGTCCTTCACGTTGGGGTTCTGGAAGGTCTGGAAGCTCTCATCCGGCACATCGGAGAAGCAGTTGAGGTTGAGGCAGTCGTTCCAGTCGGCGCGGCCGATCAGCGGCAGGCCATGAGGACCGCGATTCTCGACCACATGACGGAAGCTGTTCTCCAGGTGCTCCAGCAGCGTGCCGCAGTCGTCGGGATTGCAGTCATAGGGCACCTGCACATCCAGAATGCCGAAGTCGCCGGTCTCCTTGATGTAGGCTGCCGTGCCCGCGATGAGCCACAGCGGGTCGTCGTTGAAGCCGGTGCCGATGTCGTTGTTGCCCTTCTTGGTCAGGGGCTGGAACTGATGGTAGCAGCTGCCGTCCTTGAACTGCGTCGCGGCGATATCAAGGATGCGCTCGCGGGCGCGCTCGGGAATCTGGTGCACGAAGCCCAGCAGATCCTGCGAGGAATCGCGGAAGCCCATGCCGCGTCCGACGCCGCTCTCAAACATGGAGGTGGAGCGGCTCATGTTGAAGGTAACCATGCACTGATAGGGGTTCCAGATGTTGACCATGCGGGAGAGCTTTTCATCGCCGTGCCCGAGAGTGTACACGGACAGCAGCGCGTCCCAGTGAGCCTTGAGCTTGCCGAAGGCCTCAGCGATCTGCTCATCGGTGGACAGACGGCTCAGGATGGCCTTGGCCAGAGCCTTGTTGATGACGCCGGGCGCGACGAACTTCTCCGCCTCGGGCAGCTCGACATAGCCCAGCACGAAGTTGTAGCGCTTGCTCTCGCCGGGCTCCAGATGAACCTTAATCTGGTGCGCGGCCATGGGCTGCCAGCCGCTGGCGATGGAGTTGCCCATCTTGCCGGTCATGACGGCCTGCGGCGCGTCAAAGCCGTTGTAGAGGCCGAGGAAGGTTTCCATATCGGTGTCGAAGCCGTCGATGGGCGCATTCACGCCATAGAAGGAGTAGTGATCGCGGCGCTCACGGTACTCGGTCTTGTGATAGACCACGCCGTCCTCCACCTCAACCTCACCGGTGGAGAAGTTGCGCTGGAAGTTGAGCATGTCGTCCTGCGCATTCCAAAGGCAGAACTCGACGAAGCTGGTCAGGATCACGTCCTTCGCGGCGCCGGACTCGTTGGTCAGCGTCACCTGATGCACCTCGGCGTTCTCGCCCATGGGCACAAAGGCAAGCTGGCTGGCGGTGAGGCCGTTCTTCTTGCCGGTGATGACGGTGTAGCCCATGCCATGGCGGCAGGAGTACTCATCCAGCTCGGTCTTGACGGGCTTCCAGCCGGGATTCCAGACCGTGTCGCCGTCCTTCACATAGAAGTAACGACCGCCGTTATCGACGGGCATGTTGTTGTAACGGTAACGGGTCACGCGGCGCAGGCGGGCGTCCCGGTAGAAGCAGTAGCCGCCGGCGGTGTTGCTGATGAGCCCAAAGAAGGCCTCGCAGCCGAGGTAGTTGATCCATGGATAGGGCGTGCGGGGCGTGTCAATGACATACTCCCGTGCCTTGTCGTCAAAATGGCCGTATTTCATGCGGATACCTCCTGTGTGTTGTTGAACGGGGTACTTCTTACCTATTATAGCATATCCAGGCAGAGGGCGCAAATGTTTTTCGATGCTGCGGAGATATTTTTCGTTACGGGAGTTCCGTCTCCCTCTTGCGAAACCGGACGGTTCATGGCATAATAAGCGGGAAAGAAACCGAGGAGGGATGACCCATGGCGACCGCGCTCTGGGTGCGCACGATCCGCCGCCACCGCATGGACCGTCAGGTGACCGTCCCCTGCGACCGCTTCGACCCGCAGGACGCGCTGATTGAGGCCTGCCACCAGCTCGATATTTCCGTGCCGCTGTGGCTGGACAAGCATGAGCGGGACTGGGAGGAGTTCGGTCAGACGCGCTTTCTGCCGGATTCGTTCATGGATCATGTGAGCTTCGAGCGGCTGGAAATCGAGTTCATCGACCCGGACGCCAAGAAGAAGCGGTCGAACGACCCCCGCAACGGCTGATTCAGGAGGATGCTTATGGAGAAAAAGGTCTACGATATCATTGATTCCTATCAGGACGCTTTTGTCCGCACGCTCAAGCGCTGGGTGCAGGTGCCCTCGGTGAAGGGCGAGGCCGAGGATGGCGCTCCCTTCGGCGCGCAGGTGCGGCGGATGCTGGACATGGCGATGGTCGACGCGGAGACCATGGGCTTCATCACCCACGTCTACGACGGCTATGCCTGCGACATTGAGCTGGAAGGCTCCACCGACGAGACCATCGCCGTGCTGGGCCATCTGGACGTGGTGCCCGCGGGCGACGGCTGGACGGTCGATCCCTTCGGCGCGGTGCAGGAGGGCGACAAGATCATCGGCCGCGGCACCGGGGACGACAAGGGGCCGTCCCTCTGCGCGCTCTACGCCATGAAGGCCATCAAGGAAGCGGGCATCCCGCTGAAGAAGAACATCCGGCTGATCCTCGGCTGCGACGAGGAATCCGGCTGGGAGGACATGGAGTACTACTGCGAGCACGCGAAGATGCCTGAGGTGGGCTTCTCGCCGGACGCTTCCTTCCCCTGCATCAATACGGAGAAGGGCATGATCTCCCTCGCCCTGCGCGCCCCTGTCGCCAAGACGGGTCTACAGGTGAAGCAGCTCTTCACCGGCGAGCGGATGAACGTCATTCCCGGCGAGTCGAAGATGCTGCTGGAGGGCGGCGCGGAGCTGGCGGAGAAGATTGCCGCCTATGCCGCGAAGGTGAACCTGCCCTACACCGCCGAAGTTACAGATGAAGGCGTGTTGGTCACCGCGGAGGGCATCCCGGGTCACTCGGCCTATCCTGAGGGCTGCCGCAACGCCATCGGCATGAACCTGCTGCTGCTCAAGGAGCTGGGTGTGGAGGGCGCCTTCAGGACGCTGGCGGACGTGGTTGGCATGGAGAGCAGCGGCGCGTCTCTGGGCGTCGCTTACTCCGACGATGTGTCCGGCTCACTGACCTGCAACATGGGCATCCTGCACCTTGAGAAGGACGAGATCACCCTGACGCTGGACATGCGCGTGCCGATCACCGCCGATCTGGAGGCGCTGAAGAACGCCGCGCTGGCGCATCTGCCGGGCTTCCACGCCGATCACGCGAGCACCAAGCCGCCGCATCATGTTCCGGAGGACAGCGAGCTGGTTTCCAACCTGCTGGCCGCCTATACCGAGGAGACCGGGCTGCCGGCCAAGGCTCAATACACCGGCGGCGGCACCTATGCCAAGGTGCTGGGGCAGGGCGTGGCCTACGGCGCTGGCTTCCCCGATGACGAGGATCTCGCGCATCAGGCGAATGAGTATGTGCTCATTTCCAAGATGATGACCGCCATGAAGATCTACGCCAACGCGCTGCTCCGTCTGGCACGGTAAAGCAAAATAAAGAAAGGGAGCTTCCCGGCTGGGAGGCTCCCTTTTCATGACAGATCGTATCGCATATAGACAAGGTTCTCCATGGGGCTGCCGTTGTAGCTGGGGATGTCCACGAACCCAAGCCGCCTGTACATGCCGATGGCAACCTTGAGAAAGGGCAGCGTGTCCAGCAGGAGGTAGTCATAGCCGATAGCTTTCGCGTCGTCGATGATGCGGCGGACGAGCAGCTCGCCAATCCCCTGCTCCCGGAAGGCAGGACAGACATAGAGCCGCTTCATCTCGCAGCGCTTGTCATCGAGCGGCCGCAGCGCCACGCAGCCTGCGGGTTCACCCTCGATTCTCGCCAGATAGAGCCTGCCGCCGGGCAAACCATACTTATGCTCCGGATTCGCCGCCTCGGCATCATAGCCCTGCTTGTCCAGATACTGCCTGAACGCCGGATCGCCCTCGACCAGCGCAGCCGTGTACTCCGCAAACAGCGCCGCAATCTCCTCCCGCGCCTCGTAGGCGAGCTGGATGGTCAGCTCCATGGTCCCTCTCCTCATCACATGTATATCGCATGAAAATACGACGGCCGTTGAACGACCGTCGTTTCTGGTGGCTCAAATAGGATTCGAACCTATGACACTTCGGGTATGAACCGAATGCTCTGGCCAGCTGAGCTATTGAGCCAAGTGGTTGCGGGGGTAGGACTTGAACCTACGACCTCCGGGTTATGAGCCCGACGAGCTACCAAACTGCTCTACCCCGCGACATTCGCCGTTTGAAGCGGCATGGATTATGATACACCACTTCCAGCGAAATGTCAAGGGGTTGTTTCAGGTTTTTTTGAAATTCCCGCAATTCTTCTCCGGGTCAGTCTTCCTTGCGCAGCTCGTCAGCCACATAACCCGCCAGGATATCGACGATGCGGGCATTCTTGCCGCCACCGGCGACGATCACATCGGCGTTGGAGACATAATTGCGGATATACTTATCGTACATGGGCTTGACGGTCGTCAGATACTGCATGGCGATGCCGTCAATATCCCGGCCGCGCTCATTGATGTCCCGCTGGATGCGCCGCAGCAGGCAGATATCCGGCTCAACGCTCAT
>JAFLST010000003.1:0-52363 GCA_022510815.1 Christensenellaceae bacterium | reverse complement strand
CATTGATGTCCCGCTGGATGCGCCGCAGCAGGCAGATATCCGGCTCAACGCTCATATAAAGCTTCAAATACATTAACTCACGCAGCCGCGGGTCATGGAAGCAGTGAATGCCCTCAAGGATCAGCACCTCCGGCGCTTCGATGATCTCCTCTGTGTCCGCGCGGCGGTGCAGGGTGTAGTCATACCGCTTGCGGGTCACGGGTTGGCCGTCCAGCAGGCTGCGAACATCCTCTAACAGCAGATCGTGATCGAAGATTTCCGGTTCGTCATAGTTCAGCAACGTCCGCTCCTCGAAGGTCAGATCCGGGTGATCGCGGTAATAGCAGTCCTGCTGAAGCACGAAACACCGGGCATTCAGCCGCTCCGCCAGCGACCATGCCAGCGTCGATTTACCGCTTCCGCTCGCGCCGCAGATACCAATGAACAGCATCGAATCATCCTCCTGAAGCCTTGCTATGGTAAACGATACAGCATCGAGGACGGCATGTCAAGCCAAAGCGCGTCAGTTTTCGGAAAAAACCGACACTTTTTTGCGTTTTCCCACACAATGTCAGTGACAAACCGCGCCGCATGTGCTATCATCTCCACGACCCAAGTTGGGAGGTGAAGCGCGGTGAAATTCCTGAAGCCGCGCACGGAAGACAAAACGAAGCCAACGTTTCGGAGGATCGTCATGGGATGCACGGTTTTTGCGATGGCTGCTGTGACCCTTGTGCAAGGCCTGACCTCTCAGGCCCCGGCGACGGCGCTGGCATCCACGCCCCGCGGCAGTCGCGCGGTCATGTATGTATACGATCATGCCAGTCTGAAACTTCGCGCTGAGGACGCGAAGCGAATCGACCAGATCAATTACGCCTTCGCGCTGATCGAGGACGGCGAGGCAACAGGCGCTCACTGGAAGGGCATCCGCGAGCTGACAGCCTTCCTCCGGCAGCACCCGAATGTCGATGGCGTCCTGTCCGTAGGCGGCTGGGGCGCGGACGGATTCAGTCAGGCCTGCGCCACTGAGGAAGGACGGAGCAAGCTGGCGGCAAGCATCCTGAGGCTGATGGACGCGCACGGCTTCGTGGGCGTTGACATCGACTGGGAGTATCCCGGCTCCTCCACGGCGGGCATCGCCAGCAGCGAGGAGGATGTGGAAAACTGGTACAGCCTTCTGGCGCTTCTGCGTCAGGGCCTCGACGAGCGTGAAAGCGCGTCCGGCAGGGATTACTTCCTTTCCGCAGCGCTGGGCGTGCATCAGGCCTCGGAGATTGATCCTTCCCGGCTGAACGGTCTGCTGGATCAGGCGGTGCTCATGGCCTATGACCTCTATGGCTCCGACCGAATGACCGGTCATCAGTCAGGTCTCTATCCCGATGGCAACATACCCGAATCCGGGGCTTACGGTGTGAAAGCGCTTATCAGCGGCGGATTGTCCAAGAGCAAAATCCTGCTGGGCATCCCGGCTTATGGCCGCATGTGGCGTCAGGTTGAGGGCGAGGGCCTCGGCGTTCGCGCCGGCACCTCAGGCAACCGCACCCTGAACTACGCCGATGTGCAGCAGCTGGAAAGCAGCGGCTACACCCGCTATTATGACGAGGAAGCTCAAGCGGCATGGTGGTATGACGGCGCCAATTTCGTCAGCGCGGAGGATGAGCAGTCCCTCCGGTTCAAGGCGCAATGGGCGCTTGATCAGGGACTGCTGGGCACGGCTGTTTGGGCCTATGCTCATGACAGCGACGGTACTGTGACGCGAATTCTCAGCGGAGAATGATCAAAGCAAGGATTTTTTCAAGAGCGCTCTGTAAACAGAGTGCTCTTTTCTTATGCTTAAACAGTACATGAAAAGCGGCGGAAGCATTCGCTTCCGCCGCCTGTTTGCGGTTTGCAGAAAGAATTACTCCTTCACGCCGCCGACAGCCACGCCGGCGATAATGTACTTGCTGAAGCAGAAGTACACGATGATCAGCGGCAGGGCGGTCATGGTCAGGCCCAGATAGATGGAGCCGTACTCGGTGCGGTAGATGTCGCCGCGCAGCTCCTTAACCATCATGGGCAGGGTCTTCATGTTGGGGTTCGTCAGCAGCATCAAGGGCGTCAGGTAGTTGTTCCAGGAACCAATCACAGCCATGATGCCCATCGTCGCCATCGCAGGAACCATGATCGGCAGGATGATGCTGTTATAGGTGAAGAACTCGCCCGCGCCGTCGATACGGGCCGCTTCCACCAGCGAGATCTGGAAGTTTGCTTCCAAATACTGCTTGAAGAAGAAGACCGTACTTGCCGCGGCAATCGCGGGAATAATCAGCGGCAGGTAGCTGTTCGTCCAGCCCAGCTGATACATGAACATGTAGAAGCCGGTGCCGGTAACCTGACCGGGGATCATGATGATGGCCAGAATGATGCTGTACAGGAGCTTGCTGCCCTTGAACTTGTACACCGTCAGGCCGTAAGCGGTCAGAGCGGAGAAGTACACGCTCAGGAATGTGGAGCCAAAGGCGATGATCGCGCTGTTCTTGAAGCCCAGCATGACGTCGAAGTTCTTGGACTTCAGCACGCTCCAGTTATAGGACAGGAAGGAGCTGGGGATCAGGCTGACGGACTGCTGAATCTGGTTGCTGTTGCGGGTCGCGTTGACGATCATGACCCAGAAGGGCAGCAGCGACAGGATGCTCAGGCAGGTGCAGAGGATGTAGATCATCGTCCGCTTTGTGTTCTGAACATGAGAAACGTTCACGAACATAGCGATGAGCGGCAGCAGCAGCAGCGGCAGCACAACCAGCAGGTTGAGAGAAGCGTTGCCGTAGGGCAGCTTGATCGGGAAAGCCTTCAGCCGAAGGATGATGTAGCACAGCAGCAGCACAGCCAGAAGGTTCGCCACACCGGACAGGGTGTAGAACTTGCTGGCCACCTTGCTGCCCGCCGCGAGGAACAGCGCCAGCGCCGCTATCAGCAGCACCAGAGCCGCCCAAGTGCTGTAATAGTAGACGGGGATATTGGCCGCGTAGCCCTTGGAGTTATTGACGGCCACCTCGTCGATCTGCAGCCCATAAGGCAGCGAATCGGACAGATCGTTGGGCAGCAGCGCATAGCTCACGCCATCCTCAGCGAAATTGCCGCTGGCAGCTTCCTGCTGTGCGATGAGCTCGTCGAGCTTCTGCTGTTCCTTGTCGATCTTTTCCTGATCCTTGGCGAGGGTGTCCTCGTCACGGCCAGCTTCCTTGTGGCGCTCGTAGGTCGCGATCTGACTGTCGACGCGGCCCTGCTGCTTCTCGATGTCAGCAGCCAGCGAGGCGGAGGAATTGTCGTGGAACTGGGCAACGGGCATGAACATGCAGGCAATGGACAGAATCATCAGAATCACGAAGATAATCCGCGCATTCGATTTCATTTGCCCACCCCCTTGCTGTTGCGCTCTTTCATCAGCTGAGACAGGATGAAGGAGCAAATCACGATGATGATAAACAGAATGATGGAACCGGCGCTGGCGTAATTGAAGTTACGGGAGCCGGTAAAGCCCTGATTGTAGATGAACCGGGCAATGGTGTCGGTCGTGTTGTTGGGGTTGCCGCTGGTCATCAGCTGCGGGATATCGAACATGGTCAGGCCGCCGACGAGGGAGGTGACCAGATTGTACAGCAGGATGGGCTTAATCAGCGGCAGGGTGATCTTCCAGAAGATCTGGCGGCTGGAGCAGCCGTCAACCAGACCCGCCTCAAACAGCGAGGGGTTGATGCCCATGATGCCGGCAATCATGACGATCATGGTATTGCCGTACCACATCCACCACTGGATGAAGCTAATGATGCCGCGGGACGCTGCCGTCGAGCGGAAGAACTCAAAGGGTGAGTTCAGGAGTCCGGCGTTCTGCAGAAGCGTATTGACCGGAGCGATCGGGTAAGAGAACAGGGACAGGAACAGCATCGCGATGGTCGCCGCCGTGATGATGTTCGGCATGAAGATCAGCATCTTGAAGCCGCCTTGGAACTTCAGGTGCATCTGGCCGCTGGTGAACCAGCTCGCGAGAATCAGCGCCATGCTGATCTGCGGCACGAAGTTGAACATCCAGATGATGACCGTGTTGCCGAAGGCGCGCCAGTAAGACACGAACAGATCGCTGTTGGGATCAAAGAAGAGCTTGAAGTTGGCAAAGCCAATCAGATCGTTATTGAGAATTTTATCCCAGCCGATGGCGTCGGTAAACGCCGTGCGGAAGGTGAAGAAGATGGGATACAGCTGGAAAATCGCGAAAACGATGAAGAAGGGCGCCACGAACATGTAGCCGTAGTGATCGTAGCTGATCTTGCTGCGCTTTTTCTTGATCTGCGGCTGCGCAGGCGTTGAGACCTTTTGCATATGTCCACCCCTTTACCGGTTGTTCCACCCCACCGCGGGGGTGATGCTAAAAGGATATGCGCGTGGAACGTGTTACCACAAAATTGAACAAGGGCTGCCCCCTGCCTCAGTGGCTGATGCAGGAGGCAGCCCCATTGGTTACCTAATGGTTGCTATGACTGAAATTACTCGACCACGATGTCAGCGTAAGCAGCCTTCACGCCGTCCTTGAACGCCTGAATGGCTTCGTCAAGGCTCAGCTCGCCCTTGGTGTAGGGCGTGGTGCACAGGTCGCTCCACAGGGAGTTGATGGTCTCGTCATAGTCGGTCATGATCGCGCCGTTGGCCAGGTTGGCAGCCTCGGCGAAGATGGAGTAGTGATCCTGACCACCGAGGAAGGGGTTGGGCGTGCCGCCCTCAGCCAGAACCTTCTCGACGACGGTGTTGTTGGACACGAAGTCGCCGGAATCCTTGGCGTAGGTGTACAGGAAGTCTTCGTCCAGGGTGAAGAAGCGGATGAACTCCTTGATGGCAGCCTTCTTGGCGTCGTCAGCAGCTTCGACCTTCGCCTTGTTGGTGCCAACCCAGGTGCCGCCCCAGCTGTAGCCGACGGGGCCAGCGACCATGCGCCAGTCACCGTAGGTGCCGCCGGTAGCTTCGCTCTGCGCAGCCATCTCTTCCTCGGTCATGGAGTCGTCGATGCCGGAAGCGCAGTTGGGCTTCAGGGTGTAGTGCAGGCCCCAGGTGGGCAGGAAGTAGCACAGGGTCAGAGCATTCTCGTCGCCGCGCATGCCAGCGAACCAAGTCTCAGCCCAGGCAGCGCCGGAATGATGCAGGCCGTCTTCTTCCATGACCTTCATCATGTCGAGGTAATCATAGAGCACGTCGTCGATGACCAGCTTGCCGTCCACGACCCAGCCCTGAGAACGCTGATACTGATAAGCGTTCCAGATGTCGCCAGCGCCGATGACCATCTTGACCTTGCCTTCGGAAGCCTCGTTGACCTTCTCAGCGGTCTCAACGAAAGTATCCCAGTCCTTCACCAGCTCCTGGAACTCTTCAGGAGAGGTGACGCCCAGATACTCTTCCGCCAGAGACGCACGATACATCAGAGCGCCGGGGGTGGACTGCCAAGCCAGACCCTTCTGGACGCCAGTGGCGTTGTCCTGACCGATCTGCAGCATGACGGGGATGCAGGTCTCGAAGTCTTCAGCGGTGAAGCCCACTTCCAGCAGGTCAGCAGTCCAGTCGCTGTTGACATACTTCTTCACGAAAGCAGCCTCGAGGGTGAAGATGTCGGGAGCATCAGCGTTCAGCGCGTCAGCAGCCAGCAGGGTGTCAACGTGGGAGGTGTACTCGCCGCCGTCGGTGGGATACAGGGTGTAAACGATCTCTACGTCGGGATGGGCGGGCTTATAGTACTTGTCGATCATGCCCTCCAGCTCGTTGGTGAAAGACCACACGTTCAGGGTGATCTTCTCTCCCTCGGCGGAAGCAAAGCTCATGCAGCCCATGAGCAGCATCGCGGCGAGGACCAGGGAAAGGATCCTTTTCATGATGGGGTTCCTCCTTTTTTCTTGCGGTTTCCCGCTATTCTCTCAAACACCGCCTCAGCAGTGTAAAAGACAAACGCTTACCACGTCGCAAAAGGACAGCGCGTTTTTTGGCGCTGTTCTATTGACGAAGATTAAAAATGCTAACTAAGTATATAACACTTTTCCCAAAAAAGCAAGAGCCTTTTGTAATTTTCTTTCTATTCGCCGCCAGATCGGCCATCCCGAATCCGGATGAAAATAGTACTTTCCTTTTAATTGTATATTTGATATAATGATTACCAAAGCACCACTGTCAGAAAGCGAGGCGGCAATATGAGCTTTCCAAAGGATTTTCTCTGGGGCACGGCGACCTCTTCCTATCAGATTGAAGGAGCGGCCTTCGAGGATGGCAAGGGCGCGTCGATCTGGGACGACTACGTCCGCGTGCCGGGCAACATCAACGATCACAGCACCGGTGACGTGGCCTGCGACCACTACCACCGTTTCCGCGAGGACGTACGGCTGATGGCCGAGATGGGCATCAGGAACTACCGCTTCTCCATCAGCTGGCCCCGGGTGCTCCCGGAGGGCACCGGCGCGGTCAACGAAGCGGGCCTGCAGTTCTATTCTGATTTAGTAGACTGCTTGCTGGAGAACGGCATCCGTCCGTTCGTCACGCTGTATCACTGGGACTTGCCCCGGGCACTTCATCTGCGCGGCGGCTGGCTCAATGCCGACATGCCAACATGGTTTGAGGAGTATACCCGCGTGGTCGCAGGTCGGCTGGGCGATCGGGTGAAGGACTACTTCACCATCAACGAGCCCCAGTGTATCATCGGTCTCGGATACGGCATGGGCAAGCACGCGCCGGGTCTGCGCTGCTCGACGCGGGAGCTGGTGCTGATGATGCACAACCTGCTCCGCAGCCACGGCCGCTCCGTCAAGGCGCTGCGGGAAACGGTGCCCAGCGTGCGCGTCGGCTATGCTCCCTGCGGCGATCCGGCCATCCCCGCCACTGACAGCCCCGCGGATCTTGACGCCTGCCGCAAGGCGTATTTCGGCGTACCGCCCGAAGGCAAGCACTTGGGCTGGAGCGTCTCGTGGCTCAGCGATCCGGCGATTCTGGGCGCCTATCCCGAAGACGGCCTGCGCCTGTACGGTCATTATCTCCCTGAGGGCTGGGAGAAGGACATGCCCGAGATCTGCCAGCCGCTGGACTACTATGCGCAGAACATCTATCGCGGCTCCGTCTGGCGCGCCGCCGACAATCCCATGGGCGCGGAGAGGGTGCCGAACCCTATTGGCACGCCTCGCACGGCGATCGGCTGGCCCATCTCGCCGGAAGCGCTCTACTGGGGGCCGCGGCTGCTCCATGAGCGGTATCACCTGCCGATCATCATCAGCGAGAACGGCATGAGCTGCCACGACGTCATCAGCCTCGACGGACAGGTACACGACCCCAACCGCATCGACTATGTCCACCGCTACCTGCTGGCGCTGCGCCGAGCCTGCGAGGACGGCGTGCCGGTGCTGGGCTACTTCTACTGGAGCTTCCTCGACAATTTCGAGTGGGGCAGCGGCTACGACGAGCGGTTCGGACTGGTGCATGTCGATTATCAGACGCAGGTGCGTACGCCGAAGGACAGCTGCCTCTGGTATCGCGGCGTGATGGCGAGCAACGGCGAAAAGCTGTAAGCGCAGACAATAAAAAATCCCTGTCGGGACAGAGCGGTCACTCAGGCCGCGCTTCTGCTCCGACAGGGATTTTCTTATAAATGCAGCCGGCAGACCGCCGCGTGCAGGTCAATCGTCACTTCCCTGCCCGGCCGCGCCGCCAGCGCTTCCTTTTCCTCCGGGGACAAATCCTGATTCAGCGGGGTCATCCAGACGAAGTCCCGCCACAGCTCCGGGGACACCGTCCGGCGCTCGATCACACGCCGTTCGTCAACGACCTCCGTCCGGGAGCGCAGGTAGCTCTCCACCTGACCCTCCTCATAGGGCGGCATGCCCCGCGCAGCCCGCAGCTCCTTCAAATAGCCGCTGCCAGGGTACACCTTCACCAGCATGCCGCCGGGGGCCAGCACGCGCCGGAACTCCTCATACCCTGCCGGGGTCAGCACGTCCAGCACCACGGTGAACGCGCCATCCCTGAAGGGCAGCCGCCGCAGATCAGCCACGCACCACAGCGCCGCGCAGGGCTGATCCGTCGCCTGAAAGATCGCGTCCCGGCTGATATCAACGCCAGCGCCTGTCCAGCCGGGATGGCGGGCCAGCAGCGTGTTCAAATACCAGCCGTCGCCGCAGCCCGCGTCCAGCACCCGCTGAGACTCCCCCGGCAGCAACCCGTCAATGGCCTCCGCCACCGCGTCATAGCAGCCGGAGGCAAACACCCGCCGACGAGCCGCAAACAGCTCCGCGTCGTAGAAGGTCTCCGCCTTCGTGGACAGCACATTCAGGCAGCCCTTGCGATGCGTGTTGACCCGGTGTTCGGCAGCGCAGGCATAGTCCTCGCCCGCGCGGTTCATAGGCTGTCCGCAGACCGGGCATGCCAGAGCGTTCAGCCGCTCCGCCGCCAGATGCAGCTTATCGCGCTTGCTCATGAGCATAGGCATCCTCCCCTCATGGAAAAGCGGCACATCCCGTTTCGGATATGCCGCGCTCACCTTTACTTCGCAATCGCCCAGCTGATGAGCGTCAGTCCGGGGCCGACATGGGTGCCGATCAGGCAGCCGATGTTCACCTCGCGAATCTCCGGCAGGTCAAGCCCTTCGGCTTCGATCTGCTCACGAATCAACGCCACCGCATCCGGGCAGTCGGCGCCGCCGATGTAGAGAGGGATGCTCTTGTCCGGCGGGAACAGCTTGAGCTGCTCGATATACCACGCCCGGCCCTTGGCATTGCCGCGCACTACGCCAGCTTTGTCGATCACGCCACCCTCAATCTTGAGCGTCGGCTTGATGTGCAGCGCTGTGCCCACCTTGCCCACCAGCGGCGACAGACGCCCGCCCATGACCAGATACTTGAGATCGTCAGCCATGCCAATAATCTTGTGCCGCGATTTGATATCCTCGATGCGCTCGGCGATCTCCGCCACCGTCTTCCCGGCATCGCGCTGGAGAACGGCCTCCTCCACCAGCAGCGTCTCGGCGCAGGTCGCGTTAAGCGAGTCGATCACCGTCACGCGGTCTGGATCAGCGCAGCTTTCCTTTGCCAGACAAGCCGACTGATAGCAGCCGGAGAGCAGCGACGAGCCCGTGATGCACAGCACCTGATTCTCCGGGTCTTCCAGCGCACTGTTAAAGGCGTCCAGAAAGCTGACCATGGGCACCTGACTGGTCTTGGGCAGTTCGGTAGCGACACGGATACGCTTATAGAATTCTTCCTGCGTGATGGACACGCCGTCATCCCAGAACTCCTCCTCGCCGAAGCGGATCGGCTGGGGCAGCACGTCAATATGATAAGCGCGGCTCTGCTCCTGCGAAACATCGGACATGCTGTCCGTCACAATGCGAATCATTTGAGTTCCTCCTGTCCATAGAAATAGTCGTTCACGGCCCCAAGGCTCTGGATCAGCACATCAAGCTGCTCCTCAGGAACAGCTCGCATCACGGCTTCCGTCATGCGCCTGTGGTAGTCCCGGTGCACGCGTTCCACAGCCAGCGCGTTATCTGTCGGCAGGACATGCACGCGCCGCCTGTCCGTCTTCGACCGCCGTCTGACGAGATACCCCTTGCGCTCCAGCGTGGCCACCGCCACAGTCACCGACCCAACCGTCACCCGGAGCTTCGCCGCCAGCGAGGTCATGGTGTTGCCGTCCTCATCCGCCTCGCAAACCGCCTCGATGATGTGGATTTCTCGCATGGAAAGCTCCACACCCTCCCGATGCAGCGTGTTCTCCTCGATGCGCAGCAAATCGTTGAACAGATGTACCAGCACCTGATTGATCGTGGCACTGCGCTGGCTCATGTCCATCCCCTCGATATTTTGAACTTCAAATCATCATGGTGAAAAAGATGCTTTTCTTTCAAAAAGCAGACAAAGCATAGCATAACGCGGTTCTTCTGTCAATAGAAAAGCGGGAGAATCCCCCGCTCCGCATTCAAAAGAAACAAGAAGAAAACAAGCCTTCCTGCTGCGGCTTTCCTTATAGCTGGTTCATCACCAGCACATCCCCGGCCTGCACCACCGTCTCGCCGTCAGGGATGATCACGTCGCCCTCGCGTTCAATCATGACAACCAGCCGCCGCTGGTGCATGCGGATATCCCCCAGCCGCCGTCCAGCCCACGGATGCACCGCGTCAACACGGATTTCGGTGAGCATGGCCATGTCCCCGGGGTCCATCGACGGGCCGCTGAGGATAACCCGGTCGCCCGGCAGAAGCGTCGTGTGCCCGCGCGGCACAAGCTGCTCATCGCCCCGGATGACCAGCGCAATACGCGCTCCGGGAATCATGTCAACTGCCATGAGCGCCTTGTTGGCCCACGGGTGGTTTTCGCTGACGGTCAACTTGAGAAACTGCACCGGGGTTTCCTCGGAGTAGTCGGAAAAGGTTTTCATCACGTCGGCGCTGTCGTCGATCATCTTGAGTTTCCGGGCAACCGTCGGCAGGAACGTCCCCTGCAGCACGATGGAGAACAGCACAATGAAGAAGACGATGTGAAAAACATCCGAACGCAGGTCAGCCGGGTCGACCGCAGCCACAATCGCGAATACGATAGAAGACGCGCCGCGCAGGCCAGCCCACGCTACCAGCAGCGACTGTCTGACCGGGCGCCGAAAGGGCATGAGAATGGCGAAAACTGCCGCTGGGCGGGAAATCAGCGTCAGGAACAGCGCTACAAGCAGCCCTTGAAGCGCCACCCGCGGAAGCATTGAGGGCGTCGAAATCAGGCCCAGCAAGAAGAAGATCAGCATCTGTATCAGGCCTGTCACGCCGTCAAAAAAGTGAACAAGCGCGCGCTTGTCGGGCACGCCGCTGTTGCCGAGGATGATGCCCGTGATATAGGCGCTCAGGTATCCGTTGCCGCCCACGGCCGCCGCGCCCGCATAGGACAGGAGCGCCACAGCAAAAACGAGAATCGCGTCATACCCCGCTGTGGGGAAGCGCGCCTGCCGCATCAGCCAGCCCGCCGCCACCGCCACCATTACGCCCGCCGCAGCGCCGAAGACAATCTGCGCCGCAACCATCCGGACCATCGCCGGAGCACTGACATCGCTTCGCATCATCTGCAGCAGGATGGTTGTGAGCATCCACGCGCAGGGATCATTGGAGCCGGACTCGATTTCCAGCATCGACGCGGTGCCGCCCTTGAGATTCAGCCGCTTGGAGCGCAGGATGGAGAACACGCTCGCCGCGTCGGTGGAGGAGATCACCGCGCCGATGAGCATGCCCTCCAGCCAGCGGAGCCCCAGCGCATAGCGGCAGAAGACGCCCGTTATCAGCGCCGTCAGCACCACGCCGACCGTCGAGAGCAGCGCCGCTGGCACAGCCGCTTCCTTTGCCCTGCGCCAGTTTGTCCCGAAGCCGCCATAGAACATGATGAACACCAGCGCCACCGTGCACGCCTGCTCCGCGAAAGCATAGTCGTGGAACTCGATGCGGAACACGCCATCCGTGCCGAAGAGCATTCCCAGCGCGATAAACACCGCCAGCGCCGGAACGCCAAAGCGGTTCGTCGCCCTGGTCAGTGCCAGACACAGGAGGAGCACCGCCGCAGTCACCAGCAGCGCCGCAGTCATGGACGCGCCTCCCCTGCCCCAAGGCTGTTCTCGTAACGTATCCGCCGCGCCATGTCCGTTCCTCCCGCTTTCAAGCATTACATACCCTTAGCTTGCCACAATCGGGGAAAAACAAAAGCGGCGCGAACCATCATTTGTGATGATTCGCGCCGTGGAATGAATTCTCTGAGGGATTACTTCAGGTCAGTTTTCGTGGCCTCCGCCCTCACAACGCCGGTGGCCTCGCTCTTCACCTCACCGCTGTAGTCGCCCAGACCCGTCGCGACGCAGTACAGGACATAGCCCAGATCCTTCTCGGAAACCTCGTAGGAGGAGCTGGTGCCAACCTGCGTGCCGTCGCCGCGGAACCACCTGTAAGTGGCGGTCGCACCAGCGGGGGTCACACTGGCCGTCAGAACCTGACCAACAACGGGCGAAATGCCGTTGCTGATGGTCACGCCGGTCAGCTCAGTCTTGGCCGCTTCAACGATGGTGACATAGGGGCTGATCACATTGCCGCTGTAATCGCCCGTACCGACGACGCGCACAGCGATCTGCTTGCCGACGTCGTCCGTCCTGACGGTGTAGGTGCTCGTCGCAGCCAGCACGTTGCCCTGACTGTCAACCCAAGAATAGGTGACGGTCGCGCCGGCAGGCGTGGTGGTGGCGGTCAGCGTGTCGCCGGGCTTGGCCGTGTAGGTGTTCACGGCGACGGCGGTCACGTCGGTCGTGTTGCGGAGCAGGAAGCTGGCCATCATGTAGCCGGTGGTGCCGTTGTAGGTGATGTAGGCCCAGCCATTGCTCACGGACATGACCGTAACCTTAGCGCCCTGAGGCACGCTGGCGATGACGGCAAAGCCCGTGCCAGCACCCTTGCGCATGCGAACCGGGAAGCTGTTGGTGGCGCAGTAAACCGTCGCGGTGTAGCTGCCGGAGGGCGTATCGGAGGCAGAACCGTCGGGCGCGATGGTGGTCAGGAAGCTGTTGTCCATGTAGCCGTCGGTGGTGCCGAAACGAACCATATCCCACTTCGCGTTGTGCTGGAGCACGGTGAGCTGGGTGCCCACGGGCAGCACGGCGATAACGCGGTAGCTCTTGCCGGCGCCGGAGCGCAGGTTCACACCCTTACCGTTGGTGCTGGTCACATAGGCAACATAGCCGCCGGACGGCGAGGTGGTCGCGCCGCCAGAAGAAGCGTTATCAGTGCGCAGGAACTCGGTCATCATGTAGCCGGTGCGGGTGCCGACGCGGACGGAGCACCAAGTCGTGCCATAGGTCAGCACGGTAACAGGCGTGCCGACAGAATAGCTGCCGATGACGCTGAAGTTCTTGCCAGCGCCGAGGCGGAGGTTCACGGTGCCGCCATTAGCCGCCCAGACATAGGCGATGTAACCGGAGCCGCCGCTGGGCAGATCGCTGGAGCCGCTGGAGGAACCGGGCGCGGTGGTGGTCAGGTAGCTGCTCATCATGTAGCCAACCTTGCCGTTGACGCTGATCTGGAACCAGTAAGTGCCCTTGGCAAGGATCGTGACCTGCGTGCCGACCTTATAGCTGGCAAGCACGCTGTAGTTGGTGCTGGGGCCGGAACGCATGCGGACATTGCCGCCGTTGGCGCTGGTCACCCACGCGGTGATGTTCAGGTTGCCGGAGGGCGCGCTGGTGCTGCCCGAATCGGCATTCACATTCAGGTAAGAGGCCATCATGTAGCCGGTCTTGCTGCCGACCTTGACATGATACCAGCTTCCGCTGCTGCCGAGGATGGTCACCTTCGTACCGGTGTAGTAGCTCGAAATGATAGCCGACGAGGTGCTGGGAGACTGCCGCAAATGGAGCCAGCCGCCCTTGACCGTCGCGGTCATGCTCGCCGCGTCAGCCTGCCGCATGGGAACGGCGCACACCAGCAGCATCAGCGCCAGACAGAAAGCCATCAACCGTTTCATCGTTTTGTTCCTCCAGTTCATCAAAATCGTTTTGCTTGTCTTCCCGGTCAGCCGAGACCCAGCTCATCAGCGGAGAAGGAATTCATCATGAAGTCCGTGTACTGCATGAAGTCCTCCGCCTGATCCGACGGGTAGTTCAGCTCCGCCTGATAGATATACCCCTCGGTCACGAAGAAGATAGCCTCATGGATGAAGCCCTCCTCATCGAACGCGATGCTCCGGCCCGCGCCGGTCACCTCGTCCACCACCACCTGCGTGCCCGGGGCAATCTGCGACTCCTCCGTCAGGAGCGCGTCGATGTTCAGACCATTGACGTTCTCCATCCGGGTAACCGAGAAGCTCGCCGTGCCGTCCGGAAGTTCCGCCTGAATGCCGCTGGGCATCTCAACGATCAGATCTTCCGTGAAGATGGCCGGATACTGGATGGAGTAGCCGCAAGCCGCGTTGATGTACTCGATCATCGTCTTGGCGAAGTAGCTCTCCAGCAGCGCTTCCTCAAGCTCCGTGTCGCCCACGACAAAGCGGTACACCTTCCAGCCCACGGGTGAAGCGGCCTCCCGGTGCAGCTCGACAACCGCCCGCTGGCCCAGAAGCTGACCTTCCGCGTCAGCAACCTCGCCGACGAGCATCACCAAGTCGCCATCTTCGCTCATGTCCGCGTTGAGGACCTGCAGCGACAGCGCCTTGACAGCCGCCTCACCGTTCGCTCCCTGCGCCGGCAGCGGCATCGCCACCAGATCGCTCAGCGCGTCCGCTGCGAGACCGTTGTCCCCCAAAGCCTTCGTCAGCCGCAGCAGGAAGCCCTCCGTCAGGGCCTCCTCCTCCGTGAGGCTCAGCGTCGCCTCGTCAGCGCCCAGCGCCGCCGAAGTGACCGCGTCCAGCAGCGGCGCAACCCGCGACGCATCGAAAGCCGCCGGTTCCTCCGCCATGCCCAGAACCGGCAGGGCGAACATCATCCCCGCCAGCATCAGGGCCAGCCATCTCTTTTTCATCGGTACGGTACCTCCTGCATTCCAGCCGCTCATCACGGCATTCTCGGGTATATAACTCCTCACAGGGGCAAAATCTTGCATCCTGTGCGAAATTTTCCTTTGTAACACCTATTTTCCTGTTCTGCGATGAAACGCTTAGTATCTTTTCGCCTCTTTTTCGGGAATTCCTGCCAACCAAGCGTTCTTTTTACTTTTGTCAAACGCTTTTCGTGTTCAGCGGATCAGAGGTTGCAAAAGCCCCTCTCCATCAGTCAGATGGAAAGGGGCTTTATGGCGGTGCCTGATCCTCACACGGCAGCAGCCTTGCTGAGCTGCTTGGCCAGACGGGCCTTCTTGCGGTTGGCGGCGTTCTTGTGGATGACGCCCTTCGCCGCGGCCTTATCAATCGCGGAGGTGGTCGCGGTCAACTGCGCAGCAGCGGTCGCAGCGTCGGCGGCGACAGCAGCCTCGAACTTCTTCACAGAAGTACGGACGGCGCTCTTAATCATGCGGTTGCGCAGGTTCTTCTTCTCACTGACCTTCACGCGCTTTTTGGCGGACTTGATATTCGGCAACTCGATTCACCTCCTGCTCTTCGGATGGATACCGGGGTGCGGGACTGCATGCCGCACCGCCGATGAATGACTCATACGGTTCATGCCGCTGCATCACAGCGCAATTCCAGCGCTATCCATCATACCACGAATAAGCCGAATTTGCAAGCCCTATCCTGAAAAAAGTTACTTTTCCAACAAAACGCCGCGAAGACAGATGTTCCGCGCGCAGAGGCGAGCCTAATGGCAAGAAAACGCGGCGTGCCAAGATCATAAGGATCACCGGACAAGCAAGAAAAGCAAAGGTTGGACAGGATAACAAGCAAAAGCGCGGGAGGCCTGTTTCCTCCCGCAATCCATTGCCTGATGCTTTTCCGCTGCCTGACACGTCAGCCTGTGTAATTGACCTGGATGCCCAGCGGCTTAACGTTCGTCTTCCCTGCCCCGTCACGCTCGACAAGATAGAAGCCGATGAGGTTGCCCGGCTGCGTCGCACGGAAAACCTCCTTAACCGCCTGCTGATCCCTCAGCTCGAAGCGCACCGACAGGCCGCAGCCGAGCGAGACGCTGCGGGGCGTGGTGATGATGGACGTCTTGACGCCGCTGCGGCGCAGATCGCGCTCGAAGTTCATGACCTGCTGCCGGGAACGGAAGGATGCCATGCCGAAATTCTCTACCATGGGGTTCTACCTCCTTCTCCACTCCATAGATTATACACGGACAGAGCGTTTTGTGCGTGAAGGAGGCCCGCCATGATCTATCTTGACAACGCTGCCACCAGCTTTCCCAAGCCGCCTCAGGTGATCCGGGCCGTGACGGGCGCGCTGACCCATCTGGGGGTGAATCCGGGGCGCGGCGGACACAGGCTGGCAATTCAGGCTGGCCGCGTGGTACAAGCCTGCCGCGAGGAGGCGGCCATGCTGCTGGGCATGGAGCAGCCGGAGCGCATCATCTTCACCCGAAACGGCACCGAAGCGCTGAATATCGCCATCACCGGCACGCTGCACCGGGGCGACGAAGTGCTCTGCACCCACGCGGAGCACAATGCCGTCATGCGCCTGCTGGATCGCTACGTCACCGCCGGGGACATCACCGTGCGGGTGCTGCCGCCGGACAGAACGGGCGTGCTCCAGCCGCACACGCTGCAGCGGTTCATCACGCCAAAGACCGGGCTGGTCATCCTCTGCCATGCCAGCAACGTCACCGGTGTGATACAGCCTGTTGCGCGGCTCGGCGCGGTCTGCAAGGAGAACGGCGTACCCCTGCTGGTGGACGCGGCTCAGACGGCTGGCGTGCTGGACGTGAGCCCCATTGCTCTGCACGCGGACATGGTGGCCATGCCGGGGCACAAGGGACTGCTGGGCCCCCACGGCACGGGCATTCTGGCTCTCAGCGAGGGCGTTGACCCCGAGCCGCTGATCCTCGGCGGGACAGGCAGCGCCTCCGAATCCGTCCGTCAGCCGGACCTCCTCCCCGACCGCTACGAGTCCGGCACACTGAATCTGCCGGGCATCGCGGGTCTCCTCTGCGGCATTCGGTTTGTCCGGCGGCATTTGCCGGAGATTCGTGAATACGAACACCACCTGAACCGCCGCCTGCGGGAGCAGCTTGAGGACATTGCCGGCGTGACCGTGCTGGGCCACCCTGACGCCCCCGCCGTGGGAATCACCAGCATCGTCCCCAAGGGCGTCGACTCCGGGCTGCTGGCGGACGGCCTTGACGCCTCGGGCATTGCGGTGCGCGGCGGTCTCCACTGCGCACCGGCTGTTCACACATGGCTGGGTACGCTGGCCTCGGGTGCTGTGCGCTTCTCGCCGGGCATTTACAACACGGAGCAGGATATCGACGATACCGCCGCGGTGGTGGAGCGGCTGATGAAAAACGAGGCATAACAAAGGGAGGCCCCATTTCTGAGGCCTCCCGATCTTGATTTACTTGAGATTGGAACCCTTTCTCCTGCCGGTCAGGAAGCTCACGCACAAGCCAAGCATGGAAGCGATCATCAGGCCGATCCACAGGCCCAGACGGCTGTTATCGCCGGTCTGCGGCACTTCAGGGGCGTCCTTCGTGTTCATGAAGATCGCCGAGCTGACCACCGCATTCGCAATATCGCCCTTCTCGCCCACAGCCGTCGTGGTATAGCCATCCTGATTGGCTTCCAGCTCGGCGACGGAGTAGCGCACGCCCGCCGGGAGACCGGATGCGGTCTTGGACTGACCATGGCTGAGCTTGAAGCTGGCCACGCCGTTGCTGAACGTCATGTCGCCGTAGGTGCCGTTAATGCTGGTATCGCTGAGCATCACCGTGAAGTTGAACGCCCTGTTCGTCTCGCCGGCCGTGCCCTTTACCGTCTTGCTGACCGTCAGGCTGCCCGCGTTCCGGGTGTTGGTGAAGGCCGCGATGGCCATGGCGTTGGCATTGATCGTTCCGGTCGCGCCGGTCGCCGTCACCGCATAACCCTCAGGGGTCTCCTCCTTCACGGTATAGGTGACGCCAATGGGCAGGAACTGAGCCGTGATGCTGTCGCCATGCTTGAGCTTGAAGTTGGCTACGCCGTTCACGAAATTCATGCGGCCATACGCGCCATTGATGCTCTTGTCACTGAGCGTGACAGTGAAGCTGAATTCCTTGTTTGTTTCGCCGCCGTTGCCAGCCACCGTCTTGGTGACCGTCAGGCCGCCGACGTTCCGGGTGTTCACGAACGCAACCTCGGTGTTCTCCGCAACGTTGCCGCTTGCGTTGGTCGAGGTCGTGACATAGCCCTCGTTGCCGCTCTCCTTCACCTCGTAGCCGACTCCGACAGGCAGGCCAGCGGCCGTCTTGCTCTCGCCGTGCTTCAGCGTGAAGGTCGCTACGCCGTCGATGAACGTCATCTCGCCGAGCTTGCCGTTAACGCTCTTGTCGTCGAGCGTCACGGTGAAGGTGAAGTCCTTGTCCGTTTCACCGCCGTTGCCAGCCACCGTCTTGCTTACGGTCAGGCCAACGACATTCCGGGTGTTCACGAACGCAGCCTCGGTGTTCTCCGCAACGTTGCCCTTTGCGTTAGTCGAGGTCGTGACATAGCCCTCGTTGCCGCTCTCCTTCACCTCGTAGCCGACCCCGGCAGGCAGGCCAGCGGCCGTCTTGCTCTCACCGTGCTTCAGCGTGAAGGTCGCCACGCCGTCGATGAACGTCATCTCGCCCAGCTTGCCGTTAACGCTCTTGTCGTCGAGCGTCACAGTGAAGGTGAAGTCCTTGTCCTTTTCACCGCCATTGCCAGCCACCGTCTTGCTTACGGTCAGGCCAACGACATTCCGGGTGTTCACGAACGCAACCTCGGTGTTCTCCGCCACATTGCCCTTTGCGTTGGTCGAGGTCGAGATATAGCCCTCGTTGCCGCTCTCCTTCACCTCGTAGCCGACACCGGCGGGCAAGCCGTTCGCCGTCTTGCTTTCGCCATGCTTCAGCGTAAAGGTTGCCACGCCGTCAATGAACGTCATCTCGCCCAGCTTGCCGTTAACGCTCTTGTCGTCGAGCGTCACGGTGAAGGTGAAGTCCTTGTTCGTTTCACCGCCATTGCCGGTCACCGTTTTGCTCACGGTCAGGTTGCCCGCGTCGACCAGAATGGTCACCTGGAGCAGGGCGTAGCGCTCATCAATGTAGTCCATTCCCTCGGCCGTATCCGTACCGAGCTGCGGAGACGTCGAATCAGCCGCGTCGTAGGTCGCCTTGAAGTCAGTCAGGGGTTTCTGCTGTCCGTCCACAATCTCGCCATACTGGTTAGGATACTGCGGCGCGAACAGGCCCTGATGCTCGTCCTCCAACGTGACCGCTACGATATCGCTGAAGGTGAACAGGGTGGACTGCGTCGTCCCATCCGCAACATTCTTCAGCGTATAGGTGCCCTTCGGCAGGCCGTAGGCCTTCACATACTCGTATCCGGGCGCATACTGGATCTTGTCCGCCGTCACCGTAACGATCACCTGACCGTTCACAGCTTCCTCAGGCACCTTGAACTCAGCATCGAGGTAAGCGACAATCTGATCCTTGATGTTCCGCTCATCCCATGTGCGGGTGAGCGCCGCCCGATAGGTGATCGTCTGGCCGGGCATGAGCGTCTGCAGGTACGTCACCGCCGCCTGAGGAACAATCATCTGCAGCACCACGTTGCCGCTGACGATATGCGTGACCGCGTCATACTTGGCTGTAGGATTGCCCAATTCAACGCCGACTACTTTCTTGTAACCGCTGTCCCACTTGTAAACAATCCCATTCTTCGCATTCTTTTCAATAATGAGAGAATTGTTGTTTGCGCTTTCGCGAACAGCTTCACTGTCAGGCACAAAGGTAACGCTCAGCGTCATCCGGCGAGTCAGATTGTTGCGGGTCTCTTCGTTATCCGTGCCGGGATTATCCGCCTCACCCATCAGGGATTTGAGCGTATAGCGGAGCGTACCCAGCTTGTCCTTCTCATGGAATTCCTTACTGCCGGTCGAATTGGTCTTGTTGCCACCGGGAGCATCCGGCAGGTAGTAATAATCAAGATCGACGACTTTCTTGTCAAGCAGCGTCGCAATGGAATCGTTGCCCAGCCCGTTGGCTTCAAACCGGTGCAGATACTCCCAGTACCACTGCGTCCAGTAACCGTTATCCTTGGCGAACTTGATGGCGTCGTCAACGATTCCTTCTATGATTTCCGCGTTGTGCGCCGTCTCGCCCATGTAGATCACGTTCTCGTTATCAGCACCGTCCACGATAGACGGGACATTGACCACGACACGCGGGAAGCCCTTCGAGGGGTGTACGACCTCCCCATCGCCTGAGGGTTCCTGATTGCCTACGATCGTCCGCCCCGTACCGGAAGCGCCAAACACGTTTTCGTCGCCAGTCGACTTGTCATCCTCACCCGGATAGAAGACATAATTCATGTTGGCATCGTGACCGTTGGTCAGAACCGCTCTGCCGCCGATGAAGTCCTCCTTGGCACGAATGGTGATCCGCGCGTTCCAAACGTTCAGTTTGTGCGCATCCTCTGTACAGTTGGGAATCTCCTGCTTTGTCCACAGCAGGTAGTACATATCATTGCTGCTGTCATAGTACAGATCCGCTTCCTTAGCAGACGTTTCCACATCGTTCGCTTCCGACAGCACGATGTGCCACGGGGCACTCGTCTGATTCAGCGTTTCAACCGCAGCGCCGTCCGGGTCCTTGACTTCAACCTGACCCTTGGCATTCAGATGCCATATGTTCCCCTTCGCGTCGATCAAGTCGAAGCGCGGATCAATGTAGTCCTTCACGCTGTAGTCCGGGAGAGGATTGATGATGTTTTTGTTCAGAATTTCATTGGTAAACATATCAACAAGATCGTTTACCTTTTCAAATTCATTCGTGGCGTCAATGCTGACGAAAACATATTCCTCTTTCGATGCAAGGCTCGCCAGGAAATCCCACGCACGCGCATACTGATCAGTACCATCCACAACCGGGCCGCCGTCCAGCAAAACGGCAAAGATGGTATAGCCCTGTTTCCTCAGGTTACTCGCAATTGTTTTTGCTTCATTCACATATGCGGTGTTACCACTCACATCCGTATCAAGACCATCGGTGAAAACGATCAGATATTTCGGCGTCTCAGGATCAAACGCCTGTCCTTTCTCATCCTTTGAGGCGAGCATGTCATTAAACGCCCACAGACCCGTCCAAGTAGCCGTACTGCCGGTAAGGCCGTAGTTATACTCGTTATCATCCGAGTGAGCCTGCGTGCCGCCATCACCGTACTGCAGCGCCATGGCTCTCAGGCTATTGTAGGTTTCATTCGTCCACTTGAGAAGAAGCAGCTTTCTCAACTGATCCTGATTATTGATCAGCGTATCGTGGGAGGAGCTGAAACGCACCGCCGACACCTTGCTGGTGGGCGAGGTTTCACTCAGCCGGGTGACGAACGCGCCGATAGCACGCTGCAGCGCTTCAGTCTTGGTATAGCTGTTATCCTGCCTTTCATAGACATAGGAGCAACCGAGCTCAGCGTTCTGGTCAGCCTCCTTCTGATCGATAGCCGAAGCAAAGAAGCAGCGGAGGTTGCCTTCCGAGTCAATGTAGAAGCGAACCGGTGTATCAACACCCGTCGCAGGTGTGTACATCGACTGATCATCGCCCGCAACTTTCTCTGTTTTGCCGGGCAGCGCAACATCGTTGGGATAGCCGCGCTGCATCGTACCATACTGCGAGGGTGTACCATTCAAGGTTTTAGCAGTTTCGATATCAGGATTATTATAGTTAGCGTTCCAGTTGTTAACCGGATTGATGAAATACCAACCAGCAACACCCTGCAAAGCGCCGTTCTTTACCGTCAGGTAGCGCCGCTCGATCGTGCCGAGATTCGTAGCATCATCGCTCTCATCCGATTTGGCGACAAATTGCTCGCTCGCGTCAATGGGCGCAGCGTCTTCCATGATCTTCACGATCTCTGCAGGCGTCAGCGCGGCATCAAACACATTGACGTTATCAATCAGGATGGGCGCGCCGCCATAAGTCGGCGGAGCCGGGTACTTTTCGTTTGTCACATCGCGGAACGCAAAGCCGCCCAGAATGATGTTGATATCGCCCTTTGTCAGCTCCAGCGAAGCGCCGTCATTTGGGGAATTGGGATTCTGATTTTGGGTGTCATTTACGGCAACTGTCGCACCGGCAATGCTGTCGCCCATATAAGTCGTCAAGGTATTGCTATCCCCGTCATAGGATAAAACAATGGTGTGCTTTGCATAGTTTCCGTTACCGTTAAAAACATTGTTTACATTCGTTACTGCCGACCCAAGGGATGGAATCCCCGTATCCGCATTCATCGTGGACTGATAGCCCGCGAACCTGTTGATGCTGCCCGTGCCGCGGCGGACAGATCTGTAGTAGCTCGCTCCGACAGAGCTCAAGGGGCCCATATAAAGGAGCTCGGGCTCCAACGTAATCGTCGGTTTGTTCTCACTGGCGTTCCGAATGACGTCAAAGGTTACGGTAACGCTATTGCCCGTAGGCTTTGCGCCCAGCAGCAGGCCTCCGGATGATCCGGTTACATTAAATGCGGCAGCCTCCGGATCACCGCTCCTGACATCAACACGATTTGTAAAGGTAATCGTCCGATCAGGACCCGAACCGCTTGTAACGACCTCACTGCCCACGAACTCATAAGCCTTGCCGTCTTCAGCACGCACGACCTGCAGCGCATCCCGCTCGAGGGTGCGGCTGTTCACCGCGCGCGAACCGCTGGTAAACGTATACTGACCAATCCAGACAGGGATATCATCCTCGTCAGATTCCACCGTACCATCCCAGTAACCCAGAGGCGCATATTCCTCCGCGCCGGTAGCGTCGTACACATAGTAGGAATAGCCGCTGCTGCTCAGGCGTGAGTTGTCGGTCTTATACTTATTCAGCAAATAAGCAACCTGCTCATCGGTCAGGAATTTATCCTGCCAAACCGCAGTATCTGTGGTATCCTCCGGGAGCTTCTTGGCCTCGAGCTCCTTCAGCTTGTCCGAGTCCTTTCCCAATTTATCATAAATGCTGATAACCTTCGGTTCGCCAACAGTAAAGGCCATGCTTCCCGAAGCGTCGAGCACCATGCCAATATACGGCGCCTTGCCGATGGAGTACCACGCTTCAAGTTCAATGTCGAAGGTTCGGTTATCGCTGTAGTTCTTGTTCTCGCTGGCCGTTTTGTCCGTATGCAGGCCCTTCGCCGTATTATATACCTTTGTGCTATTCTCCCATGCCGTGTCCTGTTCTTCGTAGGGCCAGTTAGCCTCCGAGTCTGCGCTCTTATCGCCAGCGCCAAGCCCCTTCCTGCTCTGAGCGCTGGCCGTATAAAAGGCATGGCTCTTGACCAGATGGACACTGGGACTATACTCAATCGTCAGATTGCCGTCGTTCACATCCTTCGTCGCCGAATGGCCAGCGGTAACCGAATAGCCAGCAAACGACTCCACGTCTTCTACCAGAGGATGCTGCTTGAGGGTAATCTTGCCCTCCCTCAAATCGACCGACTCGATATATTCCGACATGCCGCGGAGGTTGTCGTTCGTTATGATTTCGTACTCAGCCTGAGATTCAATGCCCAAATACCTGCGCGCCCGAATGGAATAACCCGTCCCATTCGGGGTGATGTAGCCCTCAATCGCAACAGCGGACGCGCTCCGTTGCGTAGCGCTCTGAAGCTTATCGCCGTCCACAGTCACGGTATGCCAGTGACGCACGAGGAAATGCAGCTCGTTATAACCGTCCATGGCTTCACCCGTTGTCCCTGCCGCCAACGCCGTCGTCAGCGTCTGCGAGACGCAGGCAAAGACCATCATCATACAAAGAAGCAGAGAAAGGAATCTTCTCATTACTATTTCCTCCTCAGAATAATACCGTCTTAAGGCTTGCAGAGCCATTGGGCATCACAAAAAAGCAAGGCATAATAAGCCAATTTTTATTTTACCACACTTGGTATGGCTTGTCTACATTTTTTGGAAGATAACACAATATTTTGTACAGAAAAATCAGCGGCTGCGGGAGGACTGCACCTGCCTGAAAAGCTGATCCTCAGACTCACCATCCCGGACGCGGCGGGCCGCCACAACACGGCGGTCGGTATCATCGCCGACACAGGTGACAAGCAGAAGAATCTGGTCGTCCGCGTTCACATCGACGGTGCAGGTGTGCTTGGAGAGACGGCACAGCTCGTCAATAATGGCGGCACGCTCCATGTTCGTGCAGTAGGTCAGGCGATAGAAGCCCGAAAAAACGCGGGAACGCGCGTCAAGGCTCACCTCGGCCACGGAGAAGATGACGTAGCGTCCATCCTCGTACATTGTGTCGAAGGTGACGAAGGGGCTGTTATGATAATAGATCAGGTTTTCATAGTTGCGCAAGCAGCCGAACATCGCGCCTGTTTTCATGTTGTGTCCATAAAGGATCATCGTGTGCGGCCTGGTGGACAGCCCGCAGTCCTCGTCAAGGAAAATCGCGCCGTTGATATTGTGATAGCCCCGGTAATCCCGGCGGAGATAGTAGGAATTATCGCGCTGCACGACCGCCTCACTCAGCAGCTCGCCCAGCGTCAGCCAGCCGACGATGTCCTCATTCTGACGGCGCAGCTTGCGGAAGCGTTCGCTGACCACCTTGTAGGGGTTGAGCGGATAGGGCTTCGGCTCAGGCGTCGCAAGGGGATCAATGGTCGGGACAGGCGTCTCGACGGGCTGCGCCATGGGCGTCTCCGCATATGCCATGACAACATAGGGCGTATCTGTAGCAGGCGGAGCCTCGGTCAGCAGAACTTCCGTCGGCAAGGCTTCCGTTGGCAGGTTCTCCTCATAGATTTTTCGCAGCTCCGCGGAAATCCGGGCAGAACGGACATAGTCGCCGGCATAGCTGACCAGCTTCCAGACGCACACGACCAGCACGACCGCGCTGACGACAAGGAACAGGGAGTGGCAACGCCGCGCGGAACTCATGCGGAACCGGTAGGTGCGAAGCTTCTTTCGTGGACGCCGGTTGTTCATGGCGGTCTGCCCCCTTTCCTGTCGATTCTTTTGGAATTATTGTATCACCGTGCGAACCCAAAGTCAACGGCGCAAAATCCTGCCATCACAGCACGCTCTCCTCCCCTGTCCCGCATCGGCTGAACACGCCCAGCGTCAGACAGACCGCGCCGGGCCCGGGATACATCGGCGAGCCGGTAAGGACATAGAGCAGCATGAGCGCCGTGCCATAGAGCATGTAGCGGGCGGCCTTGTCGCGCCGGAGCAGACTGTTCAGCCAGCCCCCGGAGGCGGCAGGTCTGCGCCTGCGTCTGCCCAGCTCGATGAGCTGCTCGTCCGTCGCGGGACTGCACTGTCCTGCCAGATCAAGCAGGGTTTCCCGGCGAATCACCCGCAGCGGCACGCGCCCCTGCTCCGCCCGGGCGGCAATCTTCGGCGTGACCTTCCCCAGCGGACAGACGACGCCCCGCGAAGCCCCCTGCTCCCGGCAGGCCCGCTGACACGCCGCAAGGTCGCCCACGGACAGCTCGCACTCCGGCGGCATCCGCAGGCAGGCGATCAGCAGCGTCTCGTCCCGATACCGGCAGAGCATGCCGTCATCCGTCACCCGCAGCATGGTCAGCGGATAACGCTCCCCCAGCAGCAGCGCCGCCTGAAAATGCGCCTGCCGGGCCGGTGCCAGCAGCATGTCCTCCAGCATCATCTCGCCGCCCAGCCTGTAGCGCAGCGCCCGCTCCCGACGCACCACCGTGCAACGCCTGTACAGCGTCAGCGCCATCTGCCCCATCACGCCCAGCGCCATGCCCGCCGTCACCGACGGAAGCGCCAGCCCCCACAGCCACACGAACCATCCCAGCGCCAGAAGCTGAATCAGCACCCGCAGTCCCAGATCGTCCATCCATGTTCCGAAGCGGTTTTTCCGCAAATACTGCTCCATAGCCCAATTCCCTCTTTGACAAATGTCCGCGATACGTTATAATAGAAGTCAGGCAAAGCATACCAAGGAGGAGAGTTTCCCGTGGCAAAGGAACGCATCGGCATCATGGGCGGCACATTCAACCCCATCCACGCGGGGCATATCGAGATGGCTCTGCGGGCCCGTGACGCCGCGCGGCTCGACCGGGTGCTGGTACTCCCCTCGGGCAATCCGCCGCACAAGACCGGCATCGCTCCGGCGGAGGATCGCTGGCGGATGGTCTGCGCCGCCTGTGCCGCCGACCGCAGCCTGACCCCCTCCCGCGTTGAGCTCGACCGGGACGGCGTGATCTACACGGTGGATACGTTGTCCATCCTCCGTCAAAACTATCCGCAGGCGGAGCTGTATTACATCATCGGCTCGGACACGCTGATGGAGCTTCGGAACTGGCGGCAGTATGAGACCGTGCTGCGCATGTGCTCATTCCTGATCTGTCCCCGGGCAACCCACTGGAGTCCCGCGGAGATTGCCGCCGAGCGCACCCGCCTGACCGCCATGGGAGGCACGTTCCAGACCGTCCGCATGGACGTGATCGACGTCTCCTCCACGGACATCCGCGCCTCCCTCGAGAGCCGCTCCCCCACGCCGCTGCTCCCCCTGCCCGTGCGGGAGTACTGCCTGCTCACGGGGCTTTACGGCCTCACCGCCCGCGTGGCTCAGGCGCAGGCATGGCTGCCGATGCTCTTCCGGGCGCTGTCAACCAAGCGGTTCGCGCACTCGCTGGCAGTGGCCTATACGGCGCGGCATCTGGCCCGCACCCACGGATTGGACGTAAACAGGGCGGAGGTCGCGGGGCTGCTGCACGACTGCGCCAAGTGCCTGCCGCTGGCCGACATGCAGCGGCTCGCCGACGAAGCCCGCGTGACTGACGATCCGACCCTGCGCGAGACGGATCGGCTGCTCCACGCGCCGGTGGGCGCCTATGTGGCCCGGCGTGACTATGGCATGGACGACCCGGAGGTGCTCTCCGCCATCGCCAATCATACCACCGGCAAGCCCGGCATGAGCAGGCTGGACATGGCCGTCTTCCTCGCGGACAAGATCGAGCCGACCCGCCCGAGCTACCCGACCCTTGACCGCGTGCGCATGCTGGCGGAGTTCTCGCTGGAGAAGGCCATGATCGCCAGCATCGAGGGCACCGCGGCTTATGTCCGAAAGGGCGGCAAGACGATGCATCCCGCGTCCCTTCGGACGCTGGCTTGGCTCAAGGAAAACGAATCATAAAAACAGGAGAGGCTTCTCTCCGGGAGATAAAGGAGAATCTTATGCAGGACAACGCTATGGTACAGGCCCTCGCGCAGGCGCTCTACGACAACAAGGCTGGCGACATTGTGGCGCTGGACGTCTCCGAGCTGACCGTCATCTGCGACTGGATGATCATCGCCTCGGGCCGCAACGCCAATCAGGTCAAGGCGCTGGCTGACGATGTGGACGAAAAGGCCGCCGAGCTGGAGCTGAATCTCCGGCGCACGGAAGGCCAGAACGAAGGCCGCTGGGTCATCCTCGACTACGGTCACATCATCGTGCACGTCTTCCATCAGGAGGAGCGGGCCTTCTACAATCTCGAGCGGCTGTGGGAGGACGGCAAGAACCGCCTCGTGCTGCCCTTTGATCAGACGATCGAGGACTGACGCCGTGCCCCATTGCGTCATGGACAGCCCCGTGGGTCATCTGCGCGTAGATGAAGAAGATGGCTCCATCACCGGCGTCAATCGAGTACAGGAGCCTCTCTCTCCGCCTGATACGCCGCTGTTGAGGGAGGCCGTTCGTCAGCTGCGCGCTTATTTTGACGGCGTGCTGACCACCTTCGACCTGCCGCTGAAGACCTGCGGCACAACCTTTCAGGAGCGTTGCTGGGCGGCGCTGCGGGAGATTCCCTACGGCACGACGGTTACCTACGGCGAGCAGGCCCGGCGCATCGGCAGCCCGAAAGCCTCCCGGGCCGTCGGCGGCGCGAATCACCATAACCCTATCAGCATCATCATTCCCTGCCACCGGGTCGTAGGGGCGAACGGCTCCCTCACGGGCTACGGCGGAGGACTGGATATGAAGGAATGGCTGCTGAACCATGAGCGAAGCATATTGAAAAGCAGGAATAGCAATGAATCAGGATTACACGCAAATCAATGCCGCCGTCTGGGATGACATCAACGAATGCCTGACCGACAAGGCGACGGCTGTTTCTCACGAGGATTTTCTTGCCGCGAAGGGAGGCGCGCTGGATGTGACCCTTGCCGGGGTACATCTGGTTCCCCGCGCGTGGTTCCCGGAGCTGAAGGGCGCAGACGTGCTGGCGCTGGCATGCGGCGGCGGTCAGCAGGCCCCCATCTTTGCGGCCCACGGCGCGCATGTCACGGTCACGGACGTCTCGGCAAGGCAGCTTGCCAATGAGCGGCTGGTGGCAGAGCGCGAGGGATACGACATTCGCATCCTCGAAGCCGACATGAGCCAGCCCTTCCCCTTTGAGGACGCATCCTTCGACATGATCTTCAACCCGGTCTCAAACTGCTACATCCGGGATATTCTGCCCATGCAGCGTGAGTGCGCGCGGGTGCTCCGGCCCGGCGGCGTGCTGATGACGGCCTTCGTCAAGGAGGAGCATTTCCTCTTCGACCCGGACTTTCAGCGGGAAGACGTGCTGATCTCCCGGCATCCGCTGCCCTTCGACCCTACCCGCGACCTGACGGAGGAGCAGCGGCAAGCCCAGCTGAACCGCAGGATGCCGCTGGCCTTCAGCCACACGCTGACCGAGCAGCTCGGCGGACTGATGCAGGCGGGCTTCGAGCTGACCGATATCTTCGAGGACGGCGACGGCGGCGGGCTCTTCGACCGCTGGATGCAGTCCTATGTCGCTGTCCGGGCCATGCGAAAAGAATAAGCACAAAAAAACAGGGACGTGGCGCGCTGATGGACGGCCATGTTCCTTTACTGTTATCCCGATCATCTGAAATTCGTACCCAGTTATTCATGCATATGAGCCGCATCGGCAATGATCTTTTTAACGGCTTCAAGCGCGTTATCAGCAATCATATCGGCCTCGTGATCCCTCCATGTATCTCTGAAAATCCCAAGACTGTCTTTGCCGCCACCCGTTAGCACGAGGACACCTTTGCAGCCCGCATGGTGGGCCATAACAATTTCATTCTTCCCCATGTCTCCGACAACAAAACAGCGCTTTATATCGAGGTTGTATTTCCTAATGCTATACTCGATCAGACCCGTCTTCGGCTTTTTGCAGTTGCATTGATCTTTGTTCTGATGCGGACAGCAGAGAATCTCCTCCAGCAAAACCTCATCAGCATTGAAATGACGAATGATGCGTTGGGATTCTTTTTCATAGGCTTCCGCCGAAAGACTGCCCTTGCTGATTCGGCTCTGATTCGTTATGACGATGTTTCTATATCCATTGTCTTTTGCGAGTTTCAGCGCATCCTTTGCAAATGGAAACGGTTCAAAAAGTTCAATACTTGCCACAGCGTCACCGCCGAGAGTTCCCTGCAAATCCCAAAAGATTGCCCTATTCATCACATTATTCCTCTCTACGCCAAGAGCGCACATGCTCGCCACTGGCAAAAGCGGCAGCTGTGCGCTCTCTGGGGAAACTGTGCTGTTGATTCTTCCTGTTGAGAATATTCATCACTTCGTCCGCAGCGCCATCACGGCGTCGAGAATGTCGTCAGCCAGCTCGCGCTTCGTCCGCAACGAACAGGCCGTCTCGCTCTCCCGAGTGACCAGCGTAGCGATGTTCGTGTCCACATTGAACCCCGCGCCGGGCGCCGTCACGTCGTTGAACACGATAAGGTCGAGGTTCTTCTTGTCCAGCTTTTGACGGGCGTTGCTGAGCTTCTGCCCCGTTTCCGCGGCAAAGCCAACCAGCGTCTGACCGGGCCGCTTCATGCGCCCAACCTCGGCGGCAATATCAGGATTCTCCACCAGCTCGACCACCAGCGGCTCGCCCTTGCGCTTCTTGTACTTCTCCGCATGGGTCTCCGCAAAGCGGTAATCGGCAGGCGCGGCGGCCTGAATGACGATATCCGCGTCAGGGGCACGGCTGACGACCGCATCCCGCAGCTCCAGCGTCGCGTCCACGCGCACGATGTTCACGCCCTGCGGTTCCTGCGCCGTGGTGTGCCCCGCGATCACCGTGACCTCCGCGCCGCGGGCCCGGGCAGCCTCTGCCACCGCGAAGCCCATCTTGCCGGAGGAGTCATTCGTCATGTAGCGCACAGGATCAAAGCGCTCCCGGGTCGCCCCGGCAGTGACCATCACCCGCAGCCCCGCCATGTCCTGCTTCGGGCACAGCAGACCGACAATCGCCTCGACGATCTCGACGGGTTCGCTCATGCGTCCGGCCCCGGTGTCTCCGCAGGCCAGCATGCCGCTCTCCGGGCCGACAAAGCGCACCCCTCTTGTCTTGAGCGTCCCGACATTCTGCCGCGTGGCCTCCGCCGTCCACATGCCCGTGTTCATCGTGGGCGCAACAAGCACCGGCGCTTTGGTCGCCAGCACCGTCGTGGTCAGCATATCGTCGGCAATGCCGCAGACCATCTTCGCCAGACAGTTTGCCGTGGCGGGTGCGATGACAAACACATCGGCGCGCTTGGCAAGGGCGATGTGCTCCACCTCCCACGTCTCGGGACGCGCGAAGGTGTCCGTAACCACCGGGTGGTTCGACAGCGTCTCAAAGGTGAGCGGCGCGACAAACTCCGTCGCGTTCTTCGTCATGATGACATGCACCGCCGCACCCATCTTGCGCAGCCGGGAAACGACCTCGCAGGCCTTGTAGACCGCAATGCCCCCGGTCACGCCCAGCACGACGTGCCTGCCGGTGAGATCACTCATGGACGGGCGTCTCCTCTTCCTCGGGAGCGCGGTCGTAGGTAATCAGGCCACGGCGAATCTCCTCGACGGCGGTCTTGAGGGGCTTCATCTCATTGGCGTCGATCAGGGGCTGGCTGCCGCCGACGATCTGACGGCCGCGCTTCGAGGCCTCCACCACCAGCGTGTAGCGGGACTCGGCCTTCTCCAGCAGTTCAAGGACGTTCGGTTCAACGATGGACATGCGGGTTTCCTCCTTATTCTTGCTCGGGTTCCTTATGCTTCGGGAACCACGGGGAAATAGCGGTTGCTGCGCTGCTTCTCAGCCAGCGTGATGGCCCTGAGCTGCGCATAGGCGGCGTCAAGGTCGTCGTTGACGATGATGTATTGATAGCGATCCATCAGCGGGATCTCCTGCCGGGCATTGGCAAAGCGGCGCTCGATGTCCTCGGGACGCTCGGTGTTGCGGCCTTCCAGACGGCGTTTCAGCTCGGCATAGCTCGGCGGAAGGATGAACACGCTCACGCAGTCCGGCGCCGCCGCCATGACGTTGAACGCGCCCTGCGTGTCAATGTCCAGCAGGACGTTCTGGCCCTGCTCCATGCGGCTGTAGACCTCCTCCTTCAGCGTGCCATAGCGGTTCGCGTGCACCGTGGCGTGCTCGAGGAAGGCGTCCTTCGCCAGCAGCTCGTCATACTGCGCTTCGGTCAGGAAGTGATAGTGCACGCCGTCGACCTCGCCTTCCCGGGGCGCGCGAGTTGTCGCGCTGACGGAAAAAACGAAGCTCGGGTCCTCCTTGAGCAGGCGGCTCACCAGCGTGCCCTTGCCCGTGCCCGACGCGCCGGACACCACCAGCAGCATGCCCTTTCGGGTTTCCTCCATGCGTATCCTCCTCTGTATGGCTCACACCGCGTTCTGAATCTGCTCCCGCAGCTTCTCGATCTCGCTCTTGAGGTCGACCACGCACTGGGCGATGGAAGCGTCGCAGCCCTTGGAGCCGATGGTATTGGCCTCGCGGTTCATCTCCTGAATCAGGAAGTCCATCTTCTTGCCCACCTCGCCGTCCGTGTCCAGATAGGCCCGCATCTGCGCGATGTGGCTCTGGAGCCTCGACAGCTCCTCGTCGATGGCGCACTTGTCAGCCATCAGCGCAACCTCCTGCGCCAGCCGCTGGGGATCAACAGGCTCGACAGGCAGCCGGGACAGCCGCTCGGTCAGCCGGGTCCGATAGTCCTCGACCACGCCCGGCGCGCGCAGGGCAATGCGCTCCCGCAGAGACTCGACATTCGTCAGGTGCTCGGACAGGTCGGCCCGGAGGTTCTCGCCCTCCCGCAGGCGCATCCGCTGCATCTGCTCCACGGCCCCGCGAAGCACATCCGCGCACAGGGCCGATACCGCTTCCTCGTCCATGGCCGCTTCGGTCAGCTCCGTCACGCCCTCCAGCCGCAGCAGCTTTGAGACCGTCAGGTCGTTCGCCGCTCCAGTGATCTCGCTCAGCCGCTTGCCCGCATCCAGATAGGCCTGCGCCAGCGCTTCGTCGATCTCCGCCTGCCGGGAGGAGCCTGACGTCCGGCGGACATTCACGAACACATCCACATGCCCGCGCTTCAGCTCCGCCAGCTCCCTGCGCACCGTGTCCTCCAGAAAGGACAGGCTTCGGGGCAGCCTGCAGGCGACATCCAGATACCGGTGGTTGACGCTCCGCAGCTCGACGGTGATCTCCCACTCGCCGCGCTGCTCCTGACACCTGCCGTAGCCCGTCATGCTCCGCATCCCATCGCCTCCCAGCAAAAGCGTATTATACCACGTCTTTCCTGCGTTAGCAAGCCCTTTCGGCGTGTCAATCGTTTGCCTGCGCGGCTTCCTTTTCGGGCACCTTGAGCATCATGGTGCTCTCATCCGCGTCCCAGAGCACATCGGCATAGAGCGCATGCCGCAGGAAGTCCTCGGTCACATAAACGTCCTCGCCGTCCGACTGCGCATCCCCCACCGAAAGCGTGACCGGCTCGCCGTCGACTGTGCAGGTCACACCATCCTCCGATACGGTCAGCACTACTTCGTAACCGGCGGCGCTCAGCGTGAAAACGGATTCATCGCTCTCCAGCACCCACGAGCTGATACTGCCCGCCATATCCCGCAGGGACACCACAGCCACGCCTTCCTCATTCAGCCAGACCCGCGGATAGAAGGGGCGCATCACGCCGTCCGACAGCCGCAGCGCCGCCAGAGGCTCTCCGCTCTCGCCCATCGCGATCCTTGCGTCCGCCACCTGCGTCAGCCCGGGCAGCGGACCTTCCACCACGTCTGCCGCAGCGTCCTCCTGCGCGGGTACGATGTCATCAGATACGTCCTCCAGACCCGGAAGTTCACCGTAGGTCTCGTCCGCACTCTCCGGCGGCGCGATGGTCTGCTCGTCATCCGCGGGCTGCTCCGTCTCGGGTTCAGGAACGTCGGAAGGCTCGGGCGTGCCGGTGGGCTCAGCGGTCACGGCAGCGATCACGTCCGGGTCCTCATAGAGCCGCGTCAGGGTCGCGGGGCCCGCCACGCCGTCGCGGTTCAGGCCGTTCTTCCCCTGAAACTCCCGGACCGCCCGGGAGGTCTGATAGCCGAAGGAACCGTCCGCCGAGCCCTCGGGCAGATAGCCCAGCTCAATCAGCCGCTCCTGCAGCTTGCGGACGTCATTGTTCTTGTCGCCAAACTCAACGTTCTTATAAGCGCGGTTAGGCGTGATGGTCGGTTCCGGCACCAGCGTAGGCGTAGGCACCTGCGTAGGCGCGTCGGGCAGATCCACCTGCAGACCGGGCAACGCGGCCCCCTGCTCGGGCGCGTCCTGCGCCTGCACCACCGGCGCGACCGTGGGCGTCGGCACATCCTCAGGCAGCGGGCCTGCCTGAACCGATGTGGCCATGGTGACCGTCATATAAAGAAGCAGCGTTTTCAGAAAATCCATGGCGATAGTCTCCTTTGCGTCTGCTGAGTATACGGGTACAATCATATTATACGACAAAATCGCCGGAAACACAATCGTTCTTTCCCTTTCAGAAAAGATTTACATTCCTCTCGCCTTGCAAATCCTTCCGGAATGCGCTATCATAACACCAACCAACCGAAGGAGTGACGCGAAATGATCGAACCGATCCTGCTCATCATGGCTGCCGGCATGGGCAGCCGCTACGGCGGACTCAAGCAGATGGACCCCGTCGGCCCCGGCGGCGAGGTCATTCTGGACTACAGCATCTTCGACGCGAGGCGCGCGGGATTCAGACGCGTGGTGTTCCTCATCAAGCACGAGATTGAGGCGGATTTCCGGGAGCGCGTCGGGCAGCGCATCGAGCGGTTCATGGACGTGAAGTACGCCTTCCAGCAGCTCGAGAAGATTCCCGCGCCCTACGCCGTGCCGGACGGACGGGTGAAGCCTTGGGGCACGGGCCACGCGGTGCTGTGCTGCAAGGAGCTGCTGGATGCGCCCTTCGCCGTCATCAACGCGGATGACTACTACGGCCCCGGAGCCTTTCAGGCGGCCTATGACGCGCTTGTCGCCATGGACAGCGGCAGCCGCGACTATGTGATGGTCGGCTACCGGCTCGAGAACACGCTCTCCGAGCACGGCCATGTATCCCGCGGAGTATGCGATGTGGACGAGACAGGCCTGCTGCAGGGCATCTGTGAGCGCACGCACATTATCGCTACCTGCGACGGCCCGCTGTTCACCGAGAACGGCGAGACCTACCGCAAGCTCGCTCCTGACAGCCTTGTGAGCATGAACATGTGGGGCTTCTCACCGAGCCTGCTGAACACGCTGGAAAAGGAGTTCCCGGCCTTCCTCGAAAAAGCCGCCGCGGAGAATCCGCTCAAGGCGGAATACTTCCTTCCCACGGTGGTGGATGGCATGCTGCACCGCGGCGAGGCAACGGCGCGGGTCATCCCCTGCCCCGACCGCTGGCAAGGCGTCACCTACCCCGAAGACAAGCCCATCGTCAAGGCCGCGCTGGCCCGGATGGCGGAGGATGGATTATATCCCACGCCGCTGTGGGGTGCCTGAACAGGAAAAGAGGCTTTCATGATGAAAGCCTCTTTTTTATACCCGCGCTTCCTTCGCGGCCTTTTTTCCGCGCCAGACCGCATCCTCCCGGTCGGCCATCTCCCGCATCTGCCGGGTCGCTTCGTCGACGATCCGATCCCGCTCAGCCAGCGGCTCCGTCTCGGGATCGTAGAGGATCGGCTCGCCGAAGGTCAGCGTCCGCAAGCCCTTATGGGCGTACATCGGCAGGAAACGGCAGCGCTTTCCGGTGCGGTTGTAGTAGACCTGCGCCAGCATCGGGAAGCCCCGGTACATGTCGCCCATACCGCCGTGCTGGTAGCCGGGCTTCTCCGTCGCGTCCGGGTTTTCGGGGAAGATCAGCAGGTTGTCGCCCGCCTCCATGGCCTCCACCGAGCGGCGGAAGGTTGTCATCAGCTCCCGCGGCTTGTGGCGGTAGACCGGTATGGCCTCCAGATGCCGCATCGCCCACACAGAGAGCCGCCCCAGCAGCCTCGCCACCGGCCAGCGCAGCCGTCCCAGCCATATCATGGGGCCGAAGGTGTACTTGTACAGATACTCCGCAACCTCCTGCGCGTTGGTGGTCATGTTGCTGATGACCCACGGCCGCACCGGCACCGGGATGAACAGCATCGCAGCCACGGGACCGTAAATCTCGCCGTGATTGCACAGGAACACAATGGGGTTGTTCTCGTCCTGCACGATGTTCTCCACGCCCTGCAGCCTGTGCCGGAAGAAGGGCCGCAGCACCGCCATGATCGCGCGGATGAAGAAGGGCTGACGGTGCCGCCGTACCACCACGTCCTCAAGCTGCTTCTGGAGCGCCGGATTGTCGCCGCCCTGCTCACGGATATGCAGGAACCGCGCCAGCTTGTGCATGTACCGGCTGCTCAGCGGGAATCGCAGCACGCAGAGAATCGCCATGAGCACGGTCAGCAGCGCGGGCAGCACCATCACCGGCTGGAACCGCGCGGCAAACTGGGATGCGTCCCGGGGCAGATCGCCGCCGGTGACAAAGCACAGCACGGTCAGGGCTGTCAGGGCCAGCATTTCGCCCAGCAGCAGCGCCATCTCCTGCCCTGCCGCGCGCATCTGACCATAGCCGGGCACGCTGCCGCCCGAGGTGAACTGCGCCGCGTTCGCCACGGCCTGCTCCATGCGCTGCAGGCAGGTACCGCACAGGGTTGAACCCGCCGAGCAGAGGCCGAGGCACAGGTATGTGTTGGTCAGGCTGATCCCGCCATCCCGCAGGCCGCGGCTGAAGATCCACAGCCCGCCAAGCCACATCAGCAGCCCCAGCAGCATCATGTTGGTTGGGTCGATCAGCCGCCGGCGTTCCTTGCGGCGCAGCGCGAACTCCGCCGCTTCCCGGAAGGCCAGCGTGGTCAGCACAGCCAGCGCCATGCAGGACAAAAGCTGCTCCTCAGTCGCCGCCAAAAAGGTGTACATGACCACCAGCGTCAGCTCCAGCGCCACCGACACCGCCGCCGACAGCCGCTCGAAGGCCGCGAAGGCATTGGCCTTGCGTACCTGCTGCAAAAGCGCGGGCAGGGGTTCCTCCTCCGGGACGATCGTCTCGCGCAGGTTCAGCCGCTCCTTATGCGCGGCATAGCCGGCCATCGCGCCGCAGAGCAGATAGCCGCCCAGCATCGTCAGCCCTGTGACGCCGGGCAGGTTGTAGAGCAGGATCGCGGCCATCACCGCCGCCGCCAGCGCGTGGCACAGCGTCATCAGCAGCAGGTAGCGCCGCAGCGTCAGCCGCCGTGATACCTCCTGACGCATCAGCCACTGGCACAGCGCGTCCCGCAGCATCATCAGCAGCACCGTCACAAACACCAGCCACATGGTCGGGCTGCCCCACGAGATCGGATACACCACCACCACGCACAGATTCATCAGCAGCATCAGCGCCAGCAGAGCGCCCCGCCACCGCCTCGCCCCGGGCGGCAGATAAGCCGCGTCGCCCACATAGGCCGAGAGGAACACCGTTGCCACCCGGCCGCACATGTAAAGCGCGCCGCCATAGATGGGCATGTCCGTCAGAGCGCTGGAGATCATCATGCAAAAAATGAAGGCGTACAGCCCGCCAAGGGCCGCGATGACCGTGCCGTCCCTGCGAGTTCTGGTCATGCTCCGCCTCCTTGCATTCCTTTGTTTCCCTGTGGCTCTATTTTAACACAGCCTGCGCGTGTGAACAACTGCAACTTTTCATTTGTTTACATTTTCGTCAAATCTGACGGTTGACATTCCCATCCGTTTGTATCATCATAAGAACGGATAATACCCATGCCGAAGGAGGCGTATTCCTGATGTATGCGGAAAATGATCTGCAGGAAGTCCTTGCGCAGCGCAGACGGCGCTGGATCGTGCTGCTGATCCCTGTCGCGGCGCTGGCGGCTGTCCTGATCGCGTCCCTTGTGACGCGGACGGAGTGGCTGACCTCCTGCGCGACAATTCTGGCCGGTTCGCTGCTGATCGCCGGACACGACCTGTTCATCAAGCCCCTGACCGCTTACGCCACGCATGTGGACAACATGCTCCACGGCCGCAAGCGGGAGGTTGAGCTGCCCTTTGCGAGCCTCTCCGAGGACATTTCGCTGGTGGACGGCGTGCGGTATCACGCGCTGAAGGTCGCCGACAAGGATGAGAAGGGCAAGCCCTGCGACCGGCTGTTCTACTACGACGCGGAGAAGCCTCTTCCGGACTTCAAGGAAGGCGACGTGCTGCATATCATCTACCATGACAAGGAGATCGCGAGCGTCGTCCGGGTCTGAAAGATGAGAAATTGGTGAAAAAAATAGTCTTTATGAAATAATTCATGACCTTGAAACGTCTAAAAAGCGGATTTCAATTGATACTTGAGGAGGTTTGCCCATGAAACTGCGTTTGTTGCGACTGCTCTGCCTGCTGATGGCGATGAGCCTGTTCTTGCCCTGCGTGCTGGCGGAGGGAGCGGAGGATCAGGAGGAGAATAAGCTTCTCGAAAACCTGTCGAGCACGCCCGACAGCCTGCTGGTGCTGGGCGACGCGCTCTATGCCCAAGAGTGGAGTTACCTTTACAAGGCCGTGGAAGGCGGCTGGCAGCCCATCGAGATTGACCGGAACGGCATCGGGAACATCCAGTGCGTCGCCGCCGGAAAGGACGGTCTCTATCTGCTGGGACAGCGCTCCGAGACATGGAACGAGGTCACGGAAAGCTGGGAAATGCCGGAGGGCACCATGTTCTCCGTCAGCTTCATGCCCGTGGATGAGTCCGGCGATCTGGGCAAGCGGGAGCTGCTGTGCGACATCACATGGGACGTCAACGAGGACAACTGGCCCCAGTTCTACGGCATACAGATCGTCGATGGCACGGCGTACTTCCTGCTGCACGACGATGACGTCAACTGGGACCTTCACGCGCTCTACCGCGTCGATCTGACCACCGGCAAGGGCACGAAGGTCATGGAGGACTACATCTCCCAACTGGTTCTTTATAAGGACGGCCTGCTGCTGGGGCGCCGCTTCAACTGGGATGAGGCCTACGACTACCAGACCGGCAAGTATCTCAAGACGCCGGAGATCGTCAGCATTGATCCCGCCACCGGCGAGGTGACCGTGCTGGGTTTCATGCCGGACACCAACTGCGGCGCGCTGGCCTACGACGCGGAGACGGACATGGTCTACTATGCTGGCGCTTCCTTCGTCTACCGCTATGACAGCACCTTTGCCTCCGCGGAGACTGTCGGCTACCTGATCGGCGGCAATTCGAGCCGCAACAATTCCGCTTCCGTGCTGTATCGCGACCGCTTCTACGTCTCCGACTGGAATGACGAAAGCCGCCTCGCCTCGGCCACCGTTGATCCCTCGCTGCTGCCTACCCGCACGCTGCGTCTGGCCAGCGTATGGACCGTTAACGACGTTGTGCGCGAGTACGCCAAGGAGCACCCGGAAGTCGCCATTGAGTACATTGAAACCACGGTGTCGACCGCCGAGGATTATCGGAGCCACATGCAGTCCCCGGAGGCGGCGGATATCTACAATCTGGTCCTGCCCTACAGGCCCTATGCGCCGCTGCTCAAGTACGGCCTGCTGGCGGACATGTCCTCCTCGGAGACGCTGATGAACGTCGTGGGGAGCATGTATCCCAACCTGACCGATGAGTTCCTCATGGATGGCAAGCTCTATGGCCTCCCTGTGTATGTCTACGGCGGCACCATGGGCTACTATCCTGACGCGCTGGAGAAGGTCGGCATGACCGAGGAAGACCTCCCCACCACCTACGACGAGCTGATGGATTTTCTGGTCACATGGTACTACGATTACTACGACGACTATGAGGACATGAAGATCTTCGAGTGGGCTTCGGACCTGCGCAGCGTGATGTTCAACCTGATCTTCAACGCGCAGGTGCTGACCTGCGAGGCCCGCGGCGAGGCGCTGACCTTCCGCACGCCCACGCTCCAGAAGCTGCTGAACCGTCTGGACAGCCCGGAGATGAAGACCGTGTTCGACGCGCTCGGCCCGAAGGAGGACCCCAACGGCAACCAGCTGACAGCCTATGTATACGTCGACGGCGACGAAAGCACCGCGATCTTCGACAACTATGCCGATCCGATGCCCAAGCAGTATCAGCAGTGGATGGCGCCGCAGCCTATCCTGCTCCAGCTTGACGAGGACACGGAGCCGGTCATTCAGGCCTCTGTGTACCTGCTGTCCATCAACAAGGCCAGCGCCAATCAGGACCTCGCGCTTGATCTGATGGAGTACATCGCGGAGCATCTGCCTCAGGACGTCAGGACGGCTTTCATGCCCGATGTGCGGGAGCCGATCGAGGAGGAGTACTATCAAGAGAATCTCTCCTACTATCAGCAGGAACTCGAACAGATCGAAAAGCAGATGGAGGACCTGACCGACGAGGAGCGCGCCGACTACGACGATATCCTTTCGTGGTACAAGGAGCGCGTCAGGAAGATGCAGGAGGAAGAGCGCTGGGCCTTCTCCGAGGAGGACGTTGCTTTCTATCATGAAAGCATCGCGCCCCATCTGGTCGTGTCGGCCAGCTCGATCTTCACCGGCGATGACAATCCCGCGACCACAGCCATTCAGCTGTATCTGGAAGGCGCAAGAGACGCCAACTGGTTCGTTTCGGAAATCGACCGCGTGGTCAATATGATGCAGTTGGAAAACCAGTAACAGAAAAAGCGGCGAAAGCCGCTTTTTCTTTGTGCTGTCTTCAGACCCGATATTCGCCGTGAAGCCCTCCATCAAAATCCTTCCACAGGAACAGGCCGTCTTCCAGCGTCATATAGCCATGGTGGCTGTTCTCCTTCGGAATGGACACGCTGCCGGGGTTCAGACAGACATGCGTCGCGTGCTCCTCACAGACAGGGATGTGCGTGTGCCCGTGCAGCAGGATGTCCCCCGGCATGACAGGCGGCAGATGCGCGTTGTTGTAAACATGCCCGTGGGTCATATAGCACAGCCGCTGCCCTACCGGCATGACCGCGTAATCCGCCAGAATCGGGAAGGGCAGCACCATCTGGTCAACCTCGGTGTCGCAGTTGCCGCGCACGCAGAGAATCCGATCCTTCAGCGGCGAAAGCAGCGCGATGACCTCCTTCGGCGCGTATTCGGCAGGCAGATAGTTGCGCGGGCCATGGTAGAGGATATCCCCCAGCAGGATCAGGCGGTCGGCGCGCTCGGCGGCAAAGGCGTCCAGCAGCAGGCGGGTATAAAGGGCGGAGCCGTGCAGGTCGGAGGCAATCAGGAATTTCATGCAATCAGTCCTTTCTTCCGCTATTGTGCCGGGCGAAGACAAATTTGTCAATCCCCTTTCTGATCGCAGACGCATGGCTTGACAATTTCCGCCGGGCTTGGTATCATGAAAGCTGTGCGAGGTGACCAGACGATCGCGTGCCTTCGGGCATGAGGAAAGTCCGAGCACCATAGGGCAGGATGCCGGCTAACGGCCGGTGGAGGCGACTCCAAGGAGAGTGCAACAGAGATATACCGCCGGGCTCCGGCTCGGTAAGGGTGGAAAGGCGAGGTAAGAGCTCACCCACGGCTTGGCGACTTGTCCGTGCTGTAAACCCCATCTGGTGCAAGATGCGTATGAGGACACATGCGGCGGCCCGTCGCGTCCTTGGCATCGCTTGAGCCTGCGCGGCAACGCCAGGCCTGGATAGATGATCGTCCAATACAGAACTCGGCTTATGGGCACGCTCGCACACAGCATCGGCAAGGCGGCAAAACCGCTTTGTCGAGTTTTCGGCTTTGGGCAGTCTGCGCCAAACTGTACCGCATACAAAGGAGGGCATTCCCTTGTTCAAACGAATCGCTGCGCTTACCTTGATTCTGATGTTGCTCTCGTCCACCGCGCTGGCAAAGGTCGAGAAGGGCTTCACCATGTACCATGGCGACCGCGGGCAAAAGCGCGTCTGCATCACCATCGACGATCTGGCTGACACGGAGATGGTGCAGGCCATCTTCGAGTACGGTCAGGAGATGGGCGTACCGATGACGTTCTTCGTGCTCGGATACGTTCTGGACGAGAAGGACGCCGATCTGTGGCGGGCCATCGCGGAATCGAACTGCGAGATCGGCAATCACACCTATAACCACATCAGCCTGCCGGATCAGACGCAGCCCGTCATCGTCAATAATCTGCACCGCGTGGAGAACCGCCTCGACGAGGTGCTCGGCTATCACTATCAGATGCGCGTGATGCGGCCGCCCTACGGCAATGTCTATGTGAACGGCACCACATCCACCGTGGCCAATGCCGTGGACGCCGCCGGTTACGAGCACATGGTGCTGTGGGACGTGAGCCAGACCGATCCCGAGCTGTGCATCAAGGATGTGCGCAACGGCAGCATCCTGCTGTTCCACTCCATCGTGAAGGATCTCAACTGCCTGAAGGTATTGATCCCGCAGCTTATCGAACAAGGCTATGAGTTCGTCACGGTCAGCGAGATGGCAGAGCTGTCCGCAGGCGCAGAGATGTTCCATTGAGGAATAGATTCTAACGAACCATAGAAAAACTGATGTGCATAGCCGCAGTTTTTGATTGTCGTCGGAGGGTTCGCAAACCATCCGACGCCTCCCGAGGGAATTTGAAAACCAGAAAGCCCGCTCCCTTGATCGGAAGCGGGCTTTGCTGTACCATTGTAACCCCTCGCGCGCATATTGTTGCCTGAAGGCACTTAACCAAGGCGCGCGGCGGGAGTCCAGAGGAGCGATACCCCTCTGCTTACGCCTTGCCGTTGCAGCCCAGAACGTTGACGATCTTGTGGCGGACCATCTCGCGGATGCCAGTGCGGGCGTCAGTCAGATACTGCCGGGGATCGAAGTGGTCGGGATGCTCGACGAAGTGCTTGCGCACAAGGCCGGTGAAGGCCAGACGCAGGTCGGAGTCAATGTTGATCTTGCAGACGGCCATGGAAGCAGCTTTGCGGAGCATGTCTTCCGGAACGCCCTGCGCGCCGGGCATCTCGCCGCCGAACTTGTTGATCATCTCAACATACTCGGGGATGACGGAGGAAGCGCCATGCAGCACGATCGGGAAGCCGGGCAGACGCTTGCCAACCTCTTCGAGAATGTCGAAGCGCAGCTTGGCTTCGCCCTTGAACTTGTAAGCGCCGTGGGAGGTGCCGATGGCGATGGCCAGAGAGTCGCAGCCGGTGCGGGCGACGAACTCCTCAACCTCATCAGGCTGGGTATAGGAAGAATCCTCAGCGGAAACCTTCACGTCATCCTCAACGCCCGCCAGACGGCCCAGCTCGGCCTCGACAACCACGCCGTGGTCATGCGCATACTCGACGACCTTCTTGGTCACCGCGATGTTCTCCTCAAAGGAGTAGTGGGAGCCGTCGATCATGACGGAGGAGAAGCCGCCGTCGATGCAGCTCTTGCAGGTCTCGAAATCGGGGCCGTGGTCAAGATGCACGGCGATGGGCAGATCGGTGTCCTCAATCGCGGCCTGAATCATGTGCATCAGGTACGCATGCTTGGCATACTTGCGGGCGCCAGCGGACACCTGAAGAATCACAGGGGCGTTCTCCATCTTCGCGCCCTCGGTGATGCCCTGAATGATTTCCATGTTATTGACGTTGAAAGCGCCGATGGCATAGCCGCCTTCGTAAGCCTTCTTGAACATTTCCTTGGTGGTAACAATCGCCATAGGAATACCCTCCTTCATCGTTTGGTTCCTGAAAACCCGGTTTATTATACCACAAATGACAGTATCTGAAAAGGGGTGATTGCGAAAACTTTCACATTCTTTGCCGACATTCCCGCAGCAATGGCAGGAAGCGCGGCGCTGCGCGTCGAATACAGCGGATAAGTCGATTTGAATACGGAGGGATTTTGATCATGGAGAACAACCGTTTAACCGGAGCGCGGTTTTCCCTAATCGTTGAGGGCAAGGATCTGCCCATTAAGGAAATCGGCGAGCAGTTGGAGCTGGAGCCGACGCGGATCATCCATAAGGGCGATATGCTCAACCGTCTCCCGCTGATCGAAGCCCCGGCTGACGAATGGACGTACACCGTGCTGCTCACCTCCCCCGAGGGCGTGGACACGCAGCTCAATCACCTGCTGGCCCATCTGATTCTTCATCAGGAGCAGCTGGCTGATCTCGCCCGGGACTGGAAGTTCACGCTTCGCCTGTTCGTGCAGAGCGACTACGCGCAGATCGCCTATCGCCTGATGCCCGAAACCCTGCAGCGCCTCGTCGCGCTGGGCCTGCCGCTGGACGTGTCCAGCCTGAGCTGGGGCGAGGTCGGCATCTGATCTGAAAACACTTGGCACGGAGCAGGCCAATGTTCCGTGCCTTTTCCATGCACGCGCATGAAGACCGACCGAAGGCGTACCCCTCCATCGTGAAAAGGGAGTCCAGAGGACCAATGGCTCTCTGGCGGGGTGCGGGAGCAGCGCCCCTGCAAAGCCCTGCTTTTTTTCGGTATTTCTCTTGACGAAAGCCGCTGAAAAATATACAATAAAGCGTCTGTGTGTTTGACCCATGACGGAAAGGGGCAGCGGGATGAGTACCAAGTTCATTTTTGTGACAGGCGGCGTGGTTTCTTCGCTGGGAAAGGGCATCACGGCGGCGTCTCTGGGACGGCTGATGAAGTGCCGTGGGCTGCGTGTTTCGATTCAGAAGTTCGATCCGTATATCAACGTTGACCCCGGAACGATGAACCCCTACCAGCACGGTGAGGTCTATGTGACCGACGACGGCGCGGAGACCGACCTCGACCTGGGCCACTACGAGCGCTTTGTCGACGAGAGCCTCACGCAGGCGGCGAACGTGACCTCCGGCCGCGTGTACAAGACCGTCATCGACCGCGAGCGCCGCGGCGAGTATCTGGGCGCGACGATTCAGGTCATCCCGCATATCACCAATGAGATCAAGAGCAACATCCTCAAGGTGTCCCGCCAGCCCAATCCCCCGGACGTGGTCATCACCGAGATCGGCGGCACGGTCGGCGATATTGAGTCGCTGCCCTTCCTCGAGGCCGTCCGGCAGATGCGCGCGGAGGTGGGCTTCGAGAACAGCCTGTACATCCATGTGACGCTTATCCCCTACCTCAAGGCTGCCGGCGAGCTGAAGACCAAGCCCACCCAGCACTCCGTCAAGGAGCTGGGCAGCATCGGCATCAGCCCGGACATCCTCGTCTGCCGCTGTGAGCATGAAGTGCCCGCCGACGTCCGCGCGAAGATCGGCCTGTTCTGCAACCTGCCCGCCGATCGCGTGTTCCAGAACCTGAACGCCCGCACGATCTACGAGGTGCCGCTGCTGCTGCACAAGGAAGGCCTCGACGAGAAGGTCTGCGAGCTGCTGGGCCTTGGCGGCATGAACTGCGACCTGTCCGAGTGGACGGGCATGGTTGAGCGCCAGCTCAATCCGGTTCGGGAGACCACCATCGCGCTGGTCGGCAAGTATGTGGAGCTGCCCGACGCGTACCTTTCCATCGTCGAAGCGCTGACCCATGGCGGCATCGCGCATTCGGCGAAGGTCAACATCAAGTGGATTCAGTCCGCTGACCTGACGCAGGAGAACATTGCTGACGCTCTGAAAGACTGCGACGGCGTGCTGGTGCCCGGCGGTTTCGGTCAGCGCGGCCTCGAAGGCAAGATGGTCGCGGTGCAGTACGCCCGTGAGCACAAGATTCCCTTCCTCGGCATCTGCCTCGGCATGCAGATGGCGGTCATTGAGTACGCCCGCCACGTTCTTGACCTGCGCGGCGCCAGCTCCTCAGAGCTTGATCCGCACACCACCTATCCGGTCATCGACCTGATGCCCGACCAGAACCTCGAGAACCTCGGCCACACCATGCGGCTGGGCAAGTACCGCTGCTCGCTGCTCCCCGGCACCAAGAGCTACAAGGCCTATGGGCAGGAGGAGATTGAGGAGCGCCACCGCCACCGCTATGAGTTCAACAATGAGTACATGAAGCGGTTCATCGACGGCGGTATGACCGTGGCGGGCCGCAACCCCGAGCGGAATCTGGTGGAGATCGTCGAGATTCCCGACCATCCGTGGTTCGTGGGCGTGCAGTTCCATCCGGAGCTCAAGAGCCGCCCCAACCGCCCGCATCCGCTGTTCCGCGACTTCATCGGCGCGGCGCTTCAGAACGGGGAAAAGGAATAAATCAAAGCGGGAAGCGCCTGCACAGGACTGCTTCCCGTTCTTTTTTCGGAAGGGTGTTATGAGGGATTTCATTTTCATCATCGGCCCCAGCGGCGTTGGCAAGTCAACCCTCGCCCGAGGGCTTTTCGATCATTATCAGGGCGCGCTCGCGGAGATGAATGAAGTGCCTGAGTTTGGCATACCCGCTGGTGTCGATCCCGGTCTGTTCGAGGAAAAGGTCTGCTGGGAGTGCTGCGTCGCCCAGCTCATGAAATTCCACGAGCTGGGCATACGCAACATCATCAGCGGCGACTTCGACGACCTGCGCACGGCGGATCTTCCCATCGTATTCAAGGGGTATGATTTCATCACGCTTAAGCTCATGTGCAGCGATGAAGCGCAGCACCGGAGACGCATGGTAAACCGCGGTCAGGGGCTCATTGATTTGCATCTGCTGGAGGAAAGCGCCGCGAAGATCAACCGCCGTCCCCTGCTGATTAACGAGCACGCCATTGACACGGCGGACAAATCCCCGGAGGATGTGCTGCGCGAGGCCATCGCGCTGATAGATCATGCGCCTGCCCTGCTGGAATACGATTATGTCAAACCGCCCCGTGAATGGTTCTACTCATGGGTTTACTCAAACGGACTGCGGTCACCCCAATAGACCGCTTAAAGGAGTTTCTTCATGCCGATATCCATTAAGCCCCAGCGTTCAACGCCCCGCCAGCCGGGGGATATTCGATTCAACTGCCCCGTGGCCTCCCGCTGCGGCGGCTGCCAGCTCACTCACCTGTGCTACCGGGAGCAGCTCGAGCTCAAGCAGCGGCGAGTGGAAGCGCTGCTGGGCGAATTCTGCCCTGTAGAGCCCATCCGCGGCATGGACAAGCCCCTGCACTATCGCAACAAGGTGCATGCTGTGCTGGCGGTTGACAAGCGCGGCACGCCCATCTCCGGGGTCTATGCCGCAGGAACACACCGCGTGGTGCCGGTAAAGCGCTGCCTCATTGAGGACCCTCGGGCCGGGCGCATCATCCAGACCATTGTGAGCATGCTGCCGAAGTTCAAGCTGCGCGTGTACAACGAATATACGCACCGGGGCTTCCTGAGGCATGTGCTGATCCGCACAGGGCATGCCACCGGACAGATCATGGTGGTGCTGGTCGCGACCAGCCTCGAGTTCCCCGGCAAAAAGGCGTTTGTCGCCGAACTGCTTGCCGCGCACCCGGAGATCACGACCGTCGTGCTTAACCTGAATCAGCGGGAGACCTCAATGGTGCTGGGCAAGAAGGAAACCGTGCTCTACGGCGATGGATACATGGAGGACGAGCTGTGCGGGAAGCGTTTCCGTATCTCGCCGCAGTCCTTCTATCAGGTCAACGCCCGGCAGTGCGAACTGCTCTACCGAACAGCCATTGATCTCGCTGGCCTGACAGGCCGTGAAACCCTGTTGGACGCTTACTGCGGCACGGGCACCATTGGCCTGTGCGCGTCCGACCGCATCTCTCAGCTCATCGGCGTGGAACTCAACCGCGACGCCGTCCGAGACGCAAAGGAGAACGCCCGCAGAAACGGCGTGACCAACGCTGTCTTCCATTGCGACGATGCGGGCCGCTTCATGGTGCGCATGGCGCAGGAAGGCCATGTGCCGGATGTAGTCATGATGGACCCTCCCCGCGCGGGCAGCGACGAGCCCTTTCTCCGTTCATTGCTGACGCTGAAGCCGCCGCGGGTGGTCTATGTGTCCTGCAACCCTGAGACGCTGGCAAGGGATGTGGAGTATCTTGTGAGTGGCGGCTACCGTGCTGAGGTCGCCATTCCCGTGGATATGTTCCCCTGCACGGACCATGTGGAGACGGTTGCATTATTGTCCAAAATTAAGAGGACGACATATCATATAGATATCGACTTGGATATGACCGAGCTGGATGTGACAAAGGCGGAGACCAAAGCGACCCACGAGGAGATCAAGGCCTATGTGCTGGAGCATACCGGATTGAAGGTATCGTATTTGTATATTGCACAGGTCAAGGCAAAACATGGGATTATTGAGAGGGATTGCTATAATAAGCCCAAGACAGAGGGGAATCGTGTGCCGAAGTGCCCGCCGGAGAAGGAAAAGGCCATTGAGGACGCGCTACGGCATTTTCGGATGATACCGTATAGCATTAAAAGCTGAGATAATGCGCTTTACCACAAGAGATAAAAACAAAGGGGACGAGGTAAATAGTATGGAACTGGAAGCTAAGCAATCTGCTCTTACTCTATTAAAGATGCAGCAGGGCATTCAAGCGGCCGGTGGGATTTTTTATCAATACAGACCTTGTAGAAGAAGCGAAGAAACCATGTATGATATTGAAAACATCCGTCATGGTGTTGTATATGCTCAAACTCCTTTAAAGATGAATGATCCTTTCGACTCAATGATTGGCTTTTCTGCTGATGAATTTTACGATGATTGTATAGCTGGGATTATTGAAGTAGTAAGCGCGAATGATCTCGCACAGAAACTTTTACTAACATTGCTTCTCAAGTACAAAGTCATTGGAAAGATGGCTGAAACAATTCAAGTTTTAAACGAGATAAGGCGGCATTTGCTATCCAGACAGCGAGCTATGCATATGACACATGTGCCTGCAGAATCGTTTGTAAACCAGAATTTGGTCATGCTCTATTCTTCATGCCCCAAAGAGCTAAAAAAACGCATTTCTCAGCAAGCATTTGCAGTATACGCTAGAATCGTCATTAAAATGGGGCAGGTTCCTATGACCGCACAAAATCTATCGAAAATGCTTGACTTTGACTCCAAGTTGGATCAATTACATGAATTCATCGTTGAAACTCGTGATAAAAAGTATCTTACCGGTCTTCGCACATTCTTATCAGGTCTTACTGTATCATGCTTTAGTGCAAGTGGTTGGGATAATCAACTAATGTGGTCACATTACGCAAATTCCTATTCTGGCATCTGCGTAGAATATGATTTCAGTAAGATAAAAGATTTCCAAGGATTCATATACCCTGTAAAATACAGCGACCGTCGCCCCACTATAAAAATACAAGATCTTGGAATTAGTTTTACATATTCACAGGGTAAAGCCGAAGCTAAGCAAGGTGACGCAAACATAGCTGCTATAATGTCATATCTGTTGGTAAAAAACACTTGTTGGTCATACGAAGAGGAATGGCGCATTATTAATGTCGGTGAACCTGATACGCCGCGATTCGTTGATCTCCCATATATTAAATCAATCACTTTCGGCTTATACGTAGATAGAATATGCAAACAACTGCTTTGGGATGTGTGTACAGAAAAGGGCATCGAATGCTTCCAACTCAAACTAAACCCTGAAAAGTATCAGTTAGAGCGCTATCGGTTAACTGAAGAGGACATAGAATACGATATTGACTTTGAAACAAAATACATCGAGATTCTTGCACAACAATTTCAAAAGTCTCTTAAGCGTGTAGATACAATGTCCTCGTCCTTTATGGCGGGTGAGGGTTTAAATAGAGATTTCTCATCTTTGCCAACAATACTCTCTGAAGCAATAGATATGTTAACAGATGCGTATTTTTTCAAGCTATCATTAAATCGTGTTTGCAGTCATTCGGAAGATGAACTATCGGCATCAGATATGCCTGATGAAATCTTGAGTTCCGTCGCAAGTATCAATGACTTTGTTAGGCAGGCACCCGATGCATTTAAACAATTTGAAAATGCCAGCCCGAATTTATTTCTTAGCGGAGCACTTAAACGAGACGATTTTCTGCGTATGAAAAAGCACATACGCAACACAACCGAAATTATCGAAAGGTTTTTAGCAATACCTTGGCATCCTTATCTGCTAAATGAAGCCTTAGATGATAAGCCTACCCAAAACGATGAGACTAATCCCTGAAGTAGAATCATAAAGTAGTATATGAGACACCGCCTGACTATGAAACGGTCAGGCGGTGTTTGCATCTAAAACGGTGCATTATTCCCGAAAAAAGAAGAAGGCAAGATTATACCATATATAGTGTTTGAGAATTCCTATCGTATACGCCATATGGTAGTATGAAATGGCTTTTTCGTATAAGAAAGCCCAAAGGCACAATTTATGATCATTTTCCCACCCTGAACAATACAAACGGCGCTCATGGCAAAATACAACACATAAGTCTATTGCTTTATTGGATGAGCAGCCTGAACAACAAGGATCACGGAGAGCACATGTCCAGCAAAACAGCATTATCACCCGCCCACAGCAGGTGATGATTCAGAGCATCTTTGCAGAAGGGAAATATCTTGAAATTGCTTTTCAAATACACTATAATATCAGCACAGTTCAGCAATGCGACTAAGCTATAATAACCAAAGCATTGGGAGATGGCAAATATGATGATTAGCCCTGAAACTTATTATGAGATACACCTCAAAGGAAAGAATCAGCAAGAGCTTCTTATTGCGATTCAGGAACTGAAAATAGAGATTGAGCACCTGAAAAACTTGCTAGAGCAGCCAAACTACCATTTTACAATGCATACAAAGCCGAGTGAATCCACTAAGCTTAGTTATACGCGCCAGTATCTGGAACGTGCTAAGAAGGCCTATACAGACGTCGGTGGTATCTATATTCCATCACAGGAAGAGCTAAAAGCACAGGCATTTGATGCCAGCATCTCTGTCATCAATAAGCTGATCTTCACTATAGGCGGTTTTTTCAATGGGTATGAAACGCGCACATTTACAATCGATGGAGATCACCTATACATGGATGTCAAGCACTCATATAATCCAGCGCGAATGAAATCCCGTATGGAACTCGACCCGATAATAACAAAGCAAGAATTTCTTGAAGAATTGTTTGGACTGCATCTTGGTGAGTGGCGTCATTCCTATAGAAATGATCAAATTTGCGACGGCACACAGTGGAATCTAGAAATCCAATATTCAGACGGCCAAGAGCCATTCAAGGTATCTGGCAGCAATGCGTTTCCTTTCAATTTTAACGAACTGAGAGAGTTGACTAATATAGATACTAAGGATAAAACTTGAAGTAGGACTGGACAGATCGTCTGCGCGGGATGCAAGGAGAGCTTCCTTACCAGCGCCGGGAGGTGCTGATATATCCCGGGCAACGGTCGTCCCGTTCCCCGTTGGCTGGAAGAATCCAAAGAAACCAGTGTTTCGTGGCACACGACTTTGCTTGCAAAGTCTAGTGTGTTATACCTTTGTGAAGGGGATGAGGGCGGGCGGCGTGATTCTGCTGTGCCGGGAGGCATAGCGGAAACATGCTGGACGCACTGTGGATGCACCGCATCCGCAGCATCAGGCGGCACCCTGATTCATCCCCGGAGCAGAGGTATATAACGTAGCTCATTCGACCCCGGCGTTCTCTTGCGTTTTCATTTGCTTCGCCAGATCCTGCGGCCTCATGAACAGCGGCAGCATGGCAGCCCGGAGCTGTTCTGTCTGTTCTTCGCACAATTCCAGCGCCTCAAAAGATGGCATGATGGCATTCACCATCATTTCCGGCGTGATGCCCCGCAGCTTCGTCGGATCGTTGACCTGTGTTCTTAAATTGGATATGATCTTTTGCATCGCGTCGGTGGTCAGCTTCTCCGTTGCTTCCATGTATGTGTTGCTGCCCTTTCTGAAATCCTCGACGATCAGATCAATCGTTTTGTGGATTTCATCCAACTGCACAGAATAGGTCGCTCTCCGAAGTCCTCGAATGTCCTCAATCACCTGTTTCGCAGCGCGGCGATCCTCCGGATTGGTCTGAGCAAATTCAGTGAGTATATCGCTTGCGCTGTGCAGCATGCTGGTCATATAAGCATAACCGGCTGCATATGTGTCGTTTCGCATCTGGGAAATCTGGCTGATCAGTAGCGCAAAGGGCCGACTTTCGATCAGTTTACTCACAACTTCCGGGTCGACTTTTCGTTTCAGCAGCTTCTCCGCCGCTTTCGCTGATAATCCCAACCGAGCAATATCATAATTCGTCGTGAATGGAATATCCGACAGACACAGCAAAAAATCCGTCGTGACGCCAAAGACCTTTGCGATCGCCACGATGCTTTCTGCGGATAGCTTGTCTGTCTGTCCACTGATATACCGGCTGAGAGCGCTTTCTGACATGCCAATCTTCTCTGCCAGTTCTGCCTGTGTCATTTCATTTTCCCGGAGTAAATCCTGTATCCGCTCACGAGAATTGCCCGGTACTCCCGGAAGATACGCATGCAGTTTTTCGTCCATGATAGACACCTCTCCCTGTTTCAATGCTTCTATGTCCATTATATCAAATCATGTTTCCGTCGGAAGGCAAACGCTATCACGCCAACTGGCGTTTCTTCTATTTATAAACGTTGGAAATACTTCTCCCAATCTGTTTCTAACATGGATTCGAGACTCTGGTAAATCAAATCTTTGTGCTGAGGCTGAACAATAAAAAAGTAATATCGCAATGATGTTTTTGTAAATTTCAGGCCAATCGCTGTTGCTTCAGGAAATCTACCACCGGACAAGAGCCTTTCGTGTTGATCGCGATAAAAGCCATCTTCTCTTCGCGCTTGATGCTGATAATACACGACGCTTGCACCCGTATTATAATAATCTGCAAGTTCCTCAACCAATATATATTTATTGCTCTTTTTCGTATCTCGTGCCGATTCACATATCAGGCCATTATCAGGATCAAGGAAAATGAGCTTACTCCCTTCCAGCTTCTTAACCGCATCACTGTGCCATTTCTCGCGAATATTCTTTCGATCAGCCTTATTTGAATCGGAAAAATCTAAGGGCCGGGAATACCATTTTGCAGGCAGAATCGCACCTGTTTCCAACGCAGCAATTTCTCTCTGGTTGTTATCAATGATTTCTCCCAAGCAATGCCAGAGTTCTGGATCGCACCGAGCATATTCGGGATTGTGTACATAGTCAGTAAAGCGACCGTCACAGTTGTGGCCTTCATTGGGGACCCGATACCAGTTGATCCCAATAGTTAAGCCATTGCGTTGCAGTTGCCGGAGAAGGCCCAACTTACCAAAGTCACCAATGTCACCTGTATATCGATCTTGCATATCATGCCCTCCATCATTCATTACATATATTCATTATACATCATATATATTCCATATACAACGGCGAATGACAGTATCAATGTTTTTCCCTTTTGGTCTTGCATTTTTGCAAGACCTTTTTTTGAAATTGCATAAGCGCCCGATTTCCTAAGCCTATGCTTCGTTCACGATACAATGACCATGATGACCGGCATCAAACCAATCCCGAAAGGAAATCAAAGGAGGACCCCATTGAAACCATCCATTTTCACGGCTGTGAAAGCAACCGTCACCACCAGACAAGCCGCGGAAGCCTATGGCCTGAAGGTCGCCCGAAACGG
>JAFLST010000029.1 GCA_022510815.1 Christensenellaceae bacterium | reverse complement strand
CTTTTCGGGAGGGTGCGGGAGGGGCTTTTCTCAGAAAAGCCGCCTCCCGCCGTTTCCCCTCGTTACTTCTTCGTCTCAGGCATGCCGGACTGCGGCTGGCTCGCCTTGGCGATGGAGTCGCGCATGGTGGTGTCGGCGATGGTGTTCTGCATCTGGTAGTAGTCCAGCACGCCGAGCTTGCCCTCGCGCAGAGCGGCAGCCATGGCACGCGGGACATCCGCTTCGGCCTCGACGACCTTGGCGCGCATCTCCTGCACGGCGGCCTTCATCTCCTGCTCGTGAGCAACAGCCATCGCGCGGCGTTCCTCCGCCTTGGCCTGAGCGATGCGGCGGTCGGCCTCAGCCTGATCCATCATGAGCTGGGCACCGATGTTGCGGCCCACGTCCACGTCCGCGATGTCGATGGAGAGAATCTCGTAAGCGGTGCCCGCGTCAAGGCCCTTCTGCAGGACGGTGCGGGAGATCAGGTCGGGGTTCTCGAGAACCTGCTTGTGGGTGTCAGCAGAGCCGACGGTGGTGACGATGCCCTCGCCGACACGGGCGATGACGGTCTCTTCACCGGCGCCGCCGACGAGGCGCTCGATGTTGGTGCGCACGGTCACGCGGGCCTTGGCGCGCAGCTCGATGCCGTCCTTGGCGATGGCGGCGACGATGGGCGTCTCGATGACCTTGGGGGTAACGGACATCTGCACAGCCTCGAACACGTCACGGCCCGCAAGGTCGATGGCGCAGGCCTTCTCAAAGGCCATCTCGATGTTGGCGCGCTGGGCGGCGATCAGGGCGTTGATGACCCGGTCGACATTGCCGCCCGCGAGGAAGTGAGTCTCCAGCTTGCTTACGGTCAGGTTCAGGCCAGCCTTGTTGGCCTTGATGAGCGGGTAGACCAGACGCTTGGGCTGGATGCGGCGGATCTTCATGCCGATGAGCGTGCCGAAGGAGACGTGCACGCCGCTGGCCAGAGCGGAAATCCACAGGCCAATCGGGACGAAGCTCAGGAACACGGAAATGACGATCAGGGCGAGAATGACCACGCCAAGGATGATGATGGGCGCTTCCATGATGAGAAACCTCCTTTGTTGATGAGAAATCCAGCCGCTGCTTTGCGGCGAACCAACGGGATCAGGCGGACACGGGACGAACCAGAATGCGGCTGCCCTCGATACGGACGATGCGCACGGCGGTGCCCGACTGGATGAACTCGCCCTCGCTGACGACGTTCAGCCTCACGCCATCGAATTCGGCAATGCCAGTGGGTCTGAGCACCGTGGTGGTCTGGCCTTCGCGGCCCAGAAAGACCTCCATGTCCTCGGCGCTGCGGTAACCGGCCTCATTGCTTTCCGTTTCGCGCAGGATAAGCCGGCTCTTGCTCAGTCGGCCGTTGGTGGCGCTGCGCAGGGACATCGAAATGGCGATGGCGACCACGGACAGGATGATAAGCAGCATCCCCAGTGCGGCGACAGGGCCGTGATTCAGCCATGTGACCGCCACAGCCACCACTTCCACCACGATACCCGATACGCCCGCGACGCCGAAGCCCGGCATAAACGCCTCGAGCACCAGCAGTCCCACGCCGATCAGGAAGCAGATAACGATCGGCAGATTGACGGCGATCAATTCCAGCATGGCGACAACCTCCTATGGAACAGAAACGTTTCCTGTCTTGCGACGATGTCAGTATAGCATAGACATGGAACGCACGCTATAGGATTTGCGCAAAAGATACGTTTTTGCGTCTCAAATGACACAGCCGCCGTCGAGCCATGCCCGCAGGGCCTTCAGGTCTGCCTGATACACTGCCGCCAGCGAGCGGTCGTAGATGACCGACGCGGGGTGATACAGCGGGAAGACGGGCACGTCCATGGACTGCTTTTCATGGCAGACGGTGGTCCGGGCGGCCTGACCGTGCATCGCGCCGATCGCTGCCTGCTGGCCCATCAGCGCGCGCAGGGCGACGTTGCCCAGCGTGACGATCACGCCCGGCTGGACGAGAAGGATTTCCTCCAATAAGTACGGCGTGAAAAGCAGCAGCTCCTCCCGGTTCGGCGGGCGGTTGGAGACGCTGCCCTTGGCGCTGACCTTGGTGGGCCGCACCTTGACCACATTGCTGATGTAAATGTCCTCCCGCCGGAGGTCCACCGCCTCGAGGAAGCCGTCGAGGTTCTTGCCCGCCTTGCCGACGAAGGGCCTGCCCTGCAGGGTTTCCTGTTCGCCGGGCGCCTCGCCGATGAGCATCACAGGCGGATGATCCGTCTTGCCCTCGCCGAACACGAGGGTCTTCTGCTCCGCGGGCCACAGGGTGGAAAAGAAGCGCGTCATGCGGGCCTGCAGGTGCTTCATGGGCATGAACCTCCCGTCTTACTGATCCTCCAGATTCATCATGGACTGGACGTGATCGAACTCGCGGATGAACTGATCCGCCGCCATGCTTCCGTTCGAGAAAGAGGAGAGCAGGTGGAGGGTGTTCTGTTGGTTGATGTAGTACTGGTAGCTGATGGCGGGCATGGGCCGCAGGCAGGGGGCAAGCGCCGCGTACTGGCGGATGCGCTCGGAGGTGTATTCATAGCGCCGGGTCTCGAAGACCTCCAGCTCCTCGCGCCACGCCTCGATCAGCTCCGTCAGGCTCTCCGATTCCTCGTCGCCGTCTTCGATAGCCTGTTCCGCTTCGGCAATCCAGTCGAGGTAGTCCTGCTTCTGCGAGGCATAGTGGGCCCATTCCACAGGCGTGTCGTCGCTGCCGCCCTGCAGGAGAATGCGGTTCAGGTCGTCCATGGACGCGGCGAGGGTTTCCGCGTAGGTCATGGCTAACTCGGCATGGGGCGCGCCGGCGCTGATGGAGAGGGCTTCCATATCCACGGCGATGACCGCCTCGTCGGGATTGTCGGTGACGGACAGGGCCATCGGCTCAAAGACGCCCTGATACATATCCGCGGTGTCATAGTCTGCCAGCAGCGGATAGTTCGTGATGATGAGCGTGCGCTGCCAAAGATTCGAGCCCTCCATCAGAGGCAGATCGCCGAGGTCGGCGAGGGACTGCCGGCAGCTCTCGAAGCTGCGCATCAGCGCGGTGAACTCCGGGGTGGAAAAGCTGATGAGGCGACCGTCCGCGTAGACCGAGATATAGGCGTCGATCATGCGCTCAAGGATGCGTTCCGGCTGCAGAACGTAGGCGCTGTCAATCAGGCGATATCCTTCCTTGTCGGCCTCATCGGCATAGTCGTACGTCCAGTTGTCGAGGAGCTGCAGCAGCTCCGCCCATGTGCGGGGCTTCTCGATGCCCAGCGCCTCGCCGATCTCCGTATTGAAGGCCATCAGGCTCTGGGTAGGAGCCAACTCAAAGGGAAGGGCGAATACCTCACCCTTCGCGTTGGTGACGCGCTGACGGATGCCCTCGGGCATCTGTGCGACTGTCTCGCGGAGGATCTCGCTCCGGTTCAGGTCGGTCAGGTAGCCCCGGTCGCCCAGCCGCCGGGCCTCGCCGCTGGAGAAGGGCAGCTTGAACAGGTCGTAGACAAAATTGCGGGACACCATGTCCATCAGCACCTGATCGAAGTCGCTCTCCTGCCCGCCGTCGGAGCTGAGGCGGACGGTCACGTCGGAGTAAGCCTGCAGGAACGCGCTGTTCGTTTCGGAATTGTAGCTGTGGCAGAACAGGATCAGCTCCTCCGCCATCGCGCTCATCGGCAGCAGCAGCGCCAGCAGCAGGCAGAGGAAAACCCGGAATCCTTTCATGGTTTATCCCTCCATGGATTTTCTTTAGGATGGACGGTCACTCTGTAGGATGACCGTAAATGTCCTCATATAGTCCCATTTCGATCAGTTTGTCCCGCAGGCTCTGCATGTCCTCCCATGCCTCGCGCTTCTTGGAGACGTCCCGCAGCAGCGCCGAGGGGTGGTAGGTGGGCATCATCCAGACGCCCTTGCGCTCGAACCAGCGGCCCCGGTCGCGGGTGATGCGGATTTCCGGGCCAATGGTGTTGCGGGCGGCGGTGGAGCCCAGCAGGACGATCACCCTCGGTCGGACCAGCGCGGTCTGATTGCGCAGGTGCAGCTTGCAGGCTTCGGCCTCGGCTTCCTCGGGCACGCGATTGTTCGGCGGGCGGCACTTGACGATGTTGCAGATGTACACCCTGTCCCGGGGCAGGGAAATGGCCGCGAGCATCCGGGTGAGAAGCTGGCCCGCTGGGCCTACGAAGGCGAGCCCTTCCTCGTCCTCGACCTGTCCGGGCCCCTCGCCGATGAGCATCAGCGGGGCGTGCACATCCCCCTGACCGGGCACCTTATTGTGGATGCCCTGATGCAGCGGGCACAAGGTGCAGGCCGCGACCTGCTGGCGGAACAGCGCCCACGAGAGCTCGGACATGGACAGAACCTCCTTGATCCTTACGGTTCGCCGGTGAATTTCGCAGCGACGGTCAAAAATTCCAGATAACTGCCGGAAAGATGGGTGACGCTGATGGGAGCCGCGCCGCTGCCAACGGCGCAGGCATAGGACGCGGCGTCGGGCGGACAGGCGGGCATCCCGGCGGCGTTGGCCAGCACGGAGCTGTCCTGAAGGCTGTCAATGGTGACGGCGTAATCGGTCAGCGTTTCGCTGAGGGAGACGATGCACTCCGAGTCCATCAGGCTGAGATACAGCTCGCCGGAAAAGCCGCCGGACAGGGTCGCGTCCACTTGGCTGTTCGTGCCATATACGCCCAGCACAGTGTTGAAGCCGCCGGACAGCCATGCGCTGCCGTTCGTGGCGTAGAGGCTGATCCGCTGATAATGGTTCCGGGGCAGGTAGAGCAGCGCGGGCGAGGTGTCAGCTTTGCCTTCCAGCGCGATGATGTGCTCGCCCCGGGCAACGGAAACATCCAGCGTGAAGGCGTTCGGGTCATACTCGCAGATCGCGGCGCAGTCGTCCGTGGGATAGATGAGAACGCTGCAGCCGGTCACCAGTACGGACGAGAAGATGCTGTCGGCGGGGTCGAGCCGGACGCTCGTCCTGCCGACGGTCGTGGTGGCGGCGGGCTGACCCAGCTCCACATATCGCGCCATAACATAGCCCGTCTGACTGCCGGAGGACACATAGTACCAGTTGGTCACGGTCTCGCCGAGGATGGTCACAACCGTCCCGGGGTCAAAGCTGCCGATGAGCGCCGCCTGCAGCGACGGGCTCTGCCGGAGGTTGACCCTGCCGGAGGACGTCACCGTGCCGAAGGGCGTCCGGGGTGTGACCTGTCCAGCGGTCAGGTAGTCTGATTTGATATAGCCGCTTTCAGCGCCAATGTTCACCTGAACCCAAGGCATGGATGGGTCGGTCAGGCACTCAACCTCCGTGCCCGTGAAGTAGAGTCCCAGCGATGGCGCGTCTGTCGAGGGAGCGCTCCGCAGATGCACCCGGTCGGCATCCAGTCCGTCGATGGTCATCGCGGCGCCGTCAGCGGACGCGCGGGACAGGCAGACGAGGGCAAGGAGCGTCAGCAGCAAAAGGGAGAACCGTTTCATAAGATCGCCTCTTTAAAAGAGATGGACAAACGTCTATCTCCCATGTTCCACAGGCTGGCAGGCGATACCTTCGTGGGCGGAGAAATCGCTTACATTCTGGTCTGCCAGAGGGTGAAGGACTGGGTGATGTCGGAGCGCACCCAGTGTAACAGCGTGATGATGAGCGCGATCAGGACAAGGATCACCGCGGTGCCCGCGATCACGCCGATGAAGTCGCCCAGATTTGCCAGCACGCGCCAGCGCTCCCGGCGCAGAGCCGCTTTTTCCTCATCGGTCAGCAGATCCTCATCCTCCAGATAAATCTCTTCAGGGTGAGGCTGATCGTAGACGCTGTCGTCAGGCAGCTCCATGGGGATATCCTCGTCCGGCGCGAAATCATCGGCAAAGGGCTGCTGTTCCGGTTCGGGTTCCTGCTGAAAATAGCGGGGCATGGTCATTCCTCCAGAGCGTCAATTTCACTCAAACAAACGAATGGAAAGGGATAAATCGTCCCTCAAGGTTATCGGCAAAACCGTGGGCGGCGTCAATGAGCTCGCTGGCCCTTCGGCTCCCGGTTAGAAGCTGACGACTTGCGCGTCACTTTTTCGATACACTATACATAATCCAGCCATGCGCCGCCCGCCTCGTCGCGGCCCGTGAGGCTGCCCTTGGCGCTCAGGCCGGGGAAGTCCGTCTGCCGCAGGGCTTCGTAGAGCACAATGGCCACGGAGTTGGAGAGGTTCAGGCTGCGGGCCTCCGGGCGCATGGGGATGCGCACGCAGCGGTCATAGACGCGTTCCAGCAGGTTTTCCGGCAGGCCGCGGGTCTCGCAGCCGAAGACAAGGAAGTCACCGTCACGGTATTCGGCCTCGTGATGGCCCCGAGGAGCCTTGGTCGACGCGAAGTGCATCCGTGCGCCCTCGTGCTGGCGGAAGAAATCCTCGAGGCTCGGATAGCGGCGGTAGGTCATCAGATGCCAGTAGTCCAGCCCGGCCCGCTTCAGATACTTGTCGGACAGGGAGAAGCCCAGCGGCTCCACCAGATGCAGCACCGCCCCGGTGGCCGCGCAGGTTCGGGCGATGTTGCCCGTGTTCTGCGGGATCTCGGGGTTGACCAGCACGATATTCAGCGCCATGTTCCTTCGCCTCCTGCGGCTTCTATTGTACCATTCGAGGGCCGATTGCGCAAGCGGCGGGGCATCCGCTGCCATGGAAAATGCCGTATAGCTCGCGCTTTGAAATGACCATGCTATCATGGAGCGTTTCCCTCACTAATCTCTCACAATTTTTTCATGGAAAAGGCTTGACAAAGCGCCGGGACGGTGATACATTATGGACGATGATTAGCACTCGACTTCGATGAGTGCTAACAAAGACCAGGGATGGTCGGAAAGGAGTCGGTCGACATGCCCATGGATGAGCGAAAGCTGCGGATTCTGCAGGCCATCATTGATGACTATATCCTGACGGCGGTGCCGGTGGGCTCCCGGACGATCTCGAAGAAGTACGATATGGGCCTCTCCTCGGCGACCATCCGCAACGAGATGAGCGACCTCGAGGAGCTGGGTTACCTCGACCAGCCGCATGTGTCGGCGGGGCGCATCCCGTCCACCAAGGCCTATCGGCTCTATGTGGATCAGCTCCTGCGGGCCGGGTATCTGCCGGGGGACAGCGAGGAGGCTGTGCGGTCGCTTTTTCTGGGCCGGATGCGGCAGATGGAGGACGTGGTCGACCATGCGGCGCAGGTGCTCTCGGCACTGACCAAGTACACCGCCGTGGTGCTGCCGCCGACGGGCACGGAACCGCGCATCCGAACCATTCAGCTCGTTCCGGTGTCGGACACCAGCGCGCTGACGGTGATCGTGACCGACGCGGGCATCGTGCGGGACGCGGTCATCCGCGTGTCTGACCAGCTCGACAGCGACGCGCTCTACGCCATCTCCCGGAAGCTGACGCAGGAGCTCGGCGGACACACGCTCCACGAGGCGGTGAACCGGATGCCGGGAATCATTGCCCGGATGCAGGACAGCGAGAAGCTGCTGCGGGGTCTGGGAAGGCTGCTGGACGAGACCTCCGAGGCGTCGCACCCCCATGTGGGCGTGGGCGGCACGAGCAACATGCTCTCCTACCCGGAGTATTCCGACATGGAGAAGGCCCGCAGCTTCCTGAGCCTGATGGAGACTCGCGACCGGCTGGCGGACATCATCCACCAGCAGGGCGAGATGGCCTTCACGGTGCGCATCGGCCCCGAAACCGGCGTGCCCGAGATGGCGGACTGCTCCATCGTGACCGCCACCTACACCGCGGGCGACGGCAGGCAGGGCACCATCGGCGTCATCGGCCCGACGCGCATGCGCTACAGCCGCGTGCTCTCGATCTTGGGAACCATGGGACATCAGCTCTCCGAACTGTTCGGCGGAGAACAAGAATAATGTGGAAGGAACAGCCATGAAGCGTATGAAGAAGCATGAACAGCCGATGCCGGATGAAGCGGCACAGGAAGAACTGGAAGAAACCCCGGTGACCGGGCCGGAGGAGACCGAAATTGACGAGGTCGCCGTGGAGACCGAGGCCATTGACCTTGACGCGCTGAAAGCCGCCGCCGGGAAGGCCGAGGAATACCTTGCCATGGCCCAGCGGGTGCAGGCGGATTTCGATAATTTCCGCCGCCGCAACGAGAGCGTCCGCGCGGACGCCTACAGCGAGGGACAGCGCTCCGTCGCGACGGTGTTCCTGCCGGTGCTGGATAACCTCGAGCGGGCGCTGGCCGTTCAGAGCGCCGAGGGCGACGCGCTGCGCACCGGCGTGGAGATGACCCTCAAGCAGATGAACGACGTCTACGAGAAGCTGGGCGTGACCCCCATCGACCGCCTTGGGGAGCCCTTCGATCCGAACCTCGAGAACGCCGTCATGCAGGGCGCTCCTGAGGACGGCGAGCCCGGCACGGTGTGCGCGGTGCTCCAGAAGGGCTATATGATGGGCAAGACCGTCATCCGCCACGCGATGGTGAAAGTGGTTCCTGACTGACAGAAAAAGGGCCTGTCCCTTTTCTGATAGATTAGAAAGCAAGCAAACGACATAAATGAGGAGGAAATCATTATGAGCAAGATCATCGGTATCGACCTTGGCACCACCAACAGCTGCGTCTCCGTCATGGAGGGCGGCCAGCCCACCGTTATCCCCAACGCTGAGGGCGCGCGCACCACGCCTTCCGTCGTCGCCTTCACCAAGGACGGCGAGCGCGTGATCGGTCAGGTCGCCAAGCGTCAGGCCGTCACCAACCCCGACCGCACGGTCATCTCCATCAAGCGCGAGATGGGCACCGCCTACAAGGTCAGCATCGACGGCAAAGATTACACCCCGCAGGACATCAGCGCCATGATCCTCACCAAGATGAAGGAGACCGCTGAGGCCTATCTGGGCGAGACCGTCACGCAGGCCGTCATCACCGTGCCCGCCTACTTCAACGACAGCCAGCGTCAGGCCACCAAGGACGCGGGCCGCATCGCGGGCCTCGAAGTGCTGCGCATCATCAACGAGCCCACTGCCGCCTCTCTGGCCTATGGCCTTGACAAGGAAGGCACCCAGAAGATCCTCGTGTACGATCTGGGCGGCGGCACCTTCGACGTGTCCATCCTCGACATCGGCGACGGCGTCTTTGAGGTGCTGTCCACCAACGGCAACACCCGTCTGGGCGGCGACGACTTCGACGAGCGCGTGATCGACTACATCGCCGAGCAGTTCAAGAAGGAAAACGGCATCGACCTTAAGGCCGACCGCATGGCTGCCCAGCGCCTCAAGGAAGCCGCTGAGAAGGCCAAGATCGAGCTCTCCGGCACCGCGACCGCGAACATCAACCTGCCCTTCATCACCGCGGACGCCACCGGCCCCAAGCACCTCGACATGACCCTGACCCGCGCGAAGTTCGACGAGATCACCGCTGACCTCGTGCAGGCGACCATCACTCCCATGGAAAAGGCGCTGAAGGACGCGGGCCTGACCTACAACGAGATCAACAAGGTCATCCTCGTGGGCGGCTCCACCCGCATCCCGGCGGTGCAGGCGGCGGTCAAGCGCGTCACCGGCAAGGAGCCCTTCAAGGGCATCAACCCCGACGAGTGCGTGGCCATCGGCGCGGCGATTCAGGGCGGCGTGCTGGGCGGCGAAGTCAAGGACGTGCTCCTGCTGGACGTCACGCCCCTGTCCCTCGGCCTTGAGACCGAAGGCCACATCTTCACCCGCCTGATCGACCGCAACACCACCATCCCCACCAGCAAGAGTCAGGTGTTCTCCACCGCCGCGGACGGTCAGACCACCGTCGAGATCAACGTCCTGCAGGGCGAGCGCCAGATGGCCTACGACAACAAGTCCCTCGGCCGCTTCCAGCTCACCGGCATTGCCCCCGCGCCCCGCGGCGTGCCGCAGATTGAGGTGACCTTCTCCATCGACGCCAACGGCATCGTGAACGTGTCCGCCAAGGACAAGGCCACGAACAACGAGCAGAAGATCACCATTACCGCCTCCTCCAACCTGACCGAGGAGGAGATCCAGCAGCGCGTCAAGGAAGCCGAGCAGTACGCCGAGCAGGACAAGAAGCGCAAGGAAGAGGTCGAGACCCTCAACCATGCGGACAGCATGATCTACGAGATCGAGAAGCAGCTCCGTGAGAACGGCGACAAGCTGTCCGAGGAGGACAAGAACACCGTCCAGAGTGAGATCGACGCCTTCAAGAAGGTTCGCGAGGGCAACAACGTCGAAGAGATCAAGACCGCCATGGAAACCTTCACCCAGAAGGTGTACGCCGTCTTCGGCAAGCTGTATCAGCAGCAGGCCGGCGACGCCCAGCCCCAGCCCGGCACCCAGAACCCGGACGGGACGTATGAGGCCGACGGCGACGTGAAGTAAAGGCAAGGGCGAGAGGAAGGATGCTCTGGAGGCCAAAGCACCCTCCCTCTCGCAATCTCCCTCCCAAAAGGCGGCGACTCTCATGCGACGAGGTCGCTGCTTTTGCGGGCCCTTGATCCATAGCGTCGGATGAGATGGGACGCGGAAGACAAGTATAGCGTCTGCCCTGATGGGCAGAGTGGGTGCGGGCATGGCCCGCAGCAGCCACAGAGGTGAAGAATTTGGCTGATAAAAGAGACTATTATGAGGTGCTGGGCGTTCAGAAGAACGCCACGGACGACGAGATCAAGCGGGCGTACCGGCGCAAGGCGAAGGAATGCCACCCTGATCTGCATCCCGGCGACAAGGACGCTGAGGAGCGCTTCAAGGAGCTGAACGAGGCCAACGAGGTGCTGTCCGATCCGGACAAGCGCGCCCGCTACGATCAGTTCGGCTTTGATGATCCCATGGCCGGCGGCAATCCCTTCGGCGGGAATCCGTTTGGAGGCATGGACTTCGGCGGCATGGGCGGTATGGGGGATATCCTCGACCAGCTTTTTGGCGGCGGCATGGGCGGCGCGGCGCGGCGGAACGGCCCCCGTCAGGGCAACGACCTGCGCTATGACCTGCACCTGACCTTTGAGGAGGCGGCGCGGGGCTGCAAGAAGAAGATCGAGTTCTACCGTAGCGAGAACTGCACGACCTGCCACGGCACCGGCGCGAAGCCGGGCACTCAGCCCCAGACCTGCCCCACCTGCCGCGGGTCTGGTCAGGTGCGTTCCAACGCGGGCTTCATGACCACCGTGCGCACATGTCCCAACTGCGGTGGCTCCGGCAAGATCGTGTCGGAGAAGTGCCCCAGCTGCGGCGGCGCCGGTCGGACGCGGAACCGTCGCACCCTTGAGCTGAATGTCCCCGCTGGCGTGGATACGGATATCAGCCTCATCAAGCGCGGCGAGGGCGAACCCGGCGTGAACGGCGGCCCCAACGGCGATCTGTACATTCATATCGTGGTCAGGCCGCACAAGGTCTTCAAGCGCGACGGCTACAATCTGCGCTTGGAGGTGCCGATTTCCTTCACGCAGGCGGCGCTGGGCGCGGAGATTGATATCCCGACCCTCGACGGTACGGTGAAGTACGCCATTCCCGAGGGCACGCAGAACGATGCGGAATTCCGCATCAAGGGCCACGGCATCCAGCAGATGAACAGCTCCGGCAAGGGCGACCTGATCTTCCGCGTGCGCGTGGAGATTCCCCGCCGCCTGAATGACAAGCAGCGCGAGCTTCTCCGGCAGTTCGACGAGAACTCCACCGGCAAGGAGTACGAGCAGCGCAAGTCGTTCTTCGACAAGGTCAAGGACATTTTTAACTGACGCATCAGCCGCTTTCCGGGCTCGGAGAGCGGCTTTTTGACACGGAGGGAAGCGGCATGAATCTGACGGACAGGAACGGCGTGAACGCCCAGTATGCCACGGCGGCGAATCTGAACCGGCGCATCGGCATCCATGAGAAGTACAGCCGGAACAAGCAGGGCTTTGGGCCGTGGATTGTTGCGCAGTACGCGCTTGAGCCGGATATGGCGCTGCTGGAGCTGGGCTGCGGCACGGGCAGCATGTGGCAGGGCGCGGCGCTGCCGGAGGGATGCCGCCTGACGCTGACGGACTTCTCAGAGGGCATGCTGGAGGCCGCCCGCGGGAACACGTCGCATCTGCCCAATGTGAGCTTTCGGCAGGTTGACGCGCAGGACATCCCCTTCCCGGACGGCAGCTTCGACGCGGTGATCGCCAACATGATGCTCTACCATGTGCCGGACATCTCAAAGGCGCTGCGGGAGATTCGGCGGGTGCTGAAGCCGGGCGGCACGTTCTACGCGGCGACATACGGCGAGCACGGCGTGGTAGAGGCTGTGGCGGAAATGCTGGGCATCAGGCTGGAGGGGAATCACCGCTTCACCCTGCAGAACGGCGGAGAGCAGCTCGGCGAGGTATTCCGGCAGGTAGACTGCGCCCGCTACGATGACGCGCTGGACGTGACCGATCCTGCCGATCTGGTGGCCTACATGCGGTCGATGGCCTCCATGGAGGTGCTGACCGCTGTCAGCGACGAGACCCTGTTGGCGGCGTTCCGGGCGCGCATGGTGAACGGTGTGCTGAGCCTGCCCAAGGAATACGGCATGTTCATCTGCAAGTGAGAGGGAGTGTTTTCATGGTGATCAGACCGGTCACGTCCGATGATATCGCCGAGCTGGCGAACGTGATGGGAAGGGTATACGCGGAGGAACCGTGGCGCGAGCAATGGACGGAGCAGCGTGCCAGACGGAGGGTTCAGGCCATCATGAGCGGCTATGGCGCGCAGGGGTTGGCGGCTGTCGAGGGGCAGGAGATCATCGGCGGCTTGCTGGGCTTCCTTGATCCTTACGCCGAGGAGGACTTCTTCTTTGTGTCAGAGCTGTTCGTCTCTCCGGCGTGGAAAAGGCGGGGCGTGGGCACATGCCTGCTCTCGGCGCTGGAAGAGCGCCTGAAGGCCTCGGGAATCAGGACATTGCAGCTCATCAGCATCGAGCATAACGAGGCGTTTTATCAAAAGGCCGGGCTCAGCAGGGACAGCGTCTCGGTGATGTACAAGCGCATGGAGCCATAATTCGCATGAAATGCGAAAATTCCACTTGCTTTTTTCTTGTCGGCGTGGTACAATCTTTAGGCTTTGATGTGTGCATACTCCAACAAGGAGGTGGATTCCATGGGCAAGTTTTGTCAGGTCTGCATGAAGGGGACGCTGAACGGCAACAACGTCAGCCACTCTGAGCGCAAGACTCACCGCATCTGGGCGCCCAATGTGCAGAGCGTCCGCGTGATGGTGAACGGCGCGGCGAAGCGCATGAACGTGTGCACTCGCTGCCTGCGGAGCGGTAAGGTGCAGCGCGCTTTGCCGAAGACCCAGGAAGAGGCGTAAGCCTTATCCGATCCATCCAAACCGAAGCTGCCTTGAGCGGCGACGGTGGAAGTATGCGTACAAGTCCCGCCTGTTGTGCGACAGGCGGGACCTTGTTTATGCCAATAAACCGGCGAAAGCCGCTTTGCCGCAGGGAGAGCCTTCGTGCCGGAAGCAGCGTCAATCGCCGCGCATGTCGCCGGCTGACGATTGAGGTCGGCAGGCCTGCGATCCCTGGGGCTCCTCCCGGAGGTTTGCCTAAAAACAGGGCGGGCTTTGGTTTTTACATGTCGGGGTCTTGCCCGGATAGGGAAATCATGGTATCATGATTGCTGCATCACGCGGGAAGGGAAGGTTCGTTCATGAAGCTGGTTTTTGATATTCTCAAGGGCATGGTCATCGGTCTGGCCAACATCATCCCCGGCGTGTCCGGCGGCACGATGATGGTCTCCATGGGCATTTACGATACGCTGATCTACTGCATCACGCACCTGTTCAAGCAGCTCAAGAAGTCCGTGCTGACGCTGCTGCCCTATGCTATCGGCATGGTGCTGGCGCTGGTGGGGCTGTCCTTCATCATCACCGCGGCGCTGGAAAAATACGCCCTGCCGACCAACATGCTGTTCATCGGCCTGATCTTCGGCGGTCTGCCGGCGATCCTCTCCCAGATCAAGGGCGAGAAGAAGGGCGTGCCGGGCGTCGTGCTGTTCCTGCTGTTCGCGGCGCTCATCATCATCCTTGAGGTCATCCGCACGGAGAATACCGTTGATATCCGGCTCAGCGTGCTGGAGGTTATCAAGCTCTTTGTGATGGGCGTGATCGCCTCGGCAACGATGGTCATCCCCGGCGTGTCCGGCTCCATGATGCTGATGCTTTTCGGCTACTATCACCCGGTCGTGGGCGCTGTGCGCGGCCTGACCACGGCGCTGGCAGCCTTCGATATGGGCGGCATTCTCGCCAACGCGGGCATCCTGATTCCTTTCGGCGTGGGCATCGTGGTGGGCATCTTTGCCATCGCGAAGATGATCGAGGTGCTGCTCGCCAAGTGGAAGGGCCTGACCTACTGCGCGATTCTGGGTCTTGTGGTGGCGTCGCCGGTGGCGATCCTGATAGGCCTTGACTACAGCGGCATTGGCGTGATGACTGTGCTGGTCAGCGTCGTGACCTTCGCGGCGGGCTTCGCGATCGCGTGGGCACTGTGCCGGAAGGAAGCGCAATAAGATCATGAGCGATTTGACTGTCAGAGAAATGCTGGCCATGCAGGAAAAGCTGCAGGCGCAGTACAAGGACAAATGGGAACCCATCGGCGTCGGGGCGGGCAAGAATAAGCTGCTGTGGATGATCTGCGAGATCGGCGAGGTCATCGACATCATCAAGAAGCACGACGAGCAGAAGCTGATGGAGGAAGGCGAGCTCCGAAGGGATCTCGTGGAGGAATTGGCGGACGTGCTGATGTACTATCACGACGTCATGCTGTGCTACGGCATCACCGCCGACGAACTGAAGCAGGTCTACGTCGAGAAGTTCGAGCGAAACATGTCCCGCTGGTAAAGTAAGACCGGACAGTCGTAATGGCTGTCCGGTTTCCTTATTTGCCGACGCAGAAGGTGGAGAAGACCTTGTCCAGCAGCTTTTCCTCGACCTGATCGCCGGTAATCTCCGCGAGGGCGAGCTGCGCGGCCTGCAGGTCGATGCTGCACAGGTCGATGGAGCCGCTGTCCAGCGTGTCCGCCGCCTGCCGCAGGTGAGCCGCCGCGCGACGGGCCGCGTCCAGATGCCGGGGCTGAGTGAGGGCGAGACGGTCGGAGACTGCCGCCTGTCCAGCCAGATAGTCCTTGAGCGGGCCAAGGGTGCCGGGGGCGTCCGCGCAGACGGACAGGATGGGCGCTCCCGGGAGCAGGGGAGCCAGCTCCTCCGGGGAGAACGCCTGCGGCAGGTCGGACTTGTTCACCAGCAGCGCGGCGGTTCGGCCCTGCAGGGAGGACAGCAGCGCCCGGTCATCGCCGGACAGAGGCCGGGAGCCGTCGAATACCGCTAACACCACGTCTGCCTGCTCGATGGCCTGCCGTGCCCGCTGAACGCCGAGCTGCTCGACTGGGTCGTCTGTGGCGTGGAGGCCCGCTGTGTCGGTGAGGCGGATGACGCTGCCAGCCAGCGTGATGTCGCCGGAGATCATGTCGCGGGTGGTGCCGGGGATCGGCGTGACGATGGCCCGCTCCTCGCCCAGCAGCGCGTTGAGCAGGCTGGACTTGCCCACGTTGGGCTGGCCGCAGAGGGCCACCCGCAGGCCTGAGGACAGGATACGCGCGGCCCGTTCGTCACAGGCGCTGTCAAGATGCCCGGCGAGCTGCCGGATGCGGGGCGTCAGGTCGGCGGCGGCTTCCTCCTCGGAAATCTCCTCCGGGTAGTCGATGCACGCGGCAATCCCGGCCTGAATCTCATAGAGCGTGTCCGCTGCCTCGCGGATAAAGCCCGACGCGCCGCCCGCGAGCTGGTTCATGGCGGCCCGGTGTGCCTGCTCGCCCTGCGCCGCGATGATGGCCATGACGGCCTCGGCCTGACTCAGGTCGACGCGTCCGTTCAGGAAGGCCCGGCGGGTGAACTCGCCCGGCTCCGCCAGCCGCGCGCCATGGGAAAGGCACAGCGCCAGCACCTTCTGGGCCACGAAACCGCCGCCATGGAGCTGCAGCTCCGCCACATCCTCGCGGGTGTAGCTGCGGGGCGCGCGCATCAGCACAGCCATGCACTCATCCACGGGGGTGTTGCCGTCCATGACATGGCCATAGGTCAGCAGGTGGCTGGTCAGGGCGGACAGGCCGGACTGCGCCGGACGAAAGACAAGGGACAGGATGCGCTCCGCGTCGGGGCCGCTCATGCGCACGATGGCTACGCCGCCCTGCCCGGGAGCGGTCGCGATGGCGGCAATGGTGTCGCGATTCATAGCAGCGCCTCCCCGGTGCGTTTCCAGAAGTCAGCGGTGGACAGCGGCTCGAGCCACGGATAGGTGCGGTCGGCGGCCTCCCATGCTTCCCTGTCGCCGAAGGACAGGCCCATGTCCTGCGCCGTGCGGATGATGTGTCGCACGACTTTCGTCACACCCTGATACTCACCTGTGCGCATGGTCTGGTAGACCGCCCGGCACATCTCGGGAGCGACCTCCGCCGCGCCGGTGGTCAGGAAGGCCCGGCCCGCATCCCGCAGGTCGTAGCGCGCCCGATGCCGGGTGAGCGTCACAGCGCCGTCCTCGAGGGTCATGACCGCAAAGAGCGCGATGCCGCCCTCGCCGTCCTCCGGGATGCCCACGGAGCAAGGGTTGAAGGCCACGCGGCCGTTGTGCTCGATGTGCCACGGCACATGATTGTGTCCCGAGAGCAGATGCGTCACGCCATCGGGCAGCGCGTCCAGCACGTCGGGCATTTCGGCGGCGAGGTTTTCCCGCTCGATGATGTGGTAGGGGTTGCCGGGGGTGCCGTGGGTCAGCCAGACCGGGCCGATTCGGTCGTCCACCGGGAAGTCGGTGTTCAGACCCTCCATCTGCCGGGCCGTCCAGTGCAGCAGCGCCCAGTTGTAGCCGGGGAAGTCCGCCAGATGATGCAGCCGCTCCTCGTGGTTGCCCAGCAGCATCCGGGCATGAAGGCCCTCCAGCCGCAGCTGTACATCCCGGGACTGCGGACCGAAGTTGACATGATCGCCCAAGGAGACGATGGTCTCGCATTCCTGCGCCGCGGGGGTCGCCAGCACTGCCTCCAACGCGGGCAGGACGCCGTGGATATCGCTGAGAATCAGTACGCGCATGGGTGCCTCCGATCGGGATTGAATTGGCTTCATCCGTATGATAGAATAGGAGAAGAATCAACGGGAGGGATCATATGAACCTGCTTCTTGTCAATGACGACGGCATCGACAGCCCGTCCCTGCACCTGCTCAGCCGCGCGGCGAAGGCCCGGGGACATCATGTGCTGCTCTGCGCGCCCTCGACCCAGCAGAGCGCCAAGTCCCACTGCTTCACCATTGCCACGCCGCTGATCGCCCGGCCAAAGGAGCTGGACTGTACCGACGAGGCATGGGCGGTGGATGGCACGCCGGCGGACTGCGCGAGACTTGGCCTGATGGCGCTGCCCGAGGAGAAGATTGATCTGGTCATCAGCGGCATCAACGTGGGCTATAACGCCGGGCTGGCGACCTTCGTGTCGGGAACGGTCGGCGCGGCGAGGGAAGCGGCCTTTCAGGGCGTGCCTGCCATGGCGGTTTCCGCGGCGGTGGATGTACCTCCGGCAACCCTCAGTCTGTTCGCGGAATGGGTCGTCACGCTGGCGGAGAAGCTGGTCAGCTATCCGATCCCCGAGCTGTCCGTTTGCAACGTGAACGTTCCCTCCGTGGCCATCCATGAGCTCAAGCCGCCGGTGCTCTGCCCCATCAGCCGTAACGTCTACCGGGATAGCTATGTTCGTCGGGAAAGCCCCCGGGGCGATACCTATTTCTGGCTGACTCCCGAGCAGCCCGCGGACACGCATACCCCCGGCAGCGATCTCGACCTGCTGGAGCAGGGCCATATCACCGTGACCTTCCTCGCGCCGGAAGGCTGCAGGCAGGAGGACTACGCTGACCTGCTGGAAGACCTGTAACGCGGTTTCTGTTTCCTGTATGCCCGCGTTGCGTATACGTTCAATCCCGAAGCATGAGCGTCGATGCCTTTCGGGATAGTCGGGGAGGGGCTTTCGGCTCGAAGGCCGCCTCCCTGCTTTTTATTCTCCGGTTCCCAGCGCCTCCTGGAGCACCGCCATGTTGGCGAGCATCACGTCCTCATAATACGTCAGCGGCACGTCCGTTTCAGGTCCCGTGACCACAGGGTCCAGCATGTACACTGCCGCGCCGGTCTCCCGGGCAAGGGTCTGGGCGGCGAGATCTTCATATTGGGGCTCGACGAACAGCGGCGGAATGCCCAAATCCCGCACGAGCAGCACAAGCTGTCCCAGCGCCGCGGGAGAGAGCGCGTCCCCCGGCTCGCGGTTCACCACAGCGGCGACGTTCAGGCCGTAGGCATTGGCGAAATAAGGGAAGGCCTCGTGAAAGGTGATGATATCCCGGCGGGGAAGATCGGCCAGTCCGGCGGTCAGGGCTTCATCGAGGGTGGTGAGTCGGGCGATGTAGGCGTCGCGGTTGGCGGCGATGGCCTCCGCGTGATCGGGGCAGGCGGCGATGAGGCCCCCGGCAAGGTTCGCGACCATGGCGGCGGCGTTTTCCGCGTCCAGCCAGACGTGGGCGTTGTAAAGGGTCTCTGATTCGCCGACAGACAGGCCGTCAAGGTCAGCTTCCAGCAGCGCGATGCCTGCCGAGGCGTCGGTCACGGGCAGGCTGGGAAAGGCCTCGAAGACGCTGGTCAGGTAGCTCTCCATGCCAGCGCCGTTGATGAGGAAAGCGTCGGCTTCACTCAGGAGCTTCATGTCCCCGGTCTGGAGCTGGTAGTCGTGCAGGCAGCCGGTGTCCGGCGCGGCCAGATTGCGGACGGTCACGCCCTCAACGCCATCGAGCAGATTCAGCGTGAACAGGTAGATCGGATAGAAGGAGGTCACGACGGTTTCCGCCGCCGCAAGGGAGGGCAGCAGGCACAGCGCGATCAGCAGGGCAAGGCATTTCTTCATAAAGGAGTCCTTTCTGGGGTCATTGGAGCCAGGCGGCATAGCGCTCCGGCGGATAGTTGTCGCGGATGATGCGGCGCAGGATGGCCTGCTCGTCGGGGGACTGGCAGCTCCCGAAGCGCAAAAGCAGCGCCCGCATGGCGGACAGGGAGGTTGTCTGCATGGCGTATCCCCGCAGCAGGTCCAGCGTGGACTGATTCTCCGGCAGGCTGTCCAGCAGCACGCCGAGGACGCTGTCCGCCAGATCGGGAATGTCCGCCACCCGAACGCGAACCAGCTGTCCGTTGTCCAGCCGAAGGGTCATGCGCTGGCCCAGATGGGCGTAGAGCTCGTCAAAGAGCAGACGGCAGAGCTGCTCCTGCAGGGCTTCCAGCGGCTGATGATGGGGGACAAAGCGCCGGAGGGCCTCCGCCGCCTGCTCCGCCAAGGCCGTTTGCGCAAGGACGTCCGTTCCAAGGAAGGGCAGAAGCGCTTCCCGCACCTGAGCGGTTCTGATTGCAATCGGCATGGCGACACCTCCCGCAGACTTTCGCGGTTAAGTTCGACGCGCCCGCGGGGAAATCCTTGCGCCCCGGCCCTTTTCCCTGTTTTTTCAGCAGGGCGCGGGAAAATGGATGAAAATGGGCGAAAGTGAATAATTATTCGGAGCAGACAATAGGGGTTGTGGTGGGCGCGATTTCCTCCACTATCCGTAGTGAATGAAAGTTATCCACAGAAAGAGACTTCATGCAGAGGCAAAGAAAGTTGTCAAACCCTCTTGAACTTTCGCTTTTTTCGGAGTATAATAGTCCGGTGACATGACCTATGAAGTTTTCCACAGATCGGTTATCCACAGCTCGCGGCCTCGCAAGGTCGTGCGCTTTTTTCACCGGATTGATAGACGCATTCATGGCCGCGCAAGGCTTTGATGCGATGGAATACGTCGGGAGATGGATGCTTTGATGGACATGAGGAGCCTGTGGGAGCAGGCATGCGAGCTGCTGAAGGGGGAGATGAACAGGGTCTCCTTCAAGACGTGGATCGGCGATAACCTGACCCCGGAGAGGCTGGAGGGCGACAAGCTGCTGCTGCGGGTCGCCATGGAGAACATGAAGGCCGTGGTGGTGGATCACTACGGCGGGCAGATCTCCGCGGCGCTGAGTCAGGCGGCGGGCGGCAGGATGGAAGCCGTGATCCTCACCAAGGCCGAGTTAGAGGATCGCGCGGCGCGTCCCTCCATCGCCACGGAACCCCTGCAGGGGGACCTGGGGCAGCTCAATCCCAAGTACACCTTTGACAGCTTCGTGGTCGGCAGCGGCAACCGGTTTGCCCACGCGGCGGCGCTGGCGGTGGCGGAGTCCCCGGCGGAGGCCTACAACCCGCTGTTCATCTATGGCGGCTCGGGCTTGGGCAAGACGCACCTGATGCACGCCATCGGGCATTACATTCACCAGCAGTATCCGGACAAGCGCGTGCTCTACACCTCCGGCGAGACCTTCACCAACGAGTTGATTGCCGCCATCCAGCAGAACCGCAACATCGAGTTCCGCAACCGCTTCCGCAGCGTGGATGTGCTGATGGTCGACGATGTGCAGTTCATCGCGGGCAAGGAGAGCACGCAGGAGGAGTTCTTCCACACCTTCAACGCCCTGTATAACAGCGGCAAGCAGATTATCCTGACCAGCGACCGCCGCCCGCAGGAGATCGCCCGGCTGGAGGAGCGGCTGCGCACCCGGTTCGCGTGGGGCCTGCTGGCGGATGTGAAGCGCCCGGACATTGAGACCCGCATCGCCATCCTGCGGGAAAAGGCCCAGCAGGAACACATCAAGGTTGAGGACGAGGTGCTCAACGTCATCGCGACCCATGTGGACAACAACATCCGCGAGCTGGAGGGCAGCCTCAACCGGCTCAAAGCCTACGCGGACCTGATCGGACGGCCCATTACCCTCGAGCTGTGCAACGAGGTGCTGCAGGACGTCTTCGTCAAGCCCGGCAAGCGCGAGGTGACCGCGCAGATCATCATGCAGGTGGTGGCGGAGTATTACAGCATCACGGTGGACGACCTGATCCGCCCGACCCGCCGCCGGGAATACGCGGTGCCCCGGCAGGTCGCCATGTACCTCACCCGCGACCTGACCAACATGTCCCTGCCGCAGATCGGCCAGTCCTTCGGCGGACGGGATCACTCGACGGTGCTCCACGCCTGCAATACCGTCGCGGCCAACATGAAAAAAACCCCCAGCCTGTCCAGCGTCATCAGCGACATCCGCAACATGGCAGTGGAAGGGAAATAATGCAAGTATATAAGAGAACCCCTCGTTCGCGGCATGCGGGCGAGGGGTTTTGTCAGCGCGGCAGGAAGGCTCTCACCACGGCGGTGACATGAGCCAATGCATCAGCATCGAGCTTCTTCAGATCGTTGAGGAGAACCTGCAGCTCATAGGGTGTATCGTCGCCGTCGTCAAAGAACTGCTGGAGCGTGATGCCGAGATAATCGCAGATATAGATAAGGCCCGGCAGAGATGGTAAACCTCTTGCATTCTCGATTTGGTTTATATAGTTTTCACTTTGTCCTATCGAGAGCGACATTTCGCGAGCTGAAACATTCTTTTCAAGACGCAGCTTTGTGATGCGTGCTCTGATAAACTCTTCGTCCATTTGCCGCTCCCTCCTTATTAGCTATTGTAAATGGGAGAACAGCGGAAAATACATGATGACTTTGTTCGAGTTTTTATTGATATACACATTTATATAATGTATAATAAGGCGGAATATCATGCTATAAGAAGGTATAGAACATGAAAATCTCGATGAGGGGACAAGGTTACAAGCTGCTGCTCACCCTAATCCTGTGCGCTGTGGTGTTTGCCGTGGGCGTTTTCATTGGTCATGGCGGCCATGCCCAGCCGCCGGTGGTTTCGACCGGTGTGTTCCAGTTTCAGAGCCTTGACGGGTCGCGGGACATTGACCTCGGCTTCCTGCGGGAGGGGCAGCGGCTGACCTGTGAACTGCGGATTGGGCGCGGCAGCGTTGAATTGTGGGCGGAGAATGCCGCGGGGGAGCGCGTGCCGGATACCGTCACCTATCAGTTGGCAGTCCCTGAGGCTGGAGATTACCGCCTGCGCGTGTCCGGGGAGGACGCTGCGTTCAGCGTCGCCACATGGCTGGAGGAACCGTAAATCAACGCATCCTTGTCAGGCAGCGCTTGGCAAGGGTGTTTTCTTCGCCCATTGTTACCGTTTTTTTCACCCGAGCGTCACATTCGCTTCGACGGTCGTTTTGATTGTGCTGGTATCATGATCGGGAACAAGCTATCGGAAGGGAAGGTGTCCCCAGTGACGGAAACGACCATCAAGGCCCCGGCGAAGCAGAAGCCCCGCCGGAAAAAGCGGCATATTCTCCGCAGCATCCTGATTTCCCTGCTCGTGCTGGCGGTGTTGGCGGCGGGCGCGCTATATGCCTATGAGGCGCTGCGGCAGAAGTACACGGTGACCTATACCGGCTATACCGCGGCAACGGGCAGCATTTCCAACGCCCTGAGCTTCTCGGGCAGCCTGCAGCTCATCGACAACAAGACCTACACCGCCGGCAGAGACACGACCGTCCGGGCCGTGTATGTCTCGGTGGGCGATGACGTGAAGGAAGGCGACCGGCTGATGCGCCTTGCCAACGGCGAAACCATCAAGGCGGACTTTGACGGCCGGGTCAACACGCTCAATGTCGAGGCGGGGGACAGCGTGACCGGCGCCGTGAACGCGGACGGCGTGGCCAATGCCTCGGCAACCTCGCTGATGCAGGTGGCGGATTTCGCGCACCTCAAGGTCAGCATCCGCGTGGATGAATACGACATTGCCAGCGTGTCCGTCGGACAGGCCTGCCGCGTGACGGCGACCGCCACCGAGAAGCAGTTCGACTCCAAGATTGCGTCCATCGACTACATCTCTGCGTCCTCCGGCAACGTGGCCTATTATACCGCGACGGCTTACGTCGACGTGGACCCGAACGAGGGCGTGTATCCGGGCATGCAGGTGACCGTCACCGTGCCGCAGGAAGAGGCCGAGAACGTGGTCGTGCTCAACATGAACGCTCTGAGCTTCGACGAGACCAACAGCGCCTTCGTGTTCATGATGGGTGAGGACGGAGCGATGACCGCGGTGCCCGTCGAGGTGGGCGTGAGCAACGGCAGCTATGTGGAGATTCGCAGCGGCCTGAACGGCGGCGACACGGTCTATGCCGAGACGCAGGTCGAGACCTCGGCCAGCGGACTGGCGGGGCTGATGCAGAACATGTTCGGCGGTCAGCAGATCATGCCCGGTGAGGGCGGGTTCAACCGTCAGAACCGGACGAACACCAACACCGACAGGGATTTCAGCAACTTCCCCGGCGGCGGCAATATGCCCAGCGGCGGCTTCGGTGGTGGCGGACGATGAGCGAAGCGGCGTTCTTCCGCATGGAAGGCATCAACAAGTTTTATCAGATGGGCGATGAGCCCATGCACATCCTCAAGGACGTCAACCTGACCGTGGAGCGGGGCGAATATCTCTCGGTGCTGGGGCCCAGCGGCTCTGGCAAGACCACGCTGATGAACATCATCGGCTGTCTGGACACGCCGACCTCCGGCAGCTATACGCTGGACGGGCAGATTATTGAGGAGATGAGCGAGGTGGAGCTGGCCCGCATCCGCAGCCGGGAAATCGGCTTCGTGTTCCAGAACTCGCAGCTCCTGCCCCGACTCACAGCCCTGCGCAATGTGGAGATGCCGCTGATTTACGCGGGCGTGTCTCCCCGTGAGCGCCGCCGCCGGGCCGAGCAGATGCTGGAGCGCGTGGGCCTCGAGGACAGGATGCACCACCTGCCCAGCCAGCTCTCCGGCGGACAGCAGCAGCGCGTTGCCATCGCCCGGGCGCTGGTCGGCAATCCCTCGATCCTCCTCGCCGACGAGCCCACCGGCGCCCTCGACCAGAAGACCGGCAAGCAGGTCATGGCGCTCTTTCAGGAGCTGAACGAGGAGGGCCGCACGATCATCATGATTACCCACGACATGAATATCGCCGCCTATGCGCGCCGCGTGGTGCATATCATCGACGGCGAGCTGACGGAGGGAGGTGGCACTGCCGATGCTTAAGGCGGTCAAGGGCGCTGTCGTGATGCTGCGGGAATGCGTCGCCATGTCGCTGGACAACATTCGCGGCAACAAGATGCGCTCCTTCCTGACGATCCTCGGCATCCTCATCGGCGTGACGGCGGTTATCGCGCTGATCACGACGGTCTCAGGCGTGTCCGGGTCGCTGTCGAGCAGCTTCTCCTCGCTGGGCGCGGGCACGCTGACTGTTTCTGTCACGGGCAGCGACCTTAAGGCGGGCCTGAATACCGACGACCTCAAGGAGCTGACGGAGCTGGATGTGATCGAGGGCCTGACCCCCACCGTGTCGCTCTCCTCACGGGTCTCCCATGGCGGCAGCTATGAGAGCCGGGTGTCCATTTCCGGCAAGAACAGCTATTATTTCCGCATCAACGATGTGGTCACCCGCGGACGCAAGCTGAACGTCATTGACGAGGACAACATGTCCTTTGTGTGCCTCATCAATGATGATATGATGGAAACTTTCTTCTACGGTATTGACCCCATCGACCAATCGTTGTATATTGATGGTATACCGTTTACCATCGTGGGCCTGTTCTCGGACGAGGGCACCGAGAGCATCGCCAGCCTGTTCTCCGGCAGCCCGGATATTCTGATCCCCTATACCACAGCCCTGAAAATGAACAGCGAGAGCCTTGTCACCTCCTTCACGGTGTACCTCGCCGACGGCGTGGACTCCGGGGACGCCTCCGACGCGATGGAGCCGGTGCTGGACGCGATGTTCTCCTATGAGGAGGACTGTTACAGCATCATCACCATGAGCAGCGTCGAGGAGACCATGGAGCAGATGCTCTCCATGATGGCGGCGCTGCTGGGCGGCATTGCGTCCATCGCGCTGGTGGTGGGCGGCATCGGCATCATGAACATGATGCTCACCTCCGTCACCGAGCGCACCGTGGAGATTGGCCTCAAGAAGGCCCTTGGCGCGATCCCGTGGCAGATTCAGGCGCAGTTCCTGATCGAGTCCTTTCTGCTGTCCATCATCGGCGGCATGGCGGGGGTGGCGCTGGGGCTGCTGCTGTCCATCATCCTGACCAACATGATGGGCACGACTTTCGTCGTGTCCGTCGGGGCCATCGCGCTGGGCGTGGGCTTCTCGGCGGCGGTGGGCATTATCTTTGGCTGGGCCCCGGCTCGCAAGGCAAGCAAACTCAACCCCATTGACGCGCTTCGTTCCATGTAAAGAAAGGAGTTACCGATTATGAAAAAGCTGTTGCGAAGCCTTATCCTCGCGGCGATGATCATGGCGCTGGCCTGCAGCGCGGCGCTGGCGGAGTCGATCTCTCTGGACGGCACCGTGACCGCGGCGTATACCCATGAAATCTACGCGCTGAATACCGCGCAGGTGGAGAGCGTTCCGGTGATCGTCGGCCAGCCGGTCAAGGCAGGGGATACGATTGCGACCCTGCGCACGACGAAGGTCTACGCGGAGGAGGACGGCACCGTCGCGGCGGTCTTCGGCAAGCCCGGCGATCTGACCGATACGCTGACCGAGCGTTATGGCGCGGCGATCTATCTCGAGAGCAACGTGACGTATACCATTGCCGCCTCGACCCAGTACGCTTATGACTCGGTGGAGACCAAGCTGGTGCATGTCGGCGAGACCGTCGCCCTCCGCAGCCGCACCGACTCGGCCCGCACCGGCGAGGGCGTCATCATCGCGGTGAACGGCGCGAGCTATTCCGTGCATGTCACCTCCGGCGATTTCCTGATCGGCGAGTCGGTGAGCATTTATCGCGGCAGCGAATACAAGGACACCCAGCGCATTGGCCGCGGCTCCATCGCCCGGAGCGCTGACGTCGCGGTGACGGGCAGCGGGCGCATCGTGTCCGTGGCGGTTCAGCCCGGCGATACGGTGAAGCGCGGTGACCTGCTGATGGAGACCCTGATCGGCACCGGCGAGAGCGCCCTGATTGTCTCTGATGTGGACGGCGTGGTGGCGCGGCTTGGCGTGGCGCAGGGCGTGGCGCTGGAGGAAAACGGCGTTGCGGCGGTCATCTGGCCTGATGACGCGATGCAGATTGAGATTCAGGTCAACGAGAATGACCTGACCTTCGTCCATGAGGGCGACACGGTGAACCTGCTGTTTGACTGGGAGGTGGAGCGCAACAGCGTCCAGACCGGCACCGTCAAATCCATCTCCGCAATTTCGGACGCGGCGAGCGATGATACGGTCTATGTTGCGACCATCGCGTTCACGCCGGACGAGACCATCCGCTATGGCATGAGTGTGACCGTGACCACGTTGGACAGCGCGCGGACGGTTGACGCGGAAGGGAGCGACGCGGAATGAGGAAGCTGCTGATTGGCCTGTTGGCTGTCGTGTTGGCGATGCCGGCGGCGCTGGCTGAGACGATCACGCTGGACGGCACGGTGGTGTCCACCAAGACGGTTCCCGTGGTGGCGCCCGCGGCGGGCGTGCTGTATCAGGTTTATGTCCACGAGGGCGAGCATGTTTCCGCCGGGGATGAGGCGGCGGCGCTCTATGCTCAGCCGGTGTATGCGGAGCAGGCTGGCACGGTGAAGGTGTTCGGCACGGAGGGCGAGTCGGTGGAGGCGCTTGTGAGCCGTTACGGCGCGGTGCTCTACATTGAGCCGGATTGCCAGTATACCGTCTCGACCAGCACCCGGTACGCCTATGATGTCGAGGAGAACAAGATCATCCATCCCGGCGAGACCGTTTACCTGCGCTGCACGACCAGCGGCTCGACGCACGAGGGCGTAGGCCGGATCACCTCTGTGAGCGGCAGCAGTTATACGGTCGAGATTACGGAAGGGGCCTTTGAGAGCGGCGAGAACGTGTACATCTGCCGTTCCGAGGATTATGCCACGAGCTCCCGCATCGGCCGGGGTACTGTGTCCCATGTGTCTCCTGTGGCGGTGACGGGTCTGGGCACGGGCAGGGTCAGCAGCATCCATGTGGCTGACGGCGCGCATGTGGAGATCGGCGACGCGCTCTTTGACACGGTGCTGGTGGATACGGCGTCCTCCTACGCGATGATCAGCGAAGTGAACGGCACCGTGGCGGAGGTTCTTGCCATGTCCGGCAGCGCGGTGTCGCAGGGCATGGTGGTCGCGAACATCTATCCCGACGAGGCCATGCGGCTGGAGATCGCCGTCTCCGAGAACGATCTGCGGGACATGGGTGTTGGCGCCCGCGTGACCATCGAGTTCACCAGCGGCGAGACTGCCGAGGGTGAGATCGACTGGATTTCGTCCGTCGCGCGGGTCAGTGAGGACGAGGAGGACGACACCGTCTATTTCAAGGCCTATGTCCGCTTTGACGCTCCGGAGACCGTGCGCTATGGCATGACTGCCAAGGTGACGACCGTCGGGGAGTAAGCAAAGCCTGTCATAAAAGCCGCCGCGGGTCTGCTGGCCTGCGGCGGCTTTTTGCGCGTGTCAATGAACCTGTAATCGGAGCCGGATGGTCAGCCTGCCGGAGCTGTATTCGGCGCTGATATCCCCGCCCATGCGCTCCGCCAGCGCTTTGGAAATGGCGAGGCCCAGTCCCGTTGAATTCCGGGCGGCTTCCACCGTGAAAAAACGGTCGAACAGGCGGCCGACCTGCACCTCGTCCAGCCCCGGAGCGGTATTGGTGAAGGTGATTTCGCCATGGGAGGTCAGGATGATCTCCAGATCGCCTGCGCTGTATTTCAGCGCGTTGTTCAGGATGTTGCCGAAGACGCGGGCCAGCAGGCTGCGATCCGCCTGGCAGAGGACGGGGTGCTTCGGCAGGGTGATGACTGGCTCGATCCCCTGCTCCGTGAGCGGGCCGTAGAACCCGGCGATGCTTTCCTCGAGCAGGGCAACGACGTCCGCTTCCTCCAGCGACATGCTGTCCGTGGACAGGATCACCGAATAGCGGAACAGCTCCTCGGTGAGCTGCTTCATGGCCTCGGCCCGGCCCGCGATCAGGGCCAGATAGCGCTCAGCCGACGGCGACTTGTCCTCCCGTTCCAGCAGGTCCAGATAGCCGCAGATGGCGGTGAGCGGCGTGCGCAGGTCGTGGGAGATGTTCGTTACGGCCTCCTTCAGCTCCCGGTCGCCGCTTTGGAACCGCCGCCGCAGATCCCGCATCAGCCGCAGATGACGGTTCAGATCCGCCGCCAGACGCCGCGCGTGCCTGTCCCGGCTGGACAGGGAGAGAAGCACGTTGGTATCCGTGGAAAGAAGCTCCCCCAACTGCCCGGCGATCTCGTCCATGGCCCTGTGCAGCAGATAGACCTTGACGCACAGGGTCAGGACGGCGAGGAGCAAAGCGCCGCAGAGCAGATAGGGGAGCATATGAATCACCTGCTTTTATTTGAGGTCCTTGCGCCGGAAGAGGAACAGGCCCGCCGCGGTGGTGACCGCGACGATCACGACGTTGTAGACGATCATCACCTCGGGCCGTTTGGGTGACACGGAGGCATACTGCATCACCTGTCCGCCGGGCGTAAAATCATGAAGGAATTCATAGACGTCACGAACGGGGCCATCAGGGAGGTAGAGCGGATTGGGCTGCTTCTCCGTGACGGAGTTCTCCCAGTCGATGTTTCCCGATTCGTCCGTGGTGTGGATCACAAGGCCGTCGATGGTGGGCTGGGCCTGCAGCCGACTGTCGACGTACACGCCGACGGCCAGCAGCGTCAGGGCGATCAGGATGGCCGCGACAGACGCGATCGCCCGATTGGTCACCAGCATGGCCAGCAGGGTGAAGATCGCCGCAAAGGCCAAGGCCAGCGCGAGGGAGCCCAGCACGAACAGCGCGGCCCGCGCGGCACCCATGTGGAAACCGCCCAGCAGCGGCAGTCCAATGCACAGGCCGGGGATGATGGACGCGGCGCACATGATGAGGGCCGCCGTCGAGCAGACAATGAGGTTGGCCAGATAGATATCCTTCCGTTTGCAGCCAGTGGTGACTTTGTTCCGCAACGTACCGTCACTGTATTCCGTGCCCAGAAACAGCGTGCAGACCACAGCGATCAGGATACCGATGAAGGCTATGTAGGAGAAGAAACAGCCGTCGATGTAGTTGATGACCCCAAGGGTGATCCGGTCGATATACCGGGTTCTCAGCGCAGTGATGGTCTGACCCGATAGGAAGACGCAGGAAAGCCACAGCGCCTTGCTGCGCCACAGGCGGGTGAATCCGGCGGAGAGGAGGTTACGCATGACGGCCACCCCCCACCAGATTGACATAGAAGCTCTCGAGGCTCTCGTCCCGCTCCTCCATGGAGATGACCTCGCAGCCCTCACCGTCCAGCGCTCGCGTGAGCTGGGATACGTTCAGCCGGGCATACACGTCTGCCTGCGTGTCGGAGAGCACCTTGTATTCGACCTTCATGCCGTCCAGCACCCGGGCGAGGGTTTTCACGTCCGTAACGGTGAGGCGGGCGCATTTGCGGCAGGCGGCTTCCAGCTCGTCGGCGCTCAGCTCCCTGAGCATCCGCCCGCCGTCAATGAAGCCGTAGTGCGTGGCGAGGCGGGACAGCTCGTCCAGAATGTGGCTGGAGATCAGGACGGTGATCTGCCGCTCCCGGTTCAGCTTCAGAATGAGCTCCCGGATTTCGATGATGCCCTGCGGGTCGAGGCCGTTCACCGGCTCGTCCAGCACCAGAAAGTCCGGGTCGCCTGCCAGCGCGATGGCAATGCCCAGACGCTGCTTCATGCCCAGCGAGAAGTTCTTCGCCTTCTTGCTGCCGGTATGCTCCAGTCCGACCAGCGCCAGCAGCTCCGGGATGCCCTCGAAGGACGGCAAACCCAGCACGCGGTACTGCTGCTTCAGGTTGTCTGCGGCGGTCATGTCCAGATAGATGGAAGGGGTCTCCACCACAGCGCCCATGCGGCGGCGGGCCTTGACGATGTTCTCGTTGCGGCTGTCGGTGCCATACAGGGTGTACGCCCCGGAAGTGGGCGCCTGAAGCCCGCAGATGATCCGGATAAGCGTGGTTTTGCCCGCGCCGTTCTTGCCGACGAAGCCGTAGATCGCCCCTTTGGGCACCTGCATGGTCAGCCCGTCCAGCGCCCTGAAGCGGCCATACTGCTTGGACAGGCCATCGGTGGTCAGCACATAGTCCATATGGGAACCTCCTTTGATTGGAATGGCCCCAGTATAGCAGGCAACGGTCAAGAAAACGGTCAAGAAAAGCGTCAAGATTTGGTCAAGATTTCAGCTTGAAGCCAATGCCCCACACCGCCTCGATGGGATCGCCTGCCCCGGCATGGCGGAGCTTCCTGCGCAGGTTGCTGACGTGCATTTTGAGGGAGCTCTCCGTGCAGTCCGGGGTGTCGGCGCTGATGCGCTCCAGCAGGGCGGACTTGGTGATGACCTGCGCGGGATTGTCCATCAGCAGGCGCAGGATGGCGAACTCCGTCCGGGTGAGATGGATTTCCGCGTCGCCGGTGTGGACTTGCCGGGTCATCAGGTCCAAGCGCAGCGGGCCATGGGAGAGCACATGGGCGACGGCATGCTTGCCGCTGCGCAGTGCCACGGTGATGCGGGCCAGCAGCTCCTTTGTGTTAAAGGGCTTGGTGATGTAATCCGCCGCGCCGCCGAGCAGGAGGGACACCTTGCTGTCCGTGTCGGCCTTGGCGCTGAGAACGATGACGGGGATGCCCTGTATTTTCGGCAGTACCTCTTCGCCGGACAGGCCGGGGAGCATCAGATCCAGCAGCACCAGACCAGGCCGCGCGGCGGACAGGGCGAGCAGGGCCTCGGTGCCGGAGTAGGCGCGGGACACGCCGTAGCCCTCCAAGCGCAGGACTTCCTCCAGCATATCCCCGATGTGGATGTCGTCGTCGATGATGAGAATGTGGCTCATGCTGCGCTCCTCCTGGCCATGAAAACTTAGAACCCGTAACCGCCCTTGATCAGATAGAACGCCGCCTCGCCGTCGATCACCACCGCGTCGTGGAGCGCGTCGAAGGTGATGAAGGCCACCGTGTGCGTATCGCCGGAGACGTCGTGAAAGGTATAGACGGTGTGAGGCTCTTCGTTCGCCGACCAGCCCGCGGGCAGAACGCCCGAAACGGTGATCACGATGAGTTGGCTGTAGCTGGCCTCAAAGGCGGCGTAGTCGATGGCCTCGCCGTTAAAGGTGCAGGCATAGTCGAAGACAACGCTGCCGTTCAGGTCGGTGACAAGTTCGTTGTTCTCGGCGACCTGTTCGGTGCGGGTGATGATGTATTCGTCGGTGCCCCCGTCGGTCTTGACGGTCAGGCGGGCCAGATTGCCCAGCGCGGTCGGCGTGATGTAGCGGCTGAGGGTGTCGGCGGGGTTTTTCTCCATGAAGGCGGCCAGCAGGTAGTGACTGCTGATATAAATGTAATCCTCATAGAGGACGTAGTCGACGTCCTCGCTTTTCGGGCCGCCTACGGTGAGAGTGAAGCTGCTCTCCGGCCAGTCGGTGAGGGAATACTCGCCGGTGGCGCTCGTGGTGCCGATGCTTCCCCCGGCCTGATGAATGCTGATGACGAGGCGCGGTTCGTCAAAGCCGCAGGCCGTCAGGTTTTCCTCTGTCGCCGGGCCGACGTAAGCGCCCAGCCTCAGGGTCGCGAGACTCTCCCGGAGGGAAGACATGGCGTTGGCGTCGGCAGGATAGTTGACCGGGGCGACGAGTCGCCAGCGGTCGACGGCGTCCGCGTTGCCGATGCTCCCCTCCAGCGCCCATTCACCGATGAGACCGTCGGGGCCGGCGAGGGTGACGCGGTCGAACCTCGCCGCGTGGAGCACAGGCTGCGTCACCTTTCGGAGCAGCGCCCGGTCGATGGTGAGATCGTCGATGTTGCCTCGCTCAACGGCAAAGAGACGGTTGTCCCCATCGACAGTCATGTAGAGCAGGGACGCGTCGTCGCTGGAGAGCGCGTCGCCCACCCGGAAGGTCACAGCTGTGCCGTCGGCATAGGCGATGTCCGCGATCAGCCGGGGCGCGTCAAGGCCGAAGGATGCGAGATCATCCAAGTAGAGCGCCGGGTCGTCGGTCAGCACCTCGGCGCAGGAGACGGTGCGGGCGGCTCCCAGAATCAGCGCGGCATATCCCGCGTCGATCTCAAAATCCGGGTCGTCCGCCATGGTCAGCGCGCCGGGGCCAGTCTGCAGGACCGTCCATCCTTCGCCGTTGCGCAGGGTCACGGCGACATGCTCCACTTCGTCGGCTTCGTGGGTCATCAGCACCTGCGCGGTACTCTCGCGCCCGGGCGTCGGCTGGGGCTCCTCTCGCCTGCCGAGCCACAGAATCGCCGCCGTCAGAAGAAGCAGCGCCACCGCGGCGAGCAGCAGGAACAGACGCCCGTGGCGCTTGGGACGGCTCTGCCTGCGCCTCACGTTCTGCATCAGCGGTTCCTCCTCGGCAGCAGAATCACCAGCGCCGCCGCGATCACCGCCATGGGCAGCGACACCAGCAGCAGGCTTCCCAATGCTGCGGAACGCGCCGACAGCGCCGGGCGCACAGCGGTCTTGGCCATGATGCCCAGATCGGAGGGCTGAGCGTTCAAGAGGAACTGCACCGTGCGCAGAATGAACTCCTCTGCGTCGGTCATGGCATGAATCTGCGCACTGGTCAGCAGCCCCGAGCAGCCCAGCACAAAGGCCCTCGACACGTTGCCCGAGGCGGTGATGCGGGTTGCCTCCAGCGCGAGGGCGAAGGGGCCCATCTCGTCGCCGTCCTGCTGGTCGAGGGACAGCGTGCTGGAGGACAGGTCATGCAGGTACGCGCCGTAGCCCGAGGAGAGCAGCGGCGTGACAGTCAGGCCCGCGTCCGTATCGCCGGGAGTCTCGAAGGCCCGGCAGCCCGGCAGCAGCAGCGTGCTGTAGCTGCCCGTCAGATCAGCGGTGATCTCTCCGGACAGCATGTAGGGAATCAGGTTGATGCGCATGTTGTCATAGTAGGTATCCGGCTCCGCGGTCGAGGCCACCACCACGCCCTCCTTGGGCAGGAAGCCATAGGAGCGCAGCAGCGCCGCGTAATTGGGCATCTGCGCTACGGGGTCGGAGTAATCGCAGGTGAACAGGATGCTTCCGCCCTGCTCCGCGAAGGCTGCCAGGGTCTCCAGCTCGCCGTCGGTCAGGTCGCGCACCGGCGAGAGCAGCGCCACCAGATCCTCCGGGGACAGCTCGAACTCCGACAGACGGCCGTACTGCACGTCGTAATAGTTGTTTTCCAGCAGCTCTGAAAACACGCCCGTGCCCGCTTCGTCCAGCTCGCGGTGTCCCTGCGCTACGATGATCCGCGGAATCGTGTCCTGCGTGACGTAGGCGATGGCGGAGGTGATTTTCGCCTCGTAGGCCAGACCGGCGATCTCGTAGCTGCCCTCCTCAAGGTTCAGCGACAGGCTCATGAAGTCCGCGTAGGACAACACCTTCCAGCGGCCCGTGGCCTCGCAGAAGACGATCAGCGAATCGTTGGTCACGGTCTCGCCGGTCAGCTCGCTGTGGAAGCGCGTGAGGAGGCCGGGGTTCAGCGCTGCGTCGGTCTGTTCCCATGTCACCAGCGCCGAGGCCGCGGCATAGCGGTCCAGCAGCTCCATCAGCGGCAGGTCCTCGCTGCCCTTGGAGTACAGGGCATAGATGTGCACCGGGTAGGGGAGCCGCTCCAGCACCTGCAGGGTGGTCTCGGACTGGGTGGTCAGGGCGTTGAAGGAGAAGTCTGCCCGCCAGCCATGCTTCTTCTCAAGGTCGGTCAGCGCCACGTTCAGCACGATGAGCGCCGCCAGCGCCACGCAGAGAATCAGTGTCGAAAGGGAACCGTAGCGCAGGCGGGGATTCCGCCAGAAGGGCACGCGATCACGCTTTTTCTTCATATCCATCACGCTCCCCGATAGCGCCGGCTGTCCAGCGCGTGGATGGTCAGGAGCAGGAACGCCGCCGCCATCGACAGCGCAAAGCCTACGCTGGCGAAGGAGAGCTGCCCCATCAGGAACGGTTCCTGCCGCTTGTACAAGCTGAAGAAACCGAGAATATCCGCCAGAAAATCAACGGTCACGGCGGTCTCGAGCATGTCAAGCATCCACAGCGCGAAGTTCACGCCGAAGGCCAGCACCGCAGCCGTCACCTGACTTGCCGCGCAGCCGGACAGGAAAAGATCAATGGCGATAAATGCGCATCCCTGCAGGATGAAGCCCAGATATCCAACGAACAGCTCGCCGGGGTACACCTGCCCGTAGATGGCCACGATCAGCGCGAATAGCCCCGTCAGCGCGACGGTCAGCAGCATCACCGTCACCGCGGCGAGGTACTTGCCCAGCACGATGCCCGGCAGCGACACGGGGCTGGTCAGTAGGAGCTGGTCGGTACGCTTTTGCCGCTCCTCCGCTAACAGCCGCATGGTCAGCACGGGGGTCAGCAGCATCCACAGATAGCCGAGCTGCCCCAGAAGGGTCAGCAGGTCCGACGAGCGCTCCCGCAGGAGGGAAAGGAAGAACATCACCGACGAGAGCGTCAGAAACACGCCCATGAACACATAGCCCACCGGCGTGTAGAAATAGCTTTGCAATTCGCGCTTCCAGATGGTCAGCAAAGGGCCTCACCCTTCTTCCTGTTGAATCGTGTCCCCGGCGGTCAGCCGGAGGAAGGCCGCCTCGAGAGTGTCGCGCTGCTGCACGAGCATGTTGATCGGCGCATCCAGCCCGCACAGGAGACGGAAAAGCTGTGCCTGAGGCGTGCCATGGGGCTTGTCCGCTGCGTCGCACTCCAGCAGGGCCTCGGTGACCTCCGCGTCCATGGTGGGCAGCGTCTTGACCCGGCGGACGCAGGGCAGACTCTTCAGCGCCGGGACGAGCTGACGCTCCGGCATGGCGATGGACACCCGCAGACGGATCACGTTGCCCGTGTCTGTCAGCTCGCTCATGTCGGCCTCGCGCACCAGCTTGCCCTTATGCAGGATGACCACCCGCTGGCAGAGCTGCTGAATTTCCGGCAGCAGGTGCGAGGAGAAGATCACGGTATGCTCCTTGCCCAGCTCACGCATCAGCTCACGAATCTCGACGACCTGCCGGGGATCAAGGCCCACGGTGGGCTCGTCCAGCACCAGCACGGGCGGATTCCCGCACAGCGCCTGCGCCACGCCGACCCGCTGCCGGTAGCCCTTCGACAGGTGACCGATCAGCCGCCCGCGCTCCTCCGTCAGACCGCAGATGTTCAGGATATCGTCGATGTGCCGGGGAATGTCTCTCCGCTGGACCTCCTTGAGCTCGCAGCAGAAGCGAAGGTAGTCGGCCACGGTCATCTCATCGTAGAGCGGTGGGCGCTCCGGCAGATACCCGATGCGGCGTTTGCACTCCCGGGGCTGCGCGAGCATGTCGAGACCGTCCACCAGCACCTGTCCGGCGGTCGGCGGGAGGTAGCCGGTGAGGATGTTGAGCGTCGTGGTCTTGCCGGCGCCGTTCTGGCCCAGCAGCCCCACGAGCTGCCCCTTCGGCGCGCGGAAGGACAGGTTGCTCACCGCCTCTACCGTCCCGTATCGCTTGGTGATCCCACGAAGCTCGATCATGCCTACGCCTCCCATTCTGTCCCGGTTATTATACCAGAAAACCGTGGGAAGTGCATGAACAAACTGTAAATGTGTATGCGCATCACTGACGGAGGTTCCTCCTTTTGCTGCGCTTCCTGGTGATTTTTGTCTGGTACAAGAAATTTTCTCAAATTCCCTCTTGCATTTCTTCGCTGAATGTGCTATCATATCACCGTTGCCAATCAAGACGTGCTGATGTAGCTCAGTCGGTAGAGCGCATCCTTGGTAAGGATGAGGTCACCGGTTCAAATCCGGTCATCAGCTCCAGAAGAATCCTTGCAGTTGCAATGACTGTGAGGATTTTTTGTTGCCAGAAGATGCTTGGATAGCCATGCGCGCGCTTG
>JAFLST010000028.1:11151-36083 GCA_022510815.1 Christensenellaceae bacterium | reverse complement strand
CCCGCACAAGATTCAGGGCATCGGCGCGGGCTTCGTGCCGGATACGCTGAACACGGACGTCTATGATGAGATCATCACCGTTGCCAGCGAGGATGCCTTTGCCGCCGGGCGAGCGATTGCCCGCAGCGAGGGCCTGCTGGTGGGCATCTCTTCCGGCGCAGCGGCCTTTGCGGCGGCTCAGCTTGCCAAGCGCCCGGAGAACAAGGGCAAGCTGATCGTTGTGCTGCTGCCGGACACCGGCGAGCGCTATCTGTCCACGCCCATGTTCAGCGAGTGAAGCTCACGTCATCAGGCGGCGTGGCGGTCTGTTGCTGTCGCGCCCTTTCCATGCCGACCATATCATGAAAGGCGGGTCGCAGCCATGAAATCGACCATTGAAGCCGTCGCGGGGAGACTTGAGAGCGCGTGGCATGACGAGCCGCTCTTCGCGGGGGACCGCCGGGAGCACATGCCGCGCAGGCAGACCGTCGTCGAGCTGCTGCTGGACATTCGCAGCGCGATCTTCCCGGGATACTACCCGGTGGAGGGCACGCCCCTGTCCGTCACGGAGCATCTGGACCGGGTCGGCTGGCGGCTGTCCCGGGAGATCGCCTCGGCGCTGCGGGCGGCGGGTCAGCAGGGGGATGCCGAGGAGCTGGCGAAGCGCTTCCTGCTGCGGCTGCCGGACATTCAGGCCATGCTGCTGATGGACGCCCGGGCCTGCTTCGACGGCGACCCCGCGGCCCGGGGCCCCGAGGAGGTTATCTTCTGCTATCCGGGCTTCTTCGCCACGCTGGTCTATCGCATCGCCCACGAGCTGCATCTGCTGGGCGTGCCCTATGTGCCGCGCATCATGACCGAGTTTGCCCACGGCGAGACGGGCATTGACATCCATCCCGGCGCGGTCATCGGGAAGCACTTCATGATCGACCACGGCACGGGCGTCGTCATCGGTGAGACCTGCGTCATCGGTGATCATGTGCGGATTTATCAGGGCGTGACCCTCGGCGCGCTCTCCACCCGGGGCGGTCAGCGCATTGCCGGCACCCGGCGGCATCCGACCATCGAGGACAACGTCATCATCTACGCCAACGCCTCCGTGCTCGGCGGGAACACGGTCATCGGCGCGAATTCCGTCATCGGCGGCAGCGCGTTCATCACCCGCAGCGTCCCGGCGGGCAGCACGGTCACCGGGCAGACGCCCATCGCGGGCGGTTCGGGCTGACGGAGAAGAGACGTCGGATTCGCGCTTGACAACGGGACAAAACCGTTCTATAATATCCATGCAACGTGTAGCGTGACTGCGTAAAGCCGGTTGTGCAACACGTTGTTTTTTGCGGACAATTGAATCCAGACAGTGTAAAGTGCGCAGCCGGGAAGGCATAAGTCCAGCTTTCCGGCCGCGCGCTTTTTCTGTGAAACGGAGGGAATGAACATGGAAACCCAAACCAACGCCTTTCTGGGGAACGAACGGGTCGGCAGGCTGATGCGCAAGTACGCGGTGCCTTGCGTCATCTCGCTGCTGGTGGCGGCGCTGTACAACATCGTCGACCAGATCTTCATCGCCAACGCGACCTATCTGGGCTCCTATGGCAACGCGGCCAACACGGTGGTCTTCCCGATGACGGTCATCGCGCTGGCCATCGCGGTGATGATCGGCGACGGCTGCTGCGCCTTTGTGAGCCTGAGCCTCGGCAGGCAGGAGACCGCCGACGCCCGCCGCAGCGTGGGCAACGCCGTGGTGCTGGTGGTGGCCGCGAGCGTCCTGCTGACGGCCCTGTACCTGCTCTTTGCTGACAAGATCATCGCCATGTTCGGCGGCACGGTCAACGAGGAGACCTTCCGGCACTCGAAGGAGTATTTCTTCTGGATCAGCCTTGGCATTCCGTTCTATATGTTCGGTCAGGCCATGAATCCGGTCATCCGCGCGGACGGCAGCCCGAAGTTCGCCATGGTCTCGACCCTCGCGGGCGCGGCGGCGAACATCATCCTCGATCCGATCATGATCTTCAGTCTCCACTGGGGCGTGATGGGCGCGGCGGTGGCGACGGTCATCGGGCAGATCATCACGGCGGCGCTGTCCGTGTGGTATCTGGCGCATGCGAAGACCGTCCGGCTGAACCGCGGGGATTTTGCCCTGCAGGGCAGGGTCGTCCGCCGGTCGCTGACGCTGGGTGTGTGCAGCTTCCTTTCGCAGATATCGCTCGTGGCGGCCATGGCGGCGATCAACAACATGATCCGGCACTGGGGCGGGCTCGACCCGGTCTTCGGGCAGGAGCAGTACGCCCAAATCCCCATGGCGGTGGTCGGCATCGTGATGAAGTTCTTCCAGATCGTCATCTCCATCGTGGTCGGCATGGCGGCGGGCTGCATCCCGATCGTGGGCTTCAACATGGGCGCGGGCCGTCCTGAGCGGGTGAAGCGGCTGCTGACGCTGCTGCTCATCGGCGAGGCCGTCGTGGGCCTGATCGCGCTGATCATCGTCGAGGGCTTCCCGAGGCAGCTCATCGCCATCTTCGGCGCCGCCAACGAGAGCGTTTACTACACGGACTTCGCCGTCAAGGCCTTCCGGGTCTACCTGTGCATGATGGTGTTCGCCTGCGTCAACAAGGCGGCGTTCATCTTCCTGCAGGCCATGGGCAAGGCGGTCGCCTCGACGCTCCTGTCCATGTTCCGCGAGATCGTGCTGGGCGTGGGTCTGGCGCTGCTTCTGCCGCAGTTCTTCGCGCTGGACGGCGTGCTCTGCTCGATGCCCGCGGCGGATGCGCTGACCCTCGTCGCGTCGATGGCGGTGATCTTCATGACCTACCGGCAGCTTGACCGCATGGAACAGAGGGCTTGACAAGCGCCGGACAATGCGATATCATATAAATGATTAGCCTTGACTAATCAATAGGCCTGCTCCGGCAGGCTTCTTCACGGAAGACTGGTTAGTCCTATCTAATATTGCGCGATGAATCGCAGGAGGGTTGTTCCATGGCCATCGTCACACTGGAAAACGTCACCCGCGTCTACCGGAGCGGGGATCATGAACAGAGAGCGCTGGACAACGTGAATCTGTCGCTGGAGGCGGGGAAGTTTGTCGTCATTCTTGGCCCGAGCGGCGCGGGCAAGAGCACGCTGCTGAACCTGCTGGGCGGTCTGGACAGCCCCACCAGCGGCAAGATCACCGTCTGCGGCCGCGACATCTCGACACTCTCCGGCAACGAGCTGGCGGACTACCGCGCCTCGACGGTCGGGTTCGTGTTTCAGTTCTACAACCTGATTCCCACGCTGACAGTCCATGAGAACGTGACCCTGACCAAGGAAATCTCCAAGGACGCCCTCAGCGCTGAGAAGATGCTGCGGGAGGTGGGGCTGGCGGATCATCTGCGCCAGTTCCCGCAGGAGCTCTCCGGCGGCGAGCAGCAGCGGGTGTCCATCGCCCGAGCGCTGGCGAAGAACCCGAAGATTCTCCTGTGCGACGAGCCCACCGGCGCGCTGGATTCCGAGACGGGCGTGCTGATCCTGAAGCTGCTGCTGTCCATGGCCCGGGAGTACGGCAAGACCATCGTGATCGTCACCCACAACCAGAACATCGCCAGGATGGCCGACACGGTCATCCGCGTGAAGAACGGCAAGATTCGCGAGGTCATCGAGCAAGACAGCCCGATGAGCGCCGACGAGGTGGAGTGGTGATATGCTGACGAGAAAGCTGCTGCGGACGGCATGGAAATACCGCGCTCAGTTCCTGTCGATGATCGTAATGGTGGCGCTGGGCGTGGGCATCTTTCTGGGCTTCAACATCGAATGGAAGAGCATCGAGGCGGACACGGGCGCGTTCTTCGAGGCGACGAACTACGCCGATTACCGGGTCTATTCGGAGACGGGCTTCTCGGCGGACGATCTGAACGCGGTTCTCGATATACCGGGGGTCGACGCGGCCTCGCGGGTGTTTTCGGTGAATGTGGATATCGCGGGGGAGAAGAAGGCGCTGAACCTGACGGTCTCGGAGAACTACACCGTCACGACCATGGCGGTTGTCTCCGGCGCGGCCTACGATCCTGACAGCGCGGGCCTCTGGCTCTCCCGGAAGTTCGCGGAGGCCAATGGCGTCGGGGTAGGGGATACCATCGAGCTGACCTACGGCGGCGCATCCTTCACGGAGGAGGTCGTGGGGCTTGCCAAGAGCGGCGAGCACATGATCTGCGTGGCGGACGCCAATCAGCTCATGCCAGACCACACCACCTTCGGCTTCGCGTTCATGACGCCCGCGGAACTGGAAAAGGTCCTTGGGTTCGCCTTCTATCCGCAGATCAACATTCGCTCCGCCCTCGAAAAGGACGAGATGGAGCAGCGGATCGCCGGCGCGCTGGGCCGAACCCTGCTGGTGACCTCCAAGTCGGAGCAGTATTCCTACGCGGGCGCCCAGAGCGAGGTGGAGGAGGGTCAGACCATGGGCTCCGTGCTGCCGGTGCTGTTCCTGCTGATCGCCATGCTGACCATGGTCACCACCATGCACCGCATCGCCGCCAGCGAGAAGACGCAGATCGGCACCCTCAAGGCCCTCGGCTTCCGGGACAGAAAGATTCTCGCGCACTATACATCTTACGGGCTGTTCATCGGCGCGGCGGGCACGGCGCTGGGCGTGCTGCTGGGCTATGGCATCGCGGCCATCATCATGAACGAGAACGGCATGATGGGCGCCTACTTCGATCTGCTTGAGTGGAAGCTGGTTATGCCGGGCTTCTGCCCGCCGCTGATTGCGGCGATCGTGCTGTTCCTGACGCTCATCAGCTACCTGTCCGTCAAGGCCATGCTCCGTGGAACCGCTGCCGACGCGCTGCGCCCCTATACGCCCAAGGCCATGAAGAAGAGCGTCCTCGAGAAGCTCCCGCTCTGGCACAGGCTGCGCTTTGGCACTCGCTGGAATCTCCGCGATATCCTCCGGCACAAGTCCCGTTCCGCCATGACGCTCATCGGCGTGGCGGGCTGCATGGTGCTGATGGTGGGCGGTCTGGGCATGTCCGACACCATGAAGGCGTATCTCGATGTGCTGGGCGAGGACATCCTCCACTACACCACCCGGGTCAACCTCTCGGAGTCGGCCGCCAATGGGGAGGCGCTGCGGCTGGCGGAGGAGCTTGACGGCGACTGGCTGGCGAGCTCCGGCGTGAGTCTGGCGGGCAAGACCGTCGCACTGGAGGTCTACTCCGCGGATAGGGGCCTGATCCGCTTTGTCGACGGCAGCAACCGGCTGCTGTCCCTCGGGGATGACGGCGTTTATCTCTGCCAGCGGCTCCGGGACGTCGCGTCCGTCGGCGAGACGATCATCCTGTCGCCCTACGGCGTAGAGGAGCAGTACGAGGTGAAGGTCGCGGGGTATTATCGCTCGGTGATCACCGAGAGCGTGGTCATGACCGCCGGGTACGCGGAGAAAATCGGCATCCCGTACCGCGTCAGCGCGATCTTTACGGACAAAGCCGCCGGTGATATCGGGGCTTCGCCGATCATCGCCGGGAAGCAGGACAAGCAGGGCATGATGGACTCCTATGACAGCTTCGTGGGCATCATGAACGTCATGGTGGCGGTGCTGGTGGCTGCCGCGGCGGCGCTGGGCGTGGTGGTGCTGTATAACCTCGGCGTCATGAGCTACCTCGAGCGCAGCCGCGAGCTGGCGACGCTCAAGGTGCTCGGGTTCAGGGACAGGCAGATCGGCAGGCTGCTCATCAGCCAGAATGTCTGGCTGACCGTGATCGGCGCGCTCATCGGCCTGCCCGCGGGCGTATGGGTGCTCTGGTACCTGTGCAAGGCGCTGGCCTCCGAGTATGAGCTGGCGGTCTGCATCGGTGTGCCGACGTATGTCATCAGCCTGCTGCTGACCTTCGGCGTGTCGCTTTTCGTGGGCTGGATGGTCGCCCGCAAGAACAGAAGAATCGACATGGTCGAGGCACTCAAGGGCGCGGAATGACGCATTCCGACATGTCCGCCGGACAGGGGCGCGGAATCACAGCTGAGCATTTGCATTTGACAGGAGAATGTGATATACTATCCTTTAACGCAGTAAATTCTTCCACCGGCGTTGTCCGCGCGCCGCGGAACGGGCTGCGTGAAGGGCGGACGCTCAGAAATTCAAGGAGTGATTTTTCGTGTCTTCGGACCCATGGGCTGGACCTCTATTGCTTCAGTTGGTTTTGATCCTGTTGAACGGCTGGTTTGCGGCGACGGAGGCCGCGCTGCTCTCGCTGAACGACGCCAGACTGCGGCGTGACGCGGAGGAGGGCGACAAAGTGGCGGCGCGGCTGCTCAGCCTGACCGAGGCCCCGAACCGCTATCTGTCCACCATTCAGGTGTGCATCACCGTGGCGGGCTTTCTGGGCAGCGCGTTTGCGGCGAAGCGGTTCGCGTCAAGGCTGGCTGGAGCGTTTGTCCGGATGGGCGTGACCATGAGCGCCGGGGCGCTGGATACCCTGTGCGTGGTGCTGGTGACGCTGATTCTGGCTTATTTCACGCTGGTGTTAGGCGAGCTGGTGCCCAAGCGCGTCGCGATGCAGCATCCGGAGAAGACGGCGCGGCTGACCGTCGGCGCGCTGAACGTGTGCGCGGCGGTGTTCCGGCCCGTGGTGTGGCTGCTGACCCTGAGCACGGGCGGCATCCTGCGGCTGATGGGCATCGACCCCAATGCCGAACCGGAGGAGGTCACCGAGGAAGAAATCCGCATGATGGTGGATATGGGCGGCGAAACCGGCGCGATCGAAGAGACCGAGAAGGAAATGATCGAGAACATCTTCGAGTTCAACAACCGTACCGCCGAGGACGTGATGACCCATCGCACGGGCGTGACCAGCATCTGGGTCGGCGCGAACACGGATGAGATTCTTCAAACGATTCGTGAGTCGGGCTTGAGCCGGTTCCCGGTCTACGATGAGGACATGGACGACATTGTCGGCACCCTCAACGCCCGCAGCTTCCTGCTCAACGCAGCCATGGGCAATCCGAGGAGTCTGCGCGAGCTGCTGCACGAGGCGTACTTCGTGCCTGAGACGGTGCAGGCCGACCAGCTCTTCCGCAACATGCAGATGAAGAAGGTGCACATGGCCATCGTGCTGGATGAGTACGGCGGCATGAGCGGCATCGTCACCATGGAGGACCTGCTGGAGGAGATCGTCGGCAACATTTACGACGAGTTTGATCCTCAGGCCGAGGCGGAGATTGTCCGGCTGTCCGAGGACACATGGCGCATTTCCGGCGCGGCGGCGCTGGAGGACGTGGCTGAGGCGCTCGATATCGGCCTGCCGCTGGAGGAGGAGTATGACACCCTCGGCGGCCTGATCTTCAACCAGTTCACGACCATCCCGCAGGACGGCAGTACGCCGGAGGTGGAGGTCGAGGGCCTGCGCATTCAGGTGGAGAAGATTGAGGATCACCGCGTGGAGAGCGCTATTGTGACCAAGCTGCCTGCCGAGGCTGCTGACAGCGAGGAAAAGGAACAGGAGAATGACGAATAACCGACCGAGAGTCGGTTTTGCGCGGGAGAGCGATGGCTCTTCCGCGCCGCGTTTTGTCCAAGGTTGGATTTTCCTGTTGCTGAGTGTAAATCTTGGGGGAGAAAAGGTTGACAATCGGCGACGGTTGCTTTACCATATAAACGTTATGGACTGATGACGCTGCAGGCATGGAAAATCAAGGCCTGCGCGAGAATACGGAGGCGTCCGCATGAACATGTCTCTGGGGAAGAAACTGCTGTGTTGGCTGCTGTGCGCCGCAATGCTGCTCAGCCTGACCGCGCCTGCGCTGGCGGAGGAAACAACCCTGCGCGTGGAGTTCCGCGGCCTGAAGGCGACGAGCGGCGGCGGCTGGGAGAACGTACCGCTCAGCGGCGTGTTCACCGTGATGCAGGGCGATGAGGTCATCGGCACGCTGGAAGCCGCGGAAGCCGTCAGCGGCACGATCACGCTGGACAGCGACGAACCGGTTCGTCTGCTCCCTGACATGGCCACCATGCCCGAGGGCTACGACTGCGCGGAGAGCGGTTATTCCGTCGCCGTGACGGCGGGCATGCCCAACATCGCTCCGGTGATGGTCTATGCGCTGGCCGGCCTGTTTGAGGTTCAGGCGGAGGGCATGGCGGAGTTCGTGCTGGTGGATAGCGAGGACGTGATCGTGCTGAGCTTCGCCACGGACGAGACCGGCGCGTACGCGCTGCCCGAGGCCATCCCGGCGGGTGTTTACGCGCTGCGGCAGACCCTCGGCGAGGCGCCCATGGAGGACAAGGTTTTCGAGCTGCCCGTCTATCGCGGCAATCCCGATCAAATCGTGCTGATCGACGCGGACTTCGAGAGCCATCCGGAGCTGCTGCCGGGCTGGATCCCGACGGAGGCGCCCACCGAGGTGCCCACGGCAGCTCCGACTGAGGCCCCGACTGCTGCTCCGACCGAGGTTCCGACCGAAGTCCCCACGGAAGTGCCGACCGAGGTTCCTACCGAGATTCCCACGGAAATCCCCACCGAGGTTCCCACTGAGGCTCCGACGGCGACTCCCTCTCCGAGCCCGACGGCTTCTCCGACGCCCACGGCCACTCCGTCGCCTTCGCCCACGCCGACCCCGGCACAGGGCACGCTGCGGCTGGACGTCACGGGCAACGCGGGGGCAGCGTTCACCCTCGAGCGTGACGGCGGCGTGGCGGCCTCCGGTTCGCTGCAGGCCGACCAGATCATTGTGACGGACATGCTGCCGGAGGGCACCTATACCCTGACGCTGACCATGGGCAGCGGCGTGATGCTCGCCTCCCTCAACGGTCAGCCGACCGATCAGTACGAGCAGGCCCAGTGGCAGGTGGCGATCACCGCCGGCGAGCAGAGCCTGTATACCATTGAGCTGGTTTCTGCGGCGGGCCTTTCGGGCGTTATCAGCGGCGTGGACGCGGCGGAAATCATCGCTGTCAGCCAGCGCACGGAGTACGGCGCGTCTCTGGAGAACGGCGCATATGCCTTTGAAAATCTGTATCCCGACACCTACACGGTGACCGCTTACCTGCCCGAGGGCGATTATCTCGGCGCGGGTTGGACGCTCACCCGGAGCGAGGACGGCGTGGACGCTGTCATCAGCCTGACGCTGGAGAGCGGCGCCATGGCGGGCCTGCCCTCGCTGGAGCGTATTTTCTACGGCAGCGTGAGCGGACAGGTGACCTCCGGCGATGGCAGCCCGGTCTCCGGCGCGGTGGTTTCGCTGCTGCGGGAGGACGGCGCGGAGCTCGCACAGGCGGTGGCGGACGGCTCCGGCACGTGGCGCTTCGAGAATGTCGCCAACGGAAACTATCTGCTGCGCGCATCGCAGCTCGGCGGTCTGTCGGCGTCGGACAGGAGCGTCACGATGGCCGGTCAGGACGTGGCGAACGTGCAGATCACCGCGGCGAGAACCGGCACGCTGGCTGTCAGCGCCTTTGTGGACAGCAACGATAACGGCGGCCGCGGCAGGTATGAGTCCTTCCTCGCGGGCGTGGAGGTTCAGCTCTACGCGGCGGGCGGCGAGCCGACGCTGATCGCTTCGGGCGTCACGGTCAAGGATTCCAATGAGTACTGGGCGATATATTTCGAGAATATTCCCGCGGGCGAGTATTTTATCAAGACCATCGTGCCCGAGGGCTATGGCTACAGCACGCACATCGAGAACTACCGCACCATGGACAACTTCATGTATCCCTCCGAGCAGCGGGAGCAGGACAGTCAGGTCTTCCGCGTGGAGGCGGACAAGAAGCTCTATATCGGCGTCGGCGCGCTGCCGCTGACCTCGCTTTCGGGCAGCGTGTGGGTCGACCTGAACGGTGACGGCGTGTATCAGGAGAGCGAGCCGACGCAGGCTGGCGTGGAGATCACCCTGACCCGCAAGAGCGGCGAAAGCTACACGCTGATCACCGATGGCGGCGACACCTACAGCTTCGATAACATTCTCCCCGGCAAGTACACGATGACCGTTGCGCTGCCGGACGGCATGATGTTCACCCGCGCGGCTTCTCGCGGCAGCAAGAACCGCTCCCTCATCACCACCGAGGGACAGAGCGCCGGCAGCGTGTCCGTCACGCTGGAGGCCGGCAAGCCGCTGAAGGGTCAGAACGTGGGCCTGCTGGAGGGTTCGGGCATCGCGGGCGTCTGCTTCCAAGACGCCAACTACAACGGTCTCTATGATGAAGGCGAATCGGCCATGCCGGGCGTGAAGCTCGTCCTGACACAGCAGGGCAAGAGCAAGGTGCTCGCAGAGACGGTGTCAGGGGCGGATGGTTCCTTCTCCTTCCCGGGCCTGTACGGAGGCGCGTATGCCATCACCGCGACGCTGCCGGACGACGGCTCCATGTTCACGGTGGTCAATGGGGAGGGCAACCTGTTTGAGGCCCGCTCCGGCCGCAGGGATCAGACGGTCAATAACCTTCTCGTGTCGGATTCCGGCACGCTGCACATGGTGATCGGTACGGTGTACGCCTCGACGGTGGGCGGCGTGGCCTATCTGGACGATAACTTCTCCGGCGCGATGGAGAGCGGCGAGCAGACGGTCCGCAGCCTCAAGGTGACGCTGACGGACGCCTCGGGCGCGGTGGTCGCCGAGACCCGCACGGGCAACGACGGCAGCTACAGCTTCGACGGCCTGATGCCCGGCAGCTACCGCCTGACCCTGTCCGCGCAGGATGGCTATGCCTTCACCAAGCTGGGCGACGGCAACGTGATCGTCAACACCGGCAATGGCACAGGCAGCTCCGAGCTCTTCGACGTGACGCTGGGCAGCCGCCTGACAGAGATGCACATGGGCATGATCCTGCCCGGCGTGGTGGAAGGCGTGGTGTTCGCCGACCTCAACGACAACGGCATTCAGGACGAGGGCGAGGCGGGCCTGCCCGGTACCGTCGTGCGCCTGATCGAGCGTCAGGAGGGCGAGGCATTCTCGGCGACCATTGGCGCAAACGGCGCATACTGCTTTGACGCGGTGATGCCGGGCAGCTATTACCTGCGCTTTGAGCTGCCGGAGGGCGGCGTGTTCTCCGCGGGCAGCGACATCGAGTTCATTGGCAACATGGGTGAGAGCAGGCCCTTTGACTTCAAGACGGGCAATCATGTGACGGGCCCGGTCTGCGGCGGCGTGGCGCTGGGACGCATTACTGGCGTGGCCTTTATGGACAGCAGCGCTGACGGCGTGATGGACGCGGACGAGCTGCCCATGGCTGGCGTGGTGATCTCGCTGAGCTCCGCCCGTGAGGACATCGCCGACGTCACGGTCACCACGGGTTCGGAAGGCAGCTTCACGATTGCTGATCTGCGCCCGGGCGATTATCAGCTCACCCTGACCTATCCCGAGGGCTATGTTTCCTCGCGCATGAGCGGCGTGACGCTCCCCGTGAAGCCCGGACAGGCGACCCAGACCGTCGCGCTGACCGTGGAGATGGGCGATCAGTGGAAGGATCAGCAGCTTGGCGGCGTGCGTTCCGCGTCGCTGACGGGCCGCCTGTGGCTGGACGAGAACAACGACGGTATCTGCGACCCGAATGAGGCCACCCCTGCCGGGGAGCGCGTCACGGTGATCGACCAGACCACCGGCGAGACCTTCGCCGTCCTGACCACCGATGAGAACGGCGTCTTCGCTGTGTCGGGCCTCGTGCCGGGCGACTACACCGTGTCCTACAGCCTTGCCTCCAACGCCATTGCGCCCAAGCCCGGCGACAGCACCTTCACCGAGGAGAACGGCGCGCTGGTCATGCGGAACCTCACGGCCACCGACGGCCATGTGATCGACGGCCTGCTGCTGGGCGTGGTCAAGCTGACCTCCATCGGCGGCATCGTCTGGCACGATAACGGCACGACCATCGACGCTCTCGAGGGCGCGCAGATCATGCTGCTGGACGGCTCGGGCCGGATGATTGATCAGACGCAGTCGGAAAGCGACGGTGCCTACCGCTTTGCCGATCTCACGCCCGGCGATTATCAGCTCGGCGTGGTGTTGCCTGAAGGTCAGGTAGTGGTGGAGCCCGGCGACAACAGGCTCGATGAGGGCGGACAGATCAGCGTCATGACGAATTGCCGCAACCGCGAGGCCACCAGCGACGTTTTCTCCCTTGCGATGGGCGACGAGCTGCTGAGCATGAACATCGGCAGCGTGCTGCCCAGCCGGCTGGGTGACCGCGTCTGGCTGGACGAGAACGGCAACGGCCTGCAGGACCTCGATGAGGGCGGCATCCCGAACGTGCTGGTTGAGCTGCTCCGTGACGGCGAGGTCGTCGAATCGACCATCTCTGACCAGTACGGCTTCTACTTCTTCCAGAACGTCTATCCGGCGACCTACACCCTGCGCGTGACGGCCCCGGCGGAGGTCAAGCCGACCGTGCTGCGTCTGGACTATCCGGCGGCGGCGTCCGTGCTGATGGAAACCGGCGAGTCCGTCCCCGTGACGGTCGCCAGCGACAGCCGCAACTATAACGCCGACCTCGGCTTCGTGCTGGTCACCCCGGGCGTGTATCCCGCGGGATATGGCAGCAGCGAACAGCAGGACTGGACCCGCATCGGCTGGTAATGGGCCGTGCCCGTATCCGCTCCGACCATCGGGGCAGACGGTGAGGGCATATGCCGCACAGGGCGGACGCTTTCAACAGGACAGCAGGAGAGGGGAGCAAACGCGCCTCTCTCCTTTTTCATATCCCAGACGAAACGGAGAGACATATCCGAATGATGGTCGCCGCCTTTCGAGGGAGAGCGTCCCCTCTCGCGGAATTTTTCATCCTCTCTGTAATATCCCGTCGCCTTCGTGCGTCTAACAGGCAGAAAGGAGGGCAAGCGGCATGACGGCTGAAACCTTTGAGCGGCTTTACCGGGCGTACTTCACGCAGGTGTACCGCTATACCCTCCGACTCTGCGGCGACGAGCAGACGGCGCAGGACGTTACGGCGGACACGTTTTTCCGGGCGATGACGCAGCTGGACAGCTATCGGGAGGCAGCGGCGGTCAGCACATGGCTGTGTGCCATCGCGAGGAACATGTGGCTGTCGAAGCTGCGGCGCGAGCGGCGAATGCTCCCGAAGGACCCGTTGCCGGACGCGACGGTGCCCGACGGCCTGCAGGAGCGCGTCGAGGCCTCCGAAGCCCGGGACGCCATCGACCGCCTGCCGCCTCCCATGCGGGATGTATTCCTGATGCGGGTGGATGGAGGCATGGCCTTTGCTGATATCGGGCGCTTGCTTGGGCACACGACGAACTGGGCCTGCGTGACGTATCACCGGGCCCGGGAAAGACTGAAACGTGAATTGGGGGAAGAAGCATGAAACTGCCCTGTGAAATGATGGAAGACCTGCTGCCGCTCTATGCCGAGGATATGGTGACGGACACGACCCGCGCGGCGGTCGAGGAGCATCTGAAGGACTGTGAGACCTGCGGATGCAAACTGGACATGATGAGGCAGGACATGACGGAGGCTGCCGTGGCGCTGCCGCTGGAGCCGGTGCGCCGTGAAATCCGTCTGCGGCGCTGGCATGCGGTGATTGCGGCCGTGTGCGCGGTGGCGGCGGTGCTGATGACGATCATCGCGTGGCAGAGCACCATGACGTTTGTCTCCTATTCAGCGTGTGAAATCTCGGTGGAGACCCTCGCGGACGGCAGGACGGAGATCCAATACATCGGCCCGCGGGGCCTGCGTGAATGGAATTTCGATGGCGTCCTGTATGTCGCGCCGCTCGGCTCCAGAGATCAAAGAGGCGGTCAGGTCACTCAGTCTATCTCTGACAAGAAGGCCGTCGTTTTTGTGGACGTCACGAAGGATGGCGAGACGACGCTGATCTGGGGAGAGCTCCCGGAGGAGGATAAAGGCTTGGCGCAGGTGATGCCGCGGCTGGCGCTGGGATACTATCTGATCATCGCGCTGGTGATGGCGTTGCTCCTGTTAGCTGTGTGGTATCCGCTGCGCAGGAGACGGATCGGCCGGGCAGCAAAGCGGCTGGGGATACTGGCGCTGTGCTATGCCGTCGCGCACTTTCTGGTTATGGGCACGGTCAGCATGTCCTTTGATATGCGCCGGGACTTCGGTTTCATCGCGGTCATCGCGCTCCTGCTCTGGGGACTGGCAAGCTCGGGAGAGCGGCTCATCAGACAGATGCGGCAGGACAGGCAATAAAAACGCTGCGGAATCTTAGGTTCCGCAGCGACAGGAGATTGAATAATCGCCGGGTGGCAGCGAAGGACCCGCAGGCCCTTCGTCTTTCGCTCAAGAACGGATGCTATGACCCTTTCTGCTGATTCGATCATAGGGGATTTGTCGCTGTTGAAATATAATCATACCGCACCTTTTGAGAATTTAATAAACTCATATGGTAACCCCATATCTTCAGAGAATTTGCGGATTTCTGTCTTTTCATCATCATCCATTTCGTCATAGAAAGGGCGATCTGATACGTTCCAGTAGATTTGAACTTCATCTATTTTCAATACATCACCCCATGGGGCAGCGTATAATTCCCCGACTTTATATTTCCCGATCTCTTTATACACCCTCGTGGTATAACAATACCCTAATTGATTTAAGTAATTTTGAATTGATTCATATTCATGTTCAGGGAACGATATTTTTTCAAGCATACAACAAACCTCCTGAGAGCGTTCAATACAAACACGAATTTGTGTTTTTGCTGAGCCACATGGGCATTATATCATGCCGGAAAAGCAGCTTCAAGATAGTCACCTCATATGAAAGGGCGCACTTGCCCACCGCCGATCCATCGGCAGCCGCGCGTTCTAAATGAACTCTTTCGCCGTTTTCGACATAATCCTGACTTTGCCGCAGCGTTTTCTATGCCTGCTTGATGTATCGGATGTCAACGATATCCTCACCGCCGATCTGGTAGCGCACCCGCTCCCCGGTGGGATGAAAGCCGTGCCTGCGGTAGAACGCGTCCGCCGCCGTGTTGCCCTCGATGGCCCAGAGGTAGAACCGCTCATGACCGTCCTCGCGCAGCAGGCGCAGCGCCTCTTTGAGAAGCTGACTGCCCAGTCCCCGGCGGGTGGCCTCCGGCAGCAGGTACAGCGAGACGATCTCACCACAGTCGGCATAGGCTTCGTCCCGCCCCCGGCCATACAGGCAGGCCCCGACGGGTTTCCCTTCATCAAGGATGATGAGGCCGTAGAGCTGCCCGCTGGACAGCCAAGCCTGCACCGACGGCACCCAGTAGTTGTCCGGCAACCTGTCCAGATAATCCCCGGCGATCAGGCCCCGATAATCCTTCCGCCAGCTTGTGGCGTGAATATGGCTGATGAGCCCGGCGTCCTCCGCCTTGGCCTCGCGAATGGTGGTCATGGATATCACCTCCGGCTATAGAACGATCAGGGAGTCTGTTTTCGTGCGGTGAGCGCAGGTTCCCTGCCTGTCACGATTGATTTATCCGGCGCAATTTGCTATAATAGCTTGGCGGGAAAGCCTGCGGTATTTTTTGTGTACCGCGGCGCGCCGCCATGACGACGATACGGAGGAATCATCATGCTGATCTATAACAGTGAACACCGCCGCAAGGAAGAATTCAAGCCCCTGCACGAGGGCAAGGTGGGCATCTACGCCTGCGGCCCGACGGTGTATAACTATTTCCATATCGGCAACGCCCGGCCCTTCATCACCTTCGACGTGCTGCGCCGCCAGCTGGAGCGCGAGGGTTACGACGTGACCTTCGTGCAGAACTTCACTGATATCGACGATAAGATGATTCGCCGCGCCAATGAGGAGGGCATCACCGTCAAGGAGCTGGGCGATCGTTTCATCGAGGAGTACTGGAAGGACGCCAAGGCGCTGGGCATCCGTCCCGCGACGGTGCACCCCAAGGCCACGGAGCACATCCCGCAGATCATCGCGCTGATCCAGAAGCTCATCGACAACGGCAGGGCTTATGCGGTGAACGGCGACGTGTACTACCGCGTGTCCGCGTTCCCGGGCTACGGCAAGCTGTCCGGCCAGAGCGTGGAGGATCGCGAGATGGGCGCGTCGGAGCGGCTGGACGTGGAGACCGACAAGGAGAACCCCGCTGACTTCGCCCTCTGGAAGGCGCAGAAGCCCGGCGAGCCCGCGTGGGAAAGCCCGTGGGGCATGGGGCGGCCCGGCTGGCATATCGAGTGCTCGGCCATGTCCATGCACTATCTCGGCGAGACCTTCGATATCCACTGCGGCGGCAAGGACCTGCTCTTCCCGCACCATGAGAACGAGATCGCCCAGTCCGAGGGCGCGACGGGCAAGCCCTATGTGCGCTACTGGATGCATAACGGCTTCATCAACGTGGACAATCAGAAGATGTCCAAGTCCCTGAACAACTTCTTCACCGTCCGCGACATCTCCAAGGAGTACGATCTCGAGGCTGTGCGACTGTTCATGCTCTCGGCCCACTACCGCAGCCCCATCAATTTCTCCCGGGATCAGGTCGCCGCGGCCCACGCGAGCCTTACGCGCCTCTACACCGCCCGGGATCAGATGACCTTCCTGCTCAGTGCCGCGGAGGACAGGGCGCTGACGGAGGAGGAGACAGCCTTTGTGGAACGGCTCAAGGGCTACGAGAAGCGCTTTGACGAGGCGATGGACGACGACCTGAACACCGCCGACGCGATTGGCGCGATCTTCGAGCTGGTGAAGGACGCGAACGTCACCCTGAACGCCCAGAGCGCGAAGCAGGCTGTGCAGGCGGCTTTGACCTCCCTTAAGGCGCTGGCGGACGTGCTGGGCTTCCTCCAGAAGACGGACGACGGCCTGCCCGCGGAGATTCAGGCCATGGTGGATGAGCGTGCCGAGGCCCGCAAGAACAAGGACTGGAAGCGCTCCGACGAGCTGCGTGACGCGATCAAGGCGGCGGGCTATATCCTCGAGGATACCCGCGAGGGCCAGAAGGTCCGCAAGGGCGTGTGAGATGAACCGCGGTCTGGCGTGGCTGCTGCTCATCCTCTGCGCGGCGCTGCTGTTAATTCCGGCGGTGCCCGAGGGGCAGGAGGGAGACTGGTACGCGGCGTCCGGACGGGCGCTGGCGCTGCCGGAGATCGTGAGGCCGGACGGCACCGTATCGGTCAACATGGCCGATCTCTACGAATTGACCGAGCTGCCCGGCGTGGGCGAGACCATCGGCCAGGCCATCATTGACGAGCGGGAGAGCGGCGGGTACTTCTACTACCCGGAGGACCTGATGGCGGTGCGCGGCATCGGCGAGAAGACGCTGGAGGGCCTGCGTGACTGGCTGGACATGGCCCTGCCGGAGGGCGAGTGACGGAAAAGGGGAGCGGAGACATGGCGTATCAGGCGCTTTACAGGCAGTGGCGGCCGACGGATTTCTCCTCCATGGTGGGGCAGGAGGCCGTGGTGACGACCCTGCGCAACCAGATGGCCTCCGGGCGCATCGCCCATGCGTACCTGTTCTGCGGCTCCCGCGGCACGGGCAAGACGTCCACCGCGAAGATCATGGCCCGGGCCATCAACTGCGAAAACCCGCAGAATGGCGACCCCTGCGGCGAGTGCGAGTCCTGCAGGCGGCTGCTGCGCGAGGAGTCCATGGACGTGATGGAGATCGACGCGGCCTCCAACAACGGCGTGGACGAGATTCGCGACCTGCGCGAAACGGTCAAGTATCCGCCCCAGCAGGGGAAATATAAGGTTTACATCATCGACGAGGTGCACATGCTGTCCGCCTCGGCGTTCAACGCGCTGCTCAAGACCCTCGAGGAACCGCCGGCCCATGTGGTGTTTATCCTCGCGACCACCGAGCCCCAGCGCCTCCCGGCAACGATCCTGTCCCGCTGCCAGCGGTTCGACTTCGGGCGCATCCCGGCGGGTCAGATTGCGGGGCGGCTGCGTCAGGCGGCGGAGGGCGCGGGCGGCACAGCCACCGACGGGGCGCTGAACATGATCGCCCGGGCGGCGGAGGGCGGCATGCGTGACGCGCTGTCGATCCTCGACATGTGCCTTGGCTACCAGAGCGACGTGACCGAGGAGCTCGTGCATCAGGTGCTGGGCACCAGCGACCGGAGCTTCCTGTTCCGCTTTACCGAGGCCCTTGAGCGGGAGGACGCGTCCACCGTCATGGGCATGATCGACGAGCTGATGCGCGCGGGCCGGGAGCCGATGGTCTTCGCCAAGGACGTGAGCCAGCATCTTCGGGCGCTGCTGATGGGCCTGTGCTGCCCGGACGATCTGGCGGGTCTCCTGGATCTGACGCAGGAGGACGCGGCGGAGTATGTCGGGCAGGCGAGCCACTTCACCCAGACCCGGCTGATGCGCATGCTGGAGCTGTTCATGGGGGTCGAGACGGACCTGCGCTGGGCCTCATCGCCGCGCATTGTGCTGGAGAACGCGGCCCTCAAAGCCTGCCTGCGCACGCAGGAGACCGACGCGGCAGCGCTCAACGACCGCATTGCGCAGCTTGAGAAACAGGTGTCCGAGCTGACGGATAAGCTGCAAAGCGGCGCGTTCACGGCAGCTCCCGCGAGGGTTGAGAAGCCTGCCGCCAAGCCCGCCGCAAGGAAGCCCGAGGCCCCCAAGCCGAAGGTGCTCACGCCCACGGGGCGCAGCACCGGCGAGACGTGGAAGGAAGCCATGGCGACCCTCAAGCGCACAGATCCGGGCATCGCGGGCTTTCTGCTTCAGGGCAAGCTGGCGGGCTGTGACGGCGTGACCTACCGCTGGGAGGCACCGGCGCAGGCGGCGGTCTTTGTGGACATGCTGAACAAGGAGGAGCGTCGGAACCTGATTTCCGCGGCGCTGACCGAGGCGGCCGGGATCGAGAGCAGGTTCGAGGCCGCGGTGGCCGGTGGCAATGCCGCGCCGGACAACACGGAGGCGTCGCTGCTGGCGGGGCTGGAGGAGACCTTTTCCAAGGCGAACGTGATGATACAGGAGGAATGACCCATGCAGGCAGCCTTTCCAACGGGGGACGAGCGGACTTTTGCGCTGCTGCGCGGCCTTCCGGGGGCGCACGGCATGGTGGAGGCAGCCCGGCACGGCATGGGCCGGGCATGGGCGGATTCCCCGATACATCCCCGCGCGGCTGTTGTGGCCGTGGGGGATTTTCTCTATTGCGGCGGGCAGGCGGGCCCATCGGCGGCGCATCTGCTGCGTGCGGCGGTTGGCAGCGAGAAGCGGGGCTGGCTGGTCTTTGCGCCCGGCGCGTGGAAGGACGCGTTGGACAGGGTCGCGCCTAACAAGCCCGAAACGCGCTATGCCTTCGACCACACCATCCAGCCGGAGGACAGCCATCTGCGCCGTCTGCTGGAGAAAGCGCCGGATGGACTGACCTTTCAGCGCATTACCGGCGAATGGATCGCCCGCTGCCGGCAGGCGGAATGGAGCCGCGACTTTGTGAGCCTGTTTACGGACGAGCAGTTCGAGAAAGACGGTCTGGGCGTGCTGGCTATGCTGGATGGCGAGCCTGTTGCGGGGGCCAGCAGCTACGTCGCCTATCCCGGCGGGGTCGAGGTACAGGTGCAGACCCGCGACGACTGTCAGGGCCGGGGCCTCGCGACGCTGGCGGCGGCTAAGCTGATCTTGACGGCTCACGGGCAGGGCCGCATCGCCACTTGGGACGCGGCCAACAGCATCTCGAAGCATCTGGCGGAGAAGCTGGGCTACCGCTATATCGGCGAATACACCGTGTATGAGGTGACGCATGAGAATCGCGACCTATAATGTTTGGAACGACGAGCGAGGCGGAGATGTCCGGCAAAGGCAGATCGTCGAGGAGATCGTGGCGGTGAATGCCGATGTGATCGGCCTGCAGGAGGTGCACCCGGCGCTGTTCCGGAACAGGCTGGCGGGGCTGTATCCGCATGCTGTGTTCCGGGTCTACGAGGGCGAGGACGAGGGTCTCGCCATCCTGAGCCGGTATCCCGTGCTGGAGACGACATGGCTGCATGAGCTGCCTGAGCATGGCTGCAGCGCGGCGCTGAACGTGATGATTGAGCAGGATGGGCGGCGCGTTTCCGTCACCAGCCTGCACCTGCCGTGGGATTCGGCGATGGAAAAGGAGAAGCAGATCGTCGCCATCGACCGCTTCGCCCATGGGCAGGAGACGGATGTCTGCGTGCTGCTGGGGGACTTCAACGGCACAACAAACAGCAGCGTCCACCGCTTTCTGACAGGCGAGCAGACGCTGCTGGGATGTGAGGCAAGGCCTTACTGGTATGAGCTGTCGGGCGCCTATGCCGCGGTGCGTGGGCAGCCTCTGCCGCCGACGCTCGACTTCCTGACCAACCCGCGCTGGGGCGGCAGGAACAGCACGGAGATCCCCTTTGCCGCCGACCGCATCTATGTGATGCTGCGTGAGGGCATGGACGATCTCAGGCAGGTAGCGCTGTTCGGCACGTCGGTCTCACCGGAGAGCGGCTATGCGGCCAGCGATCATTATGGGGTCGCGGCGGACGTCAGCTTCGGATAAGTCAGTCGCTGATCTTGCCCATGTCCTTGGGCACGAGGCAGAACAGCACCATGCCGATTACGAACATGGACAAAACCGGCAGGATGCCCAGATAGACCTGCGCCGTCGCGCCCCAGACAAGGGAGAACAGCGCCGGGCCGACCACCGCGGAGAACTTGCCGAAGATATCGAAGAAGCCGAAGAACTCGTTGGCGCTGTCCTCGGGCACCAGCTTGCCGAAGTAGCTGCGGGAGAGCGCCTGAATGCCGCCCTGCGCGGTGCCGACGAGGAAGGCGAGGAAGATGAAGCCCAGCATCAGCGGCATCTGGCCGAGCTGGCGCAGGGGCTCAAGGGTGAGGGCGACGAAGCAGACCACCATATAGGTCGCAATGCCGAAGAGAATCATGCCGCGCACGCCGTACTTCCCGGACAGCTTGCCGTAGAGGATGGCAAAGGGGAAGGCGACGATCTGCACCACCAGCAGGATCACGATCATGGCGTTGCTGTCAAGGCCCATGTTGGTGCCGAAGATGGTGGCCATGTGGATGATGGTGCCCACACCGTCGATGTAGAAGAAGTAGGCGACGAGGAACAGCAGCAGGCCCTTGTTCTTGAGGATGCGGCGGACCATGTCGCCCATGCGGGAGATGGTCTGGCCGGCGATGCTGCCCTGCGGGTCGATGGCGTGCACCTGATGGACGTTTTGCCACATGGGGATGGTGAACACCAGCCACCACACCGCCGTCAGGATGAAGGAAAGCTGACAGGCCAGCGTGGAGGACACGCCGATCTTGCCGCCGAACATGATCAGCAGCATCGAGACGACCAGCGGAATGGTGCTGCCGCCAATATAGCCGAGGCCGTAGCCGTAGGTGGAGACCTTGTCCATGCGCTCGTTGGTGGTGACGTCATGCAGGAAGCCGTCGTAGAACACGCAGGATCCGTTGAAGCCCACCGTGCCGATGACGTAGAACACGAGCAGGAGCTGCCAGTTGGCTGTGAAGCCCAGCGCTGCCGTGGCGATCACGCCGATGAGCACGAAGGCGGTGAAGAGCTTCTTCTTCCATCCGCGGTAGTCGCCCAGCGTGCCGAGGAACGGCGCGAGGATCGCGCAGATGAACGTACCCAGACTCGTCGCGTAGCCCCACCATGTGCCTGCGGTCAGATTGCCGGAGGTCAGGGTGCCGTAGAAGTTGGGCAGGATGATGGCGGCGATGATCGCGGAGAAGGCGCTGTTCGCCCAGTCATACATGATCCAGCCGCGCTCGGCCTTGGTGAACTGCTTCAGCATATGGATCGTCCTTTCATAGAGGATGATTTCATTATATCAGCTTCCAGCGCGGATGACAAGTTAAACGCGCAACATGGGCGTCAGTTCAAGAAATGACACGAAAAAGGACATTTTTTCCTGTACAAAATACGTTTTTTTCAAATTTGTGCATAAAATTGCTAACTTTTTTCTTGTGATTGAAGAAAGTTTGTTATATAATAGGCATGGTACTTGGGCTTATCGGTCCAGTAAGACACAGGAGGAACGGTAACATGCCAAAAAGTTGGACGACAGACAGCGCTCTTGTGGACAGCGTCGCGAAGAACCTCTGCGAGGCCGTGGTGCTGCTTCCCAAGCAACTGCTGCATGTTGATGAGTTGACGCGTAGCTTCGGAATGCCCTTCTCGCACATTCAGATTCTCGTGATGCTCGCCTCGGGGGACATCACCATCGGCGATATCTCCACCACGCTGGGGATTGCCAAGCCGAACATCACGCCGCTGCTGGACAGCCTGTCTGAACGCGGGCTGGTTGAGCGCGTGCGCGGCACGGGCGACAAGCGGATCGTGAACGTGCATCTGACAGAAGCTGGTCAGGAAATGCTCAGCAAGCTGCAGGCAGCCATCGCGGAACAGGTGACTGGCTGGGAGAAGCGCTGCAATCGCAGCGATATCAAGCAGATCAACAATGCGCTGGCGTTCCTTGTGCAGATTGCTGATCGCAGGAACTAATGATCTGAATATACGCTGTAAAAGCGTTCATCGGCGGCAGAGCGACAAAAAGCTTGCCGCCGTTTTGTTGTGCAGCGAAAAAAGCATAAAAATACCATCGGCATTGAGCTGTGGCTGGTGGGATGAGGCAGGCTTGAACCGCTGGGCATCATGATGACAGCGATCATCCATTTAGCGATATACAGTGCTATGCCGTTTTCCGCCCGTGTTTCAAGCCATACGGGCCATTCAGGTTTCGCTGTTGGACTCCTTGTTATTATGCCGCCTGCTTCGTTGGTCAGGGCATGCCCCTTTGATGGTACGCGAAGCATATGCGCCCCTGATGGCAGTTCCTTTCCCAAACAGCGCACAAGAAAAAGCAGGATATTGCTATCCTGCTTTTTGTTTGGCGTCAGTGCTCAGAACTCCATCTGACTCAGCTTGCTGCCCTCTGCATCGAAAAACATCACACCCCAAGCGGGAGAGTCGCTTGTCACGATGCCTGTAACGGGGCTGCTCTCTTCAAAAAAGGTCACAGGAAAATCTACGGACGCATCGCGGCTGTACAGTGCTGCCGATGCAGCTTCGCCGCCCAGCACAAGGTCAAAACTGATTTCATCGCCGGCTTGGGCGATCGTCGCGCCTTCTTCATTCAGACCTTGGTATTCCAGCCCGCCTATGCCGTAGTCACCGGCAAGGGCAAAGCGCCATGCGTACGGGTTGTCAATCGCCGGGCTGTCAATGCCGCCTTCTGTTACGATGCAGCTCTGCGTCATGGTCACAAAGTAGGTCTTGCCAAATTCGAGTGTCCGCGGCAGATGGATTTCAAAGCAGCTTCCGCTGCCCCACATCCATATGTCCAGTTCATCTTCGATCATCGCCCTCTGACGGATGGCTTCTGTGTCGTTCATGGCGATACTCAGGACGAGGCCGTCTTCCACCGTGTTCAAATGGAGAACACCATCGCCGCTCGTCACGTCTTCCCGGGGGAGATAAATGTACAGCGTCTGGCAGAAGGTTTCCATCGTCATGTTCTGATTCGGGTAAAACATCATATAGCCAAGCTGTTCGGTCAGATCGACCTCCGGCGCATTTGTGTACGGCTGGCCGGGGCCCAGTCCCTCGCGCCATTCAGCGGCCTGCGCCGCTCCCACGCAGAGGATCAGCGCCGCCACCCAAGCCAGTGCGATGATTCTTTTCATTGCGGGTTTTCCCCTTTCATGCCCCTGCTCCGCCGGCGAACGAAGGATGTTTTCCGTCGCCGGCGGAGTGGGATATCAGGTGTCATCCTTCCGCTTTTTCCGGCTTGCCGCAAGCAGCACGATCAGCGCGGTGCAGCCAATGCCCGCAAAGACGAACGGATACACAGGGAGCTCAAGACCCGTCCCCAGCAAGCCGCTGTACAAGGGCGTGCTGTAGTTGGGCAGGTAGAGAAGATTTGTCAGATCTTCCTCGCTCAAGCGTTCGATGGTCGAACCTTGAGGGGGAGCGGCTTCATCCAGCAGCAGCTTGTTGATCAGATTATGCCCGTCAACCACCGCGTAATAGCCGCCCACCGGCTGTTCGCTCAGCGTGTAGACAAACGGCTTGCCACTTGCATCGTAGACAGGCAGATCGCTGAAGCTGTAATGCCAATCGCTTTCCGCCGATACTGTCCGTTGCTCGATCACGGCGCCGTTGCGAACCAGACGCACCGTCACAGAACTCGGCCTGATGCCGTTTGCGTCGTCCTGATCATCCCAGATCTTCCGGCCTTCAATGCTGATGTACTCTTGAACCACAGCGGGCGTTCGTACCGGCGTTGCTGTTGGCGCTTCGGACGATATGAGGATCGGTGTTTCCGTCGGCGTCTCGGTCGGCGTCTCTGTGGGTGTTTCGGCTGGTGCTTCGGACAATATCGCTGTAGGCGTCTCGGTTGGCGCTTCAGTCGGTGTCGCTGTAGGTGTTTCGGTTGGCACCCCGGTCGGTGATGCTGTAGGCGTATCGGTGGGTGTGGGAGTCGGCGACGCGGTCGGAACCTCAGTTGGCGTGATGTCCGGGGTCGGTGTCACGATAGGCGTGCCAGTTGGCGTCGGGGTTGGTGACGCAGTAGGTGTCGGGGTTGGTGACGCGGTAGGCGTCGGGGTTGGTGACGCAGTAGGCGTCGGAGTCGGTGACGCAGTAGGCGTCGGGGTCGGCGACGCAGTGAGCGTCGGGGTCGGTGACGCAGTGAGCGTCGGGGTTGGCGACGCGGTGGGCGTCGGGGTCGGTGACGCAGTCGGGGTCGGTGACGCAGTCGGGGTCGGCGACGCAGTCGGGGTCGGTGACGCGGTGAGCGTCGGGGTCGGTGACGCGGTGAGCGTCGGAGTCGGTGACGCGGTGAGCGTCGGAGTCGGTGACGCAGTCGGGGTCGGCGACGCGGTGAGCGTCGGAGTCGGTGACGCAGTCGGGGTCGGTGACGCGGTGGGCGTCGGTGACGCGGTGGGCGTCGGGGTCGGTGACGCAGTGGGCGTCGGTGACGCGGTGGGAGTCGGAGTTGGCGACGCGGTGGGAGTCGGCGACGCGGTAGGCGTCGGGGTCGGCGACGCAGTGGGCGTCGGAGTTGGCGATGCGGTGGGCGTCG
>JAFLST010000028.1:0-11051 GCA_022510815.1 Christensenellaceae bacterium | reverse complement strand
CAGTGGGCGTCGGAGTTGGCGATGCGGTGGGCGTCGGTGACGCGGTGGGCGTCGGCGTCGGTGACGCGGTGGGCGTCGGAGTTGGCGATGCAGTGGGCGTCGGTGACGCGGTGGGCGTCGGAGTCGGCGACGCGGTAGGCGTAACGTCGGGGGTTGGCGACGCGGTAGGCGTAACGTCAGGGGTTGGCGACGCGGTAGGCGTAACGTCAGGGGTTGGCGACTCAGTCGGTGCCTCAGTCGGTGCCTCAGTGGGTGCCTTAGTAGGAGCCTTAGTGGGAGCATCAGTCGGCGTGGCTTTCGGCGTCGGTGACGCGGTAGGCATGAGGTTCATGGTCGGCGACGCAGTAGGCAGCTCAGTCGGGGTGATCCTCGGCATCAGCGGCGTGGTCGGCATGACTTTCGGAGTCGGCGACGCAGTAGGCAGCTCAGTCGGCGTGAGTCTCGGCATCAGCGGCGTGGTTGGCATGACTTTGGGGGTTGGCGACGCGGTTGGTTGCTGCGTCGGTGTGACTTGTGGCATGAGCGGCTGCGTCGGCGTGACTTTCGGCGCCGTGGTTTTTTTGGAGAGGTTATCTGCTCCAACAGCGGAGTCCTCAACCTGAATCGTGGTGCCCAGCGCTTCGACAACCGCATTGTTTTCCGCCAGCACGGCGCAGAAGCCCTCGGCGATTAGCACGGTCGCGATTATCGCGGCAAGCAGCAACTTGATCCTCTTCTTCATGCGGTTGATCCTCCTTGATCGAGATGAGAAATCCAGTCCGCGCAGCAAACCGGATGCCCATTCAGCATCACATTCATCATATGGCGCTCTTCCGACTGTGCTTCTTCGTCGCAGCGCATCATAACAAGAGTATACAACATTCAAGTTGCTTTAAGGTCAACGACATTTTATGGTTTTTCCACAGGCAGATACACTTCGTCAAGCTCCTGTATCTGTGCGTCCGGGGCTTTAAAACTCATGCGCATCAGACAATACATCCTCCCGGTAGCTCGCCATCCGCGCGCCTCAGCCCACTGGACGAGCGGACGGATATCGCGGCGTTGATGAGGCGGCGTCTCCAATGCGCCGTGGACGCATAGTTGCGGCTGGATGTGGATGAGGCTGTCAGAAGCGGGAAGGGCCAGCGTATCGGCGTCATGCGCCTTGACCATCATACCTCTGCGGATGTCATTCCCGTCATAGATCGCCGCCAAAACAGCCAAGGGCATGGCAGCGACCCATTCTTTTTCAATGGAGTGATCGTGATAAGGCGTATCATTGACGGCGGTTGGCAGGAAGATCATCTCCGGACAGGAAATGAGTTCGGAATTGCCCTTCAATTGGAGCGCGCGGTCCACCAGGGCGCGGTGCTCCGTGAGCATCCGCTGCATCCGCGCAATCCCAGCTGCTTTTTGCGCCAAGTCCTCCAATTTCGCATCAAGCACGGAAAGGATATCGTCGCGCGGCAGATCCGTGACCATTCGTTCGGCTTCCTTGAGGGAAAACCCCATTGAGCATAGGTTTCGGATGTGCTTCAGCTTCGCCTTTTCCGTATAAGAATATGTCCGGTAACCGTTGCTCTCCCGACGCGAGCGGATAAAGCCGCGCTTTTCCAGATACCGTATGCCCTCGGTCGTCAGGCCAAAAAGTTCGGCCATCTCCCCGACACGGTATGCCATCCTCATTCTCCTTCCTTTGCTATGTTGTCAGCAGAGGCATTCGCTTTTTAATAGTTCCATTATACGCAGAATGAAGCGGCTTATCAAGCCCTCCATGCAGGTGAGGCGGAATCCGTCAGAACTATTGAACGGCCTTCTCACGGACATTATACCGCCGAAAAAAGAATCCATTCGTGGCTTGAAATGGCCTCGAGTTGGCTTTAGCCATTTGTTTCAAGCCCTTATTTGCCACGAATCATGACTTCTCTTTTCACAATAGCAAAATAAGAAGCCTCAGAAACGCTGCATTTCCAAGGCTTCTTTGCTGGTGGGAGTAGGAGGACTCGAACCTCTGACCTCCACGATGTCAACGGCGATTTCTATAGAAAAAACAATGATGAAAACATGAAAAAATGGCGCGTTCTTTTGCTTGTGCTGTTCCATACCCTGGTTTTATTGGCTGACTAAAAGATATCTCTTGTTTTTCTTTCTATCCTGTGATAAACTGAAATTGCCAGATTGTCTCCATATGGATCAGTGCAGAGGATATGTTTTCATCTGGCAAGCATGCTCATTCTGACATTCAGAGGGGAAACGAATGAATACCGCTAAGTATCTGACAGCGCTTGAAAACTCCATCCAGAAATTACATCAGCTTCCCGGTGCCGACCCAGAGCAGAATTTTGAAGTCATCGCTGAGCTTTGCGATGTTCTTCGATTGGGGAAGGTCGAAGCGGTCGTATACGAAAATGAAGTTTCCGAACATCTCGGCTTGTCTGCGACCACCTGCTTTTATGATAGTGGAAAAGCCTGCGAAAACAGTTGTATAAGTGAACGCGTCACTGCCGTGGATGAAATGGTCATCCTTTATAACGTCTACGCTATCGAAGGGGCCACGGAGTGGACGGATGAGGAACGGAACCGGATTCATGTATTTATTGCTTTGCTCAGCACAGTCAGTGGGAAATCCAGACTTCTTAAGCTGGCTCACCGTATGACTTATTACGACAGTGAGCTTGATATGTATAATTTCAAACAGTTTATCAAATGTGCTCAGAGGCTGTGCAAGACCGGACAAATCAAGCAATATACGGCTGTCCGCTTCAATCTCAAGCATTTTTCTGTTGTCAACCAGAATATTGGCCGTGAAACCGGAACGCTCGTTATGAAAAGATTTATCGAATCTATCAACGGCCTTTTTGACGACGAAAACGAATTGAGTTACAGAGTGGGCGGAGACAATTTTCTGGCGCTTATCAAAAGCGAAAAGCTTGATCTCATTCTTGGTATACTCAACGGTACGGATGTTGTTTATGATGACGACAGCGGAGAGCATGTGTCTGTCTCTGCGACTGCTGGAGTATACGTCATCCGGGATATGGACGACGTGGTGTTACCGACAGATATTATGGATCGCGTAAGCCTCGCCTTCCAAACCGCTAAAAATGCTTCACAGACAGATGTTGTGTATTTCAACGACGCGCTTCTTGCAAGGAGAAAGCACAATAATGATATTTTGACCATCTTCCCCAAAGCTCTTGAAGACGGGGAATTCCTTGTATACTATCAGCCAAAGATCGCCATTGACGGCGGACATCTCGCGGGCGCTGAGGCCCTGTGTCGTTGGCGGCATAACGGGCAGCTGGTGCCGCCCGGTGAGTTTATTCCTGTTCTGGAGCAGGGGCTCGATATTTGCAAGCTTGACTTCTATATGCTTGAAACGGTTTGCGGGGATATCAGGAGATGGCTTGACAATGGCAAAAGCGCTGTGCGCGTATCGGTCAATTTTTCCCGCCGCCATCTTTCGGATATGGACCTTCTGAAGCATATTATCGAGATCATTGACAGGCATCATATTCCGCACGAGTATATCGAAATAGAGCTTACTGAGACGACCACTGATGTGGAATTCAAAGACCTGAAGCGTATCATCAAGGGTTTGCAGAAAGCGGGTATTTCCACCTCTGTGGATGACTTTGGCATTGGTTACTCCTCTCTGAATCTCATCAAGGAGATACCTTGGAATGTGTTAAAGCTGGACAAGACACTTTTGCCCGATCAAGGCGATGAGAATCCAGTTCAGAAGGGCGTCATGTTCAAGTATGTCGTCGCGATGGCTCAGGAAATGGGACTCGAATGCATCGCGGAGGGTGTTGAAACAGCGGAACAGGTTCGGCTTCTCGTGGATCATCAATGCAATCTCGCGCAGGGGTTCTATTTTGACAGGCCGCTTTCCGTGGAAGAATTTGAGACAAGATTCGATAAGCAGTATTTATAACCTCTGATCGGGCGGGGCCTGATCAGAGGGATCGTTGAAGCCATGAGGATATCATTTGCCAGCGGCAAGGAGCAGCTTGCCGCTGCTTTTTATATGAAAAGCTCCTCAGTTTTCACTGAGGAGCTCTGGTGGGATTAGGAGGACTCGAACCTCTGACCTCCACGATGTCAACGTGGCGCTCTAACCAACTGAGCTATAATCCCAAGCCGTCAACGAAAGGTATTATAGCACAGAATGGCAGAGTTTGCAAGGGGGATTTTTGAAAAAATACGCATTCCTGTGAAAAAACTGAAAATGCGCCGCCCGTGGCGTCTCATTCACCGGACGGCGCGGGAAGAACAGTTACTCAGCCAGCTCCGCCGTGATCTTCTCGACGAACTGCATGTCGACCAGCTCGTCATAGGCATAATCGCCCTCATAGAGGCCCGAGGAGATTACAACCTTCATCAGGGTATCCACGGCCTGCTCGGAGATGACGCCATCCACGCTCCACAGATGGTCTGCATAGGCGCGGTCCAGCGCTGCCTGACGGCCTTCATCAGTCAGGGTGTCAAACTCGATCGCCAGCACCCGCGCGGCCAGCTCGTGATCCTCGTCGACGGCCTTGAGGGCCTTCATCAGCGCGCGAACGAACTTCTCGCAGGTCTCGGGATCGTTGTCGATGGTGGACTGCTTCACGCCGATGACCGAGTAGGCATAGTCGCCCAGATCAGGGAAGGCCACGAAGGGCTCCTCCCAGATGCCCGCGGTCACACCCTCGCTGATCTGCGGCTCGCCGCCGTTGCCGATGTCGCCCTGACCATGCTCCAGCATCGCGGTGACGGTGGAGGCGTCGGCGTTCTCGACAAGGGTCACGTCGTTGTCGGGGTCAAGGCCGACCTTATCCAGCAGGTAGCGGGTCAGCACGTTGGGGGAGCCGCCATAGCGTCCCGCGACGATGGTCGTGCCCTTGAGGAAGGCCGCCATGTCCTCGTCGCTGTCGGAGGCGGGGATCATGCCCTTGCGCGCGAACAGGTAGACGTTGGCGCGGTTGACGCAGTTCGAGATGCCGATCACCGGGTCGGAATTGCCGCGATTGGCGAGCAGGTTGGAGTCCACGCCGCCAATAACAGCAAAGGCGTCGCCGGAGACCACTGCCGTGACGTGCGCGCCGCCCGTGGCCTGCACCACCGTCACGTCCAGTCCCTCCTCGGCGAAGTAGCCCTCATGAATGGCGACGTACAGCGGCAGATAGCCGATCAGATGCACGGGTTCAGCCACGGTCAGGGGCTTCAGGTCTTCTGCCAGCGCCGTGCCGGTGCCCAGCAGCAGCATCGCGGCCAGAGTCAGGGCAAGGAACCTCTTCATGGGAATCGACCTCCTCAATCGTTCTCTGCCTGCCCCGACGACCAGCGGCGGCCCAGCAGTCCTTCCAGAGCCACCACGCCGAGATACATCAGCACAGACAGGATGGAGAGCACGGTCACGCCGACCCAGACCAGCTTGAGGTCGAACGTGGTCCCGGCATACACGATCATACGCCCGAGTCCCCGGTCTGATGCGATGAACTCGCCCACGATCGCGCCGGCCATGGCCAGAGCGATGTTGACCCGCAGGCCGGAGATCATCCACGGCATGGTCGAGGGCACCACCAGATGCGCGAACACCTGAATCTTTTTTGCGCCGAGGGAGACCATCAGCGTGGTCAGAGTGGGATCGACGGCCTGCACGCCGCTCCACGCGGACATGGCGGAAACGATGACTGTCATCAGGAAAGCCAGCGCGACCTTCGAGGTGAAGCCGATGCCGAACAGGATGACCAGCACCGGGGCCAGCGCCAGCTTGGGCAGGGCGTTGAGCACCACCAGCCACGGCTCCGCCACCAGCGCCGCGGGACGGCTGAACCAGAACAGCAGCCCCACGACGGAGCCGATGACCGTACCCAGCAGGAAGCCCAGCAGCGTCGACAGGCCAGTGTAGCAGATATCCCGCCAGAGCTGGCCCGATTGCCACCTGACAACGGCGGTCTGCCAGATCTCGGTGGGGCTGGAGAAGAAGTAGCGGTCGATCCAGCCCAGCCGCACGCCGGCCTCCCACAGGCCGATCAGCGCGATCAGCAGCCCCCAGCGCCACAGGCTGACCAGATGCTTGTGCGGGTCGCGCACCTCGCGCACGCCGGTTTTCGGCTCCTTAGCACGGCTCATCGCGGCGCACCTCCTTCCACAGCATGGACATGATCTCCGCCTTGAGCGAGGCTACGGCAGGGTCAGCGAGCATTTCGGGCGTGCGGGGACGGGGCTGATCAACGAAGAACCGCTTGAGCACGCGGCCGGGCCGGCTGCTGAGCAGCAGGATCTCGTCGGAGAGCAGCAGCGCCTCGTCCACGTCATGGGTCACGAACAGGATGGTCTTGCGCATCTCCTGCCACACGTCGGTGAGCAGCATCTGGAGCTGCAGGCGGGTGATGGCGTCCAGCGCGCCGAAGGGCTCGTCAAGCAGGAGCACATCCTTGCCGGTGAGCAGCGTTCGCAAGAGGGCAGCCCGCTGGCGCATGCCGCCGGAGAGCTGATGGGGCCGGTGCCTCTCAAAGCCTTTGAGACCGCAGCGCTCAATCAGCGGAGCGGCCTGCGCGATGGCGTCGCGCTTGGAGGTGCCGTGGAGCGTCTGCCCGAGAATGATATTGTCCTCGATGGTGCGCCATGGAAGCAGCAGATCTTTCTGGAGCATGTATCCCACCTGACCGGGCTTGCCGATCACGGATGCGCCGCCGATGGTCACGTCGCCTTCCGTGGGCTGCATGAGGCCCGCGATGTGGTTGAACAGCGTTGATTTCCCACAGCCGCTGGGGCCCAATATGGACAGGAAGGTACCCTCGCGCACATCGAAGCTCACGTTCTCGATGGCGGATACCCTGTCCCGACCGCTGCCGAACCGCTTCGTCACGCCATCGACATGCAGATAAGCAAGGCTTGGCATGGTTCACTTCCTTTCCGGCAGAGCCAGTGTCCGCGCCCTGCCGTCAGTTCAGCGTATGCCGGGGGCCGCGCGGTGTGCGGCGGGGAAGGGAAGGAGAGGCCTTCGCGATAAACAAAAAAAGGATACCCGGCATGACCGGGTATCCTTGGGGGAAACGATGCGATTACTCGCCGATGGTGGTGTACATGAAGTACTTGTAGCCCAGAGGATTGCAGAAGAAGCCCTGCACGCTGCTGTTGAGCATGTACACGTCGGTGTAGAAGTACAGCGGCACGATGCAGCCAGACTCCATCAGGAAGTCCTCGGCGATGTGCATCATGGCATAGCGGGCGTCGTTGTCGGTGCAGGACTTGATGGCGGAGATCAGCACGTCATAGGTCTCAGCCCAAGTGCCGTTCTCGACCTTCACGTCGTAGCCATAGGGGGTCAGGTCGAGGCTGTACATGGTCAGCTCGGCGTGAGCGCCCTTGCCATACTGGGTGTCGTTGTTGCCGGAGGCGGTCACCCACATGTCGAGGAAGCAGATCGGGTCGTTGTAGTCAGCGATCCAGCCGTTGCGGGCGATGGTGTAGTCGCCGTTCTTACGGGTGTTCAGGAAGGTGTTCCACTCCTGGTTGACCAGGTTGATGGTCACGCCCACGGACGCGAAGGCACTCTGGATGTACTCGCCGATGGCCTTGTGGCCCTCGTTGGTGTTGTAGAGGTACTCCATGGAGGGGAAGTTGGTGAAGGTCTGGGTGGCCTCGTCGAAGTCGTAGTACTTCTTGAGGGTCTCCACAGCCTGCATCCAGTTGTCGGTGTAGGCGTCCACACCCACGTTCCAGTAGCCGTCAAACTCGTCGGAGGAACCGGCGTTCTTGTAGAACTGAGAGCCGTCAGCGTCGGTCATACCCATGGCGACGAAGCTGGAGGCGGGCACCTGACCGGCCTGACCGATCTCTTCGACGATGTAGTTGCGGTCGAGCAGCAGGCCCAGAGCCAGACGGATCTCGGCGCGCGCCTTCTCAGCCTCAACGCCGGTCAGCTCGCAGCCAGCGGGCAGGATCTCCTCGTTGATGTTCCAGGACACATAGTAGGTGCCGATCTGGCCAACAACGAAGTACTCGTCCGGATACTGGGTGGCCAGACGGGCCATCTCAGCGGTGGGCACGCCGTCGATCATCTGCCAGTCGCCGTTCTCGAAGTTGGAGAGCATGTTGTTCTCGTCGTTGGAGAGGTAGCACTTCAGCACGTCGAGGGTGACCTCGTCAGCCTTGTGATAGTTGGGGTTCTTGGTCAGCGTGATGACGCTGTCGTGCTCCCAGCCAGTCATGGTGTACGGGCCGTTGCCAATGTAGGTGGAGGGATCGGTGGCCCAAGCTTCGCTCGCCACAACGTCCTCCCGGACCGGGAAGTAGGTCGGGAAGGCCAGCAGCTCGTTCCAGTAGGCGACGGGGTTGTTCAGGGTGACCTCGAGGGTGGTGTCGCTGGTGGCGGTCACGGCCAGATCGTCCGGATAGCCCTTGACGACCTCGAACATGTAGCCATAGTCAGCGCCAAGCTCGGAAGAGGAAGCGCGCTTCCAAGAGAACTCGAAGTCCTTGGCGGTCAGCGCCTCGCCGTCGGACCACTTCAGGCCATCGACAAGCGTGTAGGTGTAGGTCACGGTGCCGTCCTCATTGGCCACGGGATCGGGCAGATCCACGGCGCACTCGGGCACGATCACCAGGTTGCCGTTCTCGTCCTGAGCCCACTTGGCCAGGCCGGCGAACAGGTGGGAAACCATGGTCGCGCCGTCAACGGCAGAGTTGAGGGCCGGGTCGAGCGTATCGGGCTCGGAGGCCAGACACACGGACAGCGTTTGGGCGTCCTCGGCCATGGCGACCGTCACACAGGACAGCAGCATCGCCAGAGCCAGCATGAGCGCAGCAAACTTCTTCATGTTGGGGTTCCTCCTTGTTGGGATAATGTTTTATCAAAAATGCGGGATCGCATTTCTGAGCGGAATGGGAGCCGCCGGTCAGTTGATTTCCTTGACGCGGTGGCAGGCGACAAAGTGGCCCTTCTCGACCTCGTTGAACGGCGGCATCTCCTGTGCGCAGGCTTCCGTGGCGTAACGGCAGCGGGTGCGGAAGGGGCAGCCGGAGGGCGCGTTGAGCGGGCTGGGAATGTCGCCCGAGAGCATGATCCGCTTGTTGGCCCGGGCGATCTTGGGATCGGGAACAGGCACAGCGGAGAGCAGCGACTGGGAATAGGGGTGCAGCGGGTGGTTGTAGATCTCCTCCGCGTCAGCCAGCTCGACCATCTTGCCGAGATACATCACGGCGATGCGGTCGGAGATGTGCCGGACGACTAACAGGTCGTGGGCGATGAACAGATAGGTGAGTCCGAGACGATCCTGCAGGTCGTCGAACATGTTGATGACCTGCGCCTGAATGGACACGTCCAGCGCGGAGACCGGCTCATCGCAGACGATGAATTCCGGGTTGACCGCCAGTGCGCGGGCGATGCCGATGCGCTGCCGCTGACCGCCGGAGAACTCGTGCGCGTAGCGGGAGGCGTGCTCGCTGTTGAGGCCCACATAGCCCATCAGCTCGAGGATGCGCTCCTCGCGCTCCTGCCGCGTCTTGTAGAGCTTGTGCACGTCGAGTGGCTCGCCGACGATATCGGACACCGTCATGCGGGGATTCAGCGAGGAGTAGGGGTCCTGAAAGACCATGGTGGCCTTCTTGCGGAAGTTCTGGATATCCTCGGCTGTTTCGATCTTCTTGCCGTCGAACCAGATTTCACCGGCGGTGGGCTTATACAGGTGCAGGATGGTGCGGCCCACGGTGGTCTTGCCGCAGCCGGACTCGCCGACCAGCCCCAGCGTCTCGCCCCGGTTGATAGAGAAGGAAACGTTGTCGACGGCCTTGAGGGGCTTCGTGCGGAAGAAGCCCATGTTGATATCGAAGTATTCCTTGAGGTTCTTGACCTCAATCAAGGGACGGTTGGCGTTTTCAGCCATGGTTGTCACCGCCTTCCAGAGTCAGGAGACCATCGTCCTGAGCGCGCTTGACGTTCATCCAGCAGGTGGCGTGATGGTCGTCGTTGATGACCATGCGCTCGGCACGCTGGGTCAGGCAGACCTTCATCGCCGCGTCGCAGCGGGGAGCGAAGGGGCAACCCTTGGGCATGTTGAGCAGGTCGATGGGCGCGCCGGTGATGGGCTGGAGGCGCTGACCGTTGTTCTCCGAGGTGGGGATCGAACGCATCAGGCCGCGGGTGTACTCGTGGCAGGGGTTGTAGAAGATTTCATCCGCGGTGCCCTGCTCACAGATGGAGCCAGCGTACATGACGATGACCTCGTCGCACATCTGCGCCACAACGCCCAAGTCATGGGTAATCATGATGATCGCCATGCCAAGCTGCTTCTGGAGGTCGCGCATCAGCTCGAGAATCTGAGCCTGAATGGTGACGTCCAGCGCGGTGGTGGGCTCGTCGGCAATGAGGATATCCGGCTCGCAGGCCAGCGCCATGGCGATCATGACGCGCTGACGCATGCCGCCGGAGAGCTCAAAGGGATACTGCTTCATGCGCTTTGTCGGCTCGTTGACGTTAACCAGCCGGAGCATCTCCACAGCCCTCTCTCGGGCCTGCTTGCGGTTGCGGTCGGTATGCAGCAGGATGGCCTCCATAAGCTGATGACCAATGGTATAGGTGGGGTTCAGGGAGGTCATGGGGTCTTGGAAGATGATCGACACCCGGTTGCCGCGCACGGTGCGCAGAACCTTTTCATCCGCGCCGACCAGCTCCTGCCCGTCCAGCTTCACGCTGCCGCCGACGATCTTGCCGGTGGGCGCGAGAATCTGCATGATCGAGTAAGCCGTCACCGACTTGCCCGAGCCGGATTCGCCCACAATGCCCAGCACCTTGCCGTGATCGAGCTGGAAGGACACGCCGTCGACCGCCTTGACTTCGCCCGCGTCGGTGAAAAAGGAGGTTCGCAGGTCTTTGACTTCAAGCAATGCCATGTTCATGCGCTCCTTTCATCAGGCGTTGAGCTTCGGGTCGAAGGCGTCGCGCAGGCCGTCGCCGAACAGGTTCAGCGACAGCACGATCAAGCAGATCACGACCGCCGGGATGACCAGGCGATAGGTGTAGGACGTGATGCCGTTGAGCGCGTCGGAGGCCAGCGAGCCCAGCGAGGGCATCGGCGCGT
>JAFLST010000027.1 GCA_022510815.1 Christensenellaceae bacterium | reverse complement strand
AGAAGTAGAAGCCCTGAATATAGTTGATTTTGATCTCTTCCATCTTGCGATACTGTTCTTCCGTCTCGACGCCCTCTGCCACGATCTCCAATCCCATTCCGTGAATCATGTGCATGGCTGCGTCCATTACATATTTCGCCTTGCCGCTGGAGAAATATGCCTGAATCATCTCCTTGTCAAACTTGACGATCTGCACCGGCATATCCAAGATATAATTAAGGTTCGACGCCCCTGAACCGAAATCGTCCAGCGAGAAATTGACGCCGCGGCTGATCATCCGCTCCATATGGGAAATCAGCGTTTGCTTCTGCCGCGCGGAGGTCGACTCCGTGATCTCCAGATTGATATGCCGGGGTTCAATGCGGGCGTTCTCCATGACGCCGATATAGTCCTCCGACAGCTTGGCGTCCGCACACTGCGCCACGGACAGATTCACTTCGATGTACTCCAGCCCGTAGCTCTCCAGACCATTGCTCTGGTAAAACTGGCACGCCTTCTCAAGCACACGCCTGCCGATGTCGATGATCAGGCCGTTGTCCTCCGCCACCTGAATGAAAGCGCCCGGAGGCACCAGTTTGCCCTCCTGATCCACGATGCGTACCAAGGCTTCGGCGCTCGTAAAGCGCTTCTGACTCACAGAATAAATAGGCTGGTAATAGACCACCACCCGATCCTCGACCAGAGCGTCCCGGATCATCTGCGCTGTGGCGCGATCCGCAAGAATCTGCTCCACCATGGCGCTGTCGATGGTGTGGAACAGCTCCTCCTGAGAATTGCTCTTCCGCATGCCGACATACCGAAGAAGCTCAAGGATTTCTCTGGGGGAATTGACGCAGCGGGGGTCAGGCACATAGTAGATGGAGGGACGGCTGGGCAGCGCGTCGATATTCGGCATATGCTGCTGGGAGTTTACGATCCCCCATGCGTATTTTGCCGAATCCAGCTTGGGGAAAACCAGCATAATCTCATTGTCCTGAATCTTGAACACATAGGCGCCCGGAATCTTCAAAAAGGCGTTGTAGAGTTGCTGGGATTCCTCGACGCTGTGGGCTGGCTGCAGGTCGTCCTGCCACGGCGTCTCAGCGAAGCTGATGCCCACCACAGAGAATGCCTTTCCCCTGCTGTAGAGCTGCTCCACATAGCGTTTATAGGCAACGACGTTGAACAGGCCGGTATTGCGGTCCAGATACAGCTCCGGGTTCTCGAACTGAATAAACACCAGCATGATGCTCAGGGCGGCGGCATAGCCCACCACCAGCAGCTCGTTGTTAAAAAACTGAATCAGAGCCGCCGCAACCCACATGTACATCCAAATGGTCACGATCTTGCGCTGCCGGTCGTAAATATGCTTTCTGTAATTGTGAATCTGAATCAGGTTGAATATGATTAATGTACCCACGCCGACATAGGTCACCATGGTGCTGGGCCCGCTGGTCCACGACAGATTATTGACCGGATCATAGTGGATGGTGATGGGCAGAAGGTAGATCAGGATGATCTCCAGCGTGCCAATGATCGAGGTGCCCAACATGGTCCGCTTATAGGACGGCAGATGATACATCACGCTGGTAAACACATAGGACACGGCCATCATGGCGACCAGCAGCAGCGAGGCAACATACGTCTTGCAGATAAACTCCGGAACCCCCGCCGGCAGCCGATCCCCGTATACGATTCCGAAGATGGACGCCGCATCCAGCAGCAGGCTGGCCAGCGTCGCATACAGGCTGTTCCGAAATGCCTTGTTCGAGCTCAGCGGCAGCCGCCGACTGCGATTATACAGGAAAATGATCCATAGCAGCAATACGATACCGCAGCACTGTACGTTAATGTTCATCCGTTCGTCTTCTCCCAAGCAGCGCCAGCCGCACTCATTGTGTCTTTAACTGTTTTAGTATACACATAGCGCGCCAATAATGCAAGCACTATTCGACCGATTCTCTCAGCGCCCTTTGTGAAAATCCTGTTTTCACAGGCGCATGCCCATGGCATCGCGTGCCCGGCAAAATGCCGGCCGATGGATATTCCCTCTTGCAAATCTGGTTTCAGGCGGTTATAATGACTATGATTTAGTTTGTATTGATGAATTGGAAGTATATGGGTTTTCCATATGGAGGCGGATTGGCATGAAGCAGTTTCAGATCGTGTACAAGAATGACTGGACATTCTGCGAGGATTTGGGAAAAATTGAACAATGGCGCGCGGAGAACGCGGCCTATGCCACATTGTTCAGGATTTACTCAGATGATATGGATCTGGGGCATATCCGGCACGTCTGCGATCTGCTGGACGAGAAGATGCCCGACGCCCTCTATCTGGGCTGCACCTCGAACGCGAACATTATCGACGGCGCTCTGACGGACGCGAACATCATTCTCACATGCACCGTTTTTGAGCGTGAAACCACGCAGATCAAGGTGCTGCAATTCCCTTTCCTCGAGGAAAACGTGAAGGAAGATGTACGCGTACTGAAGGAGTATTGCGACGCCAACCCATGGGTAGGCGCGGTGGAAATGCACGCCACGATCATGGATATGTCCATGCGGGAGTTCTGCGACGAAATGACCAGCCTGAGAAGTGACATTCAGGTATTCGGCGGCGGCGCTTTCAACCCTGACATGGACGATGAAACAGCGGCAGTCTTTTCAAAGGGAAACGGTTTCCTGGAGCATGGCATCGTTTTCCTGCTTCTGGGCGGCAGCGACTTCCATGTATACAGCACGTTCATTTCCGGCTGGAAGCCGCTGACGAGGCGATTCACCGTCACGAAGGCGGACAAGGAGATCCTGTATGAGCTGAACGGGGAGCCTGCGTTTAACGTCTATCAGAAGTTCTTGAGCATCAGGCGATCAGACAAATTCTTTTCCAACACCTTGGAATTTCCGCTCTTTATGGATCACAGCGGCATTGACCTGCTGCGCTGCCCCCTCGCCGTGAATGACGACGACTCCCTTGTGATGTCCTCCGACATGGTGGAAAATGCCACCGTCCGGCTTGCTTACGGTGATCCCGCGACCATTCTCAGCAGCATCCGGCACGACGGCCAAAACATTGCCAATTTCCAGCCGGAGATCATCCAGACCTTTTCCTGCGCGGCCCGGAGAGCCTTCTGGGGTGACGAGAACATCAGCGATGAGACGATCCTGTTCCGCAGCGTAGCGCCCACGGCGGGCTTCTACACGCATGGCGAGTTTATCCGCATCGGCGGCGATATGCTCAATTTCAATGTTACGCTGGTCATTGCGGCCATGAGAGAGGGCGAGCCGAAGAACAGCGAGATTGTCAATATTTCTGACAGCAAGCTGGACAACATTGAAAGCGACAGACTGCCGCTCATCCGGCGCTTTGTCTCCTTCATCGAGACCACCACCGCAGAGCTTGCGATCGCCTCCATTACGGACGGTCTGACCAAACTGTATAACCGCGCGGAGATCGAGAAGAGAATTCGCAGCAATGTGGAAGAGCTTGCGCAGAAGGAAACCTCCTGCGACCTGTCCCTGATCATGCTGGATATTGACAACTTCAAGAGGGTCAACGATGTCTATGGTCACAAGGAAGGCGACCGCGTGATCATGACCATCTCCGACGTCCTCCGCAAGGTGATCGGCGAGGTGGAATCCTCCGCTGTCGGCCGTTGGGGCGGCGAGGAATTCATGGTGATGCTGCCCAACGTTCCTATGGAAAGGGCCGTGGAGCTCGCGGAAAGGATACGGACAGAGTTTTCGTCCATATCCTATGAAACCGCCGGTTGCCAAACGGTGAGCCTTGGCGTGACGCAGGCGGTGAAGGGCGAAACTGCCGACACGCTTTATACAAGGGTGGATAAGGCCCTGTACATTGCCAAATATAACGGAAGAAACCGCACTGTACAATTAGTGAAGACGGATGAATAATTCGCCTCTCGCAAGAAAAGCCCGGACGATGAATTGTCGATCCGGGCTTTTCTTTGACATTTGGTTGCATTGCCCCATGACTGCGAAGGCGTGCTTTGCCAGTTTGATAAGGGCAACGCGGGCAAAGCCTTAGCCCGTCGCTGTTTTTGTTGTCCATCCGGCTGCCCATAGCGTTCCGGCCTGCCGCATCGCGCCGCGGAGAGAGAAACCCGGACATTCAAAACCCCTTTCATGACGAAAGGGGCTTTTGCATGTTATAAGACAACGCTGCCCGTATAAACATATCCCTTTAATTCCGGCGGCTGCTCCGCCCTGAAGAAGCGGAAGCCTTCCGGATTTGCCGCGTAGAGATGCGCGAGCGCGATGCCCATGTCAATGCGGTTCATCTTCTCAAAGGCCTTACGCATCAGCCCGCCGCGAATCGCGCGCCACACATGGATTACGCCCTCCTCATGGGTAAAGTACCACGGCTGGCTGTTCACGCTGGAGGGCGCGAGCCGGGCTGCCTCAAGCCGCCTGTCAGGCTCGTCCGCGATCTCTCCCAGCTCCTTGCGCTTGAACTCCGCCATGCTATCCCGCAGCGCTTCGCCTGTGGGATAGCCAAAGGCCAGCAGTATGCAGAAGGGCAGGCCGTCCTTTGCGGCAAGCTGCTGCTCCGGCTTGCCCATGCCCAGCCAGCAGGCGCCGATCCCCCGGCCCTGCAAATACAGATCGAGCTGCTGGAACAGGAAGCCCGCGTTCTCCAGCGCGCCTTCCTCGTCCCCGGCATAGATGGCAACGAGCTGCGGCGCCTTCCACGGCAGAATGCACTTCACCTTATTGCCCGGCACGATCTCCCAGCCGACGCGGAGACTCGGGTCCAGCGGCTTCATCCGCGCGATAAAGGCTTCGATCTCCGCCAGCGTTTCTCCGGTCACCGGTTCGCTTGCATAGCTGCGGACGGACTTGCGCCGCCCGATCATATCCTTGAGTTCCATCGCATATCCCTCCGGTTCATTCGCCCGGAGCCTGATCCTGCCTGAGCAGCTTATACAGGAGGCGATAAAGCGTCGCGGCCTCCTGCGGCTCCAGCGGCGAGCATTGCGCCATCAGCGCGGGCACACGAATTGCCTGCTTCCTGAGCGCCTCGCCCGCTGCCGTGATGGTCACGATAAGGTTGCGCTCATCCTTCGTCGACCGGACGCGGGTCAGCAGCCCCTTCGCCTCCATCTTCTTGAGCAGCGGCGTCAGCGTGCCCGAGTCCAGATACAGGCAGTCCCCCAGCTCCTTCACCGTGACCGAGCGCCGCTCCCAGAGTACCATCATCACGATATACTGGGTGTAGGTCAGCTGAAGCTCATCCAGAAAGGGCTTGTACTGCCGGATGATCTCCCGGGAGCAGGCATACAGGGGAAAACAGAGCTGATTTTCCAGCTTCAGCGCGTCATAGGTACGGTTGTCCATGCAAGACCTCCACTCAGCCGGATTCATCCGGTCCCTTCCCTTGTACTGTATCACACCTTTGCCGGCAGGTCAAAACTGAACCGACTTGGGCTCCGCCGCGAAGGAGCAGATCTGCGCGGTGCCATTCCGCAGCCAGTACACCTCAGTGTTGCCGTCGCCGGGCCTGTACATCGCCTGCAGGGACGGATACGCCGCCAGCATGTGCTCCTGCGCCTCGACGCGCTCATCCAGCACCGCCTCAGCCGTCACGCGGATCCACTCGCCTCCGTTCATGGCGCAGAGCTCCACCTTGGGATTCTTCTTCATCTGATTTGCCACAGGCTTGACCCTGCCCGTCTGGATGTACAGCCTGCCCTCAAACAGGTCGATGGTGACGAAGGGCCGCACCCGGGGCTGATCGCCCTCTGCCGTCGCCAGATAGTAGGTTCCGCACTTCTTGAGGAATTCATAGACCTCGTTCATCACGATATCTCCTTTTCGCTTTTCTGTGTCACCGCGCCAAGCAGCGCCTCCACCTGCCGCCGCTGCCGGAACAGCACGCAGCCGCCGTCATGCTCCTCCATGAGCAGGCCCTCGTCCCGCAGCGCCCGGAAGAGCTTCGACTGCAGAGCTTCCCGCAGGGAGTGCTCCTTCACGTTGAAGTCCGAGTAGGGCGAGAAGGGACAGGGCTCCGCGCCGCCATGGGAATTGATGTGGAAGAACCCGCGCCCCGCCGCGAGACAGCCGCCGGAGTTCTTTTCATCACCGGGGAAGGAAATCATCAGCGGCAGATCTTCCTGCTGCCGGAGCAGGTCCAGCTTCCGCGCGAGGGTCTCTCTGCCCGCATCGTCCAGCGCGAGGCTGTCCGTGCCGTCCTCGGTGGGGACATATTCCACAAAGACGACCGCCTTGCAGCCCATCCCGGCAATGCCGCGCAGGAAAGCCTCCGAAGTGACCTCCGCCAGATTCTCTGTGGTCACCGTCACCGACGCGCCAAAGAGGATATGCCTGCGCCTCATCTGCGCCATGGCCTCGCTGACCTGCGCCCAGACGCCCTTGCCGCGCCGGCGGTCGGTCTCCGTTTCGCCGCCTTCAATGCTCATCACCGGCGCAAGGTTCCGCCTGCGCTCCAGCAGATTGAGCATGTCACCGGTCATCAGCGTACCGTTGGTGAAGATGGGGAAAAGGATTTCCGGCACCTGCCCGGCGGCCTCCAGCACGTCCCGCCGCACCATCGGCTCGCCGCCCGCTAACAGGATGAACCCGATGCCCAGCTCCCGGGCCTCTGTGAAGACCCGCAGCCAATCGTCGCCTGTCATCTGCTCCGTGGGCACGCCGTCCACGCAGGTATCCAGCGACCGGGCATAGCACCCCGCGCAGTGCAGGTTGCACAGGCTGGTGATGCTGGCGATGAGGAACGGCGGGATGTGCTCGCCCCGCTCCTCCGCATCCTGCCGCAAGGCCGACGCCCGCTTGCTGGCCAGCGCGTACTGCGCCATGAACAGGCCTGCCCGCGGATGAAACGCCGCGCCCTTCACCAGACCCTTGACAATCTGCTCCACACCGCCGGTCAGATACCGTTCGAGATCAAACGCTTCCGGCATATCAGAGCGCCTCCTCAACCGCGGCCTTCACCCTCTTCATGTTCGCGGTAGGCTCAAAGCGGGCAATGATCTCGCCGTCGCGGCCGATAAGGAACTTGGTGAAGTTCCACTTGACGCTGCTGGACTCCTTGTAGTTCTTATCTTGCTTCTTGAGCATTGTGCTCAGCAGCATGCCGATGGGATGCAGCTTATCAAAGCCCTCGAACTTCGTGTTCGCCGTCAGCCACCGGAACAGCGGGATGGCATGGTCGCCGTTCACGTCCACCTTGGCGAACTGCGGGAAGGTGATGCCGAAGCGCCCCGCGCAGAAGGTGTGAATCTCCTCGTCGCTGCCGGGGGCCTGCTCGCCGAACTGGTTGCAGGGGAAGTCGAGAATTTCCAGCCCGTCCGCGTGATGGGCCTCGTAGAGCTCCTGCAGCTCCTTGTACTGGGGCGTGAAGCCGCAGCCCGTGGCTGTGTTGACAATCAGCAGCACCTTGCCCTGATAATCGGACAGACCCACCTCGCTGCCATCCCGGGCCGTCACGGTGAATTCGTAGACATTCATCAAGCATGCCTCCATTCGACAGATTTTGCAACATTTAATTGCTTACAATTTAATAATACGGCAGCAGGAATCATTTGTCAAGTGGCAGCAAAAAAGGAACGCCCGCTTTTCAAACGGAGCTCCGGGCGCAGCCGCCTTGACAGCCGCCCTCTCCCCTTCTACAATAGAGGCGGGTGAATGCTTATGACAGCCATCAATACAGAACTCTTCGAGCGCGCGCCGATCCGCCGCGCCGTGCTGACCCTTGCGGTGCCCACCGTCATCAGCCAGCTCATCACCGTCGTCTACAATGTGGCGGACACCTTCTTCATCGGTCAGTTGGGCGATCCCGCGCAGGTCGCCGCCGCCACCCTTGCCATGCCGCCCTTCATCCTGCTGACAGGCATTGCCAACCTGTTCGGCATCGGAGGCGCGAGCCTCGTGTCCCGCAGCCTCGGCACAGGCGACCCGGACAAGGCCCGGCAGTGCGCATCCTTCAGCCTGTGGACGGGCGCCGCTGCGGCACTGCTCTACGGGCTGATCATGATGATCTTCCGCCCGGCGATTCTCCCGGCCATCGGCGCAGGAGCGGACACCTATGACGCGCTGTACCGTTACGTCTTCTGGACCATCACCGTCGGCGCGCTGCCCACCGTCCTGAGCGCTGAGCTGGCGCACCTGATCAGAGCCGAGGGATACGCCAAGCAGGCCAGCTTCGGCATCGGCATGGGCGGGGTGCTCAACATCCTGCTGGACCCGCTGTTCATCTTTGCTTTCCGGCTGGGCATCACCGGCGCAGCCATTGCGACCATGCTCTCCAACCTCGCCGCCATGGGCTATTTCCTCCTGCTGCTGCGCAGGAAGCACGGGGCTACCGTCATCTCCCTGCACCCGCGGCACTACACCCTCCGGCGGCGCATCCCCGCGGAAATCCTGCTGGTGGGCTTCCCCAGCTTTGTGATGAACGGCATGAGCATCCTCTCCAACGTTATCCTGAACCGGCTGGTCGCCTCCTACGCCAGCGAGGCCATCGCGGGCATGGGCGTCGCCAAGAAGATCGACATGGTGGCCTTCGCCATCGCCGGAGGCATGACGCAGGGCGTGCTGCCGCTGATCGGCTACAACTACGCAGCAAAAAACGCGGCCCGCATGCGAGCCGCCATCCGAACCGCGCTGACCTACAGCCTCGTCATCGCCTGCGCGGGTACTGTGCTGCTGTTTGCGGGGGCCGCGCCCGTGTCCCGGCTGTTTATCGACGACGACGCCACCGTCGCCTTCGGGCGGCACTTCCTGCGGGTGATCTGTCTCACCTGCCCCACCGTATCCGTGACCATCATGCTCATCACGGTCTTTCAGGCCACGGGGCGCAAGCTGCAGCCAACCATCCTGTCCCTGCTGCGCAAGGGCGGGCTGGACGTGCCCTTCATGTTCCTGATGAACGCTCTGCTGGGCGCGGGAGGCATCGCGTGGGCGACCCCCATCGCCGATCTGCTGGCAATGTTCGCCGCTTTGGCGCTGTTCATCCCCTTCTGGCGCAAGCTCGACCTGACCGCTTCCGTCACCCGCTGATCCGCGGCGGGCGGTGCGCGTCGCCCCACGCGCAGAGCTGGTCGAGAATCGGGATCAGCGACTGTCCGCGCTCCGTCAGGCTGTACTCCACCTTCGGCGGAATCTGCGGATACTCCTCCCGGTGCACCAGTCCGTCCGCCTCTAACTCCTTGAGCGTCAGGCTCAGCGTCTTGAAGGAGATGCCGTTCAGGTAGCGCTTGAGCTCATTGAACCGCACCACGCGGAACTCCATCAGCGCGTAGAGAACCGTCATCTTGTATTTGCCCTGTATCAGCGACATCGTGTAGTGAAACCCCGTTTCCTCCAGCCTGCTCTCCCGGATGCATTGCATGTCCATCAAGGCACTTCCCTTCAGGTTAGTATATCACTTCAATGTGCGTACTTGCCATATCAATCACGCCTGATTATAATGAAGCCGACCCAAAAAGTCAATCCATCTGAGGGAGTGAATCCGATGAGCAAGAACATCGTTGTGATCACCGGCAGCCCGCGCAGGAAGGGCAACAGCTTCGCCATGACCGAGGCTTTCATCAAGGCCGCCGAGGCCAAGGGGCACACCGTCACCCGCTTTGACGCGGCCCTGAGCAAGGTGGGCGGATGCCGCGCCTGCCAGACCTGCTTCTCCACCGGCAAGGCCTGCTCCTTTGACGACGACTTCAACGCCATCGCCCCGGTCATCGAGGCGGCGGACACCGTGGTCTTCGTCACGCCTGTCTACTGGTACTCCATCCCCGCGCAGGTCAAGGGCGTGATCGACCGGCTCTTCTCCTTCTGCATCGCCGGGAGGGACGTCGCGGGCAAGGAGTGCGCGCTCATCACCTGCTGCGAAGAAGAAGACATGACCGTCATGGACGGCGTGCGCATCCCGATCGAGCGCTCGGCGGCGCTGCTTAAGTGGAAGATGGTCGGCGAGGTGCTGATCCCCGGCGTGCTGAACGAGGGTGACATCGACAAGACCGACGGCGTCGCTCAGGCCGCTGCGCTGGCGGAGAAAATCTGAACTTCCGCACCGGCAACAGGCCGTCTGCACCATGCGCGTGCAGGCGGCTTTTTCCTGCCATTGACAAGCCGACACGGCCATTATACAATGAGCCCAACGAATACAGCGCCCGCGCGGAGAAACGACCATGGAGCTGACCATCAGAAGGCTGACCCCTGAACTGCTCGATGATTTCCAGCAATTCTTCGATGGCGACGCCTTCTCCGGTCATGAGGAGTGGGCGGGCTGCTATTGCCTCGAGAGTCATCTGGACCCGAAGAAGAACGAGCGGCTGATGCCCTTTGCCGGCGTGCTGGAAACCCGCCGCTGGATGGCCATGGCGATGGTCGAACAGGGCGTGACAAACGGGTATCCGGTCTATGACGGTTCCTGCGTCATCGGCTGGTGCAACGCGGGCGACAAGCGAGACTACCTGCCCGTCTGCCGGGAGGAGCAGCTTATCACGGAGCCTCACGAGCGCGGCAAAACCAAGCTGCTGTACTGCTTTGACATTGCGCCGCCCTGCTGGTCGAGCGTGTTCTGGCCGACGCGAAGCAGGAGGGTTATCTCTACGCCGAAGCGCATCCGAGCAGGGACACGGACTTCCCCTGCCAGTGCCGCGGCCCCATCAGACTGTACCGGAAATACAAGTTCGAGACTTACCGCGAAACCAGCTGGTGCCTTGTGATGCGCAAGGCGCTCTGAACGGCGGCGCTCCTGAGGGGCGCTGCTTTTTTTGATGGGCCGGGTGCCATTCCCGCCATCCGGCCTTGCCAATCCATCACGGTTACGGTATAATCATGGCAGCTATTTCCATGACCGTTCTGCAATTGATTGAAGAGGGAGGACATCATCGTGCGCATGAGCTTAAACACCGATTGGCGCTTCCACCTTGGCGACGAGCCCGGTGCGGACTTGATGGGCTGGGATGACCGCGCATGGCGTCAGGTGACGCTGCCCCACGACTGGTCGGTGGAGCATCCCTTTGACCGTTCCAACGCCAGCGGCACGGGTTACCTGCCCGGCGGCACCGCATGGTATCGCAAGCACTTCACCCTGCCGGAGAGCGCCGCGGGCCAGCGCGTCCGGATCACCTTCGGCGGCGTGTACAAGCATGCGCGGGTGTGGGTCAACTCCAATTACTTAGGCGAGCGCGCCTATGGCTACAGCACCTTCACCTACGACGTGAGCGACTTCGTGCGCCCGGGCGAGAACGTCATCAGCGTCCGCGTGGAGCACAGCGAGGTGGCGGACTCCCGCTGGTTCACGGGCAGCGGCATCTACCGGGACGTGACGCTGGAGGTTACCGGCAGGCACGGCTTCGCGGTGGACGGCGTGTTCGTCACCACCAAGGCCATTGAGGAGGACGGTACGGCGCTGCTGACTGTCCGATATCAGACCGAGGGCGGTCATGGCGCCGCCTTCCTGCTGATGGACCGGGAGGGCCGTGTATGCGGCATGGAGCAGGCGCAGGGCGAGTCCGGCGAGGTGGAGATTGTCGTTCCCGGCGCCCGGCTCTGGAGCCCGGACTCCCCCACCCTCTATATCCTCAAGTGCTGCGCGATGCTGGACCGCGTCGGCGTGGACGAAATCGAGATTCCCGTCGGCATCCGCACCTTCCGCTTTGACGGCGACAAGGGCTTCTTCCTCAACGGCGAGAACATGAAGCTCAAGGGCGTGTGCGTCCATCACGACGCGGGCGCGCTGGGCGCCGCTGTGCCGAAGACCGTCTGGGCCCGCCGCCTGCGCAAGCTCAAGGCCGCCGGCTGCAACGCCCTGCGCACGGCTCACAATCCCCCGGACCCGGCGCTGCTGGACCTGTGCGATGAGCTGGGCTTTCTGGTCATGGACGAGGCCTTCGACGAGTGGGAGGGCGTCAAAAACAAGTGGTGGCAGGGGCACAACGTCTATCCGCCCAAGCGCTTCGGCTACGGCGAGGATTTCCCCCAGTGGTACCGCGCTGATCTGGAGGGCATGGTCAAGCGCGACCGCAATCACCCCTGCATCGTCCTGTGGAGCATCGGCAACGAGATTGATTACCCCAACGATCCCTATGTTACGCCGCTGTTCAAGGAGGTGCTGGGCAACAACGACCACAACAAGCCGCAGGCTGAGCGCCTCTACGACGCCCGGAAACCCGACGCGGGCCGTCTGGCGGTGCTGGCGCGGGAGCTGACGGAGATCGTTCATCAGGTCGACGACACGCGGCCTGTGACCAGCGCAGTGTCCTTCCCGGAGCTGTCCAACCGCACAGGCTTCTCCGACGCGCTGGACGTGGTCGGCTATAACTACAAGGAGCAGTTTTACGACGAGGATCACGCCGCCTATCCGGGCCGGGTGATCTACGGCAGCGAGAACAGCCACCATCCCCGCGCGTGGCAGTCGGTGGCGGAGCGGGACTTCATCTGCGGGCAGTTCCTGTGGACGGGCGTCGATTTCCTTGGCGAATGCCGCGGCTGGCCGGTGCGCATCTCGCAGGCGGGCATGCTGAATCTGGCAGGCTTCGAGAAGCCGCTGTACGATCAGCGCCGCGCCATGTGGACGACGGAGCCCTTCGCGCGCATCAGCGTGGCCCCCAATGCCAATGTGTGGCACGCCCGGCACGTCTGGAGCGGTGAGCCCGGACAGGAGCTGACCGTCTGCGTCGCCACCAATGCCCCGGAAGCAGAGCTGTTCCTGAACGGCATGTCGCTGGGCAAGCAGCCCGCCGGGCTTGAGAACGGCTATCGCGCCGTCTGGCAGGTGCCCTATGCTCCCGGCACGCTCAAGGCTGTCGTCCTCGGCGCGCAGGACACGCTGGAGACCGCCGGAAAGCCCGCCGCCATCACCCTGACGCCCGACAAGACCGACCTGATCTTCGACGGTCAGGACGTGGCGCAGGTGGAAGTCACGCTGCGGGACGCGGAGGGCCGCACAGCCATCGCCAACGAGGAACCCGTCTATTATCAGGTGACGGGCGACGCGGTCATCCTCGGTATTGAGAACGGCGCGCCTGACGACCTGACCCCCTACGCCGCGCCGTATCGCGCTACGCTGGACGGCCGGGCCATCGTGTACCTGCGGGCCGGGACGCTCCCCGGCGCCGTGACGCTGCACGCCTATACGAAGACCGGGTTGCGGGCCTCCTGCACGCTGACCGAATCGCTCAAGGGCAGATAAGCGAATATGAAAAACCGGGAAAGCGGTTTGCGCCGCCTTCCCGGTTTGATTATGTAACCTGAATGTGCTTTCTCATATGGAGCAGGGCGTTCTTCTCCAGCCGGGACACCTGCGCCTGACTGATGCCGATCTCCCCGGCGACCTCCATCTGGGTCTGGCCCTCGAAGAAGCGCAGGCGGAGGATCTTCTTTTCCCGCTCGTTCAGGCGGTTCATCGCGTCCTTGATGGCGATGTCCTCCAGCCATGCTTCGTCCCGGGCGGATTCGTCGCGCACCTGATCCATGATGTAGAGCGCGTCGCCACCGTCGTTGTAAACCGGCTCGAAGAGCGACACCGGGTCCTGAATGGCCTCCAGCGCGAAGACCACGTCCTCCCGGGGCACCTGCATCTCCTCGGCGATCTCAGTGACGGTGGGCTCCCGGTTCCACTTCTGCTGGAGCCTGTCCCGGGCCTGCAGCGCCTTGTAGGCGGTGTCGCGCATGGAGCGGCTGACGCGGATCACGTTGTTGTCCCGCAGATAGCGGCGTATCTCGCCGATGATCATCGGCACCGCGTAGGTCGAGAAGCGCACGTTCTGGGAGGTATCGAAGTTGTCGAGGGCCTTCATCAGGCCGATGCACCCCACCTGAAACAGATCGTCGATGTTCTCGCCCCGCCCGGAAAACCGCTGGATGACCGACAGCACCAGCCGCAGGTTGCCCTGAATGAACTCGTCCCGCGCGGCCCTGTCGCCGCCCTTCACCAGCGGGAACAGCTCCCGCATCCGCTCCTGTGAGAGCACGGGCAGCGTGGAGGTATCCACGCCGCAGATTTCCACTTTGCCGTAAGCCATCCTGATCGCCTCCGCTTCGGTTTTCCCGATCGTCACTGTGATTATGGCACCGAAAAAAGGCCCTTATGCCGGGCTGCCAAAGGAGGACAAAATCCGCAAAAACAGGGCTTGATGGCAAAAAGAGTGACCGATCATGACATTTTTCTGGAAAGGGCATTGAACAGCGTGGCAAATTGTGCTATACTGGCATCAGGATAAAGGTCTGCGCGGCAGGCAGCGTTTGATGCAAGATAGAAAGCGAGGGAAAAACATGGCGACGAGTTCGGTCATCACCATCGGCAGGCAGTTCGGTTCCGGCGGACGGTATGTGGGCAGGCTGCTGGCGGAGAAGCTGGGCATTCCGTACTACGACAAGCAGCTTCTGGCGGAAGCGGCCAAGGACAGCGGCATCTGCGAGGAGCTGTTCGAGGATCACGATGAGAAGCCGACGCGCTCGCTGCTTTTCTCGATGGTCATGGGCATGCAGATGCACTCCGACAGCGCCAGCGTGTACATGGACATGCCGCTGAATCACAAGATTTTCCTCGCGCAGTTCGACGCGATCCGCCGCATCGCCAGCGAGGGGCCCTGCGTCATCGTGGGCCGCTGCGCCGACTATGTGCTCCGGGATAAGCAGAACGCGGTGCACGTCTTCGTCAAGGCGGATATGCCCAGCAAGATCGAGCGCGCGGTGACCTACTACGGCGTGGATAAGCTGAAGGCTGAGGAGATCATCCGCAAAGCCGACAAGCAGCGCGCCAGCTACTATAGCTACTACGCCACCTCCGACTGGGGCGATATCAACAACTACGACCTGTGCGTGGACACGGGCAAGCTGGGCGTGGAGGGCGCGGTCGACCTGATCTGCCGCCATGTGGAGCTCCGGGAAGCGTATTTGAAGAACAAATAAACCGGGAGGGCAACTGAATGCGGAAGCTGGCAGCGCTGCTGCTTGCACTGATGATGATGTCGTCGGCGACGGCGCTGGCGGAGATGAACTGGCCCAAGCTGACCACGGCCGGACAGGAGCAGCTCCGGGACTACATCTCGCGGGTGAACGGAAACATGACCGTCCAAGGCCAGCCGGCGGTCAACTCGATCTTTGAGTTCTACGAGACCTTCGCGACCATGGGTGTCACATCAGCGGACAACGCGGATATTCCCGAGAGCGTTGAGCTGACCTTTCTGCTGAGCGCCGACGGACCGCAGACCCTGCAGCTTCGGGTCAGCGACGCGGGCAGGTTCGCGGCCATCGCGGCGGCGTGCGTTCAGGCGTCCAGCCCCACGGCCATCGCGCTGGAAACCGCGCTGACGGAAACCACGCAATTCGTTCAGCAGACCCTCAGCGAACCCTACACGATCATCGAGGATACGGTCAACGTCGTGCAGGGCGCGTCGCCGCGGGTGTATTACGCCTACTACCCGAATCAGTACAGCGACGGCGTGGACTGGCGGCAGCTGACGCTGGTGTTCCCGCTGCCCGGCAGTGAGGACGCGCCAGTGGCCGTCACCCCGGAGCCCGCCGTGGCGCTGGACGCGGACAGCAATGAGGTCTACAGCATGAACACCCGCACCTACGAGGAGGAATACCAGCACCTTGAGGTCTTCCTCACCCCGACTCCCGAACCGGATTCCGCCGCCAACGAGCCATAAGCAAAACACGCCAGCTCTCACAGCGTTCCCTTTGTCAGGCATGATTCTTTGCCGTCTGACAAAGGGGCGCTTTTTTTGTTTTTGGCCTTATTCTTTTCTAAATTTTGCTATAAAAAAATAATAAATATAATTTTCTGATTTTATTTGCTTTTTGGAAAAAATATGGTAAAATGGTTCAATGCAACGAACGCTCTCAAGGATGGTGAGATACGCATGATGAAACGGGAATACCTGCAGCAGGACGTATATACCGCGCTTCAGGAGAGACTGGAATTTATCTTTCAGGAGTTTGACAATATCTATGTTTCCTTTTCGGGCGGCAAGGACAGCGGTCTGCTGCTGAACCTTGTGCTGGACTTCCAGCGGCGGCATTATCCCAACCGGCGCATCGGCGTGTTTCATCAGGACTTTGAGGCGCAGTATACCGTGACCACGGAGTACATTGAGCGCACCTTTGAGCGCATCAAGGGCGAGGTGGAACCCTACTGGGTCTGCCTGCCGATGGCTACCCGCACGGCGCTGAGCAGCTATGAGATGTTCTGGTATCCTTGGGATAACAGCAAAAGGGAGGCGTGGGTGCGCCCCATGCCCAACCACCCCTATGTGATCAATCTGGAAAACAACCCCATCACCACCTACCGCTACCGGATGCACCAAGAGGATCTGGCGAAGCAGTTCAGCCGCTGGTATCGCCTGAGCCACGGCCGGAAAAAGACCGTCTGCCTGCTGGGTATCCGCGCAGATGAATCGCTATGGCGGTATAATGGATTTCTCAACCGCCGCTACTGCTATAAGGATAGCTGCTGGATCACCCAGCAGTTCAAGGACGTCTACTGCGCCTCGCCGCTCTACGACTGGTCCTGCGAGGACGTCTGGCACGCCAACTTCGCCTTCGGATACGACTACAACCGCCTCTACGACCTCTACTACATGGCCGGTCTGAACGCCGGGCAGATGCGGGTCGCCTCACCCTTCAACGACTATTCCAAGGACAGCCTGAACCTGTACCGAGTCATTGACCCGGACGTGTGGATCAAGCTGGTGGGCCGCGTGCGGGGCGCGAATTTCGCGGCGATCTACGGGCGCACCAAGGCCATGGGCTATCGCAACATCACCCTGCCGGAGGGACATACATGGGAGAGCTTCACCAAGTTCCTGCTGGACACCCTGCCCGCGCGGGTGCGCGACAACTACATCAAGAAATTCCGCACATCCATTGAGTTCTGGCATGAGACCGGCGGCGGACTGGACGAGGAGACCATTCAGGAGCTGATCGACCGGGGATACAACATCCGGCGCAACGGCGTTTCCAACTACACGCTGGCGAAGAAGTCCCGCGTGGTGTTCATCGGCCCGATCCCCGATCAGACGGACGACATCAGGTCATCCAAGGACGTGCCGAGCTGGAAGCGCATGTGCTACTGCATCCTGAAAAACGACCATACCTGCCGCTTCATGGGCTTCGGCCTGACGCGCGAGCAGCAGAGGCGGGTGGAGATCATCCGCAGAAAATACGGCAAGATAGAGGAGTTTGAGCTGAATGAGTAATAGTCCTGTTTACGGCGTGATTGCCGTGCCGATCGAGAAGATCAAACCGAATACCTACAACCCCAATTCCGTCGCGCCGCCAGAGATGAGGCTGCTCTATGAGAGCATCAAGGCGGACGGCTACACCATGCCCGTGGTGTGCTACTATGTGAAGAAGCAGGACGTGTACATCATCGTCGACGGCTTCCACCGTTACCGCGTGATGCTGGAAAACCCGGACATCTACGAGCGCGAGGGCGGGCTGCTGCCCGTGTCGGTCATCAACAAGCCGCTGGATCACCGCATGGCCAGCACGATCCGGCACAACCGCGCCCGTGGGAGCCATAACGTCGACCTGATGAGCAACATCGTTAAGGAGCTGCACGAGATCGGCCGCTCCGACGCGTGGATCGCCAAGAATCTCGGGATGAGCAAGGACGAGATTCTCCGGCTCAAGCAGATCACCGGGCTGGCGGCGCTGTTCCGGGACACGCAGTTCGGTCAGGCGTGGCGGCCCATCGACGAGGCCAACGCGGAGAAGGACATGATCAGTCCGCTGGTGAGCGAGGAGCTGGATGACGAGCTGACGCTGGAGGATGAATAACGCCGCCTGCGTCCTTGATATTGACTTTGCCGGGGCATATGGTGTATAATGCCTTGTGTAGACCAGAACACGAACGGAGGAACCAGCCAATGAAGCATATTGAAACCATTCAGTCCCCCTGCCTGAAGGATTCCCTCGTCCATGGCGGCTGCGGCGAGTGTCAGGCTTCCTGCCAGAGCGCTTGCAAGACCAGCTGCACCGTGGCTAATCAGTCCTGCGCCAACAAGGAGAACAAGGACGTCCTGAACGGCAATGAGGGCAAGGTTCGCCGCACTGTCAAGTAAGAGCGGTACACCTGTCAAGGGCGGAGGTTTGCTCTGCCCTTTTCTTATGTTATAGATTTTCTTTCACGCGGAAGTATTTTGCCAGAAGGCAGCGTACTCTGTCGCAAGGAGGGAGCCCAGAGGCCCAATGGCTCTCTGGCAGGGGTTGTCGGAGGACGGCCCACCCTGACCAAAGGAGGAACACCCATGATACACACTTTTAAGGCTGTGGGACAGCCGATGCTGCTGGATGTTGGCAGCGGCGCGGTACATGCCGTGGACGAGCTGGCCTATGACGTGCTGTCCCTGTGGAACGATAAAACGGCGGAAGAGATCAAGGCTGAGCTGTCGGAAAAGTACGCCGCGGAGGAGCTGGACGAGGTCATCACGGAGCTCCGGCAGCTCGAGGAGATCGGCGCGCTGAACGCCCCGGACAATTATGACGACGTCAGGCAGCTTCAGGAGCCTGGCGTGGTCAAGGCGATGTGCCTGCACGCGGCCCATGACTGCAACCTGCGCTGCAAGTATTGCTTCGCGGCGACGGGCGATTTCTGCATGGGCGAGCGGAAGCTGCTGCCCTTCGAGGTCGGCAAGGCTGCGCTGGACTGGCTGGTCGAGCACAGCGGCAACCGCGTGCATCTGGAGGTCGACTTCTTCGGCGGCGAACCGCTGATGAACTTCCCGGTAATCAAGCGGCTGGTGGAGTACGGCCGTTCCATCGAGAAGGAGAAGAACAAGCGCTTCAAGTTCACCACCACCACCAACTGCGTGCTGCTCAACGATGAGATCATCGACTTCCTGAACCGGGAGATGGGCAACGTGGTCATCTCCATCGACGGCCGGCCCGAGGTTCATGACCGCATGCGCCCCACAGTCAACGGCAAGGGCAGCTACGCGATCATCGCCGAGAAGGCCAAGGAATTCGCGAAGAAGCGCGGCGACAAGGAATACTATATCCGCGGCACCTTCACGGGCTACAACAAGGACTTTGGCAACGACGTGCTGTTCCTCGCCGACGAGGGCTTTGAGCAGCTTTCCGTGGAGCCGGTGGTCACCAGTCCCGACTGCGAGTACGCGCTGCGGGAAGAGGATCTGCCGGAAATCAAGGCTGAGTACGACCGGCTGGCGCAGATCTATCTCGACAGGCGCGCAAACGGCGAGTGGTTCAACTTCTTCCACTTCATGGTGGATCTGCAGGGCGGCCCCTGCCTGCGCAAGCGTCTGACCGGCTGCGGCGCGGGCAACGAGTATGTCGCGGTGACCCCCGACGGCGACATCTACCCCTGCCACCAGTTCGTAGGCCGCGAGGGCTACCGCATGGGCAGCGTGCTGGACGGCAGCTTTGACCGGAACATTCAGCAGAAGTTCGCCGCCAACGACGTGCTGCACAAGGAGAAGTGCCGCGAGTGCTGGGCGAGATTCTACTGCTCCGGCGGCTGCGCGGCCAACGCCGAGGCCTTCCACGGCGACATCTCCCAGCCCTATGACATGGAATGCCAGATGGAGCGCAAGCGCCTCGAGTGCGCCATGGCGATCTATGCCCGGGAACACAAAAAAGATTAACGATCAAATGTTCGTTTTCTGTTGACAATCGCCGCGCTTCGCCTTATAATTGAAACAAGAACAAATGGTCGCATTGTCGACAAAGGAGGAGCAGCATGGAGATCGTCAGCATTCTCAGGGAGGACACCCCCGCGGTGCGCTTCATCGGCAAGAAATATTCCGCCAGCGAGAACTTTGGCGCGATGTGGGGGCAGTGGTGGCAGAACGGCTGGTTCGGCCCGCTGGACGAGCTGGAGGGCCGCGCAGCCCTCAATCAGGATTCCTACATCGGTGCGAAACGGATTGTGAACGGCGATCTGGAGTACTGGATCGGCATGTTCTTCGAGCCGTCGACGGAGGCGCCGGAGGGCTACGAGAGCGTCGACGTGGAGCCGCTGAGCTTCGCGGTGTGCTGGGTCCGCGACAAGGAGAACAGCCCCGAGCTCACCAGCTTCGAGACACACAACCGCTGTCTGGAGGAACTGGCCCGGCAGGGCATGATCCGCAAGGAGGACGACTGGTGCTTCGAGCGCTACCAGTGCCCGCGCTACACCACGCCTGACGAAGAAGGCCGGGTCATCCTCGACTACGGCATCGCCATTGAAGGGTGAACGCGCCATGAAGCGTGAACTGGGCATCGCAAGGTGCGGTCTGGCCTGCTGCCTTTGCTCGGAGAACGACCGCTGCGGCGGCTGCGACAGTGGGGATTGCCCCGGTCAGAGCTGGTGTGAAAACCGCCGCTGCTCGCTGGAGAAAGGCCTGCGCCGCTGCCACGACTGCGCGGAGGACTGCCGGAAGGGCCTGCTGACGAAGATCAAGCCGCAGGCCTTCAACCTGTTCGTCCGGCGCTATGGCGAGGAGGCGCTGCTCGACTGCCTCGAAGCCAACGAGAAGCACGGCGTGGTCTATCACCGCAGCGGCATCACCGGCGACTATGACGATTTCGACGACGTGGAAGCGCTGATCCGCTTCATCCAGACAGGTACAAGATAAAAAGACCTCCGGCTTTGCCGGAGGTCTTCTTTGCAGATTGTCAGTCACAGTCGAAGATAGCCTTCTGCGCCATGTAAGGCGTATAGGTCTCCTTGAAGGCATGGTGCGGAGCGCAGCCGTCGTAGGCGTCGAGTGCCTCCCTGTCCATGGTCAGGAGGATCAGCAGGTCATAACGGTTGGGGCGGTCGACCACATTGGGCAGTACGTCCACCCGGTGAACGCCCGGCACCTTGAGAACCTCCTGAAACAGCGTCTCGATGTCCCGGCGGAGCTGATCGTGATCCGGAGCGTGCTCGTTCCACTTGACGAGGATATGATGCTTCATGCTTGCGTCCTCCTCATTCCTCGGCGGTCTCGACCGGCTGGAGCAAATCGCCAACGAAGATGGTCAGGAACCGCAGGACATTCTCGTCGTTGCCGTTCGCGGCCAGCACAGCCAGATAGCAGTCGGCAGGGTTATACACATAGGCGGCCATGCCCGGCAGATTGGCACAGGGAATGCCGTACAGGTGCCGCTCGCTGGTCTCGTTGAGCAGGCGCCAGCCCTGACTGAGGGACACGCCCGCCTCCTCCAGCTCGGCAACCAGCTCGGACTGATCCTCCAGCGCAAGATACAGGCCGGAGGAAGCATACCGCTGGAAGTAGTCCCGGCTGATCAGGTAGACGTCGCCCTCCGCCACGGCAATATGGGCGGAGAAGACCATGTCGCCATACATGCTGTCAAGCGCGTTGTACACAGTGGTCATCTCTTCCATCTCGGGCATCAGCGTCGCGTTGACCTGGGCCATGTATTCGTTCAGCGCGGGCTGATCGGCATCCACATAGATGTTCATGACGATCCGCTTGTCCTCCGGCGGCTGGTAGCGCGTCACCGTATAGACGATATTCCATCCAAAGACAGCGATGACGATCAGCAGCGCATATTTCCACCATGAATAGGTCATATGATTGCGGATCAGCTGCCGGGTAATCGGCGTTTTCATTCAGTCAACCTTCCTTATCCTGTCGATGGCATGAGCATACCACGCCTGTGTGAAGACAGCATGAACAGCCGTCAGGGTGCCTCGCCTCGGCGCTTCATATCGTCGAACCGCTCCCGCCCGCAGTAGGGCAGCACGAACAGCTCGATATCCTCCGCGGACACGCCGACGCTGATGTTGCCCGGCTCGGTAAAGTTGCTCTCCCGGGTGCCGCATTGCTCATAGTCGCATTCAATGCAGCTTGCATAGCCCTTCGACCGGGCGCAGCGGGACACCGCGCAGTCCTCCCGGCAGCCGGGACAATGCATGCCGGAATAGTCGGGAGCAGGCTCATCGGAGCGCCGGTAGCAGCGGGCGTCTCCCTCCTGAAAGCGCAGGTTGCCGCCATTTCCGCTGTTGCGATGGTAGAGCAGGCACTGATCGCAGCGGTTGCCGCACACGCTGAGAATCATGCCCTCGCGGTTCTCCGGCTTGCGGTTGGGCTTCTTCTTGATGGTCAGCAGCCGCGTCAGAGGCTCGATCAGAGACTCATCGCAAACGTTGAACAGCATCCACTTGCCGTCATGATAGGTGCGGCTGGCGTCGTAGATTTCCCGGACAGCCTGCGGAAATGCCTCACGCTGGGCCTCGAAGGCTTCCCGTTCCTTCCTGCCGAAGATGAGCATCACGGCAAAATAGCCCTCATGCAGATAGAGCGTCACCAGCGTCTTGCCGCTCCGGCGAAACTTCAGCTCATCCTTGCCGTCGAAAACCTCATCCATCACATAGTGGGTGCGCAGGTAATTCATCAGCCTCGTCCACGCGGACACGGACGCGCCGAGGCGCGGTGAAAGCTCTTCAAAAGATAAAATGCTCATGGACATCCTCCCTGATGTGCTTTGGGTTGGTTCACTCTGATTGTGCCGCGGAGAAGCAGCCGGTTAGGCGGATGGAGAAAAAAAGATCATCCCCGCCTGACGGCAAACAGCTCATGGGGCATGTCCACGCCGCGATAGTGCTTGACCCAGTGATCGACAACCCTCATGCCGCCTCGCAGGGCAACGTTGCGGGAGGCGGTGTTGGTGTCCCGGATAATCGAGCAGACCTCGCTGGCGTCCAGCGCCGTAAAAGCGTACTCCCGGCAGGCAGCGGCGGCTTCCGTCGCATATCCCTGATGCCAGCAGGATTTCCGGAACAGATAACCGATCTCGAGCACCTGCCTGTCCTTCCACGGCTGCATGGTCAGGCCGCATTGCCCGATCATCTCGCCGGTCTCCTTGAGCACCACGGCCCACAGGCCGAAGCGGTGGCTGTATTCATCATATCGGGCAAGCTGCCTGTCGAGCCAAGCCTGCGTCTCCTCGTCGCTGAACGCGCCATTGTAAGCGTACATGACCGCCTCGTCCTGCAGGATCGCGCTCAGGGCCGGGTAATCGGTCTGCGTCATTTCGCGCAGGATAAGCCGCGGAGTTTCCAGTGTCATGGGTACGTTCCTTTCTATATTAAGCGTTGACGCTGATAAGGGGCTGAAGAAAGCGTTGTGAACGCTGATTGACGATCTTCTTTGTTATACCATACCCGGCCGCAAAAAGCAACGTCCACTCCATCAGCTTCGTCGCCGGGATTTCCTTGGACCGGGATGCCGCACGCCTCCAATCCCGCAAAACGGTGCCCTCGCAGCGCATTTTCGACCTTTTCCTTACGCAAAACTCTGCCATTGATCAAAAATCATCCCTTCTCTCAAACGAAAACCAACAGAAAACAATGGAAATTTGTATGATATTGTATTGTTGGCCTTGACGAAACGGTCAAAGGATGGTACTATAAAGACAGATTTAATCATCGTTCATCAAAAGAAACCGGGACCCTGCGCCGCCAAGACGGCGTAGAAATAAAAATGGAGGTATCGTTTCATGAAGAAAATCCTTGCTCTGGTTCTGGCCTTGGTCATGCTGATGTCCTTCGGCAGCAGCGCGCTGGCCGTCAACGAGGACGTGGAAGGCACCGTGATGATCTACACGTCCATGTACCAGTTCGTCATCGACATGATGGACGAGGCCCTCAAGGCTGAATTCCCGAACCTGACCCCCGGCAACGGCGACTCCTTCTTCTTCTACGGCGGCACCGGCGCCCTGCAGCAGAAGTTGGCGGGCGAGATGGAAACCGGCTCTCTGGGCTGCGACATGATGCTCGTTGCCGAGCCCGCTTACTCTCTGGAGCTCAAGGAGGGCGGCTGGCTGGAGCCCATCGAGATCGAGAACGCTGACAGCCTGCTCCGCTTCCCCTATGACGAGGACGGCTACTGGTATCCTGTCCGCGTGTGCAACATGGTGCTGGCCTACAACCCCGAGATGTACAGCCCCGAAGAGCTGCCCAAGACCTTTGAGGAGTTCGCCAACGACGAGAGCCTGAAGGGCCTCATCTCCATGGGCAACCCCCTGACCTCCGGCACCACCATGGCTGCCATCGCGGCGCTGACCGACAAGTACGGCTATGAGTATCTGGACGGTCTGGGCAAGAACGGCGTCATGATCGAGTCCGGCTCCACCGCTCTGGCCAAGCTCCAGACCGGCGAGTGCAAGGTCATCATGATTCTGGAAGAGTCCGTGCTGCAGGCCCGTAAGGAGCAGGGCAGCCAGATCGCCTGCATCTATCCCGAAGACGGCGTCATCCTGATCCCCTCCACCGTCATGACCGTGGCCGAGAACCGCAGCGCCAACATGAGCATCGAGGCTTGCGAGGCCATCGAGAACTGGCTGCTGACCGAAGAGGCCCAGAAGCTGATCATGGAAGGCTACATGCACTCCGTGTTCGCCGGCATGACCGAGTTCCCCTATGACTCCGTGGATACCGACGGCCTGATCGAGAAGGACATGGGCGTTGACTGGGTCCGCTGCTACACCCAGCGCGAAGCCATCCAGACCGAGTGGAACGAGCGCGTGACCGCCGAGTAATCTTCATTCAGGTTTACCCGCTGGGGGAGGCTGTTGTGCCGACAACAGCTTCCCCCTTTTTAAGGCTTATGATCCGGCGCATATGACAGTGAGGAGTGCATGCTGATGATCAAGACCCTTCAGCAGAACGAGCAGGACAGCATGAAGCGCAGCCAGACGATCGTCAAGATCGCTTTGGTTCTGGTCTTTGTGCTGAGCACAGCGATGATCGTCGCGGGCTTCCTGAGCATGCGGACCTTCAACGCCTCAGGCTTTGACGCGGAGAACGCTTACGCCAGCATCCGCAGCTTGGGCACAGAGGTCGCGCGGAACTACCGTGCTGATACCGCGGCCATGCTGGACCAGCTGGACGGCGGCGAGCGCGAGGCATTGGGCGGTGCTGTCCGCACCCTGCTCTCAGACGCATGGGGCATGGATGAGGCGCAGATGACCGCCACCGCCCAGGAGACCCTTGGCGAGCGCGTCGATACCGAGGAGGCGCTCTATCAGCTGCTGGCAGCGACTTATGCCATCGATGGCCCCCGGGTGACCAGCTCCATCAAGCGCGGTCTGGACGCAGTCGAGGATATGCCTGCGTTCCGTCTGGCGCTGCTCTCCGCCGTGGCCACAGGCAGCCCCGCCAGCGAGGAGAACGGCCTCGCGCAGGTGGAAGCTCTGACCAAGGCCTATGACCCCTCGCTGATGATGCAGCTCTTCTTCACCACCATCAACGCCGACTATACGCCGGTGAGCGACGACGTGGTGACCACCTATAAGCGTGCTGTGCGCGGCGACGAGCAGAAGGTGACCAGCTACCTGATGGCGGTCAGCGGCTCGGTGTCGCTGGTGCAGGCGATGGTCATCGAGCACTCCCGCACCACGATTCTGCTGGGCGTGCTGCTGGCCATCGACATTCTGCTGCTGGCCTTCCTCATGGCCACGGAGCGGGTGTGGAAGCTGGACTTCAAGTGGATCATGATCCTGCTGATCATCGACTTCCTGCTGGTGTTCCAAGTGCTGCCGCTGATTTATCTGGTTGGAAAGGCCTTCTTCCCGGAGGGTTCCTTCTCGCTGGAAACCTTCACGCGGCTCTACACCTACTCCCTCAACTGGAACGCGCTGAAGAATACCCTCATTGCCGCCTCGGCCACGATGGTGCTTGGCACGCTGCTGGCCTTCCCGCTGGCATGGCTGGTGGGCCGCACCAACCTCTACGGCAAGAAGTTCTTCCGTAGCCTGTTCGTGCTCACCTACATGGTGCCTCCTTATGTGGGCGCGATGGCTTGGCTGCGGCTGCTCAATAACAACGTGGGCACCATCAACGTGTTCTTCCGCTTCCTCTTCCAGCTGGACACCACCACAGGCCCGCTCAACATCTACACCCTCGGCGGCCTGATCTGGGTGCTGACCACCTTCTATTACCCCTACGCCTTCATCACCATCTCCCGCGCGATGGAGAAGATGGATCCCTCTCTGGAGGAGGCTTCCCGCATCTCCGGCGCGAACCCCGTGATAACGGTGCTGCGCGTCACCCTGCCCATGATGACTCCCTCGCTGATCGCCGGCGCGCTGCTGGTGTTCGTCTGCGCGGCAAGCTGCTACGGCATCCCGTCCATCATCGGCGCGCCGGGCCGCGTGCACACGGTGACCACCCGCATCATTGAGTACTACGGCCGCGGCACTCAGGGCGTCAACGACGCTACGGGCATGGCCGTCTTCCTGATGGTGATCGCCATCATCGTGCTCTACATCTCCGACTTCGTGATCGCCAAGCGGCAGTACATCACCGTGTCGGGCAAGTCCATGCGGCCCAATATCGTGGACCTGCGCGGCTGGCGCATCCCGCTGACCATCCTAGTGTCCCTGTTCGCGGTGGTGGTAATCCTGATCCCCTTCACGACGATTCTGGTCACCTCCTTCAAGATCGACGTAGGCAAGTCGGTCTTTGATCCGACGAACTTCACCCTGGGCCAGTGGACGACCATCTTCTCCCGTTCAGAGACGCTGGCCTGCCTCAAGAACTCCCTGATCTTCGGCGCGGTGACAGCTACGGTGGGCATCGTGGTGGCATGCGTGATGAGCTATCTGCTCCAGCGCACCAAGATCCGCGGCCGCAAGCTGCCGGACTTCCTCATCACCCTCGGCTCCGGCACCCCGTCCGTGGTCATCGCTCTGGGCCTGATCATGACCATGCGCGGCAACTATGGCGTGAACATCTACAACACCGCGTACATCATCATCATCGCCTACCTGATCAAGTACCTGATGATGGGCATGCGCACCGTGGTATCCGCCATGTCCCAGATCCACGCCTCGCTGGAGGAGTGCTCTCAGATTTCAGGCGCAAGCTGGACGAAAACCATGTTCAAGATCACCGGCCCGCTGATCTTCCCGTCCATCGCGGCCGGCTGGTTCCTGATCTTCATCCCCAGCTTCTACGAGCTTTCCATGACGACGCTGCTCTACTCCAACTCCACCAAGACCATCGGCTTCCAGCTCTACGAGTACTGGACCTTCACCAGTCAGCCGCAGTCCTGCGCGATGGCCTTCGGTATCCTGCTGATCGTCGTCTTCCTCAACTTCGTCCTCAACCGCCTGACCAAGGGCGAATTCTCGATTTGATGAAAAGGAGCCGTAAGCTATGTCCAGCATTACGATTAAGAATCTGACCAAGAGCTACGGGAGCGTGCAGGTCCTCAAGGAATTCAACGAGGTCTTCAACGACGGCGAATTTATCACCCTGCTGGGCCCCTCCGGCTGCGGCAAGACCACCATGCTGCGCACCATCGCCGGCTTTGAGACCCCCACCACGGGCGAGATTTACATCGGCGACCGGCTCGTCTCCGGCGGCAAGACCTTCCTGCCCCCCGAGAAGCGCGACATCGGCATGGTGTTCCAGTCCTACGCCGTGTGGCCCCACATGAATGTGTTCGACAATGTGGCCTACCCCCTGCAGATCAAGCACAAGCCCAAGGCCGAGATCAAGCAGAAGGTGGAGCGCGTGCTCTCCATCGTCCATCTGTCCCAATACGCCCAGCGCTTGCCCAACCAGCTCTCTGGCGGACAGCAGCAGCGCGTCGCCCTCGCCCGCGCCTTAGTGGCCCAGCCGAAGGTGCTGCTGCTGGACGAACCGCTGTCCAATCTGGACGCGAAGCTGCGCGAATCCATGCGCTTTGAGATCAAGGAGATCGCCAAGGAGTTAGGCATCACCGTGGTGTACGTCACCCACGACCAGACCGAAGCCATGGCCATGAGCGACCGCATCTTCCTGATCAACAATGGCGTCGTACAGCAGTCCGGCACGCCCGATGAAATCTATAACCGCCCCGCTAACCAGTTCGTGGCCGACTTCCTTGGCAAGGTGGAATTCTTCAAAGGCGTCGCCGCGGACGGTCAGATCACCATCGGCGACTGGAAGCAGGCCATCGCCTACCCCGCCATGGAGCGTCAGGGCAAGGTGGAAGTGGCCATCCGTCCCGAGAATATCCGCATGAGCAAGACCGAGGGCACCCTGCGCGGCGTGATCGAGACGATGTACTATCTGGGTGACGTCAACGACTGCCGCGTCCGCGTGGGCGACGCGCTGGTTCGCGTGATCGCCGAGGGCTACAGCCACAGGGAGTTTGCCGTCGGCGACGAGGTGCTGCTGAACGTGCGTGAGTTCATCGTCTTTGACGACGACGGCTCACTGGAGGAACAGCTCAAGATCAAGACCTGATGGACAAAACAAGGCGCGCCGAAAGGCAGTGCGTTGCTATTGAAACCATCATGGCTTAAGCAAACGACGTGACTTCGGTCACGTCGTTTGTTTTCATCTGTTCATTGATCGGGATGAAGCCGGCGTCGCTGTCATGAGCCGGGAAGCCTCGCAGCAAATAAACAAGCCGCAGCCATAGACATGGCAGCGGCCCGCAGGGTATCGTATCCTTATGTACGCGCATAACGTCAACCCGTCACACGTTACGAGTGCGCACGCCCAGAATATTCTCGTTCTCCGACAGGTGGACGATCACGTCTCGATACGCGGTGTGGTTGGGCAGGTCAATGGTGTAGAGGTTGGTATACACGTTCCGGCCGTCCACCACTTCCATATGGAAGTTGACGTCCATAACGCGCACGCCCTTCTCCTCAAAGTACGAGGCCAGAAGCGGCTGGGTAACTTGACGGTGGACGTACTTGACCTCCAGGTTCTTGATCTGATTGACGTGCACAACCCGCTGCATCACTGTCAGGGTGCCCATGACCAGCCCGCAGCCAAGGATGACCAACAGGTAGTAGCCCATGCCGGCCGCCAGCCCAAGGCACGCCGAAGCCCAGAGCGACGCCGCCGTCGTCAGGCCGGCAATCTTCTTCTGCGCGATGAAAATGGTGCCCGCTCCCAAGAAACCGATACCGCTGACCACCTGCGCGCTCATCCGTCCCACGCTGATCGCGACACCCGTGTTCCTCATGTCCTCCGCCTGTCCCAGCAGGTTATAGGCGAAGGCCCGATCGGCATTGAGGCAGTCCATCAGCGCGATCATCGCCGCGCCCACGCACACCAGCACATGGGTACGCATGCCTGCGGGACGGTTTTTGCGTTCCCGCTCCACGCCGATCACGCAGCCCACCGACACAGCCAGCAACATCCGTAATCCAATTACCCACCATGCCATCGCGCCTCAACCCCTTGCTTTTTCGTTTTCGGGTCAACGATAGATTATAAGGCTTATATTATACCACGTATTCCATTTGTATACAAGAGGATGCTGGAAAAATGTCGGATGATCGCCCTTCGATCAGAATCATGATATGACGCTCAGGTACGAAACGACAGCGTAGGTGCGGAAAAACATGACCCGACACCTGCGCCATACGCTTTTTCATGATACGCATATAAAAACTCCGATCCTTGCGAATCAGGGATAAAACATCTCAGTCAATCGGCTTCATCGTCGAAAAAACATAATACTATTGATTTCCCTTGATATATCAATGCTTTTCGCACTTCCAACCACTCTGTTTATACGAATTCCGCAGGATTGTTTTTATTGCAGCCAGAAGCCTGCACCTTCAGAAACCGAAATAGAAACCCACCAAACTGGAATCATTCATATATGAGCGCGAATTAAATCAGCGTATTCTGAAATTGCAGCATTCAACAGTGCAACATCAAGGTACCGATCGAGCTGCAAAGGCTTATTTCCCTTTACTGCATTCATGAACTGACTCTGTACGACTTTCAGTTTGTGGGCTATTGCGGTTTCTCCAATTAAACCCAGCATTGTGATTCCATCAAGAAGAATTGCTCGGAATAGGGTATTCATAGATGAACGAATATCCACTGCGGATTTTTCTTGTGAACAGAAATTCGTGATGTCCTTGCTCAGCGAATGAAGGACAGATATAGAGTGTTCTAATAGGGGTTCGGTTTTAACGGTTTCATAAGCTGTTTTATTCAAAACCGCTACCATTACCGTTTCGTCCACTCGTTCCAGAAGCTCTTGCTCCGAAAGCAACAATGTATCTGGTTCGTTCACATGCTCCCATTTATTATTGAGCACACAGAATTTGCCATCTTTTATCCCTGTGTATATAACAGCGTGCTTATTTATTTCACTCACATAAATTCCCAACATGGCATACTGCAAATTGCGAAGATAAGCACAGAGTTGTTCTCTGCATATTTTCTCTTCAGCCATTGTATAGACGATTGTATTTAAGTAGAGATTAAACCATTTTTTGCTCTGTAGCATTGGTCCTGAAACATAGCAGCCATCCTCAAAATCAAACAAGAACGGCAAGCCCATTTCAAGTGCAATTTTTCTGTCCTCCGTATCTATACCATAGAACGATAGAAGATTGGCGAGTCCTGCATAAGAGCATGACGAATAAAAGGTCATATATTTCATAGATATTGCCCCCTAAACTCCAATTTGTCGCTGCTTTATCCCATCCACAAATAACAAGCGCCCGCCATATGGCGGGCGTATTGATTAATCCAAAGGCTTCATCGTCGGGAACAGCAGCACGTCCCTGATCGTGGGGCTATCGGTCAGCAGCATGACGAGCCTGTCCAGACCAAAGCCCAGACCGCCGGTGGGCGGCATGCCATATTCGAGGGCGTTGACGAAGTCCTCGTCCACCTCGGCCTTGATGCCCTGCGCGGCGCGGGCGGCGACCTGCTCCTCGAAGCGGCGGCGCTGGTCGATGGGGTCGTTCAGCTCGGAGAAGGCGTTGCCCATCTCGTGGCCCGTGATGAAGAACTCGAAGCGCTCGGTCAGCGTCGGGTCCTCGGGCTTGCGCTTGGCCAGCGGAGAAATCTCCACCGGGTAGTCCGTGATGAAGGTCGGCTGCACCAGCGACGCCTCGACGTACTCGTCAAACAGCGCTGCCAAACAGTCGCCGCGGGTGGCGGTCTTCTCCACATGCACGCCGCGCTTGTCGCAGACGGCACGGGCTTCCTCGTCGCTCTGCCACGTCTTCCAGTCCTCGCCGCAGGCTTCCTTCACCGCGTCGGCCATGGTGATGCGCTTCCACGGCGCCTTGAGGTGGATCACCTGACCCTGATAGGTCACGTCGGTCGTGCCGAGGGCCTTCATGGCGACGAACTCATAGAGCTGCTCAACCATCTCCATGATCTCGTTGTAGTCGGCATAGGCCTGATAGGTCTCGACGGAGGTGAACTCCGGGTTGTGGGTGGCGTCCATGCCCTCGTTGCGGAAGATGCGGCCCACCTCATACACCCGCTCGAAGCCGCCGACAATCAGGCGCTTCAGGTACAGCTCCGTCTCGATGCGCAGGAACATGGGCAGATCAAGGGCGTTGTGGTGGGTGCGGAAGGGCCGCGCCGCCGCGCCGATCTCGAGGGTGTGCAGCACGGGCGTGTCGACCTCCAGATAGCCCCGGCCGTCGAGGAACTCCCGGACCGCGGAGATGATCGCGCTGCGCTTGCGGAAGGTGTCGCGCACCTCAGGATTGACAATGGCGTCCACATACCGCTGACGGTAGCGCAGGTCGGTGTCCTGCAGGCCGTGGAACTTCTCCGGCAGCACCTTGAGGGACTTGCACAGCAGCGTCATCGACGTGACATGCACGGAAATCTCGCCGGTCTTGGTGCGGAACACGGTGCCCTTCACGCCGAGAATGTCGCCGATATCATACTTCTTGAAGACCGCGTAGGGCTCCTCACCCAGATCGTCACGGGTGACATAGAGCTGGATATCGCCCTGTCCGTCCAGCATGTGGGCGAAGGAAGCCTTGCCCATCACCCGGCGGGAGGTCATGCGGCCCGCAAGGGACACCGTCTGTCCCTCCAGCGCGTCGAAGCCATCAATGATGTCGCGGCTGTGGTGGGTCACGTCATAGCGGGTGATCTCATAGGGGTTCTGACCGGCGTCGATCAGGCCCTGCAGCTTCTGCCGGCGGATGATCTCCTGCTCGGACAGCGGCGGGGTCAGCGGGGTCACGGGATAATCAGCCATGGAACACGTCTCCTATGTAAATAGTCAGTCAATCAGCGGGGCTTACACACAGCCGTCAGGCTGCGCGCCGCCCTTGGGGAGATTGCTTTGGGCTCCAAAGCCCTCTCCCGCCGTTCCTTACCTCGTAATATCCAGCACCTTGTACGTCAGCGTGCCGACGGGCACCTCGATGGTCACGGTCTGGCCCACGGTGGCGCCGACGAGACCCGCGCCGATGGGGCTCTCAGTGGAAATCTTGGACTCGTAGGGATCGGCCTCATCCGCGCCGACGATGGAGAAGCGGATCACGTCGCCAGTGGCCACGTTCTCGACCTCCACGGTGGTGCCGATAGAGACATGATCGGTAGAGATTTCGCTCTCGGAGACGACCACCGCCGTGCGGACGATGTTGGTCAGGCGGGCGATTTCCTCCTCCACCTTGGCCTGCTCGGCCTTGGCCGCGTCATACTCGGCGTTTTCAGACAGGTCGCCGAAGCCACGGGCAACCTCGATCTGATGGGCAATCTCGTTGCGGCGGGTGCCAACGAGGTAGTCAAGCTGCTCCTGCAGCTTCCGCATGCCTTCTTCGGTAATAACGGTGCGCTTTTCCTCTGCCATGGGGATGCACTCCTTTCGGTGATGGTCGCAAGTCGCAAAGAAGCACCCTTTGACAGCCCGCGCGGGGCCGGGTGCGTCTGGATGAACGATACCAGCCAATTATATAGGAAAGACGGGGCTTTGTCAACCGCGGGGCGATGGTTCGCGGGGGATAAAACCCTCGAAAATCTGGATATCATAGCGGCTGCGCTGGCGATCCATCATCTCCTGCGAGCGGATGGTCCAGCACACCAGCAGCGGGCGCATGAGGCGAATGAGCCGCATAGGCAGGTTGTTGTCCGTCGCCGCCTGATAAGCCACGAAGTCCGGACGGCCCAGCGCATTCCCGAGCTGACTCTTGAGCACAAACAGCCCCAGCCGCTTGCCGGGCTTTGCTTTAAGGATGGAGCCGCCATTGGCAAGCTGGCCTCGGATGATGTGATCGGCGTTCTTCCTGAACCACCGCACAGCCCGGGGATCAAAGCTCTCCATGCACCATACGCCTTCATAGCGCTGCATGCGCTCATGGACCGCCCGGCACAGCGCGTCCACATTATCCTCGGTCTTGAGCTCGACGATCATGGGGATCTTCCCGTCAACCACCGCCAGCACCTCGTCGAAGGTCGGAACAAGCTCGTCCGTGTCCCTGAGGCGGCAGGCGCAAACCTCCGCCGCGGTCGAGGAGCCGATCTTGATGTCCTTGCCGCACATGCGCTTCAGGCTGTCGTCATGATGCACCACAAGGCATCCGTCCGCCGTCAGATGCACGTCCAGCTCGATGCCGTATCCCGCTTCCCGGGCGGCGGCAAAGGCAGCGAGACTGTTCTCCGGGCGCTCGTCGTTCCACAGGCCCCGATGAGCATAGTCGCGGTTTTTCAGCGGTTCAGTATTCTTGGCAAAGCGGTAGCGGTTCGGCGCGATGAGCATGGGATAGGCCGCGAGCAGCACCAGAATCAGCACGATGTAAAACAGCATGGCGAAGCCTCCGTGTCTTTTGTCCGGCTCATTATAGCACAGGCTTGACCTTTGCGCCAGTGTCGTGGTATCATCCGAAGCAGGAAAAATTGCAGGAGGCCTGTTATGCGCATCACGCTGCTTGCCACGGGCGGAACCATCGCCTGCCGCCAGACGCCCGAGGGACTCGTTCCGGCCCTGCGTGCCGGGGAGCTGCTGGAGGGTGTGCCCCATCGCGCGGACGTCGAGATCGTCTGCCGGGACGTATTCTCCATGGACTCGAGCAACATCCAGCCGGAGGAGTGGTCCCAGCTTGCCCTCGCGGCGGACGCCGCCATGCGGGACTCAGACGGCGTGGTCGTCACCCACGGCACGGATACCATGGGCTACACCGCGGCGGCTCTCAGCTACATGCTGCTGGGGCAGGAGAAGCCCGTCATCCTCACCGGGAGCCAGCTCCCCCTTGGCGCGCCGCTGTCCGACGCGGAGGAAAACCTATCCTGCGCCATCGAAGCGGCCTGTCAGGGCGTGCCGGGGACGTATGTGTGTTTTCACCGCAAGCTGATCCATGGCGCCCGGGCGGTCAAGACGCGCACCATGTCTTTCGACGCCTTCGACAGCGTGAATCAGGAGCTGGCGGGCGTGATCGACAGCGGCGGCGTGCGTTTCCAGCGGCCCGTGTTCACCGAGGAGCCTTATCGCTGCCGCCCGGAGGTGGACAGCCGGGTCTTCCTGCTCAAGCTGGTGCCCGGAACCCAGCCGGACGTGCTGGACTTCGTGGCGCAGGCGGGTTACCGGGGGCTGGTCATCGAGGCCTTCGGTCTGGGAGGACTGCACTACATCCGCCGCAATCTGGTGGAGAAGCTGCGGATGCTGCGGGAGCTCGGCGTGCGAATCCTCGTGGTCACCCAGTGCATGTACGAAAAAGCCGACCTCTCGATCTATGAGGTTGGCATGCAGCTCCTGAGGACGGACGTGATCTCCGGCATGGACATGACCACCGAGGCCGCCGTCACCAAGATGATGTGGGCGCTGGCGCAGGAGGACACCGACGCGCTGCTTAGCCGGAGCCTCTGCGGGGAGATGCGGGGTTAATCGAGGCCGTACATGGAGCGGATGATGTGCAGCAGCTCCTCCTCGCTGAAATCGCCGGACAGAGAGTAGCCCGTGAGACCGTCGTACCACATGGATGTGATGCGGTTCACATTCATGTCCACATAGATGCTCAGGCCATTCTCCAGTTCCACATATTTGCCCTCGCCGTTGACCTCGATGGACAGATAGAAATCCCTTATGTCGTCGAACGTCGTGGTGCTGTAAACCATCCGGTTGGAGGCTGTAACACCGTCAGGGGATTGCCCGCCGAAAACGGCCAGCTCTCTCTGGGTTTTTGTGATAAGGACATAATAATCCTCGATTTCCCAGCCCTCAGGAAGCCAGACCGGTATCAGCGGCGTTTCCCCCAAGGTCTCGACCGCCTCGTCAAAGTCCGTGGTGGTTAACTCACTCCACCCAATTGACAGCGCGGCATCAGCGCTCTGGCTGATGGACGGGGTCACGCTTACGCCCTGCAGGACATATTGCTCGCCGTCTTCCGACTGGTGGGCATCCATATAGGTATAAGGACGTGCGATCACCCCGCTGGACATGACCAGCAGTACCATGATCAGCGCCGCCGCCACGCGCAGCCCGACCGTCATGCTGCGTCTGACCCGCTGTTTCTTGGCGTAGCGCTCAAGTACCTTCGCGGTCAGGTCAGGGTCGTCCGGCAGAGGAGGCATCGCCATGTCAAGAGCCTGCCGCATCTGGAGCTTCAGTTCGCGATCAGTCATGGTCGTCGCCCCCTTCCAGCGTGATGTGCAGTCTGTCCCGCGCCTGCTTGAGCCGAACGGATACCGTTGACTTCGCCGCATGCAGCACCTCGGCCATTTCTTCCACTGTCATGCCCTGATAGTAGTACAGCAGCACCGCCTCCCGCAGCCTGTACGGCAGCCCCGAGATGGCAATGCTCAGTTCAACGCCGCTGTCTGTGAAATCAGCCATGTGCTCGAGCATCTCCGGCGTGATCCGGCGGTCGACAAAGCGGAACCAGTTCGCGCGGTGCATGTCCCGGCAGACATTCAGCGCAATGCTGAACAGCCACGTCCTCTCGGAACTGTCGCCCCGGAACCTGCTGAGCGCCTCAAATGCCTTGAGAAACGTCTCCTGCACCGCGTCCCGGGCCAGTTCCTCATCCCGCAGGGAGAGAAAGCACAGCCGGGTCAGCGCCGATTGATGCTCTCGAACCAGCTTGGCAAGAGTCTCTTCCCGCGTTTCGGTCATCTGAGCGCCATGCTGCATCGGCACGCACCTCCTTCTTTAGATTAGACGGAAAAAAGAAGGGTTTTGTTCGGACAAATTGATGATCTTCTGCCGACAGAAAAAGCGGCCCCTTTCGGGGCCGCTCCATTTTTTTGGGATTATACGCCAGCGAGCTTCTTGTAGGCTTCGCGGCGGGCCTTGGCGTCCTCTTCGCACTGCTCGAACAGAACCTTCGCAGCCTCGGGGAACTGCTTGGCCAGCGACGTGTAGCGGACTTCGCCCTGCAGGAACTCCTGGTAGTTGCCAGTGGGCTCCTTGCTGTCGATGGTCATGGGGTTCTCGTTCTCGGGGTTGAAGCGGTACAGAGGCCAGTAGCCGCACTCCACAGCCTTCTTGATCTCGGCCTGCGCCTGACCCATGGACTTGAGGCCATGGTTGATGCAGGGTGCGTAGGCGATGATCAGGGACGGGCCGTGATAGGCTTCGGCTTCGGTCATGGCCTTCAGGAGCTGAGCGGGGTTGGCGCCCATGGCGACGGTCGCCACGTACACGTAGCCATAGCTCATGGCCATCATGCCCAGGTCCTTCTTCTTGGTGCGCTTGCCGGCGGCAGCGAACTTCGCCACGGAGCCGGTGGGCGTCGCCTTGGAGGCCTGACCGCCGGTGTTGGAGTACACCTCGGTGTCGAGCACGAGGATGTTGACGTCCTGATTCTGGGCCAGCACATGGTCCACGCCGCCGTAGCCGATGTCATAGGCCCAGCCGTCGCCGCCGAAGATCCAGACGGACTTCTTGGTCAGCAGATCGGAGGAAGCAATGACTTCACGGGCCAGCTTGCAGGCGTCGCACTCGCAGCCCTCTTCCACGCCGTCCTTGCAGGCAGCGAGGAGCTTCTTGCCAGCGGCCTTGGAGCCCTCGGCGTCTTCCATGTTGTCCAGCCATTCCTGACCGGCGGCCTTGATGTCGGCCTGCGCCCACTCGACAGCGATCAGCTTGCTCACGGTGTCGGCGAGCTTGGCGCGGCGCTGGGTCACGGCCAGATTCATGCCGAAGCCGAACTCGGCGTTGTCCTCGAACAGGCTGTTCGCCCAAGCGGGACCATGGCCCTCATCGTTGACGGTGTAGGGGCAGGTCGGGGCGGAGCCGCCGTAGATGGAGGAGCAGCCGGTGGCGTTGGCGATGATCATGCGGTCGCCGAAGAGCTGGGTAACGAGCTTGACATAGGGAGTCTCGCCGCAGCCAGCGCAGGCGCCGGAGAACTCAAACAGGGGCTTGAGGGCCTGGCTGTTCTTGACGGTGGCCTTGTTCACCACGGTGGTGACCTCAGGCACAGTCATCGCGAAGGACCAGTTGTCCTGCTCGGGCATCTGGCTCTCGAGGGATTCCATGACGAGGGCCTTCTCCTTGGCGGGGCAGACTTCCACGCAGTTGCCGCAGCCGGTGCAGTCCAGCGGAGAGACCTGCATGCGATACTGCATGCCGGCGAACTCCTTGCCGGTGGCCTTCTTGGTCACATAGCCCTCGGGCAGCTCGGTGCCGTCAGCGGTGTAGATGGGACGGATGCAGGCATGCGGGCAGACCAGAGAGCAGTTGCCGCACTGCACGCAGTTGTCAGCGATCCACGCGGGAACCTTGACGGCGATGCCGCGCTTCTCATACTTGGTGGTGCCGGTGGGCACGATGCCGCGGGGATCCAGCGCGCTGACGGGCAGCTTGTCGCCTTCCTGAGCCAGCACGGGAGCCACGAACTCGTCGAAGTACTTGGTGGTGCCTTCGACCTTGGCGGCCACGGCGCCGGTGGTGGCGGTGGCCCACTCAGCGGGCACCTTCACCTCGACCAGACCGGAGATGGCGATGTCGATGGCGTCCCAGTTCTTCTGGACGATGGCGTCGCCCTTCTTGCCGTAGGTCTTCTTGGCATAGGCCTTCATGTACTCGTCGGCCTGATCGTAGGGGATCACGTCGGCCAGCTTGAAGAAGGCAGCCTGCATGATGGTGTTGATGCGGTTGCCCATGCCGACCTTCGCGGCCAGCGCGATGGCGTTGATGGTGTAGAAGCGGGCGTTCTTCTTGGCCAGAAGCTGCTTCATGGAAGCGGGCAGGTTCGCGTCCAGCTCCTCGGGCGTCCACTGGCAGTTGAGCAGGAACACGCCGCCGTCCTTCAGGGAGGACACCATGTCATAGGCGGTCACATACGCCGGGTTGTGGCAGGCCACGAAGTCCGCCGCGTCGATCTGATAGGGGGACTTGATGGGGGTCTTGCCGAAGCGCAGGTGGCTGACGGTCAGGCCGCCGGACTTCTTGGAGTCATAGGCGAAGTAAGCCTGAGCGTACAGGTCGGTGTGGTCGCCGATGATCTTGATGGAGTTCTTGTTGGCGCCGACGGTGCCGT
>JAFLST010000026.1 GCA_022510815.1 Christensenellaceae bacterium | reverse complement strand
CGCGAATCTTGCGGCAGGGTTCCGCCACGCCGGGGGTATAGGCGGTGGACAGGTCCTCCCGGTTTTCCACCTTCACCTTGGACAGAACGCTGATCTTGCCCCTGTGATTCTCGTGCATTTCCAGTGCCAGCTTGTTATAGTCCATTGTCGTCTCTCCTCTTCCCTTCATCCGCAGGCGGATGGGCTTTTCGTTGATTCTACTGTACCATCGTTTGTGAAAATGAGAAGCCTTAGGAAAATAAACAAACCCTTTGGTAAGTAAAGAAAGTAGAATCCAGCGGCAATATGCTGTATAATGGAGAAAAAGACCGAAGAAGGGAGAGCCCGCCATGAAGCGCGCCACGATGCTCCAGCGCCTGACGCTGTCCTATTGCCTGCTGATCGTCCTGCTGCTGGCGATGGTCGGCGCGGCAATCGTCCCCCAGCAGCTCCACGAGCTGCAGAGCAGTCTGGACGCGCGGATCATGGGCGCGGCGCGGCTGCTGGCCGGAGACACGGATATCCGGTCGGCGCTGATGAAGGGACAGGTCTCCGACGGGCTGATGGACAGGCTCGACGGGGTCATCGCGGGCACCGACAACCTTGACTTCATCGTGCTGGCGGACAAGTCGGGTAGCAGGCTCTACCACCCGGATCACGAGCGCATCGGTCAGACCTTCGTCGGCGGCGACGAGAAGGGCATCCTCCAAGGGGAAGCGCCCTATATGACCACCGAGCAGGGCAGCATGAGCGTGCAGCGCCGGGCCTTCCACGCGGTCACCGACGAAAGCGGCTCAATCGCCGGGTTCCTGATGGTCAGCGCGTCCATGGACACCGTCCGCGCCGAACAGAAGCGCATCCTGACGCAGCTGGGGATCATTTTTGCCGCCGCGCTGGTGCTCGGTCTGCTGCTCGCGTATCTTATTGCCCGGGGCATCCGCCGGGAGCTGCTTGGGCACGAGCCCAGCGTATTTGCCCGGATGTATCTGCAGCAGGAGGAGGTGCTGGACAACCTCAACGAAGGCGTGACGGCGCTGGCCCCGGACGGGAGCTTCCTGTTCCGCAACGCTCCGGCGCGGGTCATTCTCCCCGGCGAGGCGCTGCCGGAGGACTTCCCTCTGCGGCCGGATATCGACGCGGCCCTGCGCAGCGGGGAAACCCACATAGGCCTGATGCTCGAGCTGGATGAGCGCACCCTGCTGGCCAAGACGGTGCCGCTCAAGCGCAAGGGCAAGACGGCTGCCATCCTGCTGGTCTGGCGCGACCGAACGGAGTTCACCCGCATGGCTGAGCAGCTCACAGGCACCGATCAGGTCATTCAGGCGCTGCGGGCAAACACCCACGAGTACCTCAACAAGCTGCACGTCATCTCGGGCCTCCTGCAGATCGGCGATACGCAGCAGGCCATGGCCTTCATTGACGGCGTGGTGGCCGAGACCGAGAACAGCTACCAGTGGGTTGTCCGGCAGATCGAAAACCGCACGCTGGCGGCGCTGCTGCTGGGCAAGACGAACCACGCCAAGGAGCTGGACATTCAGTTCTCCCTCCGGCGCGACAGCCGCCTTGAGGCGCACAACCCCTACCTGTCCGCCCGCGATTTGGTGACGGTGGTCGGGAACCTGATCGAGAACGCCTTCGACGCCGTGAAGAACCGACCCTTCCCGCGGCAGGTGGAGGTGTTCATCGGGCAGAGCGAGGAAGGCCTGACCATCACGGTGGACGACACGGGCTGCGGCATGACCCCGGAGCAGATCGAGACCCTGCGGGCCCGGCAGTACACAACCAAGGGCGAGGGCCACGGCTTCGGCCTGCGGCTGATCCAGCAGATCGTCCGGGAGCATGGCGGGTATCTGGAGATCGAGTCGGAGCCGGGCGAGGGCAGCTCCTTCACGGCGAGCTTTGACAAGAAAAGGACGGTGAGCGCCGGTGCTGAAGATCGTGATCGTTGAGGATGACCGCATGGTCGCGGCCCTCAACAGCCAGTTCGCGGAGAAAACGCCGGGCGTCAAGGTGGTCGCCACCTTCCACAACGGCCGCGACGCCCTCGCCTTTCTGGAGCAGCGGGACGTCGATCTGGTGCTGCTGGACCTGTTCATGCCGGAGATGTCCGGGCTGGAGCTGCTGGAGGCGCTGCGCCACCGCGGCAAGACCATGGACGCGATCATGATCACCGCCATGAACGACGTGGCCAGCCTGCAGAAGGCCCTCCAGCTTGGCGCGGTGGATTACCTCGTCAAGCCGTTCCTCTACGAGCGCTTCGAGCAGGCGCTCAACAAGGTGCTCATCCGCCGCAAAGCGATGGAGAAGGGCATGAACTTTACGCAGGAGGACATCGACGCCATCGTCAGCGCCGCGCGGGTGAACCCCTCCAGCCGCTCGCTGGAGCTGGACAAGGGCATGCAGCGCCAGACGCTGGAGCGCATCCGGGGCTGCATGGGCGCTCACACGGGCGCTTACCTGACCGCCGAGCAGGTCGCGGGCGAAACGGGACTGTCCAAGATTACGGTCAGGAGATATCTGAACCATCTGATCGAGACGGATGAGGTCGTCAGCCGGGTGGACTACACCACGGGCGGCCGCCCCCGGACGGAATATCGCCACATCAAAAAATGACGGACAGCCTGTGTCCGTCCGAAGGAGTGCTTCTCTATGCGGTGGCTGCGCAATCGCAACGCCCTTGCTGTGATGCTTATGGTTATCCTCGCCGCCGCGGCAGCGGTCGCCGGGCTGACGATGCGCGGTTCAAGAACCGTCAGCGATGAACAGCTCCCCGGCACGGCGGTCTCCGTCGATGCCGAACCCTCATCGGACGCGCCGCTCTATCTGCTTGTCACGGCGGGCAGCACCACCTATGAACCCATCCTGCTCGAGGGCGAAACCGTCTTCACGCTCACGCAGGGCGACGAGATGGTGAACATCATCCACGCCACGGCTGACAGCATCTGGATGGAATCGGCGACCTGCGAGAATCAGGACTGCGTGGAGCAGGGCGCGGTGACCCGCGAGAACCGCCGGACCCGCGTCCTTGGCAACATGATCATCTGCCTGCCGCATCAGGTGCAGCTCGAGCTGTTCACCGCCGATGAGCTGACGGCCATGGGCATTGAACCAGCCGAAGAATAAAGCGGCCACGGTTTCTGCCATCCAAACCACAGCCTGATTGCCTCCGCGCTGTTACGGCTTCGGGGCTTTCAGGCTTTTTCTTGCGATAACGCCGCCGGGGACGTCGATGATTTCAAACCCGGCGTTCACATACATGGAAAGGGAACCGCCGCAATCACGCTCCGAGAACGCTCCCCGCGGCGGATAGCCCTCGACATGGTCATATCCGTTCTCCCGCGCATAGCGGCAGGCTCCGTCCAGCAGCGCCTTGGCAACGCCCTTTCTCCGCCAGTCAGGAGCGACGATATAGCAGACAATGGACAGGATTCGATCCTTTTCATCCGCGCCGGTCCAGCTCGCCGCGTTGTTTTCCCGGCTCAATCGGAAATAGTGATCTTTCAGATCGGCGTTGCAGAACCCGATCATCTGATCGCCGTCAAACGCGGCAAAGCCGTTCAGCGTGCCGTCCTCGATCAGCTTTCTCGCGTATTCCCGCTTGCAGGAGGGTCTTTGATTCTCCGGCATCAGGCTGCGCTCATGCTCATGCCTGTCCGTCCAGTGATGCCAGACGCAATAGCAGCCCTTCTCCGGGTTCCCGTCCGCAAAAGCGCGATGGTCAAAATAGCGGATATATTCCTCCGCCATGTCCCTGTTCAGACGGCGCACCTCAATCTGCATAGGTTCTCTCTCCACCTTCCGATTGGTTCGGCTGCGATTACAGTCTTTTCAGGCAGGCATGCTTTGCGTCGATTTCAAAGCCGTTGCTGCGATAGAAATTCAACGTGCTTTCCCGATTGGACCCTGTTTCCAGTGAAATCTTATAGCATCCGAGCTCTCTGGCAATTTCGGATGCCTGCTCCAGCAGGGCCGACGCATAGCCCCGATTTCTGAAATCACTGTGAGTCACAACATTTTCAATGATCGCAAACGGCCTGACATTGTGCGTCAGGCTTTCAATGATCGCCATCTGCACTGATGAAACGACCCTGCCGTCCTCTTCCGCGACCAGCAGGTACATTTTATCATCCTTTTCAAACCGATCAAGGATATCCTCCCACTGCCGCATGTCCTGTTCTTCCTTGGGAGGGTAATGGGTCAGGTGCTCGAAATACAGCACCTTCAAGTCGCGCGCATCTTTTCCCTGTGCTTTTCTGATGATCATCATGTGCCTCCACTGTCGCGCATCTCGCCACGCGGCGCTCTGATCCGATAACAGTATAGCACAGATCGGGCCCTATGGCTACCGGCAAAAAGAGCGCTCTCTTTTCAGAGAGCGCTCCCGAGGTCAGGGTCTGGTGGACCAGTCGTCCTGCGGCTCGTCGTCACGGCCGGCCGCGTTCCGGATCATTTCCGCCACCTCCGGGGCCATCGGCTGGGGCTCGAACAGCGGACGCGCGAGATAATAGCCCTGCAGGAGATCAACGCCGCAGGCAATGGCGGTCTTCATCTCCTCCTCCGTCTCCACGCCCTCCACCAGCACGAGAATCTGCTTCGTCCGCGCCAGCGTGACCAGATTGTTGATGATCATGCGCCGGCTGGCGTCCTTATCGCAGCCGCTCGTGATGGAGCGGTCGATCTTGATGATGTTCGGCTGGATGGACAGAAGCGCGTATTCGCTGTTATAGCCCGTGCCGAAATCGTCGAGGGCGATCTGGGCGTTCCACTTCTTCATGTAAGCCTTCTTGTGGGCGGCGAAGGTCTCGTTCGCGTTCTCGCCCTCCAGCACCTCCAGCACCACCTGCCCCAGCAGATTCGCGCGGGCCGCCTCAATGGCCTGCACATCGGCGATCTCCAGCTTGCAGTTGGCGATGGTGTTGATGAAGATGTGGGCCTTGGCGTCGATCTGCCCCGCGTCGATCAGGCTCTGGAAGTCCTCCAGCGACTTCGACCACGTCAGCCGCTCAATCTCGTAGAGCTTAGCGCCAGTCTTCGCTGTCCTCAGCAGCTCCAGCGGAGACTGGAAAATCTGCGACTGCACGCGCATCAGCGCCTCATAGCCATAGATCTCGCCCGTCTTTGCCGAGACGATGCTCTGGAACGCGTACCGGACGCTGCGCTCCTCGATGATGCGGTTCAGCTCCTCCACGCCGGTGAGCAGGACGGAATCCGCCGAGTAAGAGGTCATATCGAATTCCGCGATGTTGCCCTTGGTGGAGTGCTTGATGGTGTACATGGCGAAATCCGCGTACTTCATCAGCAGCTCGCAGCTCTCCGCGTCGTCCGGATACCACGAGACGCCGAAGCTGGCGCGAATCCTGAAATGCGTGCCGTCCGCTAACAGGCAGCTGCTCTGCAGCATCTTGGCATGCACGCCGGCGATCATCTCCCGCGCCGCCTCCTTGGAGGAGAAGCCCGGCAGGCAGACGTTGAACTCATCGCCGGAAATGCGGGCAACAATGCCGCCGAAGCTCTCGAACTTCCTGAGGACGGTCGCGGCCGTCTTGATGTAATCGTCGCCGAAATCGTGGCCGTAGGTATCGTTGACGTATTTGAGGTTATCCAAGTCAATCATGACAAAGGCGGTGATCTTCAGGCCGCTCTTGTCGTGGAACAGCGCCTCCACGCGCGGATAATAGGCGTGGCGGTTCATCAGGCCCGTCAGGCTGTCATAATCCCGCTCATACTCGATGCGCTGCTTTTCCAGCATGGTATCGGTGATGTCCTGCACGATGCCGATGGCGGAGGTGGGCGAATAGGTGTAGCCCAGCCGCATCCAGCGCGTGCTGCCGCTGGTCATCCCGATCTTGTAGACCTCGCTGTAATCCTCCCGCGTTTCGCCCTCGGTCATCTCCAGCCCCGCGGCGATGGCCGACCACGCGTCCCGGTTCTTGATGCTGCTCAGGAATTCCTCCCGGGTCATCACGATGTCCTCATCCGGCGGGAGCTGAAGCCGCAGCGTCGTGATCAGGCTCCGGCCCACAAAGACGCTGCCGTCCGTGCGGTCATACCGGAAGGTGCCCAGCCCCACGTCCGCCACGCTGATCATCTTCGAGACCTCCGACGAAACGTCCTGCACGTTGATCTGAAGCTGCGTGATCGCGTCCGTCAGCTCGTCGATCTCGTAGATGTTGGAGGGCTGGAAATGGATGACCTCATTGTATTTCCGCTTGGCTTTCATCAGCCGGATGGCGGCGGTGATCGGGCGGATGAACCCGGTGCAGCTCGGGACAGCGACCAGCGCGGCCACGATCAGCGAGGCCAGCGCCGAGAACATCAGCATCTGCGACAGGAATGTCACCGGGCGCAGCACGCTCGACCTGTCCGCAACGGAGATCAGCGCCCAACGCTCCCCCGCGTAAGGGCTGATCTGGTTGTACAGCTCCAGCTGCTGCACGCTGCCCAGCAGATCAATCTCCGCATCCATGTCGATGCCGTAGACGTCCTCGTCCGCTTCCAGCTTATTGCCGATGTACAGCGTCCCCGTGCTTCCCAAGAGGCTTCCGAAGGAGGCTCCGGCGCGGGTCTGGATATCGTATTGGCTGTCCTCCACGCTGCGACCCAGAATGTAGCAGGCGGTATCGCTCATGAAGTCGTTGGAAGGAATGTTGGACAGGATGGCGCTCTCCATCATGCCCACGCCGATCACGCCGTAAACCGTGCCGTCCCGCGCGACGAGGGGCATGGTGTATTTCATGCTCGGCGCGACCACGGGCGAAAGCTCGGAGAACCCGCTCCAATAGCCGAGATAGTTTGTCAGGAGATGGCCGTTGTCCTTGGCCGTTCGGATGGTTCTGAAATAGAAATCAGCGTTTGCGCTGTCCGCCAGATCCGGCATGAAATGAATGGTCCAGCCGGAATGCCGGGTAATGCCAAATTTCTGGGAGATGGCGGTGGAGCCGATCTCCATCAGCAGATCGCTGTACCCCGCGCCGGAATTGGGGTCCAGATCGCGCAGATACAGCGCCGCCCTGGCATTGGCGCCGCCCTCGTCCGCGTACAGGCTGCCCGTTTCCAGAATGAGATAGGCGTCGTTGACCAGTGAGCGACGGAGAAGGCTCGTCACGATGCTCACGGAGGACTCCAGAATCGCGCTGTCCAGCTCCTTGTCCGTCTGCACGTCCGCGATGGACGCGCCGCGCTCCTCGAGAATCCCTGCCACCATGCTGTTGATCTGCTCGGCGTATTCCTGCACAAGGATGGGCTTGCCCCGCAGCTCATTGCGGATATAAGAGCTGCGGTATTCCGTTTTCTCCACCAGCGTGCTGTAAGCATACTCCCGGATATTGCGGAACTCGCCGCCGAAGATCAGCACAGCGGAATAAGTGAGCACCTGAAACACGACCACCAGCAGAATGGGGATCGACAGCCGGGTCCATATCTTCACTTTTTGCCTTGTCTTTTTCGGCGATGAATTCAATCTCTGCGCCACGGGTCATCCCCCTAAGCGTTCGCGCTGTTGTTGACAAATGAATCGTTCCATGGGCTTTCGCCCGTTCACACCGCTGTTCCCTTCAGACGAAAAGCAGGGGCAGCCGCCTCTGCTTGATAAGGTCCTCTTCGTTTACTGAGCCAGCAGGAACGCCGCGATGCCGTAGGTTCGGGCGATGGACATCATGGTGCCGTCAGTATAGCTGGCGGCAAAGAAATCGTTGAGCGCGGCAGTCAGATCGGAGCCCTTGCGGAAGCCGACGCCGTACTCCTCGCTGCTCAGGCTGACGGTGTAGGTCAGGTCAGCGTAGCCGGTGCCATCGCCGATCATGGCGATGGCCAAAAGGAAATCGACGATCGCGGAGTCCGCTTCGCCGGAGGAGACCTTCTGCAGGGCGGCGGCCTGATCCGTAACCTCCGTATAGGCAAAGCCGTGGGCGTTGGCCTGCTCCTGCCCGGCGGAACCGGATTCCACCGCAAAGGCCGCGTCAGCCAGACTCGCCGCGGTCTGATAACGGCTGGCGGCGTCCGCCCTGACGATCACCACCTGCGCATTGTTGAAATAAGGATTGGAGGTTCCCATGGCAGCCTTGACGTCATCGTTCAGGGTCATGCCGTTCCACACCACGTCGATGGTCCTGTCATTCAGCTCCGTGACCTTGCTGTCCCATTCGATCAGCCGGAACTCCGCCGTCACGCCCAGACTCTTGGCGAAGGCGGCGGCCATGTCGGCGTCAAAGCCGATCCAGTTGCCATTGGCGTCCTGATAATCCATGGGCTCGAACTCGGTGATGCCCACCACCAAGGTGCCCTTCTCCCGAACATAATCCAGATCGCTGGTCTCCGTCTGCTCACTCTCGCCGTTGTTCTCAGTGCTTCCGCCGCAGGCCGTCATAAGCAGGCACATAGCCAGCGCCAGCAGCAGCGCCATAACCCGTTTCATTTCATAAGCCCCCCCTTTCGTCAAACGCGATCATAACCGGATGATTGTGGTCTCCATCATCTTAGCATGGCAGCGGGGCAAAGTAAAGAGATATTTGTCAATTCCGCCGCGAAAATGCGGCCCGCGCGATTCCCGCGGCTGGGTATGATTGGCAAAGGCCCGGGGTATATCGCAGGCAGTTTTTTCAAAGCATAAACGTGGACTGCGAGGCGATGGAGGGATGCGGGTCATGAAGAAGATCATGCTGGTATTCGGCACAAGGCCCGAAGCCATCAAGATGTGCCCGCTGGTCAACGAGCTGAAACGGCGCAGGGAGGCTCAGGCCGTCGTCTGCGTCACGGGGCAGCACCGCCAGATGCTCGATCAGGTGCTGACGGCTTTCAGCGTCACACCGGATCACGACCTCGCGATCATGAAGCCGCGGCAGACGCTCTTCGACATCACGGCAGCCGTACTGGAGAAGATCAGGCCCGTGATGGAGGACGAACGCCCGGATGTCGTGCTGGTTCACGGCGATACCACGACGGCCTTCGCCGCCGCGCTGGCCTGCTTCTATCTGCGGATTCCCGTGGGGCATGTGGAGGCCGGGCTGCGCACCCGCAACCTCGACTCGCCCTACCCGGAGGAATTCAACCGGCAGGCCGTCGACATAATCAGCCGCTATCACTTCGCGCCGACGGACACCGCCAGAGCCAACCTGCTGCGCGAGGGAAAATCGCCCGAGAGCATCTATGTGACCGGCAACACTGCCATCGACGCGCTGCGCACGACGGTACGCCCGGACTACGCGCACCCTGAACTCAAGTGGGCCAGCGACAGCCGGCTGATCCTGCTGACCGCCCACCGCCGGGAGAATCTGGGCCAGCCGATGCGCCAGATGTTCCGGGCGATCAGACGCATCGTCGACGAGCACAGCGGCCTGAAGGTCATCTACCCCGTGCACATGAACCCAGCCGTGCGCCAGACAGCCGCCGAGGTCTTTGGCAGCGACGGGCGCTTCCACATCATCGAGCCGCTGGACGTGCTGGACTTCCACAACTTTATGGCGAGGAGCCATCTGATCCTGACGGACAGCGGCGGCATACAGGAGGAAGCGCCGAGCCTCGGCAAGCCCGTGCTGGTGATGCGGGACACAACGGAGCGCCCCGAGGGAATCGCCGCCGGAACCGTGGCCCTCGCGGGCACCCGTGAGGAGACAATCCACGCGGAGCTTGACCGGCTACTCAGCGACAGCTCCGCCTACGAAGCCATGGCCCGGGCGTCCAATCCCTACGGCGACGGTCACGCCAGCGAGCGCATCGCCGATATCCTCTGCCGGGGATAGCCGATCTGCCGCAGACCCGGCGAGACGAGGTGATACGCATGTCTCTGGTCGACATCCTGTCACTCTACGCCCTGATCGCGATCTGGGCGCTGATGCTCGTGAATGTCGCGCTGTCCGTAGGCGGGTTTCTCTATTACGCGCGGATGGCGAAAACGGACGGGCGGATTCCCCTCGAAGAGTATCCGATGGTCAGCGTGCTGGTGCCGGCGCACAACGAGAGTCTGGTCATCGTGCGAACGGTGCGCGCGCTGCTGCAGTTCAACTATCCGAAGGACCGATACGAGATCATCGTCATCAACGACAACTCCAGCGACGATACGGACGAGCGGCTCGGCATGCTGCAGCAGGCGTACCCCGGCCACAAGCTGATCGTCGTCAGCACCGGGACGGAGGTCGGCGGTACCGGCAAGTCCAACGCCCTGAACATCGGCTTCTCCCTTGCCTCGGGCAGCGTCATCGCCATCTACGACGCGGACAACACCCCCGAGCCCGACGCGCTGACGATTCTGGTGGAGCACCTGATGTCCGACGACAAGCTCGGCGCGGTGATCGGCAAGTTCCGCACGAGGAACAAGACCGCCTCGATCCTCAGCCGCTTCGTCAACATCGAAACGCTGACGCACCAGTGCATGAATCAGGCGGGCCGATATTTCTTCTTCAGGCTCTGCACCATCCCGGGCACGAATTATGTGATCCGCAGGAGCATCATCGAGCAGATCGGCGGCTGGGACACCAAGGCGCTCTCGGAGGACACGGAAATCAGCTTCCGGCTGTACCGCATGGGCTATTACATCCGTCAGGTGCCCCAGTCCGTCACATGGGAGCAGGAACCGCATCTGCTGCCGGTCTGGTTCCGGCAGAGGACGCGATGGGCCAAGGGCAATCTCTATGTGCTGGCGAAAAACTTCCGCTATGCCTTCGATCCCTCCGCAGGGCCGATGCGGCTGGACGTCATCTATTATCTGATCGTCTATATCCTGATGCTCTCCTCGCTGGTCATCTCGGACGTGTTCTTCCTCGGCGGCATCCTCGGCTTCGTTCACACGACCCTGCGGGGCTTTTCCACGGCGCTGTGGGGCATGGCGATCCTCGTGTTCGTGATGGACACGATGCTGGTGCTGGCGACGGAAAAGAACGAGTTCTCCGCCTATTCCTTCCTGCTGTGCCTGCTGATGCTGTTCACCTACGCCAAGCTGTGGGTCTTCGTGGTGCTCAGCGCGCTGTATCAGACGGTCAGGGAAAAACTGCTCCATCAGGAAGCCAAATGGGACAAGACGGTTCGCTATGTGGAATCTGTCCATGCCGACGAGGAGGCGCTGAAGGAGATTGAAACGATGCTCGGCACCCGCAAAAGGAGGAGCGATGGCAATGGGTAAGAGGATGCTCTGGTTCCTGTGCTGCCTTTTCGCGGCTTTCACGCTGACCGCCCCTGCCGCGCTGGCGGAGGACGCATCGCCGTCCCACGAGGAGCTGCTGGAGAAGCTGGTGAATGCCGACCCGGAGGATGCGCAGCGGGCGCTCGTCGACAGGCCGGAGGTATCCGCCCCGCACCACAAGGATTTCCCTTACGCCTCGGATGTCGTTCTGAGCGGCCTCTTCCAGACCCATACCTTCTACTTCTACGCGGAGAACTACTGGGACGCCCGGTACGCCTACGCGGAAATTCAGCTGGACGTGAGCCAGCTCATCTCCGACGTGCCCGCGTCACTGACCTTTACGCTCAATGATTCGCCGGTCGTCTCCTACCTGATCGACTATCAGAACGGCCGGAGCCAGACCTTCTATGTACCGCTCCCCATGCGGCTGCTCCGGGAGGGATACAACGTCTTCGGCGTCACGGGCTACGCGCGCATCCTCGACGACGAGGGCTGTCTGGATGATTTCACGGACGCCAACTGGGTCGCCATCCGCAAGGAGTCCTACATTCAGGTGGGCTATGCGCTCCGGGAGCACGGGCGTCGGCTCTCCTATTTCCCCTACCCCTTCATGACCAGCGTGGACGAAACAGGCAGCGGAACCTACGTCGTGGTGCCGCATACCATGACCGGCAGGGAGCTCGAAGCGGCGCTGACGCTCCGGGCGGCGCTTGCCAGGAAAACAGGCGGCGAGGACCTGATTCATCTCATCATGGAAAGCGACATGCCGCAGGAGGCGACGGGCTTGATCGTCGTCGCGGAATACGACCACCTGTCATCCGCCTACAGGGCCGTGGTCGACGCGCATGCCAATCCGGACGCGCTGACGGAGAAAGGGCTGGCGCTTTTCGTCGAGCAGAACGGCACACCGCTCCTGCTCATCACCTCGAGGGACCCGGACTGCCTGATGGAAGCCGTCGCCATGCTGATGGACGAGGAACGGGTGACGCAGGAGACGGGCTCCATGGCCTATGTCAGCAAGGGCGGCATCGCGCTCAAGCGGTCCTTCGCCGCGGAAAACCTGACCGCATCGGGGCGCTTCACGCTGGAGTCGCTTGCGGGACGCGGCATGGAGCTGATCGGGCCGTTTCATCAGGAGGCGGTGATCTATCTGCCCTATTCGGGCGGCTTCGTGCTTTCGGAGGCCTCAAAGGTTGTGCTGAACTTCCGCTACAGCAAGAACCTCGATTTTGACCGCGCGATGATCACCGTGTACTGGGGCGACGTGCCCGTGGCAAGCAAGAAGCTGACCGCGGAGAACGCCGACGGGGACGAGCTCTCCTTCACCATGCCCTACGATGTGATCGGCACCCACGCCGACAGCATCCGGATCGCCTTCGAGCTGGAGCTGCCGGAGCTGTTCTGCACGCCCCGGATGGACGAGATGCCGTGGGCGTATATCGCGGAGGACTCGGTGTTCTACCTGCCTGTGGGCGAAAACACCGCGTATCAGTTCCAGCTGCGCCCTTATCCCTTTGAGCAGGGAGCTGTCTTCAACAATCTGGCGGTGGTGATTCCGGAGACCATGGACAGCGTCCAGCTGCAGGCGCTGGGGCAGCTCATCACGGCCTACGGTGTCTCTCTTGAGCCCTACGGGGACATCGCCGTGCTCCGCGACACGGAGATCACCGACGAGATGAAGAACCGCCACCTGATCGTCTGGGGCACCTATCAGGACAACGCTCTGGTGCGCGAACTGAACGGACGCATGGGCTTCGCCTTCAACGAGGACGGCTCCGCCTATCGGAGCAACAGCCGGCTGGTGCTCTCGGAACGGTATGCCGTCGAGATGGTGACGCTGCAGCTCTTGGGCTCGCCCTACGAGACCGGCAGGGCCGTGTTGGTATGCAGCACCGTGTCCCGCGGGAACTTCCGGACTCTCTCGCGCTTTCTGGAGGAGGAGGAAAACCTGTGGGCGCTCTCCGGCGACACCGTGCTGATCGACAGCGAGCTGGAGCTCAAGGCCTATGACATGCAGGAAAAGACCGTCCGGCAGCAGGCGCCCATCCTCAGGCAGCTTCTGGAGGAGAACCGGAGCTCCACGATCTTCTCAATCATCGCGCTGTCCGTCATGCTGCTGCTCCTCCTGACCATCGTGCTGATCTTCGCCCGCACCTACTGGAACCAGAAAAACAAGAAGTAAGCCCATTCCGCCCCAGAGGAGGTCAGGCCATGCTGCCGCGCAGAAGCATCTTCGGCTATTTCGCCATCAGCGTGTATATCATTTCGCTGGTCTATATGCTGGCGGGCGGCGTCATGACGCTCGGCGAGGGCCGGGAATATCCGTACCTGCAAAGCGGCCTCCTCCTGATGCTGCTCCTCGGCGGATGGCTGTTCCTGAGCGGCGGCGCGGGGCTGCTGGCCCGTCTGGACAAGGAGCGCAGGCTGCGCCGGTTTCGCTGGCTACCCTACATCGAGGCCGCGGCGGCTGTCAGCGCGCTGGGTCTGGGCGCGATGCTGCGCGTCCTTGTGGTGCGCGCCCTGCCGATGCAGCCCGCCTCGGACTATCAGACCTACTATGAGGTCGCGGAGCTGCTGATGAAGGGCACCCTCAAGACGGACGGCCCGGGGTATTGCGACTATATCGCGATGTTCCCCCATGTCTACGGCTATCCGTATGTGCTCTCGGTCGTCTTTCGGCTCTCCGGCGGCCCGAGCGTCGCGGCGGCGCAGAGCTTCAACATCCTGCTCTCCGTGGCGACGGCGTTCATTGCCTATCGAACCGTTCGGCTGGCCGGGGGCAGACTCAGCGGCATGGTCGCGCTGCTGCTGACCTGCTTCTGGCCCTCGCAGATCATCTACGTCAACATGGTCGCCAGCGAGTACCTGTTCTCCTTCCTGCTGATGCTCTCCCTCTACCTCTATGTCAGGACGCTGCGGATCGACGCGGCGGAGGAAAAACGCCCGGTTCTCGGCGTGTGCCTGCACATCCTGCTGGGCGTCTGCCTTGCCGTCACCGCGGCAATCCGACCCATGGCCCTGCTGCTCCTCATCACCATTCTGATCTGCACGGGCTTTGAAAAGCAGCGGCTCCCGGTGCGGCTGAGCAGGGATCAGCCCATCTCCCTGATTCTGCTCAGCAAGGGCTGGATGCGCTGCTTTCTGGTGCTTGCGATCTATCTGAGCGTGAACGCCCTGTTCACGATGGGCATCACCAACGCCGTCGACCGGGACCTCGCCTCGGGCACGACCTCCTTCGGCTACAACCTGCTGGTCGGCCTGAACACCTCCTCGGACGGCGGATGGAATCAGGAGGACGCGGATTATCTCTATGCGGCGCTGGAGCGCACCGGCAGCGCGTCGGAGGCGCATCTGGCCTGCCGCGATCTGGGCCTGCAGCGGCTGCGCGACGTGAAGGGCATCGGCAATCTGTTCTTTCACAAGTTTCAGGTGCTGTGGTCGAACGACGACTACGGCACCACATGGAACCTGCTGTTCATGGACCAGCAGGGCACGCTGACGCCGGAGCGGGAGCGGCTGCTCCTGACCGTCCGGAGCTGGGGGAACCTCTTCTACCTGCTGGTGATCGGTCTGGCGGCGGTCGAGGGCATTTATCTCTGGCAAAGGGGCGCGGGGATTGCCTATCCATTCCTGCTGATGGTGCTGGGCACGGCGGCGCTGCACCTGCTGCTGGAAAACCAGAACCGCTACCACTTTCACGCGCTCTACATGCTGGCCGCTCTGGCGGCGCTGGGCGTGCGGCACATCACCGAGGACAGCCGGGTTCGCGTTCAGCAGTGGCTGGAGGAACGCCGCCGGACCAGAGCGCTTGACAGGGAGGACGAGGAAAAGCGCAGGGCGCTGCTGCTGGAGGAGGAAAACCTCATCCGGCTGCGTCAAGAGGCCATGCAAAGCCGGTTCGACATGAAGGCCGCGCTGGAAAAGGGCTTCGTTACGGTGCGGGTGTCCAAAGCCTACGCGGACGAAGCGGGCGTTGTCGCCGGGCCGCAGGAGCCGTCGGGCAGATAGCGTATGGAAAAGAAGCTCAGAATCATCGAAAGAATCTGCGTCGCCGGAATTGCCGTTTTGTCCGCCGTCGTCCTCCTCGGCATTGCGCGCCTGTATCGGACGGAGCCGCCCGCCCCCACGCAGGCCCCGGACGCGGAGACCTCGCTGACGGCATGGGTTGGTTATCTCCCCGACGGCATTTGCTACGGGCAAAAGCTCCCCGTGACGGCCTTCCGCGCCGGAGACGGCTCCACACGCGATCTGAACGACTGGGCTGGAAAGAAGCTGCTGCTCCTGTTCTGGGGGAGCTGGTGCCCCTATTGCGACGAGGTGCTGCAGCAGTGGGAAGCGTATGAAACCGTGCTTTCCGAGCACCCTGACTACGAGCTTGTCCTCATCAACAAGCTCGACCCCGACAGGGGCGAGACCGTCGAAGGGGCACAGGCGTATCTGTCCAAAGAGGGCGTTCCCTTTGCGTGCCTTTACGACGAAGGTCTGACAGCCTGCAGGGCTTACGGCGTGAAGCGGATACCGACGCTTCTGCTCCTTGACGGGCAGGGATATCTGCGCTATATGACCGCCGACGCTCCGCGCTCCGCCCCGGAGCTGCAGGCCCTGCTCGCCTATGCGGAGAGCGGCGGGGCCGCGGCCACGGAGCGCTTTCTGACGGAGCGCATGACCGGAGCGGAGGGCGGCGTTTTCACCACCCTTATCGACAGGAAGGGCGCGGCTCCCACAGGGCATGACGTGCTGAGCGAATCGCAGGGCCTGCTGATGGAATACGCGGTGCACGCGCGGAATCCAGCGCTGTTTGAACAAAGCTGGCAATACGCAAGGGACTGGCTGCGGCGGGAGGGCGTGTTCGCATGGTACGCGACGGAAGAGGGCAAGCAGGCCGACGCGAACGCGCTGATCGACGATCTGCGGCTCTACAGGGCCCTGAAGGCCGCCCAAACGCTCTGGGGCGGATTTGAGACGGAGATCGAAGCGCTCGCTCAAGCGCTCCTGACCCACAACGTCTCCGATGGACAGCCGGTCGGATTCTATGACTTCCGACAGAGGCGCGCCGGCGGCACCATCCCCCTGTGCGACCTCGACATGGAGGCCCTGCAGGACCTGGGCCTGCGCCCGCAAGCGGAGGATATCCTGCGCGGCGGATACATCAGCGACGCCTTCCCGCTCTACCACTCGTCCTACGATATTGCGTCCCGGACATACAGCGCGGACAGCCTGAACACCTCGGAGGCCCTGATGGCGCTCTATCAGGCGGTGAAGGCCGGGCTGGCCCGGCAGGCTTCCCTCGAGTGGCTGGAGGACAAGGTGGTCGCGGGCACGCTCGCCGCGCGGTATGAGGTCAGCGGTCAGGCAGTGAAGGGCTTTGATTATCACTCGACCGCGGCGTATGCCATCGCCGCGCTGATTGGCGCGCAGTCCGGCAACGCCCGGCTCTACACCTTCGCCCGGCACCGCATGGAAGCGTACTATGTGACCGAATCCTCCGATCTTCAGGGCAGCTTCAGCAACCGGGCGGATGGCAGCGATATCATCGCCTTTGACCAGCTCATGCCGCTGCTCGTCTATGCCAGCACGAAGGACATCACTTTCGACGACTGAGGTGGACGCGCATGCTGTTTAACTCCGCTGACTTCCTCGTGTTCTTTCCCATTGTCACCCTGATCTTCTTCATCATCCCGCACAGGGTTCGGTATCTGTGGCTTCTCGTGAGCAGCTACTATTTCTACATGTGCTGGAACGCGGTCTACTCGCTCCTGCTCTTTGCCTCCACCTTCATCACATGGGCGAGCGGTCTGGCCATCGCCGCCTATCAGCGCCGGGGCGGCGACACGAGCAGGCTGAAGAGTCAGGGCATCGTGGCGATCTCCTTCACCCTGAACCTGCTTCTCCTGATGGTCTTCAAATACACCGGCTTTATCGTGGACAACCTGAACCAGCTCGTCGGACGTGCCGGCGCTTCCTTCACCCTGCCCCGGTTCAGCCTGCTGCTCCCGGTCGGCATCTCCTTCTACATCTTTCAGGCGCTCAGCTACACGGTTGACGTGTACCGCGGAGACGTGCAGGTCGAAAGGAACCTCCTGCGATACGCGGTGTTCGTGGCGTTCTTTCCCCAGCTTGTGGCGGGCCCCATCGAGCGCTCCTCGAGGCTGCTGGAGCAGTTTTACGCCCGGCAGCGGTTCGACTATGAGCGGATGGCCCGAGGGCTGATGGTCATGTTCTGGGGATATTTCCAGAAGATGGTCGTCGCCGACCGGCTGGCGGTGATCGTTTCAAGGGTCTTCGATTACTACGCGTCCTGCAGCGGGCTGGAGGTTCTGGTCGCCTGCGTGTTCTTCGCCTTCCAGATCTACTGTGACTTCGCGGGCTATTCCTGCATCGCCATCGGCGCGGCGCAGGTGATGGGCTTCGAGCTGATGGAGAACTTCAAACAGCCGTATCTGGGAATCTGCATCGCCGACTTCTGGCGCCGGTGGCATATCTCCCTGACGAGCTGGTTCCGGGATTACCTCTACATTCCCCTCGGCGGCAATCGGAAGGGCAGGCTGACCAAGTACCGCAACATCATGATCGTGTTTCTGGCCAGCGGGCTGTGGCACGGCGCGAACTGGACCTATGTGATCTGGGGCGGACTCAACGGCCTGTTCCAGATCGTCGGCGAATATCTGCGGCCCCTCCGCCAGCGGCTCAAGGCGCTGTTCCGCATCGACGAGGGCGCAGCCAGCTCCCGGATCGCCGCCACGGCAGTCACCTTCCTTCTGGTCGACCTGACGTGGATTTTCTTCCGGGCGGACACGCTGCCGGACGCCATCGGCATCCTGCGTCGCCTCTTTACAGGCGGATACCTGTCCTCATTCTTCAGCGGCGGGCTGTATTCCCTTGGATTGTCACAGCTCGATTTCTGGCTGGGGGTTCTTTTCATTTTTGTCCTGCTGACCGTGGATGTGCTGCACGAGCGAAACGTGCGGATTCGGAGCTGGATTCTGGGGCAGGCGCTGTGGTTCCGCTGGGCCGTGTACCTCGCCGCCATATTCACCATCCTGCTGTTCGGCTTCTATGGGCCCAACTACGACGCGGCGCAGTTCATCTACTTCCAGTTCTGAGAGGTGCGGTCATGAAAGCCAACGCCCTTCGCGTCCTCAAGACAGCGGGCTTCCTCGCGGTCTTTCTGGTCGTTTTCTACTTCGTGGCGGCGACGCTGAAATTCAAGCATATGGACGGCATCCGGCCCATGGAAAACTACTACGCGCTGCCGGAGGATACGGTGGACGTGCTGCTGCTGGGCAGCAGCCACATGGGCATGAACGTCAATCCCGCGCTCATGTGGGAGTCGGAGGGCATCGCCGCCTATGCCTGCTGGGGAAGCGTGCAGCCCACATGGAATACATACCATTACCTCAGGGAGTGCCTGAAAACCCAGAGGCCCAAGCTGATCGTGACAGACGCCTACACGGCGGCCCTTGACATCGAATACTCCGATTACGAGACCATGGTGAAGAACCTGCTGGGGATGCGTTTTTCCGCAAACAAGCTCGAAGCGATACGGGTCTCCTCCCCTCCCGAATACCGGGCGGACATTCTTCTGGGCTTGCCGACCTATCACTACCGGTATGCCGACCTGACGGCGGAGGATTTTCAATATTATTTCTGGCAGAAGGACCCTTCCCTTCAAAGGCTGACAAACTCCGACGCGGTCTATCCGATTCGCATTCTGGACGCCGCGCAGGTCACGGACAGCGCCGAGCTGCCGGAAAAAACGGCTGATTACCTCGATCGCATCATCGCGAGCTGCCGGGAAGAGGGCATACCGCTGCTGCTGGTCGCCGCGCCCTATGAGCTGTCAGCGCTTGAACAGCAGCGGTTCAACCGGGTGAAGGCCCTCGCGGCGGAGCAGGGCCTGACCTTCCTGAACTTCAATGAGTTCTACGCGGACGCCGGCATTGATCCGGAAACGGATTTCTGCGATCCCGGCCACCTCAACAACGGCGGCATCGCGAAGTACACCGCCTATCTGACGAACTATCTGGTCAGCCATTACGACCTGCCCGACCGGCGGCAGGACAGCGCCCACATCTGGAACCGCGCGGCCGAGGCTGCTTCGCAGGAGAATCATTGCGTCTACAGGCTGACGGAGCAGTTTCAGGGCGACGGCCTGACCTATCTGGACACGGGACTCTCGCTGTACGGGAATCCCTACGCGCCCTACACCATCCTCGCCCAGCTCGACACCGCCTGCGAGGGCGAGGACATGGTTTTCCTGTCCTGCTTCAGCGAGGAGGAGGGCCGTTACCGCGGCGTACTGGTGAGGAAGGAGAACGACGGAGCCATCTATGTGGTCTTCCATTCGGGGGCCTACGTCACCCTGAAGGACTTCGGCGATGTGCTGAACCTCGCCGTCGTGAAAAACGATCTCACCTATCAGGTCTACGCGGACGGCCAGCTGGCGGGCAGCCTGACCCTGAACGCCCTTGACCCCTATGACGGGCCGCTCCTGCTGGGCTGCGAGCTGGACGCGCAGGGACGGCCGTTCCGACACAGCGAGGTGCGGGTGCGGAATCTGGAGGTCTACGACGCCGCATTGGACGCGTCGCTCATTGCCATGTGGCAGCCGGAGCAGCTCCCGGAGCCGCCCGCGCCCGAGGCTCCGTCAGCGGGCAGCGAGCCCGACTATGAGCTTGCCCACCGCTTCCACAGCGACGCACTCGACAGCCATGTGGACACGGGCGTCTCCCTGTACGACGAGGCGGGCAAGTCATGGACGGTGCTTGCGCAGTTTCAGGAGGGCGACGACTTTGGCAGCGGCGTGTATTTCTCGTGCTTCGCGGAGGAGGAAGGAAACTACAGGGGGCTGCTCGTGCGGCGGGCGGGGCCCGGGCGGCTCGAGATCATGTGCGGCCGTCAGGGAACAGCCGCGGACGTAGGGATTGGCGCCGACGTGAATCTGGCAGTGGTCAAGGACGTGTACCGCTACACGGTCTATGTGAACGGCAAGAAGCTGCTGGACGGCGTGAAGCTGCCCGCGGAGGCGTATCCCGGTCATCTGCTGATCGCCGCGCAGGAGACCATGGACGGCGAGGTGTTCCGCCGCAGCGCCGTGACCATATACAATCTGGAATACTACAGCGGCGTCATGGCGGAGGAGGACATCCTGAGCTGGCGCCCCGAATACAAGGCGCCCGCGGAGCAAGCGGCAGGCAGTCCCGTGGCCTACACCTTAGAGCAGCCCTTCACCGGCGACGGGCAGAGCGCATACATCGACACGGAAACGCAGCTCTACGATGTGCCGGAGAAAAGCTGGACGCTGACCATGACGTTTTTGAGCGACGAGGCGGCCACGGGCACGCTGGCGAGCTGCTACGCGGAGGAGCCCGATCATTACAGGGGGCTGCTGATCCGCCTGACCAGCGCCTCGACGCTCTCGCTGACGCTGGGAGCGCACGCCGAAACCATCGCGCTGCCGCCGCAGACCCGGCAAACGCTGCAAATCGTCAAGGAAGGCTTCACCTACACCGTCCTCCTGAACGGGGCCGTGGTCGCCGACCGAGTGGAGAGCGGCGCGCCAGCCTACGACGGGACGCTGCGCATCGGCTGTCAGGTGCGGGAAAACGGCACGCCGTTCCGGTTCTCAAGGGCAGCCATAGAGGAATTCCGCGTCACCGGCAGCGACCAGTGAAATGGGAGAGGCAGCATGATCCGTAAGCTCAGATTCGCCGTAAGCAAGACCCTTCGGAGTGAGCCGCAGACGATGGGGCTCTTGTTTGCGCTGCTTGCCCTCGCCGTCATGCTGGCAGGCCTCCTTGCCTCTCCCCGCCTTGGCACGGTCGATACGGGCAAGTACGAGCCCATTATGAGGGCGGCGGGATTAAAGCACTCTGCCGGGCAGCAGGCGGAGGGCGGTCTCCTGTATTCGCGGGTGATCGAGACCTACGCCTACGGGCATTTCAGCTTCGCGAAGCTGCTCGCGCCGCTCAAGTCCGGCAGCATCCTGTACCCGATCGCGCTGATCCGGCTGCTCACCCAACCGCTGGGTCTGGCCTTCTCCACCCTGTATCTGTACTGGCTGTATGCGGCGCTGGCAGCGCTGGCGGTCTACCTGATCGTGGAAAGCGCGGCGCATCTCTGGGGCAGGCTGGGCGTGATCCCGGGGCTTTTCCTGCTCCTGCTGCTCTCCGACCGCAATCTGACCGCCTGCTTCGGCTCGCTCTATGAGACGGGCACGCTGATCGTCGCGCTTCTGCTGTTCACCGGCTGCGTTTTCCGGGCCTTCACCTATCGGCGGGGAAGCGGCTTCGGCGCGGTCGTCCCGGTGGTCATGGCGTCGGCCTTTCTCCTCAACGCCTGCTCCCGCGCGGCGGTTTTTGCCCCGGTGGCGGTCGCGGCGGCTGCGGGACTGACCGTTCAGGAATGGCCGCTGCTCCGGGGAAAGCGCGTCTCCGCCGCTCTCCTGCTGTTCCTGCTCTGCTGCTCCGTCTATTCCTCCGTCGGCTACTTGACCAGCGACCCCGACAACGCCTCCCCTGCCGCCGTCTATCACGCCGTCTTTCAGGGAATTCTGCCCGCGTCGGACAACCCGCAGCGTGATCTGGCGGAGCTCGGTCTGGACGAAAGCTACCTCGCGGATATCGGGAAGTCCTTCTATCAGGACGCCGCCGACTATGCTCACGATCCCAAGGATGAGCTGGAAGCGGAGGCCCTCTTCTCCGCCATCAGCACGCGCAGGGTGCTGCGCTGGTACGCGGGTCATCCGGGAAGATTCCTGCGCACGGTTCTCGGCACGATCAGCGGCATGAACACGATGGAATCCGGCTCCGCCTTGGGTGTTGGGCAGCACGCGCAGTCCACGCGAAGGACCACCCGCAGCGGCTCGCTGCTTGAAACCCTGATGAAGCTGCTCCTGCCCGGCGGCTGCGGCTTCTTCCTCAGTACGGCCGGCGCGGGGTTCCTGCTGGCCGCTGGGCTGTGGGGCTGGCGCGTCATCCGAGGCCGCAACAGGCGGACAGGCTGGATCGTGCCGCTCATCCTGATGCTCGCGTGCGCCGCCATGGCGATGTTCCTGCCCCTGCACATCGCCCTGATGGGCCCGGACTCGCTGGAGCAGGACAGGATCGCTTCCGTCTTCATGCTGATGATGCTCTGGGGCGGATTATCCTTCGCGGCAGGCAGGGCGGTGGCTGTCGGGTCCGTCTGGTTCCGGAAAATCTATGATGAGCGCGATGATCTGACCGCCGAAGAAGCCATCCGCGAGCAACGTCGTCCGCGGAGAAGCCCTGCATCAGCGCGGGCAAGAGCCTGCCTGCAGGCCGTCGCATCCAGCCGCCGCAGGACGGTGCTGGCCGTGCTGATCCTCGCGCTGATCATGGTGTGCTCCATTCAATTCGCCCGTCCGAGGGCCGGAACGGTCAACAACGGCGACTACGGGCGCATGATGGAGCAGCTTGGCCTGACATGGTCGAGCGAGGTCTATTACGATCTTGACGCACAGGCGGGGCATCAGGTCATCGAGGAATACGCGTACCGCTCCGGCATGGACTTTGCCGCGCTGACCTTCCTGAAGCCGACCTACAGCCTCGTCTATCCCGCCGCGATCGTGCGGGGCTTCTGCGCAGTGTCCGGGCTGCCGTTCAGCACATGGTATATGAGCCTTGTCATGAGCGCCGCGCTGGTGCTGTGCATCCTGTCTGTCACGCGGGATCTGCACACCTTTTTCGGCCGGTACACGCTCGTCACGGGCGTCGGGCTCTGCCTGATCCTGCTGAGCGAAAGCTATCTGGTCTGGTTCAATTCGCTGTTCGGCGAGGGCTGCATCCTGTTAGGGCTCATGATGGCGCTGGCCTGCTGCGTGCGCCTGTCTGTCCTGCCGCAGGGCAAGGGCGTTCCGTGGGTGTTCGCGCTGGCCTTTGCCTCCATGTTTTTGACGACCGCCAAGGCGCAGATGCTGGTCGCCCTGCCGGTTCTGCTGATCCTGCTGGCCCTGTTCGCGCTGTATCATCGCCCGCTTCATATAGGCAGGCTGGTCGCGTTCCTGACGGCCTGCATCCTGTGCATGGGGCTGATCAGCTACAAGGCCGTCCGGGTCTATCAGGACAACAGCCGGGTCTCCGAGCGGCACACGGTGTGGCAGTCCCTCTTCTACGGCGCGCTGATGTCCTCGTCCGATCCCCTCGGCGACATGGAGGAGCTCGGCATCCCGCTGGAAATGGCCGCGGACATCGGCAAGCATGCCTACTACCCGGACGAAGCGTATGTCATCGCCCCGACCTCTCCCGAGGCCGACGCCGCGCTGTACGATCATGTGAACACCTTCACGATGATCGGATACTATCTCAAAAGGCCGCTGCAGCTCCTGCGGATGCTGGACTACACAGTCGGAGAATCGCAGGAGGTCTACAACGGCTTCCGCGCTTATCTTGGGCAGGACTATGCCGACGCTGACGCCGACGCGGTGGACCGCTGGGGGCTGTGGCTCTACTGGAGGCCGCTGTTCGCCTTCGGGCATTTCTGGGAATACGCGCTGGTTTACGGCGCGCTGCTGATTTGGGCGATACAGCGGCTTCGGAGCCGGAAGCTGCCCCTGGCGCGGAAGTGGCTCATCGCGACATGGCTGGGCGTCATGCTGATCGGCGCCCTGCAGTTCCCGCTGACCACCGTCGGCAACGGCTTTGCGGACAACCACAAGCAGCTCTTCGGCTTCCTGCTCTGCCACGATCTGCTGCTGGCGCTGGGCGCTCCGAAGGCGCTCATCGGGCTCAAGCGCCTGCTTCAAAGGCTCAACGTCCGCTGAAAGAAAAAGCCCGCGCTCCTGGCAGGGCGTTATAAACAGTAAAACAAAGAAAGCCGCCATTCGTTCGAGGATATTGCAAAGGGTGTGATCATCCCGGTCAGCAGTTTGCCGCAGCGAGAGTCAATGAAAGCCGTTATCGGAATATCGAAAGGAACGCCCGAAAGACTTTGAGCTGATCGGGCGTTTCTTTATTGTAGACGGTAGATTTTTTCACTTTTTTCTGATATAATCTGTTTTGCAAAGAGCGAGACAAATCGGAATTTAGCGGAGAAAAACAATATGCGGAACTATGAGATTGAAAAAGAAATGTATCGTCTGGCCGTAGAATTGATCAATAAGCGTTATCCCGTTGGTTGGGGTGGCGCTGGCGTGGTGCATACAGCAAATGGGCATTATTTTACGAGCGTCTGTAATGATACCGGCAATGCTTCCGCGAACCTGTGTATCGAAACAGGTGCTATGCTGGAAGCACATAAGTTTAACGAAAAGGTTACGCATTGTATGTGTCTGGTCCGTGAAGATGCAAATTCTTCCTATCAGGTCTTATCGCCCTGTGGAATCTGTCAGGAACGCTTGAGGTATTGGGGGAAGGATGTGCAGGTGGCGGTGACCACGGAGGATGATGCGTTGCTATTTGTCACATTAGGTGAATTGCAGCCCTATCACTGGTCAAAGGCATATCCTGCTGATGAGTTGGATCATTTTGAAGAGTAAATTCCCGTTTTTCGAGTGGTTGAAAACCATTAGGAACTAAAGGGCGCGTTTCTATACGCTCCTATCGGGAGTATCGTGCATCCTGCGGAGTTTCATTCTCTGTCAGCAGAAAAACTGGCAGACCTCGAATGTTTGCGTCACGACCTTCCGTCAAGGTGGCTACACCCCCATGCGCTGCTAAAGCGGCTATCCCTGTGGAATTGCCGTTCGCCGCCAGCAAGTTTGAAAAACTGGATACTAAAACTTACAAACAGGAGTGGCATAGAATCTAATCTGTGCCACTCCTAAAACATTTCTTGCGACTACCCGCCATATGGCGCGGGTTTGCTTTACCGTTTCTCCGGATAGAAGAAGCTGCGCTTGTTGAACCGCCGCAGATAGATCATAAACATCGCGAATACCACGACGACGGCCGCCGTTATCGCCAGCAGCACCTTGTTCTGGCTCTGAATGCTGACGGTCACGCGCTGGATGATATCGCGCTGATAATCGTACTCCTCGTCATACGGCTTCGGCTCATAGGTTATGGCGACGGTCTCGCCGTTCAGACGGAGCGCTCCGTTCTCATAGCTCAGGCTCAGGTCATCGCCCCACACCGCGTGATTCAGCTCCCACAGGTTCTGAAACGGCACGCGCTCTCCTTTCATCAGCGCCGCCAGCTGGTGAATCTGCTCCGCGCTGGTCTGGCTGGCGTCAAGGTACACGGCGGAGGAATAGCAGGTCAGATACGAGGCGCGGGTGTCGTCCAGCCCGATGACCGGCATGATGAGCTGATGCGCGTTGTCGCAGAGCCGGTTGCGCCCGGCATCCAGAGCGAAGCCGCTGTCCGTGCCGTCGTCATAGACGAAGACCGTGCGGTAGCGCTGCATGAGCGTCAGGAAGAACTCGTCATAGGTCCACTGCATGGGCACTTCGATGCCCAGCGGATATACGTCCTGATTCAGGTAACCCGCAAGGCCTTCCGTCAGCACGGCATACATCTCGTCCATATCCGGCGCAACCGCCTGAATGAGCGGCGCGCGCATCACGACGAAGCCGCCGTTCTGCTGGGCGTATTGCAGCACCTGACACAGCTGCGTCATCGCCGGATAGGAGGTGTTGGCATAGAGCGGCATGACGCTGAGAACGAAGGGCAGCCCCTCCTCGATCAGGGCGTTGATCTGGTCGAGCAGGATTCCCGCGTCCATGTAGGGATAGACCGAATCCAGCACCAGATACTGATGATAGTCCGGCGCAGGGTCGGTGTAGGGCCACAGCCAGTCCGCCAGCTCCTGCAGCACGGCGGCCTGCGCCAGCTCGGTGGAAAGGCTGGTGACAGGAGTGAACCGCGCGTCCGCCACCTGACTGACGAAGGGATACGCCTGTCCGTTCACCGTGATGGCGCCGCGTCCCTCGCTTTCCGTCCGGAACAGGATCATGTCCTCCGCGTCGATGATGGTCTCAAACGCGGCGCTGGGCGAAAACGCGTACTCCATAACGCCCCGGTCAAAGCCGCTCTCCGCAAGCACCAGCTCGGAGCGTCCCGTCGCGTTCAGATAGCGCTTCATCATGGCGCTGCCAAAGATGAACAGCTCGCCTTGATAATCGCAGATCGCCCGCAGGGATTCCTCGGAGACATTCTCCAGCCGGTAGCAGATCACATGGTCATAGAGCGCCAGCGAATCCTGAAAGTCCCGCACATCGCCGAAGGCAAGGCGCTTCCCCATGGCCGAAGCCATGAAGCAGAACCGTTCGATATCCTCCGTCTCGAGGCTGCGATTGCTCTGATCGTACAGCAGCAGCATCTCCGCCGCGGGAGGAGCCGCTTTCTCCTCCGCCAGCGCCAGCGCCGGGGACAGGGCGACCATCAGCAGGGCAAGCGTCAGACAAAATGCCTTACACGTCATATTGCAGCTCATTCTCCGCCTTCTGCTTGAACTCAATGACATTGCTGATCTCCTCTTTGTTATATGTGCTCACGCCCGCGCGCACGTCCACGCGCAGCAGTCGGTCCACAATGCCCTCATAGCTCTCGGGCTGGGTCAGCAGAGCGCTGAGCCGGTTCTTGACGATGACCGCGCCCTCCGCGCCGCAGCCGATGCAGACAACGCCCAGCGAGCCCTCGTCGTCGATGGCATAAACCCTGTCCTCCAGCCGCAGCGTCTCCTCCACCACGCGCCCCATCCGCCTTTTGAGCTCCGCCATCTGCGGGGCGGTGAGGATGGACTTCAGCTCCCGGTAATATCGGAGCTGAAAGATGATCAGCGACACCTCGACGTCGTTGCGCCGGGCATAGGCCAGCCGCCGCTCCAGCTCCATGTACATGCAGCGGAGGTTGCTCAGGCCTGTCACCGGGTCCACCAGCTCCATGCGCTGAAGCTGTCCCTCCAGCATGTCGGACATCTGCTCCACCTGCCGCATGTTCGTCATGAACAGGGTCATGGAGGCGATGCAGAGAATCGGCAGGAACAGCCAGAGGTAATCCATCAGGACGATTTCCTTGCCGCCGCCGATGGCCGCATAGAGCACATAGACGGCATAGATCAGCGTCTGCAGCGCGCCGGTCACAACGGCAATGTAGTGAAAACGGTAAGCCGCAAGCATCACGCTGAAGCATGCCGCGAGGAACATGACGAGATACACGGCGCTGTTTTCGCTCGCGGACTGGCTGACGGTGAGCGCCGCCGTAATCACCCCGAAGAGGAACGCCGCGAGGCCCGCGTTCTGCGTCAGGCTCTTTTTTCGCTTTGCGCGAACCACGCTGTCAGCCTGCCGCGCCGTTTCCGATAAGCCCATCTCCTGCCCGGCGCTCACGGCAAGGCCGCCCGCAGAAAGCACATTACGCTTGATATCCATGGTTGTCATCCTCCAATACGTTCAGCTTGTGCAGCAGCTCCGCGCAGACGAAGTACAGCAGGATATCCATCACCGTGCCGAGCACGGCGTTATATTGGATCAGCTGCGCGTCGCCGCTGTGGATCATCACATAGGTCATGTCCGCCACACCGAGCATCAGGAGACTCATGCAGGTCATAAAGTAGGTAAAACCCCAGCGCCGCGGTTGCTTCCCCAGCAGCTTTTTGCCCGTCATGATGAAAACGATGACAACCAGCACGACCAGATAACCGATGGTCTTGGGCGCGGACTGCATCTTGAAGATGCTCCACGCGGAGCCGAAGATGCTCTTCCCCATCGGGGGCATGCCGGCGGCCATCTCATAGTTGCCGCAGTAATCCCGCCGCAGGTTGACCGCGGCCTTGACGCCCAGATCCCACATGGAGATCAGCGCGCCCGGATGCCGGATGTAGTACATCATGATATCGCCGGTCGAGTAGCGGTTCAGGAACTCCTGCCGGATCAGCGGATGGCTGATCTGCGCGACCGGATACTTATCATAGAGCGAGTCGTTCGCCAGCACGGAGAAGGAGAGACTGATCCCCATGTCCTCCAGCGTCCTGACCGGATCGGCGCTCTGCAGCAGCACGCCCCGGGTCATCGCGTGATACTTGCCGGTGTCGTCAAACTCGCTGCTGACCTGAAACAGCGACAGGGCGGACGTCATCAGCACGAGGCTCGCGACAATAATATTCAGCGCCTTGCTGTGCCTCCTGACCATATACCGCAGGTGCATCAGCAGGAAGAAGGCCACCACGACGCCCGCAAGGAAGCCCTGCCGCGCCACCAGACAGAACCCCATGCAGGACAGACCAAGCAGCGCCATGTACAGGCTCTGATACTTGCCGTCCCTGTGCATCAGCAGCGAGCAGCCCGCCATGTACAGCAGCATGATGAAAAACAGCGCGTCCGCGTACAGGGAATTGAAATAGGCGATATAGGAAATGTCGGAGAAAATGAGCACGCCCAGTCCCGCAAGCGCCGCGGCCTCCGAGAATTGGCGGACGCGCTCCAGCGCCGCTTTGATGACCAGAAACACGCCCGGCAAATACAGCACAAAATACAGCAGCGCTAAAAAGCGAATATCAAACAGCTGGTCGCGGGTGAACAGCCAGTCCAGCGCCTTGGCAAGGCTGACCAGCGCGTATTCCAGCGAGAACTCGGAGCCCCTGTCCAGATGGGTCAGCTCATAGACCCGGGTGAAGTAAGCGTTGGCCGCCGTCTCGCCGGAGCGCATGCCATCATCAATGTAGTCCAGCTTGTAATAACCCATTTTCGCGCTCGCCAGACTGTCATTGCCCATGCCGAGATAATGGGGCACGAACAACATCATGACAGCCATGAGGCCGCAGATCGCCGCCGCGATAAAGGCCAGCCAGTTCGCGGAATATCTCGCCCGCATCGAGCGGTTCAGCCGGTTTCGCAGCCGGGCCAGTGTCTCAAAGAGCCCTTTCGCGAGGCTCAGCAGTTTGCCGACGCTGTTCGTCACGTCACCATCCCCCCAATCGTCACCGAATCAACGATTCCTGTATGGCTTTTGTGATGAACAACGCTTCTTTGGCTCCACGCGGTACGCGCTCAGAGCGTCATACCGCCTTCCCTCCTCCGGTCAGCTCCCCGACCGCGCCCTGCAAGTAGCTCGCATAGTCGTCTAACAGGGAGACCTCCGCATAGCGGATGCGCCCGCCGTCATGAATCGCGACAAAAAAGTTCATCAGGCTGACCACCATGTTAAACTGCTCATCAGGCAGTCCGCTGTGTTTTTCAAGCAGAGCCGCCAGCTCTCCGTCGGGAGGTTCGGCGGCTCGGCAAGCGATCGGCCGGTCGGCGCCCATCAGATAATCAATCGTCACGCCGAACAGTCTCGCCATCGTCTGCAAGTTCGCTTTCGTCGGTCTCGTCTTGCCGTGCTCCCAGTTGGACACGGAAGGCGCGGAAATGTGCAAAAGGTCAGCGAGCCGCTTCTGGCTGATGCCATGCTTCTCCCGCAGCGCCTTGATGCGCTCCAAGCTCAAATCCCGTTCCATACAATCCTCCTGCCGTCGATCAGTCGCCCTGCGCTGATACGGTCACATCATAGTATAACTTCACGCTAATTTCAAGCGGTAATAATTAGCTGCAAGCGTTGACAAATCAGCGTTTTTTGAAAAACGTCCGACGATCGCTTCATCTCATCGCGCAATAGAAAAAGCACCCAAACGCAGGCTGTGCAGACTGCGTTTGGGTGACAAACAAGGTGCTATGCTGTTGTCAGGTGTACGCGGCAGGCAACGGTCAGCGGCTGCCTTCCAGTTCCGCCATCTGCATCCGCTGATCCAGCCGCTGGGCGTAGGTCCGGCTGTCGATTCTCCCCTCAAAGAACATCTGCGTCAGGTCGCTGCAGCTATTCTCCAGAAAACCATAGCCGTCCGCGGTCAGCGGGGTGAAGTAGGGCCGCAGCTCATACAGCATTTCCGCGATGAAGGGCCGGACCTCCCACATATTCAGGTAGTCGTCGTTCAGCTGCTTCTTTTCCTGCTCCCAGCGGTTCACGACCGCGTCGTCGCCTTCCTTCATGGCCGCGGCGATGTTCTCCTCGATCTCCGCGAGGAGCTGCTCATACTGCTCGTCCAGCTCCTCGAATCCCGCCTCCCGCACGCCGACAGGGCCGTCCTTGAGCAGATAGCACTGAGCCCATGTGGTGGGATGCTCGGCGAGATAGGCGATGTACGCCTTTGCCAGCTCCCGCCGCTTGCTGTTCGGGTTCACGACCAACAGCGTGAGGAACGTCGCTTCCACGCAGTCCCCCTCGCCGGTCAGGCCCAGCGGCATGGACGTAAACGTGTCGTTCTCCGCGGTGACTTCAAAGTCCATGAAGCCTGTGAGGTAATCGATTCTCGATATCGCGCCTTCAAAAATCAGTCCATATCCGGTGATGTTCTTCGCGTCATGGGCCTCCAGAATGGGCCGCACCTCCTCCAACCGATTCAGCAGGTGCAGCAGCGTCTCGTCCGTAAACACGATCGGCTTCCCTTCCCGCTTGCATTTGCCCATGTAGTCCAGCATGATCCGGTTATGCAGCCAGCTAAACGAGGGCATATAGCGGCGATGGAAGAGCGGAACCTCGTCCAGAACGCCCATGTCGTCCCATTCCCTGATGCAGTCGAAGAGCTCGTCATAGGTCTTCGGGATTTCTCCCAGCCCCTCTTCTCTCCAGAGCTCGAGGTTCGCCATGAACATCCACACGCTCCGCGCGTTGATCGGGATGCCGACGATCTCGTCCCCGCGCAGGCACGCGTCCCGCCACGTCGGATACAGGTTCTCCACATAGGAGGCAATGCTGTCGATGTCCGACAGATTCACATAGTACCCCTTATTGAGCAGGCTGTCCACATTGCCCATCGACAGCTCCAGCGCCATCAGATCGAACCCGTCGCTGCCGGAGAGCAGCTCCAGCGCGAGATCATCGAAGGAGGACGGATAGCTGACGGAATTGAGCAGCGCGCCGCCATGCGCCGAGGAGAATTCACCGAAATCCGGCAAGATACCCGCGCCGCCGTATTCGTTCACGCTTCCCGCCAGCAGCAGCGTATGGTCCGCCCTTTCGTCCTCGACCATCAGGGGACAAACGCCCAGTAAGCCACTGGCGCTGGATGTATAGGCCGTGGAATGATCCTCGCTCAGGCTGATGCTTTCCCACCAGGCATTGGGGAGCGAAGCGAGCTCCTCTCCTCTCGTTCCATCAGCGTCATAGTGGTAAATCGCGCTGGAGCTATAGCCGCTGGAGGCGACACAGTACCACCCGCCGTTTCCGTCCGGCACGAGACCGTTTGTGGCCCGGTCGTCAAACAGCGTTGCTTTTTTGGTTGTTAAATCATACAGATACAGACTGACGAACCGCATGCCGGCATCGGTGAAGCCATGAAACAGCATCCGGTTTTCATCCACGGGATAGACCATGTCCATATAGGGCATGTCGAACAGCTTCTCACCTGCGCCGCTTGTCAGGGAAAAGGCAAAAACGGTGCCTGTTGTAAGCTTGGCGTTTTCTACCTCGGTAAAGCAGGCGTAGAGCGTATCGCCGTCCGCCCTGAAGCTCATCATGCCGATATAGTTTTCAAAATCGAGCGGCGAGTCGTCCAGCGTGCACAGGTAGCGCCAAGCCTCCGCCTCTCCGGGCGTCCACTGATACACAGCCCAGTTCCTGTCGATCAGGTACGTCTGGTTCTGCGCGCTGAGGGCTATGCCATAAAACAAATCATTGCTGAAGAGACCCACCGAATCGTAAGTCTCGCAAACATCAAACCAATCCACGCAATGATCCTCGCAGGGCACAAGCGCTCCGTCCTCCAGCGCGCTGCATTGCGCCGCCAGGCTGACCGTGATCACGGTGTAGCCGTTTGAGTATTCCGTATGTTCGGAGACGGTCAGGCAGTGCAGGGCGTCGCCATTGCGGAGCATGTAGGTGCGCATGCTCGAATAGGGCAGATCGGTCTCCACGGTGAGCGTTGCCGCGCTGGCGGCATACGTCGTCAGCATCGTGAGCAGGAGCGCGATGAGCAGGAACCACTTGAGCTTTTTCATGATCTGAACCTCCCTTGTTCTGCAGAACACTCATTGGTAACACATCAAAGCGCTGCGTCTTCGCAGCTATGATGAACAAACAGACGTCCCCGTGTCATGGACATCCTTTGATCGAACTTTTACAGAATGTGTGAAAACTGCCAGATGAAGCCGATTCTTCTATCTCATTTAAATTGTATCACACAGGAACTGGAAATACCACCATGCATATGAGGTCTCCGTCACATTTTACAAGTTGATGCGCAGGGAGTGGGCCGGAGCATTTCCATGCTGACTGTCAGACGCCATCAGCAGGCCGCGGCGCCGCGTGCGAACAGGCGACTCATTCTCTGTCTGCCCCGAAAAACGCATAACAAAAGACTCAGATATCGTCCCGATATCCGAGTCCCTGAACAGCGCTTGTCAGTCAGCAGCTGCCCGACCCCTGCGCTGCACCCATATCGCCAGTGCCGCGGCAGCCAGCGCACCGCTGAGCTTAGCGGCCATCAGCGCGCCCAGCAGCTCAGGCTCCGTGCTGATCACAAACCCCAAGTGAGCCGCCAGCAGGCTCGTGCCGCTGACCAGAAAAGCTCCCACCGTCACCTTCCCTCGTCTGTCCATCTGATGATACATGGACAGGGCCGGCAGAGCGGTGACCAAGCTCACGAGCATGCCGGTGATGCTCTGCGTGTTCAGGCCCAGCCTGCCGCCCAGCCAGTGAAAGGGTCGCTCCAGCGCGCGGCGCAGCAGCTCCGCCATGGGCAGGCTCCCCAGCATGACTACGCCGATGGAGGCCACCACGCCCATGGCCTCCTCGATGGGGGCCATCCCGGGCACAGGATTCCAGCCCGTCAGCGATTCCACCGCCGCCAGCATCAGTCCCACGGTGATGACCCACTTGATGCCCTCAGCCGCCGCGCAGAAGCCTCTCACCATCCGATGGGGGATTCTCCACAGCCCGACGAGGAGCAGCAGCGACAGGAGGAAAACCGGCACATTTTGCCACAGGCAGACGGGCAGGGACAGCCCGCACGCCAGTCCGCCCGCGATGAGCCCCACCGGCATGGCCGCCAGCCCCAGCATGACGCCCCGGGCAAACGAATCCCGGTCGGACGACTCGATCATCCCCATCCCCACCGGAATGGTGAACACCAGCGTGCAGCCAAAGACAGCCGATACGATCAGCCCGGCATAGCTGCCGATCTGCGGATTGGCCGCAAGCTCCTTGGCCAGCTGATAGCCGCCCATGTCGATGGCCAGAAAGCTGCCAAACATGGCCGGGTCCACGCCGACGGCCTGATACAGCGGCACGATCACCCGCCCCAGCGCATTCGCCAGCACCGGCGCCAGACAGATCATCCCCACCATCGACAGGGCCATCGAGCCCAGCAGATGAAATCCCTTTTCAAACTGCTCACCCAAGCCCAGCCTGTTCCCGAACATGCGATCCATGCCGCCCAGCACGGCTCCGGCGGCCATCGCGATCATCAGCGCCTGATTCATCATGAAAAAGCGACAAATCCCTGCCGCATGGTATCCTCGATTTCTTCGATGGTGCGCGGGGTCACGGCGGACAGGTTCTCACAGCCCGTCTCCGTCACCAGACAGTTATCCTCCAGCCGGAAGCCAATGCCCCATTCCTCGTGATAGATGCCCACATCCACGCAGAAGACCATGTTCGGGGCAATGACCTCCGGCGTGGCCACCGCGTCGTGCACATCGAAGCCAACGTGATGCGCGCCGCCGTGCCACATGTACCGGCCGATGTTCGCCACATCGTCCAGCACGTCCGCATCCTTAAGCAAGGCGGCGTTGTAGCGGCGGATTTCTCCATCCACCTCCCGCATGGGCATGCCGGGCCTGATGATCTGGAACATGTGGTTGGAGGTCGCCAGCGCGCACTGGTACAAAAGCCGCTGCCGCTCGCTGTACTTCCCGTTGCAGGGCCAGCCCCGGGATACGTCGGTCATCAGGCCGTCCTGCCATGCGCCCACGTCGTTGAGCACCATGTCGCCGTCCTGCGCCTGACCGGTATAGGCGTTGTAATGGATGCAGAAGTTGTTCCTGCCCGCCGAGATGATGGACGGGAATGCCGGGCCCTGCGGCCCATACTGCCCGAGGGTGTAGTCGAACACGGCCTTGTACTGATACTCGTACATGCCCGGTCTGGAGGCCCGCATCATGGAGGTGATGCCCGCGCAGGTGATGCGCTCCGCCTGCCGCATGGCCTCGATCTCGCAGGGCTGCTTGATGGTTCGCAGGCGGCGGATGAGCGCGTCGGCGTTTTCAATCTTCAAGTAGGGATAGTCGGACGCTGCGCGCTTCAGCAGACGGTGAGCGGGCGTATCGCGGTCGCCGGGGTCTGCCCGGTAGAGATCGAGATACAGGTGCTCATAGTTTCCGCCCGCAGCCAGCCGGTGAAGCTCCCCCTCAAAATCGGCCGCCAGACCAATCTCCTCGATGCCCGACCGATCCAGCGCCTCGTTCGGCTTGATCCGCCGGCCAGTCCACCGCTCCGCCATCGGATCGGCCGGAAGCAGGAAGACCTTTTCCGTCACCCGGCCTTCGTCATCCTTCCGGGCGAGGAGGATCAGCTCCTTCCCATCCAGACCCGTGAGGTACAGGAAGTTCCGGCTCGTGTAAAAAGGATAGTACTCATCGTTGGTCTTCCGGACCTCCGTGCCCGAGAACAACACCAGCAGGGAGTTCGGCTTCATCTGACTGTACAGGCGCTCCCTGTTTCCCTTGAAAAACTCCTTGGTCATAGGTTCCTCCATCTCCGCACGGCGCAGCGCGGCACGCTGATTCATTGCGCCGTCAGTCAGCCTTCTGCCTTGGGAATCGCCGTTCCCCTGCCGCGCATTGCTTGTTTCGTCAGGAAGGAGCAGATTCCTCCTCCCCGCTGACAGAAATCGCCTTTTCATGCTTGTAAACGAAGCAAATCTCTCAGCAGGCGCGGGCCGGATGGACGAATGGAGGGCAGCCGATTGCAAATTGTGCCGTTCTATGCCATAATGAAAGCAAGAGAAACCGCATACTGGAGGAAACAGCGGCTATGAGGCAATATATCGAGCAGGTGCTGGCTCCCCGTCTGCAGGGCGACGGCGGCTGGGTGGAATTCGTATCGCTGGAAGGCGATCAGCTGACGCTGGTCTTTCGGGGCGAATGCTCCAAATGCCTGATCCTGAACCGCTGCACGGACTGGATCGCCCAGAAGATCGAAAGCGAACTGGGCCAGCGGGTGAAGATCGTTCCCATCCGGAAGAAGCCCTTCTTCTGGGACACGGAAGGCTGAGGGAGGCAGGTACCATGGCACACGTCAAGGTCGTGCGGCGCTCTATGCGGCCGGAGGAGTGGACGAATCTGCGCTTTGGATGGCTGCAGAGGGGCGTCCTTGAAGAGAAGATTGAGATCACGGATTTGACCATCCGGGACGCGCATCAGATTGCTGAAAATGAGTACGAATATCTCGACGGCGGCGAGCGTCCGCTGCGGACCGGCGATATGTATTTCACGCCCGACGGCACGGCGTTCATCCGTGGCCGCGCGGTGATCCCGGAGCGCTTCAAGGGCCGGGATGTGTACTTTGCCCTCAAGACGGCCGCCGAAATGATCGTGAAGATCAACGGGAAGTATGTGGGCGGCGTCGACCCTAACCGGGAACGCATCCTGCTCACCCCGTACATTGACCGGGATGAACTGGACATCGAGATCGAGGCTTACAACCGCTCCAAGCCCGACGACGAGCGCAACCCCGCCTCCCTGAGCAAGCGCGGCTGCCGTCAGGTGTTTGAAGGGGCGTACCTGTGCACCATCCGGGAGAACGTGCAGTCCCTTGTGTATGATTACATCCTGCTGATGAACATCGCCCACAGCGAGTATTTCAACGAGGACTACCGCAAGTTCCTGTTCACGGAGCTGAGCCGCGCGCTGGACAGGATCGACTTTGACACTTGGGAGGGCGTGGACGCGGCAGCGGATTATGTGAACCGGGTCATATACGCCAACACCGACTTCAGGGGCAGCGGCGACGTGGCGCTGGTGGGCCATTCCCATCTGGACATCGCGTACTACTGGCGGCGCGTCCATGCCGTGCAGAAGAACGCCCGCACCGTCCTGATTCAACTGCGGCTGATGGACAGGTATCCCGAGTTCCGTTACACCCACACGCAGGCCTACACCTACGAGACCTTGGAGACCTATTATCCCGAGCTGTTCGAGGAGCTGAAGGAGAAGATCGCCGCCGGGCAGTTCGAGCCGGTGGGCGCGATGTATGTGGAGCCGGACTGCAACATCCCCGCCGCCGAGAGCCTTGTGCGGCAGTTCCTGTACGGCCAGCACTATTTCCGCCGGGCCTTCGGAAAGACCGTCGATAACGCTTGGCTGCCCGACGTGTTCGGCAACAGCTGGATCATGCCGCAGATCATGAAAAAGAGCGGCGTGAACTACTTCGTGTCCAACAAAATGTCCACATGGAACGACACCAACCGCTTCCCGCACAACAACTTCATCTGGAAGGGCATCGACGGCAGCACCGTGTATGCCTGCGTGCCGCCCACGCACTTCATCACATGGAACACGCCCAGCCAGATTCAGGAGAACTGGGAGGCCTATCAGGACAAGGAGACCGGTGGCCAGACCCTGCAGATGTACGGCTATGGCGACGGCGGCAGCGGCGTCACGGAGGAGATGCTGGAGATGGTCCGGCGCTTCCCCAAGGTGTCCGTCATGCCCAAGACCGAGCTGACCGGCGGCGCGGATTTCCTGCACAAGAACCTGCGGGACAACCCCAGCCTCTCCGTGTGGGACGGCGAGCTGTATCTGGAGATGCACCGGGGCACCTTCACCACCAAGTCCAACATCAAGAAGATGAACCGCGCGCTGGAATGGAAGCTGCGGGAGGCGGAAATGCTCTGCGCCCTCGCCGCGGCCTTTGACGGCAAGGACTATCCCGCCGGGGAGCTGCAGGCATGCTGGAAGAAGGTGCTGCTCAACCAGTTCCATGATATCCTCCCCGGCTCCCACATTCATCCGGTGTATGAGGACGCGATGAGGGACTACGCCGAGGCCGAGCAGCGGCTGGACGCGGTGCTGGCGACCCATGCCTCGGACAGGTATTTCAACTCCCTGCCCTTCGAGCGGAGGGCGCTCACCTTCCTGCCCGACGAGCAGGGCTCCGTGACCCGCGGCGGCGTCAAAGGCTTCTGGGCCCGGCCAATGCTGCCCGGTCTGACCGCCGGAGTCATCGCTCCCCTGCCGGGCGAAGAGGGCTGGCTGCAGCTTTCTCCCGCGCAGGAGAGCTGGCTGGTGGAAACCCCGCTCTACAGGCTGCGGCTGAACAGGGACGGCAGCATCGCCGACTGGCAGGACAAGGAGCTGCGCCGCCTCTGGACGCACAGGGAGCGCGGCTTCAACAGGCTGCACCTCTGGGCGGACCATCCCGGCATGTACGACGCGTGGGACATTCTGCCCAACTACAGGGACGTGGAAGCGGCTCTGCCGGTGACGCAGGGCGCTCGCCTCACCTATCAGGACGGGAACAGCGTCGAGTTCACGGTGGACTTCGCCACCGACAAGAGCACATGGCGCATGATCGTCCGCCTGTTCCGCGACAGCCGCGCCGTCGAGGTGGAGAACCTTGTTGACTGGCATGAAAAGCACCGGCTGGCGAAGGTCAATTTCGGCCCGGATATCCTCACCCGGGCGCTGGTCTGCGATACCAGCGCCGGCTTTGTCCGCAGGCCCCTGACCAAGAACACCTCATGGGAACAGGCCCGGTTCGAGGTCTGCCATCACAAGTGGTTCGATCTGTCCGAGACCGGGGCGGGCGTGGCGGTCATCAACAGCGGCAAGTACGGCGTGGGCATCGAAAAGGACGAGGTCAGCCTGAGCCTGCTGCGCGCCACCATCCGCCCGGACATTACCAGCGACATGGGCGAGCACAACATCAAATACCTGATCGTGCCCCACGCGGGCGACGCCGTGCAGGCCGGGATCAACCGTCTGGCCTTTGAGTACAACGTGCCGCTCTGCAAGGCCGCTCCCAGCCTTCCGGAGCGATGGCGTGAGGCGCTGTGCGAGAGCGGGCTGTGGCTGCAGAGCATGAAGCTGTCGGAAGACGGGACGCATCTTGTTCTGCGCCTCAGCGAGCAGGACGGCCGCCGGGGCACGGTTGCCTTCCCGGAGGCTGTTCTCCCGATGAACATGCTCGAAGATGCGGAGGGCCATACCGTCCGCGACGTCGAGGCGCGCCCCTTCGAGATCATGACCATCGGCATCCCCCTGAACCGAAGGGCGTGAGCAGCACGGGCATCAGCGCAGGGATGAGGCAGCCCCCGTTGCCATAGCCTGCCGCGGCAGAGCCTCGCAGCCGGACACGCGCCGGGCCAATAAGCTCTTCCCGCCATGACTTGCTGCCCGGATGAAAGAAAATACCAAGCAAAAGAGGCGTGATGATCCAAGCGTCACGCCTCTTTGTTCTGCCGATGGATTGATTTCGCTCAGCCGTCGAAGAACGGTCGGAAGCGGTTGGCGATGGCGGTGATCACCGGCCCGAGGAAAAACCCGGTCGCGATGGTGACAAGGCCGACCGTTCCGCCGACAAGAAAGCCCAGCGCCATCGCGGAGACGTCCCATGTCACGCGCACCGGCGTAAAGCCAAACCGCCGCTGCCTGCCATAGATGATCTGCGGCATCGCGTCATAGGGCGCGACCCCCAGATCGACCACGATGTAGAACGCCACCGCGACCAGAAAGAGCGCCATCGTCGGCACGAACACCGCCAGCTTGACGGGCATCGACTCCCCTGTCAGCGGATGCGTATGGTTGAGCAGCCAAAGCGTCGCGTCCGCCGAATACCCCACGACGACCATGTTCGCCAGCGTGCCGAGCCCGACACGCCGCACCTCGCCAAGGCAGAGAATCAGCGCCAGCAGCGCCATGTTGAACAGAAGCTGATAGTTCCCGAAGCTCCAGCCGATCAGGCGGCTGACCGCCAGATTCAGCACCGAGCAGGGGTCCGTTCCGAAACCGATCTGGTCAAAGATGGCCACGCACACGCCCATGAGCATGACGCTCAGCAGGAGCACGGCCACACGCCTGCCCATCCGCGGCTTCCCGATGAAAAGCTTTACCATCACAAACCTCGTCAGTCCAGCTGAATTTTGATCACCACGGGCTTGTCCGTGCGCACCGGCGGCGCGCTCACATGGAGGCCCTGACCGTCGCGGCTCCAGACGGGCGCCTGCCCGCAGCCCAGCGCCCGGACATCCTTCACGATGCCATGGAACACCGGCAGACGGGACGCGTCCGCCAGAGAGCGCACGATCACCTGTCCGTTCTCCGGCCACGACAGCACCGTCGCGTACAGACAGTCGTCCTTCACGGTGAAGCGCATGTCTTCGGAGGTGAAGACCTTCTCCTCGCCGTCGGTGAACTGGCCTTCCTCCATGACCGTCGGGCCCTCCGACGCCTTGCGCCAGACAGTCGTGTCATAGATGGCCTCGCCGTTGACGCGCATCCACTCGCCGATCTCCTCCAGCACCGC
>JAFLST010000025.1 GCA_022510815.1 Christensenellaceae bacterium | reverse complement strand
TCATGCGGGGGCCGGTGAGCATGTCGATGGGGCTGCCCGCGGCGCACATGATGGCATAGTCGATGATGGTGATGCCCAGCAGCACAGGCAGCGCCAGCAGCAGCTTCTTGAGAATATACTTGCCCATCAGGCGTCACCTCCTGCCGCGCATGCCGACAAGTGGCCGTCGGAAAGGAGCTGCAGCGTCATACCAGCCCGTTCGCAGGCCGGGGTGGCAAAGGGGCAGCGTCCCCGGAAGGAGCATCCGCCCGCGGGGGTCTCCTGCCCGATCTCACCGGACACCGTCACGCGCTGGCGGCCCCGGAGAGCGTAATCCGCCACGGGAGCGGCGTCCAGCAGAGCCCGGGTATAGGGATGCGCCGGGTGATCGAACAGCGTGTCCGCGTCGCCCACTTCGACCACGCGGCCCATGTACATCACCGCGATTTTCCGGCTGACATAGCGCACCGCGCCAAGGCCGTGGCCGATAAAGATATAGGTCAGGCCCAGATCGGCCTGCAGGTCCCTGAGCAGGTTCAGAATCTGCGCCTGCACGGACACATCCAGCGCGGAGACGGGCTCGTCGAGCACCAGCAGATCGGGGTTCAGGGACAGCGCCCGGGCGATGCAGATGCGCTGCCGCTGCCCGCCGGAGAACTCGTGAGGATAGCGGTTTTTCAGCTCGCCGGGCAGCCCCACCTGCGCCATCAGACCATCTACACGGGCTTCGACCTGCGAGGGCCCAACCACCTTGTGATAGAGCATCGGCTCGGCGAGAATGTCGACGATGCGCTTGCGAGGATTGAGGCTGGAGCCGCTGTCCTGAAAGACCATCTGTAGCTTCGGGCGCAGCGGGCGGCGCTGGGCTTCGGTCAGGCTGTCAATGCGCTGCCCCTCGAACCAGATCTCTCCGGCAGTGGGCTTCTCCAGCCCCATGATGAGCCGGGCGACGGTCGTCTTGCCGCAGCCGGACTCGCCCACGATGCCAAAGGTCTCGCCCCGCCGGACGGTGAGGTTCACGTCCCGCACCGCCTGAAAGGATTTCTTGCGGAGCAGGCCGTCAGGCACGGGGAAGGACTTGCTCAGGCCGCGCAGCTCGAGCATGGATGAATCAGTCATCGTTCACCGCTCCTTCCGTTGTCGGCTGCCCCGCAGCTTTTGTGGTGTCTTCGGGACTCCCTTCCGGCATCATGCAGCGCACCGAATGGCCGGGGGCCGCTTCCGCATAGGCAGGGCATTGACCGCATTGACCGGCCAGCGTGCACCGGGGCGCGAACCGGCAGCCCGGCAGGTCGTCGTAGCGCTCGGGCACCGTGCCCGGAATGGCATAGAGCCGCCGCTCCCGGCTGTCATGCAGCCCCGGCACCGCCTGCAGGAGCGCCCGGGTGTAGGGGTGCTTTGGCTGGCTCAGCAGCGTCTCGACGCTCGCTTCTTCCACACACTGGCCCGCGTACATGACCACCACCCGGTCGGCCATCTCCGCCACCACGCCGATATCGTGGGTGATGAGCAGGATCGCCATGCCCTCCTCGTCCCGCAGGCGGCGCAGCAGCTCCATGATCTGCAGCTGGATGGTCACGTCCAGCGCTGTGGTCGGCTCGTCGGCAATGAGCAGCTTGGGCCTGCAGGAAAGCGCCATGGCGATCATCACCCGCTGCCGCTGTCCGCCGGAGAGCTGATGCGGATACTTGCGCATGGCGCCGGTCGCGTCCTGAATGCCCGTCTTCTCCAGCAGGGAGACGGCCCGCTTCATGGCGTCCTCCCGGCTCAGCCCCAGATGCCGCCGCACGCCCTCGACCATCTGACTGCCGATGGTGAACACGGGGTTCAGGGAGTACATGATGTCCTGAAAGATCATGGCGATGTCGCGGCCGCGCACCTCGTCGAGCTGCTTCTCCGTGAGACCCAGCAGGCTCCTGCCGCCAAAGCGGATATCCCCGCCCGTGACCCGGCCCTGCCGCGCCAGCAGCCCCAGCACCGAAAGCGCCGTGACGCTCTTGCCGCAGCCTGATTCGCCCACCAGACATACGATCTCGCCGGGGTACACGGTAAAGCTCACGCCGTCCGTGGCGCGGGTCTGCCGCTTGCCGGCAAAGAAGGATATCTCGAGGTTCTTCACCTCAAGCAGCGCTTCGGCCATCGCGCTCATCGCCTTTCATGCAGAATAGGAGAGAAGCCCGACCGGCCTCAAGGACCAGCCGGGCACTGCGGCTGAAAAACCAGACTGCCCATGAGGACAGTCACGCGGCGGTGGGCCGCCGCCTTTCGTTGCTCGGCCAACCCAGCCTTTCAGGCCGTGCTGGCTACAGCCCTGCGGAAGCTTCGCTGTCCTCGGGCTTAGTCGGTCGGACGGCCTCCCTCGCCGTTCTTGGTCGTTCCTTACTCTGCCACGTCCCACTCGTGCACGTTCACGAAGGTGCCGAACACGTCGGGATGCGCGTTCTGGAGGCGGCTGCTGACAGCGCCCATGGTGGAGATGATGTAGGCGGAAATCATCGGCACGTCCTCGACGGTCGCGCGGTCGATGGTCAGGTACGCCTCGATGGACGCGTTCAGGTCGGTGGTGGACTGGGTGAGCTGGAAGGGCTCGTCAAGGTCGGGGTTGTAGTAGCGGGTCCAGCCGTCCGCAGAGAGCAGCCACGCCACGTCGGTATAGGGATCGACCGGGGCGTAGGTGTATTCGACGCTCATCACGTCGAAGGTGCCTTCCTCGGCGACGGTCATCAGGGTGGACAGGTCGACGGTGTGGGGCGTGATGGACAAGCCGATGCTCTCAAAGGTGGCGGCGATGAGCTGCACCGCGTTGACGAAGGCGCTCTCGCTGCTGTTGACGTACCAGTCCAGGGAGGTGTCCGCGCCGTCCGCGGCGGCTTCGGCGATCAGGGCGGCGGCCTTCTCGGGGTCATAGGCGGTCACGCCCAGCTCGGCGCTGTAGAAGGGCGAGCCGGAGCAGAGGAACGCGTCGACGATCTCGCCGTTGCCGTTGATCAGGTTCTCGAGGATCATCTGACGGTTGATGCCGTAGAGCAGGGCCTGACGGATGCGCTTATCCGGCACGTTCTCCACATTGATGAAGATGGACTCGTTGGTGACGGGAGTGCCCATGACGGCCTCCACGCCCTGCAACGCCCGGATGGCGTCGTAGTCCTCCAGCGGGACGGAGCCCATGGTCTGCTGGATCAGGTCGATCTCGCCGGACTGCAGGCCCGCAAGGAACTGGGAGGGAGCGACCACGTTCAGGTTCAGATACTTGATCTTCGGCACGCCGAGGAAATAGTTCTCATTGGCGGCATAGTGGACATAGTGATTCAGATCGGCCTCCTGAATGAAATAAGGGCCGGAGATGATGTCGGGCTTGTCGAACCACTCATAGGTGAGAAGCTGATCCCGCGGCACTTCACCCAGCACATGCTCGGGCAGCGTGAACAGGTAGCGGCCGAAGTTGTTCTCAAAGGTATACAGGGCGGTCTCCCACTTGGTGGTGACGTTGATCGTCTTTTCGTCGACGATCTGCACGCCCTCGATCTCCGTGGCGCCGGAGGGCATCATGCCATAGTCGTCGGTGCCGGCGATGAGGTACTGGTTCAGCACGGCCATGCCCGCCTCAGGGCTGGTGATGAGCAGGAAGGTGAACAGCACGTCCTCAGCGGTGACGGGTTCGCCGTCGGACCAGACCGCGTTATCCTGCAGCTTGATGGTGAAGGTCAGGTTGTCCTCGGTGGTGATGGATTCGGCGAGCTGGGGCACGAACTCCAGATCGGCGTTGAGCTCCACCAGCGGCAGGAACTCGAGGGACAGCGCGTACTTGACGATTTCCGTCGCGTCGATCAGCAGCGGATTCAGGGATGTGAGTGTGCTGGTCACGGCGATGTTGACGGACTTGCCGTCGACTTCGGCGGCCGGCTCCTCCGTCGGCTCTTCCATGGGAGCTTCAGTGACCTCGGGGGTCGCGGTGGTTTCGGGCCGCGTGTCGCCGCCCTGCGAGCCGCAGCCCGTCAGCAGCGTCAGCGCCAGAGCGAGAGACAAGGCGATTTTCAACAACTTCTTCATGATAAGCCTTCCTCCTTGAAATAAGATCGGGGAGAAGATATCCGGGCTGTCAGGCCGGGGTTTCCATCAGGCACTTATGTGCCAGAGTGGCGAAGAATCGGGCGGCGGGTTCCAGCGCCGCAGGGTCAACGTTGAACTTCGGGTGATGACCGGGCCAGCCGCCGCCGGTGCCGACCCGCACAAACAGGCCGGGGCGGTTCTCCAGATAGCAGGAGAAGTCCTCGCCGCCCATGGTGTCCTCCTGCCGGTCGACGGTGAGCCCCATCTCGCGGGCGGTCTCCCTTGCAAGGATACACAGCTTTTCGTCGTTGATGACTGCGCCGGAGCCGTGCGTCCAGCGGATGTCCGCCTCCGCGCCGTAAGCCGCCGCGATGCCCGTGACAAGGCTGCGGAAGCGCTCCTCAGCCAGGGCTCGCTGCTGCGCGTTCAGCGTGCGGACAGTGCCCTCCAGCCGGGCGGTCTCGGGGATGACGTTCCATGTGGTGCCTGCCTCGACATGGGTGATGCTGATGACCCGGGGCGTGAAGGGATCCATGTTCCGGCTGACGACGGTCTGCAGGCTCTGCACGATCGCGGCCTGAACCACGATGGGATCAACGCCCTTCGCGGGCTGTCCGGCGTGGCAGCCCAGACCCCGGATGATGACCTCAAACCGGTCCACCGCCGCCATGACGGGCCCTTCCTTGATGCCGACGGTGCCCGCCTCGAACTGCGGATAGGTGTGGCCCGCGAGGAACAGCCTGCAGTCCTCCAGCAGCCCGGTGGCGATCACCTTGCGCGCGCCGCTGTCGATCTCCTCCGCCGGCTGGAAAATCAGCTTGACCGTGCCGGGCAGCTCCGCCTGACGCTCCTTGAGCATGAGCGCCGCGCCCAGCAGCATGACGGTGTGGAAGTCGTGGCCGCAGGCGTGCATCCGGCCCGGATAGCAGGATGCGTAGGGGAGGCCGGATTCCTCCTGCACGGGCAGCGCGTCGATATCCGCCCGCAGGCCGATCACCGGGCCCGGCCTGCCGCCCTCGATGACCGCGATGAGCCCTGTTTCAAGGCCGCTGCAGAGCACGGGGATGCCCGCGCCCTCCAGCACCTCGCGAATCTTCGCGGTGGTCTCCCGCTCCTCATAGGCCAGTTCCGGGTGGCTGTGGAACCATTCAAGCAGCTCCGTGAGCCGCTCAGGGGTGCAGGACATGGGCGTTTCCTCCTTTATCGGGACATAACAAAGGCGCAGACTGCCGGGCTGCATCGCGTCGATGCCCCTGCGCCGCGCCTCTCCGTTCCGTGAGCAGTTCTCTTCCTGTCATTCCTTCGGCCCGGGATGCGCGCGCAGGCAGCGTTTCATCTGCATGGCACACATGGTACACAGCATCATCTCCTGCGCCTCCTTTCCGTTCCGTGCGGAATAACAGGCAAATGATAGCACAGCCACCCCCTCTTGTCAAGAAAACGGGGAAGAAATGCAAAGTTTATACAAACGTGTCGGATGCCGCACCGGACCGCCCGCGCCGCATAGGACAGGGGAGACCGGAGGCAATTGCGTCCTCAGACAAGGAATTCTCGCCTTTTTGTCGAATCATCATCATGTTTAATATGGAAAGGACAGACGCAAGATGAAAATGACTGCCGCTCAGCGCGCTGAAATGATGCGGTCGGCGCCCATCAGCCGGGTCATCCCCCGGCTGGCGATTCCCACGATCTTCTCCATGCTGATTACCAATATCTACAACATTGCCGACACTTATTTCGTCAGCCAGATCAGCACCTCGGCCTCCGGCGCGGTGGGCGTGATCTTCTCCGCGATGGCGATCATTCAGGCCATTGCCTTTACCATCGGCATGGGCAGCGGCACCAATGTCAGCCGGGCGCTGGGCGCGGGCAACGTCGACGAGGCGCAGACCTACTGCTCTGTAGGTTTCTTCACGGCGGTGGGCACCGGGCTGGTGATCACGATCCTCGGCAACCTGAGCATCAATGGCCTCGTGCGCTTCCTCGGCGCGACGGAGACCATCGCCCCCTATGCCCGCTCCTACGCGATGTACATCTTCTATGCCGCGCCGTTCATGATGGGCTCTCTGGTGCTCAATAATCTCCTGCGCTTTCAGGGACTGGCGATGTACGGCATGATCGGCATCACCTCCGGCGGCATCCTGAACATGCTGCTCGACCCGCTGCTGATCTTCGGCTTCCGTATGGGCATCGCGGGCGCGGCCATCGCCACGGCCATCTCGCAGGCGATCAGCTTCATCATCCTGCTGCTCCAGTGCACCCTGCACAAGGACGCCATCACCATCACGCCCCGGCGCTTCAAGCCCACCGCGAAGATGTACGGCCGCATCCTCTATAACGGCTTCCCGTCCCTTGGCCGGCAGGGCATCGCCAGCGTGTCGACCATCCTGCTCAACAACGCCGCGGGCGTTTACGGCGACCCGGCGATTGCCGCCATGTCGATCTGCAGCCGGTTCATCATGTTCGTGAACTCGACGGTCATCGGCTTCGGTCAGGGCTTCCAGCCGGTGTGCGGCTTCTGCTACGGCGCGGGCAAGTACAAGCGCGTGCGGGAGTCCTTCTGGTTCTGCGTGAAGGTGTCGACGGTCATCCTGCTGGTGCTGGGCGCGATTTCCTTCGCCTTCGCCGGGCCCATCGTGACCGTGTTCCGCCGGGAGGACCCGGAGGTCATCCGCATCGGCACGCTGGCCCTGCGCCTGCAGCTCTCGACCATCCCGCTGTGGGGCTTCATCGTGATGAGCAACATGTTCACCCAGTCCATTGGCTACGGCGTGCGCTCGACCATCATCAGCATCGCGCGGCAGGGGCTGTTCCTGATCCCCATGCTGCTGATTCTCCCGTCGGTGTTCGGGCTGCTGGGAATTCAGATGGCCCAGCCGATTGCGGATGTGCTGACCCTTGGACTGACGATCGTGATTGTCACGGGCGTGCTGCGGCAGATGAAGGCCATGCCGGACAGGGAGGATTCGGGTCAGGACAAGGCGGCTGTCCCGGAATCCTGACGCTTGATTTCTGCGATATAAGCCTGCTGCATGGTGCCGATTCGGTCGCGCAGGAGGTATAGCGCCTCGCCGACGGAAGCAAATGACTGCGCGGGAATATCGTGGTCGTGGGTCATTGCCGGACGGAAAAGAGGCGTGGTTTCCTCGTTGTAGAGGTGCACGGCCCCTTCAACCAGCAGGCGAAGGTCCTGGAGCGCAATCCCGGTGGATGTAATGTAATCGGATGTTTTGAGATCAGGGTTGGTTGGCATAAGGCGTCCTCCTGTTGTTTGGCCAAGCGAATATGCAACGATTTTCGCATATTATCAATCGAATATTGTATAAAAATGCGAAATTGAGATGGACGATACGAATATCTCATTGTTAGAGGCACCGGTGCCTGCTATTATGAGGCGCGAAAGGCGGTGGTCGGCGTGATTAAGTGTCATTTGAAAATGTATCTTGCCATGCGTGAGATGACACAGATGCAATTGTCAATTGAAACGGATATCAGGCAGCCGACTATCTCGGCCATGTGCACAGGCAAAGCACATACCTGTTGACGTGCTGGACAAGCTTTGCGCTACGCTCAATTGCCAGCCCGGTGATTTGTTTGAATATCGTCCTGACGAGGACACTCAGTAAAAGGCCGTTGTGAAACGGCTTCAGACTGTCGAAAAACCCATGGGAGGCGTCGGAGGGACCGCAGCCCCTTCGACTTTCCATCGAAACCTGACGACATACGCGTCAGGTTGCGCGCGTTTTGGCACAAAACGCTGCCTTACAGTCCATGGCGGTCTGGTATCGGATCGACATGGACTGCTATCCTCGAAAAAGGCCTGCCTTTTTCGACACCCTGAGGCCGTTGAAAAACAGCTTTTTTGTTTTGCTTATTCCCTTGCCGGGTAAGGAATGAAAAAAGAAGGGCTTTCCAAGAAAACAGGTGCTGTTCGCTTGTTCAATCCCAAATTTGTGGTATACTGAAAGCAGAAATATCCCTCAAGGAGGTTTGCGATATGCGGGACACCTTCCTCATCGTCGACGGCAACAGCCTGATGCACCGGGCGTTCCATGCCCTGCCGCTGATGGACAGCGAGGGCACCTACACCAACGCCATCTATGGCTTCCTGAACATGCTGCTCAAGGTCATCAAGGAGGAGGATGTGCGCTATATCGCCGTGTGCTTTGACGAGCACGGCCCGACTTTCCGCCATAACGCCTACGCCGAATATAAGGCAGGCCGCTCCGCCACGCCGCCGGAGCTGCGCCAGCAGTTCGAGACCATCCGCAGCCTGCTCACCGACATGGGCGTGCGCTGGTACGCTGTCGAGGGCTGGGAAGCTGACGATCTGCTGGGCACCATCTCGCGGCTGGGCGTGGACGCGGGCGTAGCGCCGCTGCTGCTCACCGGCGACCGGGACGCGCTGCAGCTCGTGGGCAGCGGGACGGAGCTCATGTTCACCCGCAAGGGCATCAGCGAGACCACGCGTTTCACCCCCGCGACTGTCCATGAGGAGTACGGCTTCTCGCCCGAGCAGGTCACTGACTGGAAGGGCCTCGCGGGGGACAGCAGCGACAACATCCCCGGCATCCCCGGCGTGGGCGACAAGACGGCGGTCAAGCTGCTCCAGCAGTACGGCACCCTTGAGAACGTCCTCGACCACGCGGGCGAGGTCAAGGGCAAGCTGGGCGAAAAGCTCGCCGCGTGGGCGGATCAGGCGCGGATGTGCAAGGACCTCGCCACCATCCGCCGGGACGCGCCCATCCAGTGGAAGCTGTCCGACTGTTCCATGCCTGACTTCAGGCAGGCTGTGCCGGCGCTGAAAAAGCTGCGGCTCAACGCGATCATTCGCCGCATCAGTGAGAACCCGGAGAATCAGGCCGCGGCGGAGACCGACGCGCCCGCGCTGCTGGCCTTTGAGGAACCCGCGTCCATTGCCGATTCCGGGGCGCTGACGGCATGGCTGGCGGCTGTCCCGGAGAATGCGCGGCCTCTGGCGCTGTACATGACCGATGACGCGATGTCGCTGGCGGGGCAGGACGGGCGCTGCTGCGCGGCGGTGCTGGGGGGCGATCTGCTCAACCCCGGCCTTGACCCGGTCGAGGCGCTGTCCGCCGTTGCCCCTGACGTCGCGGCCCACGAGACCGTCGTCCATGACGGCAAGCGGCTGCTGCACACGCTGCGGAAGTATGCCCTGCCTCAGCCGGAGCGGTTTGCGTGGGACGCCATGCTGGGCGCGTACCTCATCAACCCGCAGGAAAAGAGCTACAGCTTTGCCGCCCTGCGCGGGGAGCTGCCGGAGGACGCCCGGGGGCTGCTTTCGCTGGCCTCGTGGCAGCAGAAGCGCATTGAGGCCGACCAGATGGGTCACCTGATGCGGGACGTGGAGATGCCGCTGTCGCTGGTGCTCTACCGCATGGAGGAGGCTGGATTCACGGTGGACACGGCGTTCCTGAAGCAGCTCGGCGAGCGGTATGTGGCGGAGATCGAGGACTGCAAGGCGCAGGTATACAAGGCCTGCGGCGGCAAGCCCTTCAACCTGAACAGCCCGCAGCAGCTCGGCGCGGTGCTCTTTGAGGAGCTGAAGCTGCCCCATGGCCGCAAGACGCAGCGGGGCTATTCCACCGACGCGGAGACGCTGGACAAGCTGCGGGATATCGCGCCGGAGGTGATCGAGCCGCTCCTGCGCTACAGGCAGCTCACCAAGCTGAACAGCACCTACGTCGAGGGGCTGATGCGGCTGACGGAGCCGTCGGGCCGGGTGCACAGCTACTTCGATCAGGTGGCGACGGCCACGGGGCGCATCTCCTCCTCGGAGCCGAACCTGCAGAACATCCCGGTGCGCACAGCCGAGGGCCGGGAGATTCGCCGGGCGTTCCTGCCGCGCGAAGGCTGGGTGCTGCTGGACGCGGACTACAGCCAGATCGAGCTGCGGCTGATGGCGCATTTTTCCGGCGACGCGGCGCTGGTGGAGGCCTTCCAGACCGGACAGGACGTCCATGCCCGCACCGCCAGCGAGATCTTCGACGTGCCGCTGGAGTGGGTTGACGGCACCCTGCGCTCCCGGGCCAAGGCGGTCAATTTCGGCCTGATCTATGGCATCAGCGGCTTCGGGCTGGCGCGCAACACGGGCGTGAGCCAGCAGGAGGCGAAGGAATTCATCAGCCGGTACTTTGCCAAGTATCCGGGCGTGAAGCGATTCATGGACGGCGCGGCGGCGGACGGGCAGCAGCGGGGCTATGCGCTGACGATGATGGGCCGCAGGCGGTATCTGCCGGAGCTCAAGTCGTCGCAGGCCACGGTGCGGGAGTTCGGCAAGCGGGCCGCGATGAACACGCCGGTTCAGGGCACCGCGGCGGACATCATCAAGCTGGCGATGGTGCGCGTGGACGAGGCGCTGCGCCGGGAAGGACTGCAGAGCCGCCTGATTCTTCAGGTGCACGACGAGCTGCTGCTGGAATGCCCGCCGGAAGAGGTCGAGACCGCGGCGCGGCTGCTGCGGGAGAGCATGGAGAACGTGATCTCGCTCTCTGTGCCCCTGCAGGCGGACGTGCATCAGGGTGCCAACTGGGCCGAAGCCAAATAAAGAAAACAGGGGCTCTCGCAGCGAGAACCCCTGTTTTGCTGTCATTCGTTTTCCTTCATGATCATTTCCGCCACGTTGTTCAGCTCCCTGAGCAGAATGTCCAGCGACGCTTCCGTCAGACCCTGACCGCAGGCTCGCTCGATGCGCTCATCCAGCGCCGCCAAGCCGCCCTCGTTGGTCAGCAGCGGGGAGTTGTACGGGATGACCAGATGAGCCGCCACATCGCGGTAGTTGGCAAGGCTGTCCGGCGAGATGATCCAGCCCGTTTCGGTCTCCCAGCGGGCGATGCGCTCCTCCTGATACTGGAGCTGCTCCTGCAGGTCAAGGGCTTCTTCGCCGTCGGCTTCGGCCAGCGCGGCTTCGATGGCTTCCTTCTGGGCCTTGAGGTCGGCGGCGCGGGTCTCATAGTTGTCAGCGCGCAGGGGCGTGTCCTGCGAGGGATCAAGCATGTAACGCAACTCGGCGCTCATGTGATCGGCGTACCACTCGATGAAGCGGGTGGCGGCCTCCTGATTCTGGCTGGAGGCGCTGATGGTCAGCAGGTACAGCGTGGCAGCCATCTTCTGCTCGCTGTCCGAGGATACGGTGGGCCGGAGCATCATGCGCGTCATTTCGCTGTCGATGCCCTGCTTGCCAAAGCCCAGACTGTAATTGAACAGGATGGGCATGCCCCAGTTCTCGCCCGCCTGCTCGATGGTATCCTTGTGAGCGATCATGGCCAGCGCCGCCTGCCGGAAATCCTCCCGGGTGAAGTCGGGATACGCGTCGCCGCACTGAAGGATGTATTCGCGCATCATGAGCCGGATGCAGCCCGCCAGCGTCGTCGGCAGCTCGCCCAGCGCATAGTCCGGGTTGTCGTCGGCGTAGTCGTCCTGCCAGCGCTGCAGCGTGTCCATCAGTTCTGTGAAGGTGGTCGGCACCTCGCCGAGTTCAAACTGCTCCCAGAGCGTTTCATTCAGCGTCCAGCTCTGCGTCGTGATGGCGGTTGGCAGGGCCAGCAGCTCTCCCTGCGGCGCGATGGCGCTGCGGATGCTGTCATAGAAGGTCCCGGCCAGCTTGCTCAGCTTGTCCGACGGGATGGGCGCGAGGCCCGCTCGCCTGACCAGCGTGCCGTACATGCCGGGCTCGTCATACTCGTTGGGGGTGCTGACCGCGAAGATGTCGGCGCTGCCGGTCAGCGCGGCCTGCTGCACGGACTCGTTCAGCACCACCACCGCGATGTCCGGGTTCGCCAGCGAGAACTCGGTGGTTCTGTCCGGGTACAGGGTTCCGGCAATGGTCAGAACCGTCTTTTCCGCCGGGTGGTTCAGGTCGCGGACAAATATGTACCCGTAGGTCTCCACGGCGCACAGGCCGCTGTCCGAGCAGGCAACGGATTCATAGCCGAGATAGCTCCCCGCGGGGGCATAGCCCTTGACGCTTTTCGTGCCGGTTCCGTCAAACGCCCGCAGCTCGCCGCCGAGATATTCCAGAACGCCGCCGTCATACCAGACAGCATGACCTTCGACGGAAGCGTCGAGCCGCCGCGTTTCTTCGCCTGTTTGACCGTCGACGAGCAGGTAGGCGTACTCGTTGTCCTGATAAGCGGTCAGCAGCAGCGCGCCGTCATCGGCGGCGGCAATGGCCACGACGTTGTTCATGTCAAAGGAGGAGACGCTTCCGTTCGCCATGTCGTAGCGCAGGATGGTCCGCTTGCTCCAGTCCTCCCAGGTGTCTGTTTCCAGCAGCAGCCAGATCACGCCATCCCTGCCAGCCGCGCCGCGAACGCTGCGATAAACCGTCTCGCCGTCCTGCTCCATGGTGCGGCCTTCCGCGGGAATGGCGGCGACGAGAGTCAATCCGTCCTCGCCGACGGTGAACAGCTCGCCGGTGTAGGGATGCAGGGCCAGCGGCGCGTCAGGGCCGGGGAAGACGTAGCGGATCGCCTTCCGCCACAGGGCCAGCTCCTCCTCATCCTCCGGCGGCATCTCCCAGTAGCGCATCATGTCGATGCCCTCGGCCTGCCAGACGGGCTGCGGGGCCGCGTCGCCGGGCTGCCAGCGGTAGAGGCTTTCGGTGAGGATGTAGAGCGTATCGCCCTGCCAGCACATGGAGCGCACGGTTTCGTCGCCCATGGCGATGTTCTCGTCGGCCATCGCGCAGGGAAGGATGCAGACAAGGGCCAGCGCGAAGGCCAGAAGGATCGTCCAAAGCCTGTTTTTTGACATGGTAAACACACCTCGCATTCTTGTGATGAACGTGATTGCTTTTTGTTTATTGGAGCAGGATATCCTCGTTGGGATGCGGGCCGGAGAGGGTGTACACGGGCCGCAGGTAGAGCGGTACGTCCGTGGGCGGCACGTCGAACTGGAAGATGGAGATCATAGAACCGTCCGGCTGGAGATACCAGCCCGCGTTGTGGTTATCCATCTGCTGGCCGCCCGCGACGAGATCGTACCACAGGATATAGTCGACAACTGGGTCGCCGTCGCCGTTCATGCCGAAGGTCGCCACCCATTCGTCAGGCACGCGCATGGTCACCTCGCCGGTCATGGTCACCTGCGAGATGGTCGCCGAAGCGCTGGCCGTATACTGCGCGAAATGACCGCCGCCATGAAGGCTGACGGTGTCCCTGTTCACCGGGATGGTGAAGGTCAGATCCTGTCTTCGCTCCGGGAAATTCTGGAGATACACGCCTTCCGCGTCCTGCGCGTAGAGGATCATGCCGCTGCTGGCGTGGATCGTGAAGGCGATCGTGTCGGCGGTATAACCCTCGGGCACCAGCACCGTGTAGTAGCCCTGAGAGGTGCGCTGGTCGATGAACGCCCTGTCGCCCTCCACAACCTCCATATCGGTGCCGTCCGCGAGGTCCGCGCCGTCGCCGATGCCCGCGCTGGTGTAGGCGATCCAGCTGCTCTCATGGCTGTCGAGCCACGAGGTGATGGTCTCCTGCATGCCGGGCCGGGTGTCGCCGAAGAGCCCGCCGTAGGTCTCGCCCTCGTATTCGGCGGTGAACTCGTCGATGCCCGTCGGCAGACCCACGCCCCGATACCATACGGGATCATCCTGCGCAATCGAGAAGGAGAAGTACAGCCGCTGGCCGTCGCAGTACGCCTGATGCAGGGTCAGGGTGAACCCTGCGGGCTGTGCCTCGAAAGCGGCCAGCAGTGTTTCGTAGTCCGTTGCGGAGGCATTGGAGGATGCCCCCGGCTGCCTGAAGTCCACGGTGATCTGCTGGTTGACGACCGTCGCCACGTCCTCCAGACGGCTCAGCTCGCCCTCGAGCCCATAGCCGGCGAATTGTCTCGACAACTGGCCGAACACGCCCAGCCCCGCGGCCACCGCGCCGCCCGTCATCAGCAGCGCAAGCACGACCGCCAGCACCAGCCCGAGGGACAGCCTGCGGCGCGTCCTTGGCGTTTCTTTTTCGGTTACCCTGCGGAGCACAGCCTGCTGCCGCATCGGGGAAAAGGTGACGCCGGACAGGCAGTTTTGCATGGCGCGCCGAAGCTTTTCGTCATTCATCGTTGTCCGCCTCCTCCAGCTTGTCTTTGAGCAGTCGATAGGCCCGGTCCAGCCGCCGGTAGACGGTGGTGCGGGTCGTGCCCAGCACCCGGGCCATGTCTTCCGTATCCATGTTCTGGTTGTAGCGCAGGACAACCACCTCCCGCAGCCTGTCCGGCAGCGCCTGCACCGCGTCGTAGAGCGCCCAGTCCTCCTGCTGCACGGGGACGGCGGGCTCTGGCAGGGAGTCGAGGCTGACGCGCCGGTCGACCCAGCGGAACCACTTGCTGCGGCTCATGTCGCGGCATAGGTTCACAGCGATGCGGCTCAGCCATGCCTTCTCCTGCGCTCTGCCGCCGCGGTAGCTGTCCAGCCCTTTGTACGCCCGCAGGAAGGTCTCCTGTACCACGTCCTGCGCCAGATCGGCATCCCCGGTTAGGGCTGTGCACAGCCTTGCCAGCGAGCCGCCGTAGGTTTCCATCAGCCGGATCAGTTCCGCCTCGCGGATGTCGCCCGGTACCTTGACGCGATCCACGTGCCTCACTCCCTTCACCTATAAGACGAAAAAGAGGCTGTCAGATTTACAGCCCTGAAAAATTTTTTGTTATTTTTTTGATTTTTTCCCGCAGAGCACTTTTCCGCGCAAAGAAGGAAAAACCGCCGCGGGCAGCGAATGAATGGTATGTTCATCCTATTTTCATGCGATGACCATCATAAAGGAGACAGACATCATGCTTGAGTTTAAGTTTGACACGCAGCTTCTCATCGAGGGCCACGATCTGGACGAGGACGCCATCAACGACTACATCACCGAACATTTCAAGGGTGACTGCCTGCTGGCGGTCGGTGACGATGAGCTGATCAAGATTCACTTCCACACCAACGAGCCTTGGCAGGTGCTGGAGTATTGCTCCACGCTGGGCGAGATCTACGACATCGTCGTGGAAAACATGGAGCGTCAGGAGCAGGGCCTCCACGGCTGAGCGGCCAGTGCCCGCGCCACTTCGGCCATCGGGACTGACGATGGGCGTATATGCCGCGCATGTGACCGGATTGACATGAAAAAGACGGACGGCGTCCGTCTTTTTTTATGTCGCATGAGACAACGTCGCCGGGGCATACTGTGGACGAGGTGAATAATGATGGTGAAAGAACATCCGATGTGGCGGGGCTTATGGCTGGCGGCAGCGGTGGTGCTCGCGATGGTGCTGGTGGGGCAGGCGGACGTGCTCCCGGCCTACGTGCAGGCATCGCGGCAGACGGGGCAGTCCGTGCCGGTGGACCGCTTTGCCGTGGCGATGGCGGTGATGATCATCCCCGGCGCGTTTCTGGCTTCGCTGCCGTCCCGGCTCAGGAACAAGGAGGAAAAGAGCGATAAGCCGTCCGGGAAGTCGCTGCTGATGGCTTTCCTTGGCGGAATTCTGCTGGTGCTGGGCCTTGGCGTGGCGGGCGGCGGCATGGCGGCGGGGCTGCTTTTCACCGGCGTTGGCGCGTGGGTGTTCGCGCTGGTCGCATGGGTGACGGCTTTCCTTCTGATTCGTCTGTGGGGAGGTGAGCGCGCGTGAGCACCATCGTCTTTGGCGGACTGACGGGCCTGCTGCTGGGCATGGCGGCGCAGGCGGCGGGACTGACCGACGCGGGGCGGTTCCGGGATATGCTGGCGTTTCGGCGCTTCTGCATGCTCAAGATGACGCTGGCCTTTCTGGGCTTCGGCGCGCTGATGGTGGCCTTCCTCGGCTGGCTGGCGGTGCTGGACGTCGATCTGCTGACGGTGCGTCCGCTGGACTGGGCGACGCTGCTGGGCGGCGTGCTGCTGGGCGCGGGCGTCTGGCTGTGCGGGCTGCTGCCGGGCACGGCGCTGGGCGCGATCGGCGGCGGCAGGCTGTGGGAGAGCTTCTGCGCGGTCGCGGGGTGCCTTGTCGGCGCGGTGGCGCTGCCTTGGGTGACAGGCTGGACGCAGCCCCTGCATGGCATGGCTTGGTCGCAGGCGACGGTGTTCCGCGTGACGCTGGATTCGCCGTATCTGCTTCCGGGGGGCTTTCTGGGGCTTGGCATCTTCGGCTTCGTGCTGCTGGCGCTGGCGGCGTATGTGCCTGTGCCGCAGGTGCGGGAGGAAGTCCCGCAGGCGGAGGAAATCCACCATGAGCATATCGAGGAAGTGGTGCCGGTGATTCTTCCCGGAGAGGGCAGCATCATGGCGGACGCGGTAGACCCTGCCGCCGTCGACGATGAAATCATGGCGCTGGACGAGATCGAGGAGGAGCCGGAGGAGGTCGACGGGGATGTGGAGGACGAGGTGCCTGAGGAGCCCGTTATGGAGGACCACCCTGATCTCGACCCGGAACCCGAGGATGAAGACATGACCGAGGCGCTGGTAGAGATGGAGGAGCGCGCGGGCATCGGCACCTACGTCTCCGAGGAGGCGATGCCGGTGAACGCCCGGGTGCTGGTCAAGCCGGACGCGGATGAGATCGGCGCGGCGGAGGAGGAAAAGGAAGAATCCCGGGAGCCTGTAGGCAAGGCGTAAAAAACGGAGGAGCCGTTACGGTTCCTCCGCTCTTTGTTTATTTCTTTTCCAGCATGGGCTTGAGGAACTGGCCTGTGAAGGAGTTCTCGCACTTCACGACCTCCTCCGGGGTGCCCGCGCAGACCACGGTGCCGCCGCCGTCGCCGCCCTCGGGGCCGAGGTCGATGATCCAGTCCGCGACCTTGATGACGTCGAGGTTGTGCTCGATGACCAGCACGCTGTTGCCCGCGTCGGTCAGCCGCTGCATCACGCCGATCAGCTTGTCCACGTCCGCCATGTGCAGGCCGGTGGTCGGCTCGTCGAGGACATAGAGCGTTTTGCCTGTCGACTTGCGGGAGAGCTCCGTGGCCAGCTTCACGCGCTGGGCCTCGCCGCCGGAGAGGGTGGTGGAGGACTGGCCGAGCTTCATGTAGCCAAGGCCCACATCGTAGAGGGTCTCCAGCTTGCGCAGGATGGGCTGGTGATTCTCGAAGAAGGCCATGGCTTCCTCGACGTTCATGTCCAGCACCTCGTAGATGTTCTTGCCCTTGTAGGTCACCTCGAGGGTCTCGCGATTGTAGCGCTTGCCCTTGCAGACCTCGCAGGGGACATAGATGTCCGGCAGGAAGTGCATCTCAATCTTGAGCAGGCCGTCGCCCGCGCAGGCCTCGCAGCGTCCGCCCTTGACGTTGAAGGAGAAGCGGTTCTCCTTGTAGCCGCGGGCCTTCGCCTCCGGGGACAGGGCGAACAGCTTGCGGATCAAGTCGAACAGACCAGTGTAGGTGGCGGGGTTCGAGCGGGGCGTGCGGCCGATGGGACTCTGATCGATGCAGATGATCTTGTCCAGCTTGTCCACGCCGAGCATCTCCTCGAACTTGCCGGGGCGGGTCTTGGCGCGGTTGAGCACCTTGGCGAGGTGCTTGTAGACGATCTCGTTGACGAGGCTCGACTTGCCCGAGCCGGACACGCCTGTCACGCAGCAGAGCGTTCCCAGCGGGATATCCACGTCGATGTGGCGCAGGTTGTGCTCCTCCGCGCCGCGGATGGACAGGAAGCTCCTGGGCTTGCGGCGCTTTTCCGGCACGGCGATGCGTTTCTGACCGGAGAGGTACTGGCCGGTGAGGCTGTCAGGGCAGGCCTTGATGTCGTCGACCGTGCCCTCCGCGACGATCTTGCCGCCGTGGATGCCGGGGCCGGGGCCGACGTCGACGATCCAGTCCGCGGCGTACATGGTGTCCTCATCATGCTCGACGACCACCAGCGTGTTGCCGAGGTCGCGCATGCGCTTGAGGGTGTTGATGAGCTTCTGGTTGTCCCGCTGGTGCAGGCCGATGGACGGCTCGTCGAGGATGTAGAGCACGCCCATGAGCGCCGAGCCGATCTGGGTCGCCAGCCGGATGCGCTGGGCCTCGCCGCCGGAGAGGGACGCCGCTGCCCGGGCAAGGGTCAGGTATCCCAGACCTACGTCGATCAGGAAGCCCAGCCGCGCGTCGATCTCCTTGAGAATCTGCGCGCCGATCATCCGCTCCTTCTCGGTCATCTCGAGGCTCTGGAAGAAGGCCCGCGCCTGCACGATGGACATGGTGCTGACCTCGGCGAGGTTCCGGCCGTTCACCGTCACGCCCAGCGCTTCGGGCTTCAGGCGGCGGCCTCCGCAGGCGGGGCAGGGCTCCTCCTGCATGTACTCCTCGTAGGCGGCTTTCATCGCGTCGGAGGTGGTCTCCTGATAGCGGCGTTCCAGCGTGGGAATCACGCCCTCAAAGGCGGTGGCATATCGTCCCTGCCCGGTCGCCGTGTCATAGGTGATGGTCAGCTTTTCCGCGCCGGTGCCGTAGAGCAGGGCCTTGATGGCCTGCGTGGTGTACTCGCGGATGGGGGTGTCCAGCGTAAAGCCGAACTTATCGCCCAGCGCGATGAAATACTGCGAGGTGACGCTGTTATCCTGCGTGTTGAAGCCCATGGCGTTGAGCGCGCCCTGCCGCAGGGACAGGCTGCGGTCGGGGAGGATGATGTCCTCGCTGATGACCATGCGGCTGCCCAGACCCGTGCACTCGGGGCACGCGCCATAGGGGCTGTTGAAGGAGAACATGCGCGGAGCAAGCTCCTCGATGGCCACGCCGCAGTCGGGGCAGGCGTAGTTCATGGAGAAGAGCTGCTCGCCCTGCTCGCCAAAGTCCATCAGCACAAGGCCGCCGGAGCGCTGGGTGGCCGTCTCGATGGAGTCGGTCAGGCGCTTCTGGAAGTCCTTGTCATTGCGGGTCTTGAGTCGGTCGACGATGATCTCGATGGTGTGGCGCTTCTTCTTGTCCAGCTCCGGCGGGTCGTCGAGGTCGTACTGCTCGCCGTCGATGCGCGCGCGGATGAAGCCGCTCTTGCGGGCCTCCTCCAGCACTTTCTGATGCTCGCCCTTCTTGCCGCGGATGACCGGGGCCAGCACCTGCAGCCGGGAGCCCTCTGGATAGGCCAGCACCGCGTCCACCATCTGGTCGACGGTCTGCTGGCGGATCTCCTTGCCGCACTGGGGGCAGTGGGGGTGGCCGATCCGCGCCCAGAGCAGGCGCAGGTAGTCATGGATTTCCGTCACCGTGCCCACGGTGGAGCGGGGGTTGCGGCTGGTGGTCTTCTGGTCGATGGAGATGGCAGGGGACAGGCCCTCGATGCTGTCCACGTCGGGCTTTTCCATCTGGCCGAGGAACATCCGGGCATAGCTGGAGAGGCTCTCCACATAGCGCCGCTGGCCCTCGGCATAGAGCGTGTCAAAGGCCAGAGAGCTCTTGCCCGAGCCGGACAGGCCCGTGAAGACCACCAACTTGTCCCGGGGGATGGTCACGTCCACGTCGCGGAGATTGTGCTCCCGCGCGCCGCGGATGATAATCTGATCGTTCATGTCTTTGCCTCTTTGTGTTCTTGATGGGGTGACGCAGGATAGTGTACCACAAATTCCGTCAAACCACAAGGCGAACACGAATAAATGTTTGGCTTTATTTTCTGCCAGCCCGGTTCATGCGCTCGGCGGTGAGCAGCATGGTCACGGCGAAGAGCAGCAGATAGACGGGATACAGGCCGATGCTTACATGGCCCGCGATCAAGCCGAAGAGAGGCGGCATCAGGGTGGAGCCGGTATAGGCGCAGGCCATCTGGAAGCCCATCATGGTCTGGGAGTTCTCCGCGCCGAAGTTGACAGGCGTTTCATGGAGCAGGCAGGGGTACACCGGCGCGCAGCCCAGCCCCGCGAGGATCAGGCCCGCGAAGCTGACCGTGTTGCTGCCGGGGATGAGCATGGTCAGCACGCCGAGAATGATGCAGCCCTGCCCGATACGGATCATGTTGCGGTCGCCCACCCGGTCGGTGATGAAGCCGATGGCGAAGCGGCCCAGCGTGATGCCCAGATAGAAGATCGACGCCCAGCGAGCGGCGGTCTCCGGGGGCACGCCCCGCTGCAGGGTCATGTAGCTGCTGGCCCACAGGCCCGCGGTGGCCTCGACGGAGCTGTAGCAGAAGAAGGCCACTAACAGCGCCTTGGCTCCGGGGAGACGCAGCACCTGCCTCCGGGTCATGCGGCTGCTGTCATCGGAAACGCCGGGCTGAGGAAGGTCGTTCTTCCTCCACAGGGACAGGGTGAGGAACAGCACGAGGGTCATGGCGGTCTGCAGGAAGCCCACGGCACGGTAGCCAGACGTCCACGCTGCGCCGCCGGAGAGAATGCCGCCCATGATGACCGGCCCCGCCGTCGCGCCCACGCCCCAGAAGAAGTGAATCCAGCTCATGTGGCGGGACTTGTATTTGAGGGCGACGTAGTTGTTCAGCGCCGCGTCAATGCTGCCCGCGCCGAGGCCATAGGGGATGGCCCACAGGATCAGGTGCCAGAAGGCGCCCGACACGGAGAAGCCGAACAGGGCCACGGCTGTCATCAGCGTGGAGACGGCGGTGACCAGCCCCGTGCCGAAGCGCCGGAGCAGCCTGTCGCTGAGCAGGCTGGACACAACGGTGCCGCCCGCCATGATGATGGTGACCAGCCCCGCCCATGACACGGGCACGCCCATGCCGCCGTAGATCGACGGCCACGCAGAGCCTAACAGCGCGTCCGGCAGGCCCATGCTGACGAAGGCCAGATAGATAATCGCAATCAGAATGGAAGCCATAGAGTCCTCTTTCGTGTTACGCCTGCAGGGCGAAGATCAGCTCCGCGTCGCAGACGGTCTCGCCGTCGACGGTGGCAACGGCGGTGCCCAGACCAACGGGGCCCTTGCGGCGGGTAATGCGGCAGTCAAGATGCAGCACGTCCCCGGGCACCACGGGCCGCAGGAACCGCGCCTGCCGGATGCCGCTGAACAGGGCCAGCTTGCCCTGATCCTCCGGGGCGGACAGGATGGCGATGGCGCCCATCTGCGCCAGCGCCTCAATGATGAGCGCCCCCGGCATGACCTTTTTCTGCGGGAAATGTCCGGCAAAATACGCTTCGTTGGCGGAGACGCACTTGTAGCCCTTCGCCCAGCCGCCGGGCTCATGGTCGGTCACCCGGTCGATCATCAGAAAGGGATACCGCTGGGGGAGAAGAGCCTCGATCTGCCCGATATCCAGCGGCTTTGGCGTGCGCATGTCAGTCATCCTGATTCCTCCTGTTCCGAAGCCCGGCTATGACGGCGAGGCAGTCGCGGTTCATCTCTTCCAGAATCGCGCGCACCGGGCGGATCTCCCGCAGCATGCCCGCCACCTGCCCGGCCATCAGGGAGCCTGTCTGTACGTCTCCATCGAACACGGCCCGGCGCAGGCTGCCCAGCGCGAAGCGCTCCAGCTCCTCCCGGGAGGCTCCGGCCTTTTCCCGCTCGATGTATTCCAGCACCATGGCGTTCTTGAGGCTGCGCACCGGTACGCCGCCGATGCGCCCCGAGACTGCCGTGTCGCTGTCCCGGGCCTCCAGCAGGGCCTGCTTGTAGTTCATGTGAATGGGGCATTCCTCGCTGACCAGCAGGCAGGTGCCGAGCTGCACGCCGCAGGCCCCCAGCGCGAAGGCCGCCGCCATCTGCCGCCCGTCCGCGATGCCGCCCGCCGCGATGACCGGGATATCCACCGCGTCGCATACCTGCGGCACCAGCGCCATGGTGGTCATCTCGCCCACATGCCCGCCGCTCTCCGTGCCCTCAGCTACCACCGCGTCCGCGCCCAGCCGGGCCATGCGCTGCGCCATCACCGTGGCCGCGATGACCGGGATGACGGTGATGCCGGCGTCCTTCCAAGCGGGGATGTACTTTGCCGGGCTGCCCGCGCCGGTGGTCACCACCGGGACATGCTCCTCGATCACCATCCGCGCCATATCCGCGGCATGGGGGTTCATGAGCATGATGTTCACGCCGAAGGGCTTGTCCGTCAGCGCTTTGCATGCGCGAATCTCCTGCCGCAGGGCCTCCGCGTCCATGCCGCCGCCCGCGATCAGCCCCAGCGCTCCCGCGTTCGAGCAAGCCGCCGCGAAGGCGCCCGTCGCGATGTTCGCCATGCCGCCCTGAATGACGGGATATTCTGTTCCGAGCAGCTTGTCCAGCGTTTTCATGGCCTCGCCTCCATTTCCATCCAGCAGTATACACGGATTGAAGGCCTTGCGCAAGCGCCGCTGTACAAGTTTTGCCTGTTATGTTATACTGCCGGTATCGGGAGGGGTTGAGCATGCCGTTTATCCGCGCTGTGGATATCGACTGGGACGAGGTTTCGCCGGACAGCTACCTGCGGGACATTCCCGCGCTGCGCCTTGAGGAGCCGCTGCGGCTGGAACACGGCGTGACCTTTTTCGTCGGGGAGAACGGCACGGGCAAGTCGACCCTGCTGGAAGGCATCGCGGTGGCGTGGGGCTTTAACCCCGAGGGCGGCGGCAGGAACTACCGCTTCTCGACCTACGACAGCCACTCCGAGCTGCACCGGGCGGTGCGGATCGTACGCAACCCCGGCAAGCCCCGGCACAGCTACTTCCTGCGGGCGGAGAGCTTCTACAATGTGGCCAGCAAGGCGGAGGAATACCGCCTGTCGGGGCTGGGGGAGAGCAGCGAGCAGGACTTCTACGCGCGCTACGGCGGCAAGGCGCTGCACCATCAGAGCCACGGCGAGAGCTTCATGCACCTCGCGGAGGGCGAGTTCAGGCCCGGCGGGCTGTATCTGCTGGACGAGCCGGAGGCGGCGCTCTCCCCGCAACGGCAGCTCTCCCTGCTGGCGCTGATTCATGATCTGACCCGGCAGGGCGCGCAGTTCATCATCGCCAGCCATTCGCCGATCCTGTTAGGCCTGCCGGGGGCATGTATCCTTTCCTTTGACGATGGCGCGGCGCATCCATGCCAGTGGCGGGATACGGAGAGCTACCGGGTGACGGAGCTGTTCATCAACCAGCGGGAGCGGCTGCTGCGGCAGCTGCTGGGAGATTGATTTACGAAATATTTTTATTGATTTTCGATAAATATTATATTGATTTTCAATAAAACTCGTGGTATCCTGTCCATGAGGTGATAAGCATGAAGCATCTTCCCAGAAGGCCGAAGGGGCTGCTGACGATCTTGCAGGTCCTGACGGTGATCGTAGGTGTTTTTGGCACATGGCTGGCGGTCATGATGGAGCTGCTCGGCCTCGGCGGCGCAAGCATGATCTTTCAGGAAGCGGAGACGACTGTGGGCGGAAAGGTTTTTGTTGTCGGCGCGCTGGCGGCGGTCGCTGTGGTGAGCGTGTGCTGCTACGTCACGCAGGTGAGCTTTTTCCTGCTGCTCCAGCGGATGAAGAAGGAAACGGCGTTCACCCGGCGCAACTGCAAGGCGCTCGGCCGCATGGCCCTGTGCTGCCTGATCGCGTCGGTGCCGCTGTTCCTGCTGATGGGCTATATGGCCGTCGGGACGCTGACGCCGGGTAATATCACGCGGGGCGTCTGGCAACTGCTGGATGTGACCTGCGTGCTGCTGGCGTGGCCCTTCGGGTTTCTCATGGTGTCGCTGCTCCTGCAAGGGGTCCGGGTGCTGATGGTCCGGGCGATGAGTCTGCAGGAGGAGCAGGCGCTGGTGATCTGAAGGGAGGGACAGCTATGAAAAAGCTCTGGAATGACGCGAAATTTGTTTTCACGGCGCTGCAGGCGTGCAGCATCGTCGCGATGGTCATGGGCGTGGCGCTGATGACGACGGTCCGTGGCGTGACGGTGTACTCGGTCGTGACGGTGGGCGAGGCTGTGCTGTGGTGGATGATGTGGTGGAGCTTCCTGCGCATGTGCGGGCGGCTCAAGCGGGAATCGTCCGCCTTTACGCAGGCCAATGCCCGGACGCTGTTGGTGATCGCGGTATGCTGCGGCGCGTCAGGGCTGATGGAGGCCGTGGAGGCCGTCGTGTTCGCGACGACCGTGGGCAGGGGCCTGCTTTTCGGCGGCTGGATGGGCGGCCTGGCGACGGTAGCGTTCTATTTCGGCGTGGGCGCGGTGGCGCTGGTGCTGCGGCGGCTGCTGAAAAGCGCCATGGCCCTGCAGCAGGAGAGCGATCTGACGATTTGAGGTGACGAGATGATTCGCGTTGATCTGGACGTGATGCTGGCCCGGCGCAAGATGACCCTGACGGAGCTGTCCCAGCGGGTGGGCATCACCATGGCCAATCTGTCGATTCTGAAAAACGGCCGTGCCCGGGCGGTGCGCATGGGCACGCTGGACGCGATCTGCGAGGCATTGAATTGCCAGCCGGGGGACATCTTAGTATGGGAGCCCGGCAGCATGGAGGCTCCCGAGAGAGGAGCGTGAACCCGTGACCGCGCAGGTGGGAAAACCGAGGATTCTGCTGGTGCTGGCGGCGTCGGCACTGCTGATGGGCATGGTGACCAACGCAGCGTTCTCCGGCGGCTTGGACAGCAGGGAAAGCAGGCTGATCACCGCTTATGAGACGCTGCGGGAGCTGCCGGAGTTCGTCAGCGTGACGGTGGACGAGGATCGGCTGCTGCTGCACCACGCGGACGGGTCGGTGCAGTTTGTCGAGCTGTCAGGCAGTCTGGAGGTGTTCCGGGACGGCGTGGCGGACGCGTGGCAGTGCGGCGGGGATGTATATTTCGTGCTCGGCGGACTGGGCAGCGACCGATGGGGCTATGCCATGTCGGCGGATGACTCGCTGTGTCTGGAATATCTGCGCAACGTGGAGCTCAAGCATCGGGGCACGCCGAACGTGTATCAGTTTCAGACGGTGAGAGCGGGCGACTGACGCAGCCGTTCTTCTCAATCGAAAAGAAAAAGCGCGGCCTTGACAGGGTCGCGCTTTAACAGTGGGGCATGAACCAATCATGCGTCCCGCGCAGCAAAGCCCGGCAGGATTTCGCTGTCCTTTTCTCAGGTGAGAAACTGATCCGGCCAAGCGGGCGTAAAGATGCGGAGCATGTTGAAAATAGCGGACGCCATGGCGAAACGACCGATCATGTTGGTCGTGGAGCGTCATGAGCCGAGTTAAGGCGTGGCGGCCTGTCAGGCGCATGATCTTGCGATCCTCGATCTGAGGCTCGCCGCTGCGGGGCTCCTCGTCCCATGACAAGCGGCTTCAGAGCCTGACAGGCAGCAGCCTTGGCGGTGGCTGCCAAGCTTAGCAGGTCGGCCTTTGCGACGCGGAGGTCGGACGCGCGTATCAGTGCGTTCGCAGCGGCTCGGTGCTACGGAAGGTAAAGCGCTGCTGATTCAGTCCGACAATGCTGTTCGCCTTGAGCAGGATAGGCGTATTCTTATGTAGACGGCTCGCGTTGACAAACGTGCCGTTGGTGCTGCCCAGATCCTCAATATAATAGTGGCGCCTCAGCTCGTGATAAATGATGCGGCAGTGGTGCGTGCTGATAGACGGCATGTCGAGGATATAGTCGTTGTCGGGGCCGCGGCCGATGGTAAAAGTCGGCTTGGTGATGATGATCGGCGGCATGTCGGTCGTGACACAGCTTTCCAGCATCATATTGGGCTGGAAGCCCCTGTGCTTCGCATCGTCATTCTTGCCGGACGGCTTGCGCTCGCGGCGCGGCCGCACGGTGTCCCAGAAATCAGGCATCAGCAGGACGATCAGGCAGAACGTCAGTGTCAGCACCAGCAGCAGCGGGACGCCGAAAAGCGGCCATACAAACGCGATGAACAGCGCGGCCGCAAAGATGAAACCGGTCAGGGCCCAGAAAACAGCTTTCTTGCAGGCGGCATCCATGAACCGCGCTCACCCTTTCAGTGCGTTAGTTGGACTGATAATAGACCGTGATCTTATGACAGCCGACGGTCAGCGGTCGGCCGTTGAGCAGGGGGCCCGTCTTTGCGGTGGAGACGTTGCGCGCCTTGAGCTGCGGGCCGTCGAAGAACAGATCGCAGTGATGGCGGGATGCGGTGGTGTCGGAGGGCGCAATCCTGACCTGACAGCTCTTGCGGTCGATGGTCAGCAGGCCGTCGATATGCTCGTTGATCGTGCTGGCAGAGCCGTTGTGGCTGATTTCCAGCGCCACGGCGCGGCTGGGCATCGCAGGATCGCTGCTGACCCAGATGAAGCTGACGCATCGTTATCCTTCACCAGATTCATCATGGCGCTGATCTGCCTGTTGGTCAGGCCGATGATGGTGAAGTTCTCGTCGACTGCTATGGCGGCAGGTACGGCGAGCCCTGTCTACAAGACACGGACGGCGAGGATCAGAACAAGGTTGCGCTTGAAGGCGTGCGTCAGTTCAGCCCGATCACCCTGATAAACGATGGCAGACAAAACAAATGCCATCCATGTGTGCAACATATTTATTATAAAACAGTGAAATACTTCAAGTCAAGGGAAATGCAGGAAAATGGTTCAAATGCTATTTATCAAGGGTAAAAACCGGCATAATACAACATGTATATCTGTATCTGTCGGTCGTTTTGAGAACACGCGAAAGATAAAAAAGTTATGAAGATCAGAGTGAGAAACTGGTGGCGCTTCTGATGAGCTTGTCGATGCTGTTCACGTCGGTGGGCGTGATAGAGAGCGGCGCGATGTTTGCTGCGTCGACGGATGTGGAAGCGAAGACGGAGCAGGCCTCCGGCACGGATATCCAGCCGGGTGCGCTGCCACGGAAGAGCCGAAGACGCCCGCGCAGTCGGGGAACGATGCCGCTCCGGCAGGGGACGAGCCCGGTGCGGAGGACGGCAATGCGCCGCAGGTTCATGGAACAGCGAAGGATAATAAAGCAATGTAAATATTGGAGGCAATAAACGGTCTATTTCTTATACATGGGCTGTGGGGCTACACCTATAATAAGGAACAAGGTCCCACGATTACTATCGCCAGTGACTTATGATAAGAGGAATGCGGGGCGCGAGACTGTAAGTCAATTTGTCGCTGACAATTATGAGGCACAAGGCAGGATTATGCTTACGTCCAAGGAAAATCCGGCGCAAATAATCGAACGTACCGCTTCGGTTGCAGTCCTCTATACCATTGAGAAGGCGAGCCTTGAGAATGCTGCCATTGAGGTGGCTGGAACGTGCTGGCGCTGTCACGATCACCGGCGTGAAGATTACGCCTGCGGGATAGAAGATCGCGTATGGGCCGAGCACGGATGCGGCGTGCCAGATGATTGAGATGGCGCAGATGCTCGGCGGCAAGGACAACGCGACCTGCATTGCCGTTGGCGTGACGGACAGCAAGCTGCCCGAAGCGCGTCGGGAAAACAAGCGTGAAGAGGACGACATGACCACGCAGCAACCTCATACGGCATAAGCCTCCCTGCATTGACGCGGGGAGGCTTTTTGCGTGCTGCCGAGGCTGCTGGCGGGGGAGGAGGCCGCACATTTCCGGGCGCTCCGGCATACCCTGCGTCAGGAGGCGATGACGAATGCTGGAGCTCTTGGCGCTGCTGCAGGAATGCCTGTTTTTCCTCGGCTACATCACAGGTAAATCCCAATTTCCAAAGCCCTATACCCGCGAAGAAGAGGCGGAGGTCATCCGGCAGATGGTCGAAGGCAGCGAGGAGGCCCGCAAGGAGCTCATTACCCATAACCTGCGGCTGGTCAGCCACATCGCGCGGAAGTACATGGTGCCCGGCTATGGGCAGGATGACCTGATCTCCATCGGCGTGATCGGGCTCATCAAGGCGGTCAACAGCTACAAGCCGGAGAGCGGGACGGCGCTGGGCACCTATGCGGCCCGCTGCATCGAAAATGCTATCCTATCGCCAATGACGCTTTGAAAGCCGGATTCACGCTTGCGGCTCTCTGCGGCGACGGTCCTGTTCTTTCACTGACGCAATCAGCGCGTTCAGCAGCGCCGCTTTCTGCTCGCCGGGGCAGTTCAGCTTTTGCAGGCGATGACTGACCATATCCGCATGGACAGCGGCGACCCTTCTTTCCAGCTCTCGCTTGCCTTCTTCCGTATTTGGAACATGTACCGTCACATGAATTGGAGCGCTTGTCCTGATAGATCACACCTCCCTGCGCAATCAATGTATGAGGCGCGCCTCGGCCATTATCACATCGCCTCGCGCCATATATGATAGAAGCCGTTTTTTGGGAAACATGCGACCGGCGCTCGGCTCACTTTTGCGCTGGATGAGAAAATCGGCGGCCTTCCAGCTTCCAGATTATAGGAATTTGCAAAAGTGGAGGATTCATCTTGCGTTGCGCCCAAGAAAATACTATAATATAACGGAGTATAGATAATATGGGATAGCTATACTCATCATGATGAGAAAATGGTTGTCAGGCGCTACGAAACGCGCGGTGCTCCGGCAGGCAGCGCCATTGCGCGGTTTGCGTCAGTACACCTTTTTGGGACAACCGGACTGCATTCGCGTGCGCTCCGAACAGATTCTCGATTGAATGACCGATGACTGCAAACAGCAAGGGGACGATGCCAATGAGAAAAATTATCAGCGCTGTGCTTGCGTTAATCCTGTGCATGGCGGTGCTTCCCGCAGTGACCATGGCGGCGGAAACGGACGATAGCTGGATTGAGGAGCGGCTGCGCGCCCTCGAGGATCAGTATAATGCCGGTGTTATGCCCATGGCGTTTGTGGAGGGCCACATCCCGTGGGATAAGTATTTCGCCGTCTCCGGCCTGCCTGCGCGAATCCTCGATGAGGAGGACATAGCCGCGAACAAGACCGTCGCGGAGAAGTGGCAGGAGGACTGCGCCAAGTTATCGGAAGGCTACAGCGTTGATAACACGGGCGTGAAGTACACAAAATTTCCGCAATATCTCGACAAGGGCATTCACTTCAATAACGTCACGGTCAACGGCGTAGAGGTCGTCCGGGCGGGCATTTTGATTCCCGATACGGGCGTGGGCGACCCGGTCTACTACTACATGACCCAGAAGCATGTGGACTCCGACAGCAATGACGGCAGCGGCAGTCACACAGGCTCTGTCAGCGCGCTCGTTTTGCCGGATGGCGCGAAGTTTCAGGTCAACTATGCTGTCAACGAGTACAAGCTCAGCTATGAGATTCAGCTGGACGGTCAGGTTGTCACCGATAAGAAAAGCTCCGTGAAGGACGCGAACGGAAACGCCGTCACATGGGAGCAGGCCATATTCGGCGGGCAGAATCCCGCCAGCACCAACAGCGGCGCGGCGTCCTTCGCGGTGACCATCCCTTACGGCTATACGGCGCGGGTGTACCAGCGGCTTGAGAAAGATGGTGTGTTGGGTGCCGAGGAGGAGCTGACCGGCCCGGGAGTGGATGGGTATCAGGTCAACGAGGGCCATCCTCTGGGTACAGAGCCGGATTATGTGTATGATCGTGATGATAACAAGGGGAAACCCAATTCTGATGGTCCCTCCGCCATGCGGATGAGCGCTGTCTTCTTCAGTGACCTTGTTACCGAGAACCGCCATATCGTGGTGAAGCTGACCACCAAAAAGGGAGCGCCTGTATTTGATGCGACTATATGGAAAGATATCAACTCCTCACATGGTCGTATGACGACGGCGCATAGCTACAAGGATGGCGGCCTTAACAAACCTGGCGGCAGTCTGTGGCCGAATATCCTTCCTGAGGGTGAGTGGAGCTCGTGGGGAACCTTCGAGAACCGCGTTCCGATGGAGGAGGAGTCGGGCAAGGACACTTATACCATCCAGTGGATTTTTCAGACAAGCAGCCAAAACAACCTTGGTTACCTGCTGGACGCGCTGGAACTGAACGGTGTGTATGTGAAGCTGCCCTTTGTCCCCGAGACCGTAGAAAACGGCAATTCTCTTAAAGGCATTGAAAACGGTGCTAAGGGAACAAAAAAAGAACTGAATGTCACCTATACGGAGACCGTTCTTCCTGATGGAGCCATAGCGACGATTGAGTTTTATCGTCTGTTCCAGTACGATAGAAACTCGAATCAGCGTGTCTACATACTCACGATCACAGGCGCCCGCGCCAATGTCACGGTAACCTACGGCAACCTTTTTATGTATGATGGGGGCAAGGAGGAATATGTGGCGGAATCGCTGGTAGGCGTGGGCGTGGATGAGAACGACGCGACGCCCCGGTTCCAGTATTTTAACGGCACCAGCTGGGTTGATGAGGCGATGTCCCATATCCAGATACTGGGAACGGGCAAGACGGACTTTAACAACGGCGATTTGGAAAACCACTATGGCGCCAACATCCGCTTCAGGCTGTATCAGGGCTATGAAAACCCGGTCTACTCGTGGTCAGACCGTATCACGGGCGTGATGCTGGAGACCAATGGAAACAGCAAAGGAGTCATCAAAGAGAACTCCATTATTCAGTGGAAGGACGTCAAGGAGAACCTTGACGGCAACAAGTTAAAGACCGACTACATCTACGCGGATGAGGATGGCTGGTATTATATCCGGCTCAAGCAGGCGCCTGACAGAGACGACGGCTATCCCATGATCATCCTGAGCATCAAGGCAACGGCCATGAAGTACATGGTGCGGTACATGGTGGGCGAGCCGCGAAAGGATATGACGAACGGACCGGCCGACGCCAATGTAAATGAAAGCAGCATGCCTACCTTCGACACCAATGACAGCAGCTGGGACAACGGCCTTGCCGAGGGTATCAGCGGCCAATATCCCGAGCGCTACGACGACAACGGCGGCAACTTCTATGACCGGCAGACCACGCCCACCATCCCGGTCAGCGATAAGACGCCCACCACCAAGGACGGAAAGAAGTTTTTCCAGTATTGGGTGCTGGTGGATAACAATGAGGACGTCATCGAGGTGAATGGCAAGCCCTTTATTGTTCGTCCCAATGAGACCATTGACCTGAGCGTTTTCGATGCATACGCTGTCAGTCTTGCCTCGCAGATCGGCGGCACCGACTACAATTACTATGTCATCCGCCTCAAGGGCGTGTGGAGCGATCTGCCGACGGACTTCAAGTTCTACATCCGCATGGTGTGGACGGACGCGGAGACCGGCGAGTCCCACGTCATGGACCTGGTGCAGAACGTCACAACCTCGTCCACCGACGCTAACCTGATTGATAACGATCGTCTGGTCGTTACCGTCAACACCGTAACGGACGTCTTCAAGAACTGGTTCATGCTCCACCCCTTCTACGCTTATGCCGCCCGGAACTTCATCCCCACGGAGGAGCGCGCGAATGACCGCTTTGAATCGGGCGGTATCTGGTGGGAAAAGTACCCCACTGAGTTCACGGAAGGCAGTACCGAGCAGGGTATCCCGGACCCGACGGCCTATTACCGCGTGGTCAAAGATGGCGAGATTATCAAATATCAGGTGCAGCGCAACGGCACCATCGTCCTGTATCTGGACCCGGTCAACGGCAGACTGCCCATCACCAAGACCGTCATCGGTTCCGATCCGGGCGCGGACGAGTTTACATACACCATCACGGCCAAGCTGCTGCCGGAGGATATTGAACGGAGCAAGGCGCCGGGAGCGGATAATTTCCTGACGGAAGAGTCCCTGCGCAACATGATGGCCAGCGGGACGTTCTTCGGCATGGCGCCAGACGCGACCATGAACGATCTGCAGAACTTCACAGGAAAGAATGTCGTGCTGAACTTCACTCGTCACGCAGACGACGATGACTTGGTAAATTGGTACAGCACGGCCACCTTCACGCTGAAGGGCGGCGAGGCCACCGTCCTGGGCGTTCCTCAGGGACGCTATATCATCGAGGAGTCAACAAAGGGAGCCCAACCCTTTGTCTACGATGTGACGGTGAACGGCCGGGCCGTCGATGACCGGACCGCCACGCAGGATGTGAAGGTCAGCGCGACCACCAGCGCCGTGCATTTCGGCAACACGGTAAAGCCAGTGGACTACACGCTGAAGCTCCGCAAGGAAATCGTGAGCCTGAACGACGATGGCGTGCCTGAGAAGGCCCAAGCTGCTGACTTTGAGTTTGGACTGCAGTTTGTCGGCGGTGACAGCACACAGGTCAGGACCGGCGGGCTGACGGCTAACATTACCACCAGCGGCGGAACGGGCGAGGGCAGCTTTGAGACGATCAGCTTCCGCCATACCGGCACATACACCTTCCTTGTCACAGAGACAGCGTATGACAAGGATGCGTATTTCCCGTCTCCGCGCGCTCACAGCGTATCGGTGACTGTGGAGAACCTTAACGGTCAGCTCACGGTCACGAAGGTGACTGTGGACAAACAGGTCTACGATGGCGCGAATGTCGAAAACGCGGTCGTCGAGTTCACCAACACATACATCGGCGATATTAAGGGCGCCTTTGTGCTGCCGGAGGTCACCAAGGTTCTCAAGGGCCGCAATGCCCTGCCCGCCGGGATGTTCACGTTTGAGCTCTCCGCGGATGAGCAGACCGGCATGACCCTGCCCGAGAATCGGATCGCCACCAACGGCAACGGCGCCGACGGTTCTGTGGTGTTCAATCCCATCGTGTTTGAAGAAGCGGGCGAATATACCGTCACGATCCGGGAGATAAACGACGGCAAAACCGGCATCGACTATGATGAAGGCACCGTCACCATCACCTACACCGTGGAGATGGGCGACAACGGTCTGGAAGTGACGAAGACAGAGTACGCGGGGGGCCAAGGGAGCAACGGCGACATCTTCGAGAATCAGGCCTACGCTGACGCCAGCTTCGATGTGGGAAAGGTCTATAATGTCAATCTGCGCCCCGGCGTCAAATGGGATGGCGACGAATTCGATGTCACAGCTACCCTGGTTCAGGCCGCCGGCGAGGTGGGTATTGGCGGTGAGACGCTTCATCTCAATGACGCGGCTACGGTCACGCTGACAGAGAGCGCCCAAACCGGCACATTCCATTTCCGGTTCTACGGCGAGGGCAGCTATCTCTTCGAGGTGAAGGAGGTCAATAGCAGCATCCCCGGCGTCACCTATGACAGCAGTATCTTCTATGTCACCGTTACCGTGACGGCCGACGGCGAGGAGCTGACCTCCGCTGTGTCGATCACAAAGAACGGCACCCCGCAGAAGGATACCACAATCACCTTCTATAACAGCTATGGCGTTAAAATCAATGTCACGGTGCAGGCGAAGAAGGTGCTGGATGGCGGAGAGCTTAGCGACAGGCAGTTCTCTTTCACGCTGGTGAAGGATACATCGGAGGATATCGACGCGGTCACGAGCGCGACGCAGGCTGCCAGCAGCAACGACGCAAACGGGAATGTGACCTTTACGCTCTCGGATCTGGGGGTGGGCACATATAAGTCCATCATGCGCGAGGTCAACACCGGGTCCCGGGACATCACCTACGACGACGCGGAGTACAAGGTTGTCATCACGGTTAAGGATGTAAAGGGCGCGCCCGTTGCTACAGTCGAATATTTCGATGCCAATAACAGCAAGCTGCCGGAAGGCGCAGTGCCGACCTTCACGAATCGCCTCAACCGCTACGGTCAGCTGAACGTGAGCAATACCGTCACAGGCGATGGCGCGGATCAGGCGAAGGAGTTCATCTTCACCTTCACCTTCGCGGAGACGGACGAGGCATTCCGCTATGAACTGCAGTCGGATGCCAGCGCAAACGGCCTGAACGGCGGAGTGATTGCGCCCCTGTTTGCGCCGGGCAGCACTCAGACGACGGGCAGCATCAGGAGCGGTGAGAGCATCCGTCTGCGGCACGGCCAGAGCATAACCATCTTCGGTCTGCCTTTGGGAACCGAATACACGGTGAAGGAGTCGGACTATGACGACTATGCTGTCAGCCACGACGGCGTAGCGGGCAATACGGCCTTTGGTCAGGTTGCTGACATGACGCGTGTGCCCTTTGTTAACAAGCGCATCTCCGGCACGGAGGCTGTGCCGGAGGTCAAAAAGGTCGTCAAGGGACGCAGCAGCATTCCTGCCGGGATGTTTGAGTTCGTGCTTGCGGAAGGCTCCAACCCCAATGACGGCATGACCCTGCCGGACAATCTGACGGCGACCAACGGCGCCGATGGCAGGGTGGCCTTTGACACCATCACGTTCAACGCGGCGGGCGAGTATACGGTTACCGTCACGGAGAAGAATGGCGGAAAAGCCGGCATTGATTATGACGGGAAAACCATCACCATCACCTACCAAGTGGAGAATAATGATGGCGATCTGAAGGTGAAGCAGACGACGTACAAAGACGGCATCGACACCTTCGAGAATCAGGCCTATGCTGACGCGGGCTTCGATGTGGTGAAGAACTACGATCTCTCCAAGCGCCCCGGCGGCGGCTGGGAGGGAGATACCTTCACCGTCATCGCCAAGCTGATTTCCGCGTCCGGCGAGGTGAAGTACAACGATGCCACGCTCCAACCCGGCGCAGAGACTTCGCTTGCGCTGACGGAAAGCGCTCCGAATGGCAGGTTTGATTTCCGCTTCTGCGGCGAGGGCGTCTATACCTTTAAGGTCTGGGAAGCCAATGATGGCCGTCCGGGCGTCAGTTACGACACCAGCGCCTACGACGTTACCGTAACGGTCACGGCTGTTGGCGAAGCGCTGGCGCCCGCTGTATCCATCGTTAAGGATGGCAAAGCGGTGAGCGGCAATGCAGTCGCTTTCGATAACCGATACGATCCCGATCATGTCGATGTCGTCGTGAATGCGAGCAAGGTGCTGCAGGGCGCTGAACTGACCGAAGGACGCTTCCGCTTTGCGCTGCTTCCCGAAGGCGCGCAGGCGGGTGGTTACGTCGCCGCCAATGATGCGGAGGGCAAGATCAGCTTTGTCCTGCAGAAACTTGACGCGGGAACCTATGCCTACACCCTGTCCGAGATCAATGACGGGGAAAACGGCATGGTGTATGATGACGCGCAGTACAAGGTCACTGTCACGGTTGAAGTGAAGCCGGGCGACACGGCTGTCAGCTACACGGTCGCGTACGCAAGGAACGACGCCGCGGTGGACAGTCCCACTTTCGTCAATACCGTCAGCAGCTTCGGTCGGCTGGCTGTGAGCAAAACCGTCGCGGGCAATGCGGGCGAGACGAACAGAGACTTCCGCTTTGCGGCGACGATCGGCGGCAGCGCTTACGAGTTCACCCTGAAGCATGGCGAGAGCTGGACGTCCGAGCCTTTCGCGGCCGGGACGGAATACACCGTTACGGAAACGGACGCCAGCGCGGATGGCTATATCACCACCGTGCCTGCCAACGCTGCTGGCTTGATTCAGGGCGGGCAGACGGTGAACGTGGCGTTTGTCAACACCAAGGATAGCGCCGAACCGACACCGGAGACAAAGACGGGCAGCCTGACCGTGCGCAAGCAGGTCACCGGTAACGCCGGAGACCCGCAGGCCGAGTTCTCCTTCATGGTGATGCTGAGCGACACCAGCTTGAGCGTAACCTACGGGGATATGGTCTTCAGCAATGGCGTTGCCGCCTTCACGCTGAGGCATGGGGAAAGCAAAACGGCGTCCGGGCTCCCGGCGGGGATTCGTTACTCGGTGAGAGAGCAGTCCGCGAATCAGGATGGTTACGCGACCACCTCGACGGACGAATCCGGGACGATTGTCGCGGACACAACCGTGACGGCCATTTTCGTCAATGCCAAGGATGTGGCGGATGTGCCGCAAACCGGCGATGACAGCCGTTTGGCGCTGTGGATGGCGCTGGCTGTCATGGCGCTGATCGGTATGGCTGTTTTCGGAAAGGACAAGGGGAAGAAGCATTTCTGATAAGCCCATGGGGCGGCGAGCTGGTCAATGGACCGGTTCGCCGCTTTTTTTGCGCTTCGCCGTTCGAGCTTTATTCCGCGGGTGGCGCGTATGATGAGATGTCCCGACATGGCCTCCATGGGGACAATCGCAGCGCGTATAGCGAAGGAGCGTATGCCATGAAAAAAGGCCAGTGCATCGCTGTCTATTCCCGCAAATCGAAATTCACCGGCAAGGGCGAGAGTATCGGCAATCAGGTGGAGCTGTGCAGGGAATATGTGAGTGCACACTACGGGGAGGAAGCGCTCGCGGACCTTGTGATCTACGAGGATGAAGGATTTTCCGGCGGCAACCTGAACCGCCCGGCCTTCAAGCGAATGATGAAGGCAGCGCAGGAACGCCGCGTCAAGGCCATCGTTGTTTACCGCCTTGACCGCATCAGCCGCAATATCAGCGACTTTTCTGGGCTGATTGAAACCCTGTCAAGGCTCAGCGTAGACTTCATCTCGATCCGTGAGCAGTTTGACACCGGCACGCCGATGGGCCGGGCGATGATGTATATCGCCTCCGTTTTTTCGCAGTTGGAGCGGGAGACGATTGCGGAGCGCATCCGGGACAACATGCACGAGCTGGCAAAAACAGGGCGCTGGCTGGGTGGTGTCACGCCGACCGGATATGCCTCCGAGAGCGTGAAAAGCGTCACCGTGGACGGCAAGACGAAGAAAGCCTGTAAGCTGAAGCTGATTCCGGAGGAAGCGGAGATTGTGAAGACGATCTATGAGCTTTTCGGAGAGAATCAGTCGCTGACCAATACGGAGGCGGAACTCATCAAGCGGCGGATGTTCACGAAGAATGGCAGGCAGTTTACGAGGTTTTCCATCAAGGGCATTTTGCAGAACCCGGTTTATCTGATGGCGGATCAGGAGGCCTATGCGTATTTTGCGGGCAAGGGCGCGGAGGTGTTTTCGGAAGTGACGGCGTTTGACGGAGAACACGGCGTCCTCGCCTATAACCGGACGGATCAGGAGAAGGGTCGGGCAACGGTTTATCTGCCCGTTCATGAATGGATCGTCTCGGTCGGAGAGCATCCCGGCCTGATTCCCGGCAAGGTGTGGGTAAGCATTCAGGAAGCGTTGGAGCAGAACCGGGCGAAGTCCTACCGCAGGCCGCGAAGCAATGAGGCGCTGCTGACAGGCCTGATGTACTGCCGGTGCGGGAATCGGATGTATCCGAAGCTCTCAAAACGCAGGACAGCGTATGGGGAACCGATTTTCACCTATGTGTGCAGGCTGAAAGAGCGCAGCCAGCGCACCCTGTGCAACGGCAGGAACGTGAACGGCAATGCGCTGGACACGGCGGTATTCGGGCAGATCAAGGCGCTGGAGGAGCATCGGGGCAGCTTTGTTGACCGGCTTGAGCAGAGCAGGAAGCTCTGCACCGGGAACCGCGCGCCAGATGAGGATCAGCTTGCGGCGCTCAGGCAGGAAAAAGCCGAGGTGGAGAAAAAGATCGGCGGTCTGGTGGATTCGCTGATGGATCTTGAAGACAGCGGCGCAAAGGCCCATGTCGCCAAGCGAATCGAGCAAATGCACCGGGACAGCGAGGCCATCGGGGCTCGCATTCAGGAGCTGAACGGCCTGACAGCGCGGCAGGCGCTGACGGATGCGGAGCTTGATATGACATGCCAGAGGCTTGCATCCCTGAAGGACTGCATGGACGATATGTCCGTTGAGCAGAAGCGGAGCGCTGTCCGCGCGCTGGTGCGCAGGGTCGTGTGGGATGGCGTGAACGCCCATGTCGTGCTGTTCGGCGCGTCAGACTCGGAAGTGCCTCCGCTTGACGACAGCGCGTCAAAAGCGCCTTTGCGGGAGGATAGCAAATGAAATCCTCATGACGCTCCGGGCGTCGAAAAAGCGGCGGGGCGATGTGTCGCTGCAGGACCCCATCGGCACGGACGGAGAAGGCAACGACATCACCTTCATGGACGTGCTGGGAACGGACCCGGACGAGCTGGAGGACGAGGTCATCCGCCGGGTGACGCTGGAAAAGGTGCGCCGGGTGCTGCACGCATTGCCCGCCCGGGAGCGCATGGTGCTCGAGCTGCGGTACGGGCTGACCGACGGCATGACGCACCCGCAGCATGAGATCGCCAAGATGCTGGGCATCTCCCGGTCCTATGTCTCCCGGGTGGAAAAGCATGCCGTCGAGCTGCTGCGCGGCGCGGTGGATCAGCACGACGATCCCTGACGGAGGGGAACGGCGCGGAACCCGCTTCTTGAATGAAGCGGGTTTTATACGTTCAAATAGAAAAATCTATAAGTTTTTCCACCATTTATGAAATAGCCTATTGCATTCCGGGGGCGGAAGAGTGTAATATAGAAGGGAAGAAACAGGCGCGTAAGATGATGAGATCAACAGCATAACGGCAGACGCATGAAGGAGGGCTTATGAAGCATTTCAATCCGCTGCAGCGAGAAACCGTGGGACAGAAGTTCCTCACCTTTGGCGAGATCATGCTCCGACTGACGCCGCCCAACTACGAGAAAATCCGCGTGACCACCAGCTTCGGCATCAGCTATGGCGGCAGCGAGGCCAACATCGCGCTGGCGCTGGCGAACCTGAGCGTGGACAGCACCTTCTTCACCGTCGTGCCCAACAACTCGCTGGGCAAGAGCGCTGTGAGGATGCTGCGCTCCAATGACGTTCACTGCACGCCGATCATCCTGAGCTCACCCGAGGAGACCCCGACCCACCGTCTGGGCACCTACTATATGGAGACGGGCTACGGCATCCGGCCCAGCAAGGTGACCTATGACCGCAAGCACAGCGCCATCAGCGAGTTTGACTTCTCGCAGGTGAATATCGACGAGCTGCTGGAGGGCTTCGAGTGGCTGCATCTGAGCGGCATCACCCCGGCGCTGTCGGAGAGCTGCGCCCAGTTCACGCTCGATCTCATGAAGAAGGCCAAGGAAAAGGGCATGACCGTCAGCTTTGACGGCAACTTCCGCTCGAAGCTCTGGAGCTGGGAGGAGGCCCGCGACTTCTGCACCCAGTGCCTGCCCTATGTGGACGTGCTGCTGGGCATCGAGCCCTATCACCTGTGGAAGGATGAAAACGATCATTCCAAGGGCGACTGGAAGGATGGCGTTCCCTTCCAGCCCAGCTATGAGCAGCAGGACGAGGTGTTCCAGCACTTCGTGGAGCGCTATCCCAACATCAAGTGCATCGCCCGGCATGTGCGCTACGCCCATTCCGGCAGCGAGAACAGCCTGATGGCCTACATGTGGTATCAGGGCCACACCTTTGAGAGCCGGCTGTTCACCTTCAACATTCTCGACCGGGTCGGCGGCGGCGACGCCTTTGCCAGCGGCCTGATCTATGCGATGATGCACGGCTACAAGCCCATGGACATGATCAATTTCGCGGTGGCCAGCTCAGTCATCAAGCACACCATCCACGGCGACGGCAACATCACCGACGACGTGGAGTCCATCCGCAGCCTGATGAACATGAATTACGATATCAAACGATAAGGAGAGATGACCATGAAGCCCTTTATGGACAAGGATTTCCTGCTGGAGACCGAAACCGCCAAGCACCTGTTCCACGATTATGCGGAGAACATGCCGCTGGTGGACTATCACTGCCATATCCCGCCGCGGGAAATCTACGAGAATCGCCGCTTCAACGATCTGGTGGAGGTCTGGCTGGGCGGTGAGAACCCCGACGGCACCTACTTCGGCGACCACTACAAGTGGCGCGTCATGCGCTCCAACGGCGTGGAAGAGGACTATATCACCGGTCACAAGCCAGCGGAGGAGCGGCTGGCCAAGTTCGCGGACGCCCTCGAGCTGGCCATCGGCAACCCCATGTATCACTGGTGCAACCTCGAGCTGCACAAGTTCTTCGGCTATGAGGGCTATCTGTCCTCCGCGACGGTGAAGGAGGTCTGGCAGCTCACCAAGGACAAGCTGCAGAATGACCCGAAGCTGACCGTCCGCGGCCTGATCGAGCAGTCCAACGTGGCCTTCATCGGCACCACGGACGACCCCATCGACAGCCTCGAGTGGCACGAGAAGATCGCCGCCGATCCGACCATCAAGTTCAAGGTCTGCCCGTCCTACCGCCCTGACAAGGCCATCAACATCAACAAGCCGGGCTTCGCGGAGTACATCGGCAAGCTGGCGGCCAGCGTGGGCAAGGAGGCTCTGACCTCCGTGGCGGACGTGTGCGCGGCGCTGACGGAGCGGCTGGAGTTCTTCAAGAAGCTGGGCTGCCGGGCCAGCGACCACGGCCTTGACTACATTCCCTTCGTGCCCTGCACCGAGGCGGAGGCCGACGCGGCCTTCAAGAAGGTCATGGCGGGCGGCGAGGTCACCGTGGCGGAGGCTGAGGGCTATCAGACCTGCATCCTGCTGCATCTGGGCAGAGAATATCACCGGCTGGGCATCGCGATGCAGCTTCACTATTCCTGCCTGCGCAACAACAATGAGCGCATGTACCGCAAGCTCGGCCCGGACACCGGCTTTGACATGATCGCCCAGAACACCTGCGGCGGCGCGATCGCGCAGCTCCTGTCCGCGCTGGATATGGACGGCCAGTGCCCCAAGACCATTCTCTACTCCCTGAATCCCGCCGACAACGAGCAGCTCGGCACGCTGATCGGGTGCTTCCAAGGCAGCGAGATCCCCGGCAAGATTCAGCACGGCTCGGCTTGGTGGTTCAACGACACCAAGAGCGGCATGGAGGATCAGATGAAGTCGCTGGCCAACCTCGGCCTGCTGGGCAACTTC
>JAFLST010000024.1 GCA_022510815.1 Christensenellaceae bacterium | reverse complement strand
GCGGGAGCCTTCTCGCTGTCCACCTCGTGGAACATGATGATGGACTGATCGCCGCTCTGCATCTTCTGGCACTTGGCGGTGAGCCGGGCATAAGTGCCATTGCCATAGAGGCGCTTGTGCTGGCAGACCCAGCCGATCTGCGCGATATCGTTGGCGCAGCAGGTCATGGCCAGCCGACCGAAGAACGCGTATCCCTTCGGCAGGCTCTTGTCCTGAAAATACTGGCCCACCAGCCGGACGGTCTTTCCGTCATAGCGGTCGGGGTGATCCATCGCGTCGAGGTAGAAGGTGCCGATGCACTCCTCGGGGATGTTGATGATCGCTGCCTTCATGTCATAGGGCAGATCCTCATCGCTCACGCCGTCGTCGGTGGTGCCGTCCACGTTCTCAAAGATGATCGTGCAGCGGGGATTGAGGGCCTTCATCTGCCGCCGCCAAGAGCTGATGTTGTGCTCCGGCTTGCAGCGGTTGACCAGAATCAGATCGGCCTCCTTCATCGGATCGGTCAGCAGCTGACGCAGGTTGGTCATGTAGTTGTCGAAGGTGGTCGCGTCTGCCATGGTGATGACCTGCACCATCTGCCACAGCCGCGGCATGGCGGTCTTAGCCAGCAGTTCAATGCCCCAGACGCTGTTGTATTCCATGATGATCCGCTCGGGCTTGTGCTCCCGCTGCAGCTCGATCAGCCGCTGGGTGGTCATCTCCTCCGGCTTGTCAAAGTTGACCAGCACGGCCTTGCCCTCGTTCAGGGTGTCGCCGTCGTACTCCTCGATGCCTTCCTCGCAGCAGAGAACCAGCGTCTTCTGTCCGCGGGAAAACTCGACGTCCGAGAGCATGGAATGAATCAGCGTCGTCTTGCCGCTCTCCAGAAAGCCCGTCACCAGATAGACCGGGACGAACTCCTCCTCACGCCTGTTGCTCATACCTTGAACAGCTCCTTGAGCGCCGCCTCGTCGAGGTGCGCGCCGATCACGCACAGGCGGCCCGTGTAGTCCGCGCTGCCGGGACGGAGCTGGCTCTCGCCGGGCACATAGTCAAACTGGAACCAGTCGCCCGCCGCGGTCTGCAGGATGCCCTTGGCGCGCAGCACCTGACCGTATTCCTCCTCATCGCCGAGCTGATCGAGCATGGCCTTGAGCTCATCCTGCTCATAGCGCCGGGCCGTCTCCACGCCGAAGGAGATGAACACCTCATCCGCGTCATGACCGTGGTGATGGTGGTGGTGATGATGATGCCCGTGATCGTGGCAGCCGCAGTCGCAGTCCTCGTCATGGTCATGATGGTGATGATGCTCATGATCGTGATCATGGCAGCCGCAGTCGCAGTCCTCGTCATGGTCATGATGATGATGATGATGCTCATGGTCGTGCTCATCATGGTCATGGTCGTGATGGTGGTGATGATGATGCTCGTGCTCGTCCTCATCCTCAAAATCGTCGGGGTGCAGCACGATGGGCTTGCCGGACTCGATGACCTCCAGCATGGCGTCGGCGGTCAGCTCGTCCCAAGGCGTGGTGATGATGCGCACGCCGGGGTGCTGTTCATCGATCAGCGCGCGGGATTTCTCCACCCGCTCGGGCGTCAGGAGCTGCGTGCGGCTGAAGATGACGGTCTCGGCGGTCTTGACCTGATCGAGGTAGAACTCGCCGAAGTTCTTGATGTGCATGCGGCACTTGCCGGCGTCGACCACCGTCGCGCAGCCGGAGATGACCAGCTCATGCCGGGCCTTGGCACGCTCGACAGCCGCGACGATCTCGCTTAGCTTGCCCGCGCCGGAGGGCTCGATGATGAGCCGGTCGGGGCTGTACTTCTCGATCAGCTCGTCGATCGCCTTCTGGAAGTCGCCCACCAGCGTGCAGCAGATGCAGCCGCTGTTCAGTTCGCTGACCGTGATGCCCGCGTCCTTCATGAAGCTGCCGTCCACGCCCACGTCGCCGTATTCGTTTTCCAGCAGGATGATCTTCTCCTGCTTCACGCTGCCTTCCAGCAGCTTCTTGATCAGCGTGGTCTTACCCGCGCCAAGGAAGCCTGAAATGATGTTAACCTTGACCATAAGCCTGATGCTCCTTGTTCGTCATGTCGAAAGGGATTCATTTGCCAATGAGTATTATACCATATCTGTCAAGGGTTCAACAAGGAAAATTCAGCGCTTGCGGGAATGCGAAGGGCCGGGCTGAGGAACAATGTTGGCAGCGGAGGGATGCGCATGTGCGGACGGTATTACATCGGGACGGAGGAGGACGCGGCGTGGCTGCGGGAGATTGTGGACAAGGTGGAGCAGCGGCATCGGGGCAGTGAGGCCCTCGCGCGGATGCGGCTGGGCGAAATCTTCCCCAATCAGGTTGTGCCCATCATTGACCGGAGCGGCCCGCGGCTGATGAAGTGGGGATACGCGGGGTATGGCAACCGGGTCATCAATGCCCGGAGCGAGACGGCCTTTGAGAAGCCCATGTTCCGCAGGTCGATGCTGGAGCGGCGCTGCCTGATCCCGGCCAGCGGCTATTATGAGTGGAAGCGCAATCAGAGCGGCGGCAAGACGAAGCAGAAGTTCGCGCTGTACCGGCCCGGGAGACCGATGCACATGGCGGGCCTCTGGCGGGAGGAGCAGGGTGAGGCGCTGCCGGTCTTCGTGATCCTGACCCGGGAGGCGGGGCCGGATATCGCTGACATTCACGACCGGATGCCGGTCATCCTGCCGGAGCAGGCGCTGGAAGAATGGCTCGAGGGCCCTGATCCGGGCCTGCTGATGGCGCAGGCGCTGCAGGACATGGCGTATCAGCCGGTGGAGCCGGCGCGGTAAAAAGGAGGCAGACCATGGAAAATCATGTTTCCCTGTGGAATCGGACGGTGGATATTCCCCGCCGGGAGCGGCTGAACCGGGACATGGAGGCCGACGCGGCGGTGATCGGCGCGGGCATGGCGGGTGTGCTCATCGCGGACAGGCTGAAAAGACGGGGGTTGCGGGTCGTGGTGCTGGAGGCCAGCCGCATCGGCAGCGGTCAGACGGGCAACACCACCGCCAAGATCACCTGCCAGCACGGCATGATCTATCACGCGCTGATTGAGCGATTTGGCAGGGAGAAGGCCCGGCACTACGCGGACGCGAACCAGCAGGCGATTCGCGAGTATGCGGATCTGATTCAGGAGCGGGACATTGACTGCGATTTCAGGGAAGCCCCCGCGTACCTTTACTCCGGCATCGACGCGGAACCCCTGCGCCGGGAAGCGGAAGCCGCGGCTTCGCTGGGCATTGACGCGTCGTTCACCACCGAGACGGAGCTGCCTTTCGCCGTTGCCGGAGCGGTGCGCTTCGAGCAGCAGGCGCTGTTTCATCCGCTGAAATTCCTGCAGGCCGTCAGCGATGGTCTGGAGATCTACGAACAAACTCCGGCGCTCACGGTGGACGACCATGTGATTCGCACGGAGGGCGGCACGGTGCGGGCAGGGCATGTCATCTTCGCGTGCCATTTCCCGTTTGTCAATGTGCCGGGCTGGTACTTCATGCGCATGCACCAAGAACGCAGTTATGTGCTGGCGGTGGAGGGCGACTGGCAGCCCGAAGGCATGTATTACGGCGTCGACCCGCAGGCGCTGTCCTTCCGGGCGGCGGAAGGGCTGGTGCTGCTGGGCGGCGGAAATCACCGCACGGGCGAGAACTCGCAGGGCGGGCGCTATGAAGCCCTCCGGCAGCAGGCGAGGAACCTGCTCCCGGACAGCCGGGAGGCTGCCTGCTGGTCGGCGCAGGACTGCATGACGCTGGACGGGCTCCCTTATATAGGGTCTTTTTCGCCGTCGGTGCCCTGCTGGCATGTGGCGACGGGCTTTGGCAAGTGGGGCATGACCAGCTCCATGGTCGCGGCGATGATTATTGCGGACAGGATTGCCGGGCACGCGCCGGATTGGGCGGAGGTGTTCTCGCCGTCCCGGTTCGAGCTGTCAGCCTCGGCGAAAAATCTGGCCACCGACACAGCGCAGGCCTTCAAAGGGCTGGCGAGGGAGTTTCTTACCCTGCCGCGGGGCGTGCTGGATGATCTGCCGCCGGGACACGGGGGCATCGTCGAGGCGGATGGGCGCAAGGCAGGCGTGTATAAGGACGACGAGGGCCATTGCCATGTGGTCAATCCGCGCTGTCCGCACCTTGGGTGTCAGCTTGAGTGGAATCCCGATGAAAAAAGCTGGGACTGCCCCTGTCATGGCTCGCGCTTCTCCTATGACGGCTCGCTGATCGACAATCCCGCGCAGGAAAACCTCGGCACATGAAAAAAAGGCCGGAGCGTAATGCTCCGGCCTCTGATCGTTTTACAGAATATACTCGTCCTTCTTCGCGGGGCGCTTGGCCATCTCCTCGGCCTTCTTCTGATACTTCTCGCTGGTGTTGCCGAGCACCGCGTAGGACGCGATCTTGCTCTCCTCAACGCCGGGCTGGTTGAAGGCGTCGATATCCAGCAGCTCGCCGGCGTAGGCGGTGGCAAGCTCGTAGAAGTAGATGAGCTGGCCGATGGTGTGGGCGTTGACCTGCGGCAGGGTGATGCACTGGCTCATGCGGCCCTTCTTGGTCAGAGCGTATTCAGTGCCCTGCCGTTCAGCCTCGATGAGCTGGTTCAGGCTCTTGCCGCCGAGGAAGGCCACATCCGGGAACTGCTCGCAGCCGTGGGGAATGGGGCTCTCGGCGCGGAATTCCTCAACCTTCAGCAGGGTGATAACCTTGTCGTAGGGGCCTTCGGTGTAGAGCTGGAGCTGGCTGTGCTGGTCGGTGACGCCCAAAGACTTGACGGGGGTCTGACCAAAGTTGCAGGCCATGCCCTTGCGGGTCACGTTCTTGCCCAGCGACTCAGCCCAGAGCTGGCAGAACCAGTCGGCCATGTACTTGAGGGAATCGGCGTAGGGCATGGTGACCTGAATGTTCACGCCCATGTCCTGCATGCAGATGTACTGCAGCACCGCTTCCAGCAGCGCGGGATTCTGCCACACGTCGTCAGACTTGCAGCGCTCGTCCATCGCCGCCGCGCCCTCAAGCATCGCACGGATGTCGATGCCGCACACCGCCGCGGGAATCAGACCCACCGGGCTCAGCTCAGAGAAGCGGCCGCCCACGCTGCCGGGGATGTAGAACAGGTCAAAGCCGTTCTCCTTGGCGAGCTTGATGAGGTTGCCCTTCTCGCAGTCGGTGGTGGCGATGATGTGCTCGGGCCACTTGTCGCCGACTTCCTTCTTGAGCAGCTCGGAGATGGTCAGGTACTGGCTCATGGTCTCGGCGGTGGCGCCGGACTTGGTGATGACGTTGAAGCAGGTGGTCTTCACGTCGATCACATCGAGCAGGGCCTGCATGCGCTCGGGGTCAATGTTGTCCTCGACGTAGAGGCGCGGGCCGCCGCGCTTCTCGGCGGGCAGCTCGTTATAATGCAGGTGATTGAGCGCCTGCTGCACCGCGATGGGGCCCAGCGCGCTGCCGCCGATGCCCAGCACCACGAAGGTATCGAAGTTCGCCCGGACGCGCTCAGCGGTCTTCTCGATATGGGCGACAATCTCCTCCTGATTGTAGGGCAGCTCGGTCCAGCCCAGCCAGCCCGTGCCGCGCGCAGCCTGCACCGCCTGATTCGCCGCCGCGGCGAAGGGAGCATATTCGTCCACCTGCGCGTGGGCGATGCCATACTGGAAGCCGAGGGTATCCGCCATCATGTTGTTAACGTCCAGCACGATAGGCTTCTTGATCATATCCGCCATCATACATCATCCTTTCATGGGGCGGCGGGTTGTCCCGCTGCCTTTCTACTTCCAAGTATACCACGTTTTACCGGAAAGGGAAAGGGGGAGAATGCGCAAAAATCCCGTCCGAAGACGGGATATCAGCGGTTATTCCAGCTTGCTTGCGCACTCGTCGACGTCCAGCGTGGCGAAGTAGTCCTTCGCGGTTTCCGCCCGCCGGATCAGCCGGAGGCCGCCGTCCAGTGTGCGGAGCACCTCCGCCGAGCGCAGACGGCCATTGTAGTTGTAGCCCATGGCGAAACCGTGCGCGCCGGTGTCGTGGATGACCACGATGTCGCCCGTGACGATCTCCGGCAGGTCGCGGTCCACGGCGAACTTGTCGTTGTTCTCGCACAGGGAGCCGGTCACGTCATAGCGGTGATCGAGAGGCGCTTCCCGCTTGCCACAGACGGTGATATGGTGATACGCGCCGTACATGGCGGGGCGCATCAGGTTCGCGGCGCAGGCGTCAAGGCCGATGTAATGCTTGTAGGTGTCCTTTTTGTGGGTGGCGTGAGTGACCAGCCAGCCCATGGGGCCCGTCATCCAGCGGCCCAGCTCGGTCTTGATGGCCACGCCGCCCTCGGGGAACACGGCTTCATAGGCCTGCCGCACGCCCTCGCCCACGGCCTGAATGTCCGTCGCCGCCTGATCGGGCCGGTAGGGGATGCCCACGCCGCCGGAGAGGTTGATGAACGCCAGCGGCAGCCCGGATTCCTCGCTGAGGTCGCGGCCGCACTTGAACAGGAGCTGCGCCAGCGCCGGATAATAGCCGGCGTCGGTGTTGTTGCTGGAGAGGAACGCGTGCAGCCCAAAGCGCTTCACGCCCAGCGCCTTCAGCTGCTTCAGCCCCTCCTGAAGCTGCGCGTAGGTGAAGCCGTACTTCGCCTCGCCGGGGTTGCCCATGATCTCCGTGCCGATGGTGAAGGAACCGCCGGGATTGTAGCGCAGGCAGACGGTCTCGGGGATGCCGCCGTGCTGCTTCAGGATGTCGATGTGGGTGATATCGTCGAGGTTGATATAGGCGCCGAGCCGCCGCGCATGGGCAAACTCCTCATAAGGCATGGCGTTGGCGGAGAACATGATTTCCTCGCCGGAGAAGCCGCAGGCATCGGCAAGCATCAGTTCCGTGTCAGAGGAGCAGTCCACGCCGCAGCCTTCCTCCCGGAGGATGCGCAGGATGGCCGGGGTGGGCAGGGCCTTGACAGCGAAATATTCTTTGAAATCAGGGCACCAAGCGAAGGCGGCGTTCAACGCGCGGGCATTTTGCCGGATGCCCGTCTCGTCATAGAGATGGAACGGCGTGGGATAAATCGCGCAGGCTTCTTCAAAGACGCTGTCCGGGAGGGAGAAATTAGGCATAAAAGTTCACTCCGTGTCATTGGCATTGGGACCGGGGATAATGTAACATACGATCAGCGGCATTGCAAGTTTTTCCAATGTTCTGCGTCAGTTGGCGAGCAGGAAGAGGGATCCGTCCGCCACCGGTGCGCCGGAGCGATCGTCGATCAGCGTCATGTCCGCGGAGCCGTCGGCAATGAATGCCAGCGTCGTCTCATCGACCACGCGGAACAGGTAGGTGTAGCGCCCGTCGTCCGTGCGGCATCGGAGCTCCGTACCCTCCTGCTCAAAGGTGCCAACAGGCAGATAGGAAGAAAAACCGTCATAGGAAAGCAGAAAAGTCCCTGCCTCCGTGTCGAGGGTGAGCCCCGGCACGATCAGGGTCTCCGGCGGCACGGACATGTGATAGTGACCGCTGCGGGGCGTGACGGCTTGCCGGGCGCAGGCGGTCAGCAGCAGGCAGGAGAGCAGCAGGGCAAGCGTCTTACGCATCGGGGCTCCTTTCGAGGGTCAGCACGCCGGCGCAGGGAGACTTCACGGCGAAGGAGGCCTTTATGCCGGGCAGGGGAGGCAGCTCGTCGGCGACCAGATAGCACTCCTCGTCGTCGAACTCATCCCCGGCTTGTTCACGGCAGGCTTCCAGCAGCGCCCGGGTCGGGAAGGCCACGTCGCCGATGAGCACGCGGCCCTGTTCAGTCAGGTGATCGGTCAGCGCGCGCAGGAAGGCGGGCTTCTCCTCATCGGTCAGGTGGTGCAGCGCGTAGGTACACACGATGCGGTCAAAGCGCTCGTCCGCCAGCGCGGCAGGGAAGCCGTCATGAAAGTCGTGCGCCAGCAGCCGGGCCTTGCCGCCGGTGCGCTCTCCGGCAATCTCCAGCATCCGCGGGGAGAAGTCGACGCCCGTGACCGCGTAGCCGTCCTGACACAGCCGCGCGGCCAGCGTGCCCGTGCCGACGCCCAGATCCAGCACGCTGCGGGCCTGCCCGTCGGAGCGGATATCCTGATAGACCGCGTTCAGCACGGCCCGATACCCTGCGAAGGGATAGGAGCCGTCCTCATCGGAAAGGCCGACGGCACGGTCATAGCCTTCCGCCCAGAGATCGAATCCCGCGCTGCTCAGCATGTTTGTCCTCCTGTTTCTCCCAGCGCCTCCAGCCGAAGGGCGTTCACGGCGTGCTTGACGGCCAGTGTGCGGATGCGGGCGCGGCTGCCCGTGAGCTGCAGGCGGATGGGATAGGTGCCCTGCGCGGTGGATATGCCCAGATATACCGTGCCCACAGGGCGTTCCGGAGTACCGCCATCGGGGCCTGCCAGACCCGTCGCGCTCACGGCGATGTCGACGCCCAGCCGCTCCCGGGCACCCTTCGCCATGCCCACGGCGACCTCCGCGCTGACCACGTTGTGCTCCTCAATGGTCTCGGCGGGCACACCCAACAGCACGGTCTTGGTGTCGGTCTGATAGGTGACGAAGCCGCCACGCACCACGCTTGACGCGCCGGGCACGTCCACCAGCGTCGCGGAGATCAGGCCTCCGGTGAGGCTTTCCGCCGTCGCGACCGTCCAGCCGCGGGCCTTCATGGCTTCCACTGCCGACTTTGCCAGCGAGCCGCTGTCATCCTCCTCGATGGCGTAGATCACGCTGCCGAGGCGGCGCTGAACTTCCTCCAGCAGGGGCGGCAGCAGGGCTTCGGCCTCCTCGCGGGTGGCGGCCCCGGCGGTGGCCCGCAGCATCACCTCACCCAGCGAGCAGTAGGGCGAGAGGGTCGGATTGCCGCCGTTTTCCAGATCACTGAGCCGCTGGTCGACCTCTGATTCGCCCATGCCGAAGATGCGGATATATCGGCTGACCAGCACCTGCCCCGACCGCTCGCGCAGCCATGGCTCGACCTGATTGATGAACATGGGCTCCAGCTCGATGGGCGGACCCGGCAGATGAATGACGGCCTTGCCCTCGCCCATGGGCACGATGGCCCCCGGCGCGGTGCCGTGGGCGTTGAGCAGCAGGGTCGAATCCGGCGTGAACATGGCCTGAGACATATTATTGACAGGCATGTCCTTATGATACTGCGCAAACCGGGCGCGGATCATGGCCTCCGCCTCGGGGAAGAGCACCAGCTCCTTGCCCGCGACCTTCGCCGCGACGCGCTTGGTGATGTCGTCGACGGTCGGCCCCAGTCCCCCGGAGGTGATGACCACGTCGCTGCGGGACAGGGCAAAGCGGTAAGCGGCTTCGAGACGCTGCGCGTTGTCGCCCACAACGGTCTGATGATACTGGCTGATGCCCAGCGCCGACAGCCGCCGGGACAGAAACTGCGCGTTGGTGTTGAGCACCTGCCCCATGAGCAGCTCGGTGCCTATACAGAGAATTTCGGCGATCATGATGAGCTTGCACTTCCTTTGCTGATTTCGGCATGCCTATTATATCAGGCTTGTCGCGCCATGACAAGGCGGGGGGCGGCACTTTGGGTGTTTACTTTTCCGGCATTTGACGGTATAATGATCATGTATACATATGTGATGACGGATGGAGCGTGCGGCATATGGCGAAGACAATCGCGATCACGAATCAGAAGGGCGGCGTAGGCAAGACGACCACGTCGGTCAACCTGACGGCGCTGATTGCCGACATGGGTCAGCGGGTGCTGGTGGTTGATCTGGATCCACAGGGCAACACCACCAGCGGCCTTGGCATGGAGGTCTCGGACAAGAGCGTCTATGAGGTGCTGCTGGGCCGCATGCCGATGAAGGAAGCGATCGAAAAGACGGAGTGGAAGAACCTGTCCATCGTGGGCAGCGACATTCGCCTGGCGGGCGCTGAGCTGGAGCTGGTAGGGCTGGAGCAGCGGGAATACCGCCTCAAGACGGCCCTGCAGACGGTCAGCCGGGACTTCGACTTCATCTTCATCGACTGCCCGCCGTCGCTGGGTCTGCTGACGCTCAACGCGCTGGCCGCTGCCGACCGGGTGCTGATCCCGATTCAGTGCGAGTATTACGCGCTGGAGGGCGTGAGCAGCCTGATGAGCACCATCCAGCGGGTCAAGCGCACCTTCAACCCCCGCATCGACATCGAGGGCGTGCTGCTGACGATGCTCGACGGCCGCACGAATCTGGGCCTGCAGGTGGTCGATCAGGTCAAGAAGCACTTCAAGCGGCAGGTGTTCGCCACAACCATCCCGCGGGCTGTCCGGCTGGGCGAGGCGCCCTCCCACGGCGAACCGATTCACATTTACGATAACCGCTCCGCGGGCGCGACGGCCTATCGCGCCTTGGCCAAAGAGGTGCTGGAGCGCAATGGCATCCGGGTATAACGACCAACGAGCAAGGAGCGGAAAAGTATGCCGAAAAAGAGCCATGGACTGGGCCGCGGCCTCGATGCGCTGCTGCCCGAAGCCGACGTGACCATGACCGGCGGTCAGGAGATCGCCATCGGGGACATTGACCCGAATCCCGATCAGCCCCGGCGGGTGTTTCAGGAGGAATCCATCGCGCAGCTCGCGCAGTCGATCAAGGATCAGGGCGTGCTGCAGCCGATTCTGGTGGTGCCCGGCGATCATGGGCGCTATCGCATCGTGGCGGGCGAGCGTCGCTGGCGGGCGGCAAGAATGGCCGGGCTGGAGACCGTGCCCTGTGTGGTGCGCGACCTTGACATCGTCCAGCAGATGGAGATTGCCCTGATCGAGAACCTGCAGCGGGAGGACCTGAACCCCATCGAAGTCGCGCAGGGCATCCGAGGCCTGATGCAGCACTGCGGCTACACGCAGGAGGCCGTTGCCAGCCGCCTGTCCAAGAGTCGCCCCGCCGTAGCGAACCTGCTCCGCCTGCTGAGCCTGCCGGAGGAGATTGCCGACATGGTGCGGGACGGCGTGCTCTCCGCGGGCCATGCCCGGGTGCTGGCGGGTGTGCCGGACGACGCGTCAAAGCTGGCGTTGGCGAAGCAGACCATTGAGAGCGGCTGGAGCGTCCGGCAGCTTGAGGTGGCAGCGGCTGCGCTCAAGGAGGAAAAGCCCGTCAAGCCCATGCCCAAGCCCCGGCTGCTCCCTGTGGAGCTGAGCGAGCTGGAGAGCCGCGTCCGGGAGACCTTCGGCATCCGCGCGACGCTGACGGGCAGCGCGAAAAAAGGCAAGATCGTCCTGCAGTACTATTCCCGGGAGGAGCTGGAGCACCTGAGCGACCTGCTTAACCGGATGCAGGAGATGTGAGGAGTTACCGATGAGCAACATCGACGAGAATAACCTGCCCCGGTGGGACGGCCCGCTGTCCCACCCCTTTTACAGCCATGTGGTCAAGCGCGTGCTGGATTTTCTGCTGGCGCTGATCCTGCTGATCCCCGGCTGCATCGTCATGATCCCGCTGGCGATCTGGGTCAAGCTGGATTCTCCCGGCCCTGTGATCTACCGGGCCAAGCGCGGCGGCTATCACAACAAGCCCTTCTATATTATGAAGTTCCGCTCCATGGTGGTGGGCGCGGATAAGTCCGGCGGCTGCACGGCGCTGGGCGACAGCCGCGTGACCCGGGCGGGCAGGATCATGCGCCGCCTGAAGCTGGACGAGCTGCCGCAGCTCTTCAACATCCTCAAGGGCGAGATGTCCTTTGTCGGCCCCCGGCCGGAGCTGCTGCTCTACACCACTCAGTACACCAAGGAGCAGGAGTGCATCCTCTGGGTGCGCCCGGGCATCACCGACCGCTCGAGCATCGTGTACATCGCGCAGGATGAAATCGTCGGCACCGAGGACCCGGTGGCGAACTTTGAGAAATACATCCTGCCCCACAAGAACGAGCTGCGGGTGGAGTACGCGATGAACCAGTCCTTCCTGCTGGACGCGGGGCTGTTCTTCGAGACCATCGGCGGCGTGTTCGGCAAGGCGAAGAAGATGGCCGAAGAGAAGAAGGAGCATGCGGCATGAACCATCAGGGAACGAAACGGCTGGAGACGCAGCGGCTGATCCTGCGGCCATTTGTGATCGAGGACGCGCAGGCCATGTACAGCAATTGGGCAAACGACCCGGAAGTGACGAAATACCTGACTTGGCCGACCCATCCCAGCGAGGAAGTGTCTGCCATGGTGACGGCGGACTGGGTCAAGGGGTATGAGAAGCCGGATTATTATCAGTGGGCCATCGTGCCGAAGGAGCTGAACGAGCCCATCGGCAGCATCGCGGTGGTGAAGCCGATTGACGAGAAGGTACAGGCCGCGGAGATCGGCTACTGCATCGGCAGGCGCTGGTGGCATCAGGGCATCATGACGGAAGCCCTTGCGCGCGTGACGGACTATCTGTTCGACGAGGTGGGCGTGCGGCGCGTTGAGGCCCGGCATGACACGCGCAACCCGCATTCCGGCGCGGTCATGCAGAAATGCGGCATGAAATACGAGGGCACGCACCGGCAGGCCGACTGGAACAATCAGGGCGTCTGCGACGCGGCCTATTACGCTTTGCTCAAGGATGAACGCTGACATGTGGGAGGCAACGATGTCTGAGACCTACACCGTCAAGACCCACGCGGCCTTTGAGGGGCAGCCCATCAACACGGCTGATCCGCGGGTGCTGGCGTGGCTGATTCGCCGTCACGGGCTGGAGATGACCCATATCAGCCGCGGCAGTCATATCGGCGCGATCTTCTCGCTGGCGGAGATCATGGCGACGCTCTACACGGGCGCGCTGAATGTGGACCCGGAAAATCCGAAATGGCCGGAGCGCGACAGGCTTATCCTCTCGAAGGGCCACGCGGGCGCGGCGGTCTACGCGGCGCTGGCGGAACGGGGGTTCTTCCCGGTGGAGGAGCTGTCCACGCACTACGCCAATGGCTCCCGGCTGTCAGGGCACGTCAGCCACAAGGGCATTCCCGGCGTGGAGTTCTCGACCGGGTCGCTGGGCCACGGTCTGGCAGTGGCGGCGGGCATGGCGCTGGGCGGAAAGATGGACAAGGCAGCTTGGCGCGTGTACGCGGTGCTGGGCGACGGCGAGTGCGATGAGGGCTCCGTGTGGGAGGCCGCGCTTCAGGCGCATCAGTACAAGCTGGACAACCTGATCGCCGTGATCGACCATAACCGCATGCAGTCGCTGGACTTCTGCGAGAATACCATTGCCCTCGAGCCCTTCGCGGACAAGTGGCGCTCCTTTGGCTGGAACACGCAGGTGGTCGACGGTCACGATGTGGACGCGCTGCGGGCCGCCTTCGAGCAGGCCAAGGCGAACAGGGGCAAGGGCAAGCCTTCGGTCATCATCGCGGAAACCACCAAGGGCAAGGGCGTGTCCTTCATGGAGAACGACATCCTGTGGCACTACCGCACGCCGCAGGGCGAGGAATACGAAGCGGCGCTTCGGGAGCTGGAGGCGCAAAGGCCATGAGAGACGCATTCACCCGCTGCCTCATGCGCGAGGCGGAAAAAGACCCGCGGCTGGTGCTGGTCACGGGCGACCTCGGCTTCGGCGTGCTGAAGCCCTTCTGGGAGACGTATCCCGACCAATTCGTCAACGCGGGCATCGCGGAGCAGGGAATGACGGGCCTCGCTGCCGGACTGGCGCAGACGGGCCGCACCGTGCTGACCTACTCCATCGGCAACTTCCCGACGCTGCGCTGCATTGAACAGATCCGCAACGACTGCGCCTATCACAACGCGAACGTGAAGATCGTCTGCGTGGGCGGCGGCTTTGTATATGGGTCGCTGGGCATGAGCCATCACGCGACGGAGGATATGGCGATCCTGCGGGCGCTGCCGGGCGTGACGGTCTTCACCCCCGGCGATCCGGCGGAGGTGGAGGCGGTTGTCCCCGTGATGCTCCGCACCCCCGGCACCTGTTACCTGAGGCTGGGCCGCGGCGGCGAGCCGCTGCTGCACGAGGAACCCATCGAGAACTGGGAGCTGCCCAAAGCGCTGACCCTGCGGGCGGGTTCCGACGTGGCGCTGCTCTCCGCGGGCGGCATCCTGACCCAGACCCTCGGCGCGGCGAAGCTGCTGGAGGAGAGCGGCGTGTCGGCGGAGGTCGTGTCCTTCCCGTGCATCAAGCCCATCGACCGGGACAAGCTCACCGAGCTGGCGGGGCGTTTCCGGCATATCGTGACCGTCGAGGAGCACTCCGTCGTGGGCGGCTTCGGGTCGGCGGTGTGTGAGGTCATTGCCGGGACGGGCCTGAGCTGCCGCGTCCACCGCATCGGCATGGAGGACGTATACTCCACCATCGTGGGCACGCAGCAGTATCTGCGCGGAGCATACCAAATGGACGACAAGGCCATCTGTGAGCGGACGCTCGAGTGGCTGAAAGAGGCATAAATGGAAGAGAAGAAGCTGTCCCTGCCGGAGATTCACGAGGAGCTGCTGTGCCAGCTTCGGGACATTGTCGCGGTGTGCGAGCGCCACGGCATCGAGTACAACCTGATGTGCGGGACGCTGCTGGGCGCGGTGCGGCACGAGGGATTCATCCCGTGGGATGATGATATTGACCTGCTGATGACCCGCGAGCAGTTCACCCGCTTCCGGCAGGTCTATCCGCAGGAGTGCGACGAGCGCTTTGAACTGACCTATCTGAACACATGGACGCCCCGGGTCATGAACCGTGATCCGGAAAAGGTCGCGGCGTTCACGGACTTTTTCATCCTCGATCCGGTGCCGCCGGAGGGGATGAAACGCAGGCTCTGGTTCCTGACGCTGCACCTGCTGCAGGGCATGCTCAAGCGCAACGTGGATTACAGCCGCTTTGGTCTCAAGCAGAAAATCCTGCTCTTCGGCTCCCATGTGCTGGGACTGCCCTTCACCGTCAGGGCGAAGACCCGCTGGTATGAGAAGGTCTCGACGATGGTGAAGTCCGGCAATGATCTGTGCATGTCCAACGGCGCTTTTGAGCTGATGATGCACATCTGGCATCCGGAGCAGTTTGCGGAAAAGATCACCGTGCCCTTCGAGGGCATTCCATGCCTGATTCCCGCGAAGCATGACGAAGTCCTCACCATCCTGTTCGGCCCGGATTATATGACCCCGCCGCCTGAAAACGAGCGGGTTGCCAAGCACCTCGACGTATAACGCCGCAGACCCTGATGGCTGTTAAGCGCGGCCTTGAAGCATGAGAGCCGCCGCCCTTCGGGGTGGGTGCGCGAGGGGACTTTCGGCCCGAGAGTCTCCTTTCTGGCATTCCTCCGCTGCATCTCTTCACGAAAGGACTTACTGAATGGACATGATCTTCTGCCCGCTGTATTCGGGCTCCAGCGGCAACGCGCTGTTTGTGCAGTATGGCCGCACGAGGCTGCTGATCGACGCGGGCAAGCCGGGCAAGACCCTCGATGAGGCGCTGACTATGATCGGCGTCAACCCGGACACCATCGACGCCATTCTCATCACTCACGAGCATAACGACCACATTGCCGGCGCGGGCGTGATGTGCCGGAAGCACCATATCCCGGTGTATGCCAACGAGGCGACATGGCGTGGGATGGAGGCCAAATTCGGCAGGATTCCCGAGGGCTGCAGGCGGGTGTTTGATTCTGACGGCGACTTCTATCTGGGCGATATCGGGGTCGCGCCCTTCCGCATTCCCCATGACGCGGCGGAGCCTGTGGGCTACCGACTGTGGGGCGGCGGGCTGAGCATCTCGACGGCGACCGATCTGGGGCATTTCCCGCGGCATGTGCGGGACGCAGTGGCGGGCAGCTCGCTGGTGCTGCTGGAGAGCAACCACGACCCCGAGATGCTGCGCATGAACGCTCACTATTCGTCGTATCTCAAGCAGCGCATTCTGGGCAATCACGGACACCTGAGCAACGAGGCCTGTGCCGACGCGCTGCTGCAGCTTGTGGATACCGGGGTGCGCAACGTGATTCTGGGGCACCTGAGCGGAGAGAATAACCGGCCGGAGCTGGCGCTGTCCACCAGCGAGGCACGCATGGAGCGCGAGGGCATCCGGCTGGGCGAGGATCTGCGGCTGGACCTGGCATGGCGGGATCATATCGGCAGCGTGTATACGCTGGGAGAGGGCGCGTAATGCCCATGGAAAGAAGCCGTCTGCGGAGGACATGGCTGGTGGTGCTGGCGCTGCTGCTGGTGCTGCTGGCGTGGCGGCTTGCGCGGCCTGTGCTGCTGCCGGAGGATTCGCCGGGGGCCGCGGGACACTATCTGACGATGATGGCGCAGGAGGCGGCGTTTTTCGGTATCCCCGCGCTGTTTTTGCGGCCATGGCGGATGAGGGCTGCGCGACGGGCGACGGGCTCGGGCTGCGCGATCAGTCTCGCGGCGGGCGCGGCGCTGGCGCTGATGATGAATCCCATCTCCGCGGGCTGGTCGTCGCTGCTGCTGATGGCGCCTCGGGAGATGCCGGTGCCGTCGACCATGCCGGAATGGGCGCTGCTGGTGCTGGCGGCGGTTGTGGTGCCCGCGCTGGCGGAGGAGGCATTCTTCCGTGGCGGGGTGCTGTGCGGGCTGGCGCAGGGCATGGGCGGCGAAAAAGCGCTGGCGCTGACGGTGATGCTCTTCGCGCTGATTCACGGCCGGGTGGCGGCGCTTCCGGCGCATCTGGCCTGCGGGGCGCTGTTCACGCTGAGCATGCTGCGCTATGGCGGGCTGTGGTCGCCGACGGTGACGCACCTGACCTACAACGCTGTGACCCTCGCGCTGGCATGGCGGGGCGTGACGCTGCCGTGGGCGTCCCTGCTGGCGACGGTGCCCGTGACGGCGGCGCTGGCGGGCGTGATGCTGCGCGGCGTTACTTGGCCTGAGGGCGAAAAGCTCAAGGGAGCGGATTTGGCGCTGGGTATCGCAGCGATGACGATTCTGGGACTTTATTTTGTGGTGCAGTTGCGATGAATTGGGAAGACAAGGATTATGTGCTCCGGCTGATCAAGGAGTTCGGGCGGTTTTTGCGGGCGCTGCGGGATGCGGCGGACGATCAGGCCCGGCAGCTTCTGCTGGATATTCAGTGCCGGACGGCCTGCGGCATAGGACTGCGCGCCGTGGACGGCATGGACGATGAAGCGCTTCGGGCGCTGATGACCGATGAAGCCTGCCTGTCGCTGGCGATGCTGCTGTCAGCCCGGGCGGAGGTTCTGGCCAAGAGCGACGACGAGCGCTCGCAGTGGCAGGGCAGGGCGCTGCGGCTGATGCTGGCGTTTCAGGATGAGGGTATGGTCTGCCGGGAGCTGGCGGAAACGGCGGACGGGCTGATGCGAGGCGCCTTCGATCGGCTGACGGCGAAAGAGCTGTATGAGTGCGCCTGCTTCTTCCGCACTGGCGGTCGGATTGACCTGATGGACAACGCGGTGTTCTTCCTGTGGGAGACGCTGCCGGACAGGGCCGCGTGGCTGGACAGGCTGGCCGGGCTCTATGAGGGGCTGAGCGACGAGACGCTTGAGGCCTGCGGGATGAGCCGGGCGGACAGGGATGAGAGCTTGTCCCGGCTGCATGACGAGATTGGGGGATGCTTCCGGTGATATTGCTGTCGCTTCAGGGCGTGCGGAAAAGCTTTGGCACCAATGAGGTGCTGAGGGACGCGTCCCTTGTATTGCAGGACGGGCAGCGGATGGGGCTGGTCGGTGTGAACGGCTCGGGCAAGTCGACGCTGATGAAGATCATTGCCGGGCTCGAGACCTCCGACGGCGGCGCCATCACCATGCAGAAGGGGCTGCGGCTGGGCTATCTGGCGCAGCAGGGCGAGGTGCAGGAAGGCCGCACGGTGCTGGAGGAGCTGGAGAGCGTCTTCGACCCGGTGGTCGAGATGGAGGGTCAGCTCCGGCAGCTTGAGCAGCGCATGGCGGAGTGCGGCGAGGACGAGGAGATGCTGCGCAGGCTTGGCGGGCAATACGATCAGCTCACCCGCGAGTTTGAGGAGCGTAACGGCTATGGCTGGAAATCCACCGTGCAGGGCGTGCTGGCGGGCCTCGGATTCCGCAAGGAGCAGCAGGGGCAGCTTGCCTCCTCTCTTTCCGGCGGCGAGCGCACGCGGCTGTGTCTGGGCCGGATGCTGCTGACGGAGCCTGACCTGCTGCTGCTGGACGAGCCGACCAACCACCTCGATCTCAAGTCCATCGCGTGGCTGGAGGACTACCTGCACAGCTATAAGGGCGCAGTGCTGCTGATCAGCCATGACCGCTACTTCATGGATCACGTCTGCGACCGCATGGCGGAGCTGCTGCTGGGCGCCATCGAGTGCTATGACGGCAACTATACCCAGTACATGGCGCAGCGGACGGAGCGCTTTGAGGTGCGAATGAAGGCCTATGAGCTCCAGCAGAAGGAGATCGCCCGGCAGGAGGCCATCATCGCGCGGTACAGGCAGTTCAACCGGGAGAAGTCCATCCGTCTGGCGGAGAGCCGGGAGAAGCGCCTTGAGAAGATTGAACGGCTGGAAAAGCCGCAGGACGAGAGCGCGATCCGCTTCCGCTTTGACACCCGGCGGCGCACCGGTGAGGATGTGCTGATGGTTGAGGAGCTGTCGAAGGGCTTTGACGGCCGGACGCTCTTTGAGCATGTGAAGCTGCATCTGCGCGCCGGCGACCGGGTAGCGCTGATCGGCGACAACGGTGTGGGCAAGTCAACGCTGCTCAAGTGCCTCGTGAATGAGCTCAAGCCTGACGCGGGCACCATCCGCCTCGGCGCTGGGGTCGACATCGGCTACTATGATCAGCATCAGGCGCACCTGCACGACCACAAGACCGTGCTGGATGAGGTCTGGGACGATTTCCGGCGCATGGAGCAGACGGACGTTCGCGGCGCGCTGGGGCTGTTCCTGTTCACGGGGGATGACGTGCTGATGCCCGTGCATACCCTCTCCGGCGGCGAAAAGGGCCGCGTGGCGCTCACCAAGCTGATGCTGCGCAAGGACAACCTGCTGCTGCTGGACGAGCCGACCAACCACCTTGACATGGACAGCCGCGAGGTGCTGGAGGACGCGCTGGCGGAGTTCCCCGGCACGATTCTGGCGATCAGCCACGACCGCTATTTCATTAACCGCTTCGCCACGAAGGTCTGCGTGCTGGAAGCTGGCGGCGTGAAGGAATATCTGGGCAACTACGACGACTACTTCGAGAAGATCAACCGGGCACAGGCCCCTGATGGGGATACGCAGGGCATGACCCGCACCGCCATGGAGAAGGAGCGCCGCCGCACCCGCGAGGAGGAGAAGCGCCTCAAGGAGCGCAAGACGGCGCTGCAGCAGGCGGAGGAAGCCGTCGCGAGGGCGGAGCAGGAGGCCGCTGACCTTGAAGCCGCGCTGGCCGCGCCGGAGACCTATGAGGACGCGGAGCTGGCTGCGAGGCTGGCAAAGGAATACCAGCAGAAGAAGGATGAGATTGAGCGCCTGTATCAGGCGTGGGAGGCGCTGGACGCAGAGGCGTGACCTGAACATTTCAGGCTCGGCAGGGAAAGTCCGCTGCGCCTGCGAAATGATAGAAAAAACTGAGAAAAGGATGATGCGTGATGGCCCTGACCCAAGGACAGAAGCTGCATGGCTTCACAGTGACGCGGGTGCGCGAGACGGCGGAGCTGGGAGGCAGCTTTGTCGAGATGACCCATGACAAGACCGGCGCGGAGCTGTGCTGGGTGGACAACGGCGCGGAGAACAAGCTGTTCTGCGTCGGCTTCAAGACCCTGCCTGAGGACAGCACGGGCGTGTTCCACATTCTGGAGCACAGCGTCCTCTGCGGCTCGGAGAAGTACCCGGTGCGGGAGCCCTTCGTTGAGCTGATGAAGAGCTCCATGAACACCTTCCTCAACGCCATGACCTTCCCGGACAAGACGATTTATCCCATCTCCAGCCGCAACGAGCAGGATTACATGAACCTGACCGAGGTGTATCTGGACGCGGTCTTCGCGCCGCGCATCTTTGATAACCCCGGCATCTTCCATCAGGAGGGCTGGCACATCGAGCTGACCGACGCTGATGCGGCGCCCACCTACAAGGGCGTTGTCTTCAACGAGATGAAGGGCGCGATGTCCTCGGTGGATGAGGTGGCCTTTGAGGGCATGCTGGCGCTGGTGTACCCGGACAACTGCTACGGGCATAATTCGGGCGGTGATCCCAAGCATATCCCCGACCTGACCTATGAGCAGTTCCTTGATTCCTACAAGCGCTTCTATCATCCCTCCAACAGCCGCATCTTCCTCGACGGCGCGGTGCCGCTCGACCGGGTGCTTCCGCTGATTGACGGCTATCTGAGCCGCTACGAGCGTTCCGACGAGAAGCATGACATCACGCCCCAGCAGCCCCGCAGCGCCGAGGCGACCACCTACTATGAGATCGGCGCGGAGGAACCGGAGGAGAACCGGGCGCAGCTCATTCTGGGCAAGATCGTGGGCTCATGGGCTGATGTTGACAAGCTCTACGCGGTGCAGGTGCTCAGCGATGTGCTGACGGGCTCCAACGAAGCGCCCCTCAAGCGGGCGATTCTCTCCGCGGGTCTTGCTCAGGATATGGGCATGATGATGGAGGACGGCATCATGCAGCCCGTGATGGCGCTGCAGTTCAAGAACATGGACGACAGCAAGGCCGACGCCATCCGGCAGACCGTCCGCGAGACGGTGAAGGGTCTGGTGGAGAGCGGTCTCGACCGGGCGGCGGTGGAGGCGAGCATCAACCGGCTGGCCTTCAACCTCCGCGAGCCCCGGGAGCCGCAGGGCCTGATCCGTGCCATCAACAGCTACGGCGCATGGCTCTATGGCGGCGATCCGATCACCTACCTGCTCCATGACGAAGTCATCGCGGGCCTCTACGCGCGGATGGACAACGGCGGCTATGAGAAGCTGCTGGCGGAGCTGCTGCTGGATGAGACGGGCCTGTGCGTGCTGCACACCCTGCCCTCCAAGACCCTCGGCGAGGAGCTGCGGAAGGCCGAGGCGGCGCGGCTCCAGAAGATTGCTGACGGCTGGTCGGAGGCGGACAAGGCAGCTGTGCTCAAGCTGAATGAGGAGCTCGCCGCATGGCAGCAGACCCCCGACACCCCCGAGCAGCTCGCGACCCTGCCGGTGCTCGACCTGAGCGAGGTCAGCCCCGATCCGATGCGCACGGAGACGGAGATCACCGCGGTCGATGGCGTGACGGTGCTGCAGCACAAGGCGCCCTGCCACGGCATTGTCCACCTGAATTATTACTTCAACCTGACGGACTGCTCGCTGGAGAAGCTGTCCCGGCTCAAGCTGGCGGACAAGCTGCTGGGCGCGCTGCCCACGGCGCATTATGACGCGGCGGCGCTGCAGCAGGCGGTCAAGTCAGACATTGGCAGCCTGAACGTGTCCCTGCAGGCGGAGGCCAAGGTGGGTGATACGCAAACCTGTACGCCCCGGCTGGTCGTGAACTGCTCCGTGCTGGAGGAAAAGCTACCGCAGGCTGCGGCGCTGGTGCATGAGATTCTGACGCAGACGAAGCTCGACGATCCGGAGCGCATCCGGGAGCTGGTGCTGCAGCGGGATCAGACCCTCAAGCAGATTGGCATTGAGGCGGGCAATATGTTAGCGTCGCTGCAGGTCAAGGCGCATTTCTCGGCCATCGACGCGGCGGCGGAGGCCATCGGCGGCCATACGCATACCCGGTTTGTCCACGAGCTTGCGGCCCACTTTGACGAGGGCATTGCCAGCTTCACCGCGCTGGTGAAGGCCAAGCTGACCGCCGCTGTGTGCAGGGCGAGGATGACGCTGTCCGTGACGGCTGCGCAGCCTGTCGATGTGACGAAGATCATCAGCGCCTATCCCGCGGGCGAGCCGGTCGCGCCAAGCGCCGCCTATGTGACGAACCTGCCGATGAATACCGGCGTGCGCATTCCTGCGCAGATCGGCTATGCGGCGATGGCGACCCATCTGAGCAGGCTGGGCATGACCTATGACGGCAGCGCGCAGGTGGCCAGCACCATCGTCGGCCTGAGCTACCTGTGGAATGTGGTGCGCGTGCAGGGCGGCGCTTATGGTGTGAACGGCCGGGTGACCCGGGACGGCTCGGTGTCGGTCAGCTCCTACCGCGATCCCACTCCGGGTCGGACGCTGGATGCTTACCGCGGGATGGCGGCGTTCCTGCGCTCCTTCGTCGAGAGCGGCGAGGCGCTGGATAAGTTCATCATCAGCACCATATCCGGCACGGAGCCGCTGATGTCCCCGCGTCAGGTGGGTCAGCTGGCTGACCGCTATTACTTCAATGGTATGACGTGGGACATGCTCGCTGCCGAGCGCCGCGAGATGCTCGCCACCACGCCGGAGAAGCTGCTCTACTGGTGCGGATTGTTCGACAAACTGGTCGAAGACGCGGCGATCTGTGTCGTTGCCCATGAGGAAGCGCTGGAAGCCTGCAAGGATGAGCACCTGACCGTGGTTGACCTGTAAAATCGCGATGGGAGAGGGCGTCGGAAGGCGCTCTCTCCTTTTTTCTGCAAAATGGCCCACAGACCTTGACCTGTGTGCTATAATAAAGGGACAAACCGTTTTTATGGGAGGTGCCGACATGCCGGAGCATCATTGTTCCCTGTGCCGGATCGCGCTGGATAACGTTTCCGTTCAGCGGGGCGGGCAGACGCTGCTGCAGGGGGTGTCCATGCACGTCCACTGCGGACAGCTCACCGCGCTGATCGGGCAGAACGGCGCGGGCAAGACCACGCTGATCCGGGCGCTGCTGGGCGAACTGCCCCATAGCGGCACCATCCGCCATATCGACGATCACGACCGCGATCTGCCGCACCTGACCACCGGCTATGTGCCCCAGCATCTGCACTTTGACCGGGAGATGCCCGTGACTGTGGAGGACTTCCTCGCGGCGGCGTTTACCCGCAGGCCGGTCTGGACGGGCATCAGCATCAGGACCCGCAGACAGGTGCTCGAGGCGCTGGAAGCCGTGGACGCGAAGTCTCTGGCCCAGACGCCGCTGGGGCGCTGCTCCGGCGGCGAGCTGCAGCGGGTGCTGCTGGCGCTGGCGCTGCGTCCGGCCCCTGACCTGCTGGTGCTGGACGAGCCTGTTTCCGGCGTGGATCAGAAGGGCCTATCCATGTTCCTCGATACCGTGCTGCGGCTGCGGGAGACCCATCATATGGCGATTCTGCTGGTCAGCCACGATCTGGGGCTGGTGCGGGAATACGCCGACCATGTGGTGCTTCTGGACAAGACCGTGCTCTGTCAGGGCACGCCGGAGGCCGTCTTCGCAACCAAGGAGTTTGACGCGGTGTTCGGCGCGCATACCGCCCCGCGCAGGGAAGCGCCCCAGTGGCTGCCGGGGAACAGGAAGGAGGCGCCGTGATGCAGGCGATCTATCAGGTGATTGACACGCTGCTGCCGATTCCGGCGCTGCAGTTTGGCTTCATGAAAAACGCGCTGCTGGCGATCCTGCTGCTCACGCCGCTGCTGGGCCTGCTGGGCACCATGGCGGTCAACCAGCAGATGGCCTTCTTCTCCGATGCGCTGGGGCATAGCGCGCTCACCGGCATCGGTCTGGGCATCGTGCTCGGAGTGCGGAGCGACCTGATCAGCATGCTGGTGTTCGGGGTGGTCTGGGCCATCCTGATCTGCCGCATCCGGCAGACCGGCGCAGCCAGCACGGATACGGTGATCAGCGTTTTCTCGTCCACCTCCATCGCGGCGGGCCTGCTGATCCTCTCCCGGGGCGGCGGCTTCGCGAAGTATTCGTCGCTGCTGGTGGGCGATGTGCTGGCCGTCACCCCCAATGATCTGCTGCTCCTGCTGATCGCCCTTGCGGTGGGCACAGCGGTGTGGATGGCGATGTATAACCGGCTGCTGCTGGCAGGGGTCAACGCATCGCTGGCCCGGAGCCGCGGCGTGCGCATCCACCTTGTTGAGTGCGCCTTTGTGGTGCTGGTGGCGGTGGCGGTCATGCTGGCCATCCGCTGGGTCGGCGTGATGCTGATCAACGCGCTGCTGATTCTCCCCGCCGCTGCGGGGCGCAATCTGGCCCGGTCGAGCCGACAGCATGCGGTCTGGAGCGTTGCCATCGCGCTGAGCTCGGGCGTGGCGGGGCTGTTATCGGCCTATGCGTGGGACACCTCGGCGGGCGCGGCCATCGTGCTCTACGCGGCGGCGTGGTACTTCCTGTCGCTGCTGCTCCGCGCCGTGCTGCGCCGCTGATTCGCGAAACTACGGAGGATGAAATGGAACAGATCCTGCTGCTGATGTCCGCGGCGACCTACACCGACGCCGACCGGGCCCTGTATTCCGCCCGGGACATGGCGCTGCGCCCGGAGCGGCTTTCCTTCGGCCTGTCGCTGAGGGAGGAGCCCACCGAGGAGGAAATGGAGGCCATGCTGCGGCTGGGAAACGTGCAGTTCCTCTGCCCGGCCTATGACAGCTGGCAGGGCGTTCTGGCGGTATGGGAAGGGGAGAGCCATATCCTGATGGGGCATCCGGGTATGGTGTTCTCGCCGCGCTGGGATGCTGATCTGCTTCGCGACCTCAGGCATTGCCAGTCGGGCCGCTCCAATCGGGCGGTGCTGACGGGCTACCTGCCCCGCTCGCAGGACCCGGTGGATGCGGTCTGCCCCGTGGCGGCGGACGCCTTTGACGCAAACGGCATGCTGCTGTTCCATCGTGGCACGCCCCTGCGGTATGCCCGGTCTGCGCAGCCCTCGGCGTTTATTCACCCGGACTTCTGCTTTGGCCCGGCGGCGTTCTTCCGGGAACCCATGGAGGAGCTGGAGCCTTATTTCCTGCGGGCGTTCCGGAACCACTGGAGCGTGTACACGGCTCATAAGCCGCGTATTCGCCTTTTGTGGGACGACCTCATTCCGCCCTGCGATATCCGCGGCTGCGAGGAGGGCCGCCGGGAGACGGTGCGCCCCTTTGAGCAGCGCTTCGGCGTGCGCTTCAGCAAGCGTCAGCTTTCGCCCATGGCCCGGCAGGGCATTTTCAACGAGGATCTGACCTATCCGATGCGCGTGCCGCTGTCGGTGAAGACGCAGGAGATCTTCCGCGGGCTGACAAGCCGGGCGGACTGCACGCCCCTTTGCGTGACGGCTTGTCTGACGCTGCCCTATCCTTCGCCCAACCTGCCGGAGGAATACCTGAGCTGGTTCAAGCGGCTCATCGCCATTCGCAATCTGGCGCTCCTGTGTTACGCGGACAGCGAAACCATCCGCAAGATATCGCCGATTCACCCCAACGTGCTGGAATATAAGCGCCGCTACAGCCTGCAGACGGAGAGCGTCGTGGGCCCGGATGAGGCGCTGAACTACATCAAGCTCTCCAAGCCCTTCATGCTGGGCGCGACCCGGGAGAAGTTCCTCACTCACAGCCACTATGTGTGGATGGACTTCGGCTGCCTGCGCTATCCGGTTTATGAGCATGCGTGGCTGGACTGGGAGAGCATCTGCACTGACCGCATCGTGCTCGCGACGGTCGGCGGCGTGCCGGATTTGTCCATGCTGGTGGTGCCGGAGCGGCTGGTGAGACCGCTATGCAAGGAGATTGCGGATCGCTGTGCCCGGGAGACGGGCCGCCTCCCGCAGGAGACGACGCTCTGGAAGCTGCTGATTCACGATAAGCCCGAGTGGTTTGACCTGCGGCCGTTGCCGGGGGTGCGGGAGCTGTTCACGCTGCTGACTACCGCCCGGGGCGAGGAGCACGGAACCGTCGGGTGAGGAGGACGGCGCGGGAACGATGCGGAAGGCGTATTTGCTGAGTACAGCCCTCCTGCACCCTCCCAAACTTCAGATGGTTGATGGGGTGAGACAATGCGCATTGACGGTATCCTTCGGGATGGCAGGATTCATCTTTCCTGCGAGGTTTTCCCGCCGAAGAAGTTTGACGGCATCGCTCAGGCGTCGGCGGTCGCGCAGGAGATTGCGGGCCTTTCGCCAGCGTTCATGTCGGTGACCTATGGGGCTGCGGGCAAGACGCCGGGGCATACGCTGGCCATTGCCCGTGCTGTTGCGGAGGCGGGCGTGACGCCGCTGTGCCATCTGACCTGCGTGCAGTCGACGAAGGAGCATGTCCGCACGGTTTTGTCGGAGATGCAGCGGGCAGGCATGGAGAATGTGCTGGCCCTGCGCGGCGATCTGCCCCGGGAAGGGGAGCCTGAGCACGACTTTACCTATGCGGCGGAGCTGATTGAGTTCATTCACGCGCAGGGGAATTTCTGCGTTGGCGCGGCATGCTATCCCGAGGGACACCCCGAGAGCGGCGGCAAGCGTCAGGATATGGACTATCTCAAGCGCAAGGTGGACGCGGGCGTTGATTTCCTGACTACGCAGATGTTCTTTGACAACGGGATTCTATACAATTTCCTGTACAGGGCGCTGCGGGCGGGCATCAACGTGCCTGTTTGCGCGGGCATCATGCCGATCTGTGACGCGCGGCAGGTGGATCGCGTGGTAAAGCTGTCGGGGTCGATCATGCCGCCGAGGTTTGCGGCCATCGCCGACAGGTTTGCGGATGATCCAGAGGCTATGGCGCAGGCAGGCATCGCCTTTGCTACAGAGCAGATTATTGATCTGATCGCCAACGGCGTGACGAACATCCACCTGTACACCATGAACAAGCCATCCATCACACGGGCGATTGTCGGGAATCTCTCCGGCATTCTTGGAAAGCCAGCGGTGTAAGACGGTCGGCGCACTGGAAAGCACAAAAATAAGCGGCGGACAGATGATTCTGTCCGCCGCTTGTGTTTTGCTCTTAGCGCTTGGCCTTCTTGCCGGCAAGGAACATGCCGACAATCGCCGCGAGCATCAGCGTCAGCCACAGCCCAATCTGGCTGTTGTCGCCAGTCTGGGGCATGTCTTCCGAGATGGCGTCCTTCGCGTTGATGAAGATCGCGTTCGCGGCGCTATTCGCCGTGATTGTGCCGCGCTCGCCGGTCGAAGTGGTCGTGTAGCCGTCCTGATTGGCAGAGGCTTCGGCCACCGAGTAGCGAATCCCGGCCGGGAGTCCGGAGGCAGTCTTGCTTTCGCCGTGCTTGAGCGTGAAGGTCGCCACGCCGTTGGAGAAGGTCATGCCGCCATAGGTGCCATTGATGCTGGTGTCGCTGAGCATGACGGTGAAGCTGAACGCCTTCGTCTTGTCGCCCGCGTTGCCGGACACCTGCTTGGTGACGGTCAGATCGCCTGTCGCGGCCTCCTCGACGGCTTTACGGGTGTTGACAAACGCCGCACTCGCCGTGGCATCCTTGGTGATGGTTCCGGCAGCGCCAGTCGAGGTGACGACATAGTCCGCTGCGTCATCCTCGGTCACCTGATAGGTGACGCCCGCCGGAAGCCCGCTGATGGTCTTGCTTTCGCCGTGGCTCAGCGTGATCGTGGCGATGCCGCTGGTGAACTTAACGCCGTCAAAGGTGTCGTTCACGCTTTGGTCGCCCAGCTTGATGGTGAAGGAGAACTTCTTCGCCTTGTCGTTCGCGTCGCCATTGACGGTCTTGGTCAGCTTCAAGGCGCCGGTCGCGGTTTCCGTTTCGGTATCGCCCTGATTCTGATCCTGATCTTGGTCGTCATCCTGCTTTTTCGCGTTAACGAAGGACGCGGTCGCGTTGCCGTCGGCGGGGATGGTGCCCGTCGTGCCGACCGTCACCTTCTGCTCATAGTCGGCGGGGACGGCTTCGGACACGGTGTAGGTCAGCACGGCAGGCAGACCGGCGGCAACCTTGCTCGAACCGGCAGTCACCTGAACTGTCGCGATGCCCTTGTCGAAGGTCATCTCACCGTAGAGGCCGTCAACGCTGGTGGCGGTCAGGCCGGTCTCGGGATCAATGAGCTTCACGGTGAAGGTGAACACAGGCGCAGGATTGGGAATGTCGCCAAGCAGCGCCTTGGCCACGGTCAGGGAGCCGGTCGCGTCGTCTTTCTCTTCTTCTTCAATCTTCGCGTTGACGAAGGACGCGGTCGCGTTGCCGCCGGCAGGAATGGTACCCGTCGTACCGACGGTTACTTTCTGCTCATAGTCGGCGGGGACGGTCTCGGACACGGTGTAGGTCAGCCCGGCGGGAAGATCGGTAGCGACCTTGCTGGAGCCGGCGGCCACCTGAACTGTCGCGACGCCCTTGTCGAAAACCATCTCGCCGTAGAGGCCATCGACGCTGGAGGCGGTCAGACCGGTCTCAGGATCAACGAGCGTGATGGTGAAGGTGAACTCCGGCGCGGGGTTGGGAACGTCACCGGTCAGCGCCTTGGCCACGGTCAGAGAGCCGGAGGTCTGAGTTGTGGTCGTGTAGGTGTTGACAAAATCGGCTGTTGCTGTTTTGCCCTTCTCAATGGTGCCCGTTGCGCTGGTCGGGGTTGAGACATAGCCTTCCTCACCGGTTTCGACCACGGTGTAAATGACGCCTGCCGGGAGGCCTGTGGCAACTTTGCGGTCGCCATCCCCCAACTCAACGGTGGCCTTGCCGTCGACGAATTTCATGTCGCCGAAGTTGCCGCTGATGCTGGAGTCACTGAGCTCGATGTTAAAGGTAAAGGTCTGCGATTGCGTATTGTCTGTGCCAACAACGCTCTTCGTGATGGCAAGATCGCCGGAAATATAGGTGTTGACAACCGTTACCTTTGCCCCGTGTTGGATGGTAATGTCTCCCTCGCGCTCATCCTTGACCACGGTTACCTCATAGTAGGTCGGAGGATTCAGCTCTTCAACGGTATAGGTGATGTTGATGGGGAGATTCTTGGCAGTGGCGGACTCGGTATTCTTGACCTGAACTTCAGCCACGCCATCCTTAAAGACCATGTCGCCATAACGTCCATTGATCGTTTTGTCGCTGAGCGTGATCTTGAAGGTAAACAGTTGATTCGGATCCGGATTGAAGCCGACGTTCGGGTCCGGGTTGTAGCCTTCGACCTTCTTTGTGACCGTCAGATCATTAATCAGTATGGAAGCGGGACCGGTGAAAGGCCGATAGCCAAACTCTGTGGCGCCCTTAAAGCTGTTAGCAATCAATGCGCCGGAAAGGTGGCCGCGGCTGTTGACGTTATCATAACCGTTGCCGCCATATTCGCGTTCAGTAAATTCATCCGTCACAAGCGCATCGGGCGCGAGAATCGTTCCCTGGAAATTGTTGCCGAGGATAATCTTATCAGCATTGGGGAAGTTATACAGAAGGCTTGTCACGCCCGCGTGATTGTTTCTTTGCGAAGCGGCGTCATACAGACTGTCATTCTTGTTATCGTTATCGCCGTATCTGGAGATGTAGCGCCCGTTGATGGTGGTGTACTTCTGACCGCTGCTCCGGTCAAGATTGGTGAGATGAAGATCGCCCTTATCCAGAACGTTGATCAGGATAAAAGCGTAATTCCACGGAACCAAGTGAACATTATCGCGAGGGGACGACAGCGTATCTGAAATATCGACGATGAATCTGGTCTCCGGCAGCTCAGGAATGTTTTCAAATTCAATGAAGGTCGCCTCGGTGAACATCGCGAACTGCTCTGAGGTGAGCGTTAGATAGACACAGTCTCTCTTGGCTGTTTCCCCTTCTTCATCGGCAGTCAGACGAATGCCTTCCTCGTCATCCTGTTCGGGCTGGTCTCCCACATATGTCAGCACAAGGGTTTTTGTGGTGCCATTGTTCTGTCTGTTGTCTTTGTTGCTTTCCGGATAGCCATAATGGGTGTTGTCTTCACGGAATTCGACGGTGAATTCAGTTTTAGCCGTTGCCAGGTTTTGGCTGGCTGAACGCAGATAATTGAACGAATCCGAGAAGTCCAGGAGCTGCGTTACATAGGTTTGCTTCTGGTCAATGCTCTGATAATTTCCGAGGCTGGATGATGGAATAACGGGGGAGTCCGTCTTTCTCCCGGTCAGACTGCTCCAGTAAGACGTAAACTCGGGAATATTGCTTGGGGTATATTGCGTATCAAAATAAGCTTTAATATCGTCACTGGTCAGTGAATTCTTGTTGATGACAAGCTTTTTCGACGTTTTTTCAGTGGGGACAACGAGCAATTCTCCATGATTGTCTGTTGCTGCGTCTTGACCGTTCACCTGATATTGCCCTTCAAACTTGGAACGGAATCCCAGACTGGTCGCGGGCGGATAGGCATAATAGGTATCATGAAGGCTGCCGTACAGATAGCCGCCTAAGATAACCGTGGCCGCGCCGAGCCTGTTGGACTGCTGATTTTCATCCACAAGCAGCTCATCAAGAGGCGTATGCCAATAGTAGTCACCAGCGCCGATGACGTAGTTCAGATCCCAAGGAAGGTCGGCATAGATGTTTCCGCCGACGGCCACGCGTCCCTCCGCGTCACTCTGCGTAACCCAGAAATCGTCTTCCAGAAATACGCAGAAGTCGGAAGCAACGCCAAGCATGTAGGTATTCCTGTAATTCTGAATGGTTTCCAACACGGTTTTTCCGCGGACTTCGTTGCCGCCGTTCTTTGCGCTGTTGCCGGCAAGCAGGGTTACCTGATCCGTTTCATCCCCGCCATAATAGCTGCTGATATTAGCGTTCTGATCGGGATTGTACAGATCGGCTTTGCTCCCGCCTTCAGCGAAAACGGTGCTGAAGGAGGTCATCGCCATGCAAAAGCACAGCAAAAGAGCCAACAGCCTGTATACGCGCGTTTTGGTTTCCATCCGTGAATTCCTCCCATGAGCGCTTGTCTTTTGATTTCTGCCTGCGGCGGTTTTTTGGAACAATAGTAAACAAAAAACCGAATAATGTTATTCTATAACAATTGTACATGAATTTCAAGGCTTTTTCTGAAAAAATATCATAAATTGAATATTGTGACCACAAGAGGGCGAAAAATCCGGCCCGAAAAGCGGTGCGGTTCCACCTTTCGGGGTGTAATGAAGGAGAGCCTCACAGCGGAATCCCACATGGCGGATATGCTTTATGCAGGCATATGCAACGCGCAGCCCGGCATTACGCTTTCCTGACTGACAACGATGCGAACGGCAGGATTTCTGCGAGAATACCGCTTGAAGCCGGGCGCAACTTGCATTATACTGGAGGCAGAGAGATGGAGACGGCGGCTCCGTGTGCCGTCGTCAAGGGCGGGATATGCGTTTACAGCGCCTGAAGAAATAAGGAGGGTTCATCATGAAGGTATCCGACGGCATGAATTACGCGCCGAAGGGCAAGCCCCAGCCGGTGGTTAAGCCGGGAGAGTTTGTTTTCTCCGCTGTGCGTCTGGATCATGGGCACATCTACGGCATGACCAACGCCCTGCTGGAGGCCGGCGGCACGCTGAAATACGTCTATGATCCTGATGAGGCGAAGGTGGCCCAGTTCGTGAAGACCTACCCGCAGGTTCAGGTGGCCCGCAGCGAGGAGGAAGCGCTGGGGGACAGGGATACTCACATGATCGCTGGCGCGGCGGTAACGAGCGAGCGGTGTCCGCTGGGCCTGCGGGCCATGGCGGCGGGCAAGGATTACTTCACCGACAAGGCCCCTTTCACGACGCTTGCCCAGCTCGACAGCGCGAAGTCCATGGTCGCGGAGACCGGGAAGAAATACATGGTCTACTACAGCGAGCGGCTGCATGTCGAGGGCGCGATTCTGGCGGGGTATATGATTGAACAGGGCGAGATCGGCAAGGTTATCCATGTCGAGGGCTTCGGGCCTCATCGGCTGGGCAAGGCGGGCCGTCCGGCGTGGTTCTTCGAGCGGGAGAAGTACGGCGGCATCCTCTGCGACATTGGCAGCCATCAGATCGAGCAGTACCTCCACTTTGCCGGGGAGGAGGACGCCCGCGTCACCCACAGCCGCATCGGCAACTATGCCAATCCTGACTATCCCGAGCTGGACGACTTCGGCGACTGCTCCATCGTCGGCGCGAAGGGCACGACGAATTACTTCCGCGTCGACTGGTTCACGCCGGATGGTCTGAGCACATGGGGCGACGGCCGCACCATTATCCTCGGCACCGAGGGCTACATCGAGATCCGCAAATACGTCGACATCGCTTCCGGCACGCCCGGCGGCAACCATATCTATCTCGTTAACGGCAAGGGCGAGAAGCACATCGACGCCACCGGAACCACAGGCTATCCCTTCTTCGGCCAGCTCATTCTCGACTGTCTCAACCGCACCGAAAACGCCATGACTCAGGCACATGCCTTCAAGGCGGCGGAGCTGTGCCTTCAGGCGCAGGCTCAGGCGATGGTTGTCACGAAATAATCTGTTCATACGGCAGACAGAGCGCCCGTCAGGGCGCTTTTGTTGTGATGGCACACAGATCGGATGACGGCATAAACTGACAGGGAGCGCGCAGGCGCTCTCATTCTGAAGCAAAGAAGATGGTACCATGGCAAGTAAAGTGCCGGTTTCATCCATGATTGACGACTTCCGGCTCATGCTGGCAGAGCACTGGGCCTACCGGGAGGGCGCCGCTCAGCGAGGTGAGGTGGACTGCTCGGGCGCGTTCGTATGGGCGTTCAGGCAGCATGGCGTCAGCATTTATCACGGGAGCAACCGTATGGCCCGGGTGGAGGTCGTCACGCTGATTCCCATCAATGTGGCGAATATCGTTCCCGGCATGGCGGCGTTCAAGCACCGCAAGCCCGGCGAGAGGGGATACGACCTGCCCTCGAGCTATCAGTCTGGCGGCGCATATTACGACGGCGATCTGAACGACTACTATCACGTCGGTCTGGTGGATACGGATACCTCGCGGGTGCTCAATGCTCAGGGCGAGGCAACCGGATTTGTCGCCAGTCCCATCAGCCAGAACTGGTCGCATGTGGCCTATTTGAAGCAGGTGGACTATGGCGCAGACTCGCCGTCGGATGATCCGCCGATCACGCCGGCTTACGGAACAGCGACCGTCTACGCGGCGAACGGCCTGCCCGTCAAGCTGCGCAGAACGGCCTCGACAAAGCTGGCCTATATCACCGAGGTGCCGGTGGGCGCGCAGGTCACGCTCCGCGGGGAGGAAAGCGGCGGCTGGACGCCCGTAAGCTATAACGGTCAGAACGGCTATATGATGAGCCAGTTCCTGATAACGGGCGGCAGAGAGGAGTATTCCATCACGCTCAGCGGGCTGTCCTACGCGGAAGCGGCGGCGCTGAAAGCGCAATATCCCGGCAACAGCCCTGTCATCACCCAGACATGAGGAGGCGCGCACATGAACCGGAAACAGTATACCCAGTTCTCCAAGAAGATGGTCATGGCGGTGGTCCTTTCGGAAATCGCCATGTGCATCGCGACCATCGTGCTGGCCTGCTGCGGCTTCGACATGGCGATCGGAGTTGAGGTCATCAAGGCCAACGCTCCGTTCGCGGTCGTCGCCTTTGCGGCCTATTCGGGCAACAGCGCGGTGGAAAAATGGGCGTCCCGCTCCGCCCGTTCCGAAGGGTATGCGTCGGATGACGAATCAGACGGATCCAACGGATAAAGGAATCACAAAAGGTTCGGAGGCTGAGCCTCCGAACCTTCTTGATGAGCGGTGGATTTACACCAGCTTGACCAGCCTGCGCAGGAAGCCGATCGTCTCCGCCGCGCTTTCGGTCTTGTCCCGGGTCAGCACTCCCGGCATGAAGGACTTGAACCGCGAAGCGACCAGCAGCGAATTGAGAAAGAGCTCCGAACAGCTCTCGAGGCTGTAGTCCGTCCTCGTGTCGCAGATCAGCAGACCCGGCTCGTCGCAGCCGATGAGCTGATGCCGGGGCATGGCGGCGGGCTCTCGCAGCACCCGCGTGATGAAGCAGGGTGTGTGTTCCGCCTGATCAATGAGGTCGTTCAGAATGGCCATGCGCTCCTCCGGCGTGAAGGGCCGCAGGCAGAAGGGATGGGCCGTCGTCCGGCCTGTGCGGGCAAAGGCGGTCATCGCATCCTTGCACAGGATCAGATAACGCGGCTTGCGCGTGCCGCAGATGCTCTGATGGCGGTGGATATAGAGGTCGACCGGTTTTTCCTCCGCGCACGCGTATTCAGGATGCTGCGCCACCCACGCTGAAAGTGCCGCGCGCGCTGTGGGCCGGCATATACTCCGTGCCCAGATCAGCCTTGAGGTGGAAAACGCTGCGGCCGTTCTCATAGGCCAGACTGACCTCGAGAAAGGCGATATAGTCCATGGTGTTGCCCTGACCGAGGTCGGCGCTGCAGCGCTTCATCCGCCGCCTGCGCCTGTTAGCAGAGCCAAAAAAGATCGGCTTCCGGCCCAAAATCCCGCACATGCGGCATGCCGCCCTCCGCCGGGAGGATGAGCCGCGTCGCGCCCGGGGCGTTGCGCAGGATGATCGCATTCTGCATGGCGACGCTGGATGCCCGGAGCCCATCACTGCTGCGGATGGAAATCAGCTGATACTGCGGGTCGTTGAGCATGAGCAGGGTATGCTCCAGCAGGAAGAGGAGATCAACGTGCAGCTCCTCGGCAAAGCAGTGGGTGATGGTGAGCGTTTCCGTTCCCTTCTGCCGGAGCAGCGCGCCCAGCGTGCCCAGCACCCGCACATCGAAGCAGCCGAAGCACAGCGCTTCACAGGGCCTGTCTGCCGTTCATGGCGTCAGAAGCGCCAGCAGCTCCTCCAGAAAGACGGCGCACCGCTGGGGTGTGCACTGGTCGTTCACGAGACGCGAGATAGTGGTGTCGCTCTTCTCGTGAGTGAGCTGCGCCAGATGTGCGTTCGTGTACCCGCGCTGACGCATCCACTGGCGCGGGCATTCTCCAAAGCTTTCAATCCCCATGTGATTGTCTCTTCACCATGCACGACTGTCTATCGTGTGCCCTCATGACAATTTGGAGAAAAGCTCAAGACAATCAAGATTGACGAACTGTTGTTTTTCCGCCAAATAACAAAAGGGGACGCTTTTGCCGAAAGCGTCCCGGGGGATTTGAGCCGATCACTTTTCGTCCAGCATCATCTTGAGGATCTCGCGGTTTGTCTCCCGCATACCCTCCTTGCCCAGCCTGCCGATATTGCGGATGCAGCATTCTACGTCCCGGGCGACGATGCCGTCCCCGCAGACGAATTGCTTGCCATGGCGATACATCTCCCATCCCAGAAGTCCCGCTTCCACCGACGAGGCGATCTTCGCGGCGCAGGATGCCTTTGCGCCGTCGCAGATGATACCGGAAACAATGTTGAGCGCGTTCACCACGGTGTGGGCGATCATCTCGTAGTCGCCGCCGTGGAGGTAAGCGATGCCCGCTCCCGCCGCGGCGCCCGCGCTGACAGCCCCGCAGTAAGCCGACAGCCGCCCGATGCCCGTCTTGATATGGATCGCGATCAGGTTGGACAGCGCCAGCGCCCGGAGAAGCTGCTCCTCGCTGACCTGAAGCTCCTGCGCGTAGACAACCACGGGCAGGCAGCAGGTCATGCCCTGATTGCCGCTGCCCGAATTGATGACGACGGGCATTTCGCAGCCGTTCATTCGCGCGTCGGAACCTGCGGCGGCCATGGCGATGGCCCGGTTGCGCACGCTGATGCCGTAGGCGTCCATCATGACCCGACCGATGCTCGCGCCGTACTGCCCGCGCAGCCCTTCCTCGGCGATGGCCGTATTGCAGTCAATCTGCCGCCGGAGCGTCTCGCGCACGTCCGCCACATCCAGCGCCTGCACATAGTCCCAGATATGCTGGAGGGTCATGCCCGTGTGGTCGCACAGGCCTTCCTCCCGTTCGCAGGTGACGGGCGTGTCCAGCAGCTTCTCACCGTTCTTCTCCAAAAGGACAATGTTCGTGTGCGCGTTGGCGATGCGCACCCGGGCGGATTCGCCCCCGGCCTCGACGGTGACGATCATGTCAAAGGTCAGCGGACTGTCGAGGAAATCCACCTGCACGGGCAGCAGGTCAAGGGCCTCGTGAATGCGGCGCACGTCTTCCGCCGTCACGCCCGCGAGGCATTCCAGCTTCCTGTCCGCGTCGCCCGCCGCGATGCCCGCGCACACCGCCGCCGGGATGCCCTTCAGATGGTCGGTGTTGGGGACGATCACGCTCTTGACGTTCTTGATGATGCTTCCGCTGGCTTCCACGCGCACCCGCTCGGGCATCCGGCCCAGCAGGTCACGGGCACGCGCCGCCGCGTAGGCCAGCGCGATCGGTTCCGTGCAGCCCATGGCCGGAACCAGTTCTTCCTTGAGGATGTTGGTGAGCAGACAGTAGGTTTCATCTCCGCGCTTCATGTCGTATCGCAGCCGGAAGAACCGGCTTTCTCCTTACTAATATAGATGGTTCTATGATATCATCAGGAAGCGCTTCTGTCAATTTCTCCAGCAGAAACTGCTACGGATGCCGAAAAAAAACGGATCATGTTATGGTTGACGGCAAGCTGCGGAACCGATTCAGGCTATCGCGTGAATGCTGAGCGGCAATCTCGCCTCTCCCACAAGGGATTCCAACTACTACGCGCATTCGTGAGCTGCTTTGCAATCGGATAATCACGGAAATACAAACAGGAGCGGTTTGTCATGATCGACATGCTTTAACCATCGTCAAATGCAGGCAATAGCACGGTTGGTCAGAGAAGAGGCTTGCCGAGGAGTCGGGCGTGTCGCAGACAACCACCTCGAGCCGGTATCGGTGGGTAGTGCATTCCAAACGGTCCTCCTTTGCGCGAACCTGCGGCTCATCGGCGCGATGCAGAAACCTGTTGAATAGGAAAAGCTCCCTATGCAAGGGAGCTTTTTTGTGCCTGCAGCAGATACAGCTCTCTGGCGGATGCCGCCGGATGAGCTTCATGGAGCTGCCGGTAAGCCTGCCGCATGGAACGGTGCTGAGCGAAAAGCTCCTCGACGGGCCCGTCTCCGACAAGCTGCGCCAGATAGTGGGAAGCCAATCCCTCGGTCAGGGCCCATGCGTCCAGCTGGAAAGCGGTGGTGCCCCGGAGCGCCTCCTTGAGCAGGTAGATCACATATTCGTGCTCGATCAGCAGCGCCTCCTCCTCGGGCGTTCTGTCAATGCCGAAGACGTCCTGACTTTCGGATATGTCGATGCCCTCCGCGCCCCATGCCGTGGAATCCACCAGCAGCGCATGGAAGCACGGCACGGGCAGGGAACGGCCGATCAGGGCCTCGGCGCGGTCGGTGAAATCGCCGAGGAGCGATGCTGTTTGGAGCGCGTAGGGTTCCAGCGCGGCGCGGGACTGCGGATAGACTTGCTTCATATAAGCAGGATACGCCCGGAGCATGGCGCGGCAGACGGCCACGATGATGTCCCGGTGCTCACCCTCTGCCCGTTCCAGCAGCGTCCGATAGGTCTCGTCGGCGGGCTGCTCTCCCCGGGCCGGGACGGCGATCAGGGGCCAGTACAGCGCGCCGCAGTGTTCGCCGCCCGCGACGGTCAGCAGGCGCTCGTTATCCTTGAGCACAGTTAGATCAGCGGGGTCATGCAGATGGCGGTGAGCTGCGCCGTAGTCGTTGTCATAGCCGCATCGGGCGACGGAGAGCATGTGGTACACGAAGCAGGCATCCGGTTGGACTTCGATGCTGATCTTGTTCATGAAAGCCTCCTGATCGCTTCATCCAGCAGCACGTCGCGGCCCGCGAGCAGGTCCTCCGCCGAGGGAGCCATGGGGACGTCCGGCTGAATGCCGCGGTTGATGAACTCCGTGCCGTCCAGCAAGCGGTAGCCGACGGACACCACCCGCGCCGTGCCACCGCCGCGCAGCGGGACCAGCAGCGGCGTGCCCGTGGAACCGTAGGTGCGCTCGCCGAGAATGGTCGCCCGGCTGTTGGAACGGAACATGGCGGTCATGTCCTCCGCCGCGGAGAGGGTATCCCGGTCGGTCAGCAGAATGCAGGGCTGGTCGAAGATCGCTTCGTCACCGGGCTGGCCGAAGCTGTCTGTGTAGTTTTCATACAGGCTGCGGCGGCTCAGGTTCAGGCTCTCCTGGAGCTCCTCCCGGCTGGTCATGCCGCTTGTCAGCCAGCGCTCAATGGCTTCGGGGCTCCAGCGGCTCATCTGGCTGGCAGAAGCGAAATCGCAGCCGCGCATGGTGCGCGTCCATTTGCGGCACGCGTGGAATTCCCCGGGGATGAGCAGTTGGGCGACACGGGCGCCGCTCAGGGTCATGCCGCCGATGCAGCCCCGGAGATCAAGGATGATTCCGCGCGGGCGTGGCAGCGACCGCACGGTTTCCCGGATGGTCTCGGCAACGGCCCTGTCCAGCAGATGCGGCAGGGCAATGCGGAGGAAGCCGCCATCCAGAACGCTCAGGCGGACGGACTCTGTGCGCAGCAGCTCGCGGCAGGATACGCCGGGTTCGGGCTCGGGCAGCTCGGCCATGGCGGGCGGCTGCGGCTGTAAGTCGAAGGACATGGAACCGCCGGAGGTTTCGAGACGGTTGCCGGTGGGCGACAGGAACAGGGGCAGATAGCGCTCCACGCGGGTGCGGGAGGCGTGCCCGTCCACCTGATGGATGTGGGCAAATACCCGATTTAGCAGCACCGGGAAGTCTTCGCCTTTCAGCCGCTCAATCCTGGTCAGCAGCAGGTCGCGGTGCTCCTCGACGATGCCGCCGACATACCAGTGATTCCCGATGTGCTTCAGTTGGAAGGGAAGGTAGCCGATTTCATCCCGCATCGCCTTGGAAAGGGTGACGTCCGTGTGCCCGTCGCCGAGCAGCGTGGCAAAAGCGGCCAGCAGCAGGTAAGCCTCCCGGTCGTCCCGGACGGCGGCCATCCGGGAAATGAAGGCCTCGTACTGCGCGTCCCAGTCCGTGTCGCGCTGGTCAAAGTACGGAAAGACCTCCGACGCGGCGCGCCAGAGCAGGGAGAGGTTCATCAGTCCGTTGATATTCATGATCGCGGGCTCCTTTTTGTCGTGAGCGCCCATTATAGCATGCCGCGCGGAGGGCTGTCAATCGACAGCATATAGGTTATGGTGTGAAATCTTCCGTTTTGGTTGACATGGCTTTGCCATGGGTGCTATAATACAGGCTGTATTCCTGTACCCTTTTTGGCATGGGGATAACGCTGAGATAAACATTCCCGGGAGAACCATGGAGAGAAAGAACTGGCTGATTCCTCTGCTGATCGCCATCGCGGCGGCTGCGCTGCTGCTGATATCGCAGGCTCTGCGTCCCTTGGCGGAGGAGAGCGTGGTCATCATCACGGTGGACGGCGTGGAGTACGATCGGGTGCCGCTGTCCCAGCCGAGAACGGTGACGGTCGAGCAGCCGGACGGCGAGGTCAATGTGATCGAGGTGTCCGGGCGCGGGGCTGTGATGCTGTCCTCGAGCTGCCGGAATCAGTTATGCGTCCATATGGGCGAGGTCACCGTGGACAACTGGGAGTTCAGGCCGAATCAGGCGTTTATTATCTGCCTGCCCAATCGGGTGAGCGTTGAGCTGGTGGTGGTTGAACCGTGAGAAGATGGGCGCGGGCGGTGCTGGCGCTGCTTTCCTGCCTGATGCTGCTGACAGGATGCGCCTCGCAGGAGAGCGAGCCCGGCGCGACGGCGGCCCCGGAGGGCTTGGCGGAACGCACCAGCGGTGTGGGATTCTATTTCGACACCGTGGTCACCGTGACGCTTTACGGCGCGCCGGAGGGTCTGATGGCACAGATATGGACGGCCTGCGAGCGATATGAAAACCTGCTGAGCAAGACGGTTGAGGGCAGCGATGTGCAGCGCGTCAACGCATCCCATGGCGAGCCGGTGACGGTTGACCCGGAGACATGGTGGATCCTGCAGCGGGCCAAGGAAATCAATCGGCTCACGGGCGGCGCATTCAGCGTGACCATCGCGCCGCTGTCCTCCCAGTGGGATTTCACCGGCGGCACCAATCGCATGCCCACCGACGAGGAGAGGCTGGCGGCCCTTCCGCTGGTGGATGACGAGAAGCTAATGTTGGGCGAGAACAACACGGTCACCCTGCCGGAGGGCATGGAGATCGACCTTGGCGGCATCGCGAAGGGTTACATCGCCGACCGGATTGCGGCGCTGATTCAGGGCAAGGTTCACGGCGCGACGCTGAGCTTTGGCGGCAATGTCTACGTCGTGGGGCTCAAGCCGGACGGAACGGTCTTCAATTTGGGCATTCAGGACCCGGGGGGCCCGACGGGCACCTCCATCGCCGTGGTGCAGGCCACGGATCTGTCGCTGGTCACCAGCGGCATTTACGAACGGTATTTCATGGTGGGCGATACGCGGTATCACCACATTCTTGACCCGCAGAACGGTCTTCCCGCGGACAGTGATCTGGCCTCTGCCAGCATCCTTGACGCAAGCTCCATGGACGCGGACGCGCTGGCGACGGCCTGCATCGTGGTGGGCCTTGACCGGGCGAAGGCGCTGCTGGAGGAGCTGGGCCGGGACGGCGTGTTCATCACCCGGGACGGCACGATTGTCACCACCGAGGGCTTCGCTGAGAAATATCCCTTCCGGACACTGGAAGCATCCTAATATCAACGCCATGAAGGAGGCAGCGTCACGATGGAAAACAACACTTCTGCCAAGAAAGGGCTCCCGGCATTCGTCATCCTGGGCATCATTGCTCTGGTGGCCGCGCTGGTGCTGGCTGTGACCAACGCCATCACCAAGGGACCCATCGCGGAGCACCAGATTGCCGCGCTGAGGGAGGCCTTTGCCGCCGTCATGCCCGCGGACGAATACGAGGAGATCACGGTTCCCGCGAGTTACAACGTGAGCAGCCTCTACGCGGCCAAGACGGGCGGCGAGGTCGCCGGCTACTGTGTGACTGCCGTGGGCAAGGGCTACAACGGCGACGTGGCCGTGACCATGGGCGTCGGGCTGGACGGCTTGGTGACGGGCGTGGTGGTCGGCGACACCAACTTCGCGGAGACCAGCGGCTATGGCGCTCGGGCCAAGGAGCCTGCGTTCCAAGAGCAGTTCGAGGGTCTCGACGCGGTGAACGGCGGCTCCTTCCAGGCGCTTTCCGGCGCGACGGTCACGTCCACCGCGGTGCTCAACGCTGTCAACAGGGCGCTGACCTGCGTGGACGAGGTCGCCCTGAACAAGGAGCCTGCGGCTGTTCCGCTGGTGTCCTTCGGCGCGCCTGCCGAGCGGGAGGTCGTCGAGCTGACCGGCGAAGTGCTGGAAGGCAGCGCGTGGGGCTTCAAAAGCGATGTGACGGTGCAGATTACCCTCGACGCGGATGGCGCGATTTCCGGTATCAACGTTGATACTTCGGACGAGAGCGAGGGCTACGGCCAGCGGCTCATGACGGAACCCTTCGTCGAGCAGTTCATCGGTCAGACGGGCCCCTTTGCCATCGGTGAGAACATCAACGTGCTCTCGGGTGCGTCGGTTACCTCCAGAGCGGTGGTGGAGGCTGTCAATTCTCTGCTGGCCGCTCCGACCTCTGCGGGAGCTGAGCTGCCTGTGACGTCCATTGCCGCCAGCGACGATGCTGATCTCGGCGTTCGGGCGGACGGCGCGGCGGTGGTTGTGCCTGCCGAGGACTATTCGGGCGAGCTGTCCATTGAGCTGAACGTGAAGAACGGTCAGGTGGTTTCGGGCGGATTTGCTGAATCCGCGGAAGC
>JAFLST010000023.1 GCA_022510815.1 Christensenellaceae bacterium | reverse complement strand
GGCTTGCAGACCACGATCATCTCCTGCTTCTCAAACTGGTGGATGCGGTACACGCCGCGCTCCTCGATGCCGTGAGCGCCCACCTCCTTGCGGAAGCAGGGGGAATAGCTGGTCAGGGTCTGGGGCAGCGCGCTTTCGTCGAGGATGGTGTCGATGAACTTGCCGATCATCGAGTGCTCCGACGTGCCGATCAGGTACAGATCCTCGCCCTCGATCTTGTACATCATGTTCTCCATCTCCGCGAAGGACATGACGCCCGTCACCACGTCGCCGTGGATCATGTACGGCGGGATGCAGTAGGTGAAGCCCCGGTCGATCATGAAGTCCCGGGCATAGGACAGGATCGCCGAATGCAGCCGGGCGATGTCGCCCATCAGGTAATAGAAGCCGTTGCCGGAGGTCTTGCGGGCGCTGTCGAGGTCGATGCCGCTCAGGCGCTCCATGATATCCACATGGTAGGGCACCTCCCACTCCGGCACCACCGGCTCGCCGAAGCGCTCCACCTCGACGTTCTCGCTGTCATCCTTGCCGATGGGCACCTGCGGGTCGATGATGTTCGGGATGACCAGCATGCGCTTGCGGACCTCCGCCTGCAGCTCTTCCTCCTGCTTCTCGGTGGCAGCCAGCTCGTCCGCCATAGCGTTCACCTGCGCCTTGAGGGCCTCGGCCTCCTCCTTCTGGCCCTTCGCCATCAGGCCGCCGATCTGCTTGGAGATGGTCTTGCGCTGGTTGCGCAGGCCGTCCGCCTTCTGAATCGCCGCGCGGTACTGCTTGTCGAGCTCGATGACCTCGTCCACCAGCGCTAACTTCTGATCCTGAAACTTCTTCTTGATGTTTTCCTTGACGATCTCCGGGTTGGTTCTGACCAGATTGATGTCCAGCATGGAAAATCCCTCCTGCAATGTCTGGCAATAAAAAGGCTCCTCGCCCCTGCATCCGGGACGAGAAGCTCGCGTTGCCACCCAGTTTGCCGGTTCCAATGAACCGACCTCTCTCCGCGCGGTAAGGGGCGCGCCCCGCAGACTCCTCGCCTGCGCCCTCCGGGGATGGAGCGTCCCGCGTCCGCCGCTGCCTTGCACCCTCCGGCAGCTCTCTTGAAGACCTTCGCGTGACCGTTCCCCGTCAACCGGGCTATGAACAGGGTCTATTATAAGCCAAGTCGCCGGGTTTTGCAAGCGCTTTTTTTGCTGCATTCAGGCTGGAATTCGCGGCTTTGGAGCAGCATGGCTTGATCGCCCAACGTCACCATGCTATCATGGCAGCGAGGTGAGTGCCATGTTCGGATTCTGGATGTGCATCGCGCTGGTTCCTGTCTTTGCGGGGCTTGCGCTGCTCTTTGCCTGCATGAAGGAGCGTGCCGCCGGGCTGCTTGCCGGGTTCAATGAGCTGCCCGCGCAGGAGCAGCTTGCCTACGATCGGACGCGGATCGCCCGGGACAACCGCGACTGCTATCTCCTCTCAGCAGCCGCCATGCTCGCCGGAGCGATCGGTTCCCTGCTGCTCTCCGGTCTCTTTGCCGTCGCAGCCTACGCCATCTGGCTTTTCCTCCAGTTCCGGTGCTTCCACTGGGACGCCCGCAGAGCCTACGCTAAATACAAGCTGTAAAAGGGACAGGCAACATGCCTGTCCTTTTTTTATCTCTCCGGCCAACGAACCTTATCAATCAGCTCGTCGAGCATCTCCTTGTTGGGTATCTGGGTATCCAGCAGCATCAGCGCCGCGCGCATGGCCACAGCCACCTTCACGCCGCCGCATTCAATCGCTTCATCGTTGTGGGCCGTTACCTGATCCGCAAGACGCTGGGCCGCCGCCGCGTCCGTTTCCCCGGTGAGCAGGATGAACTCATCCCCGCCGATGCGAAAGAACACCATGCCTTCCTCCCGGGCTTCGTCAATGCGCCGAACGCACTCGGCGATCACCAGATCGCCCGCCGCGCGGCCATGATCCCTGTTGATGACCGAGAGCTTTACGGTGTCAAAGGCCACAGCCCAGGTGCCGTTCCGCTCCTTCATCGCGTCATAGAGCGCCGCCGAGTCAAACTGTCTCGTCATGGTCATGCCTCCTTCATCCTTGGCGAGGAGTTCCAGCGGCGGATAGATATCCGCAAAGCCCCGATGCTGCCGGAAATGGGACGGGGTCTCGCCCCAGATGCGCCGGAATGCCCGGATGAAGCCCTCATGAGAGCCGTACCCGTACCGCAGAGCGATCTCCAGCACGGTATCCTCCGTCGTCAGCAGATCGCTGGCCGCCAGCGTGATGCGTCGTCTGGTGATATAATCCGCCAGCCCCATGTGCAGGGCATGCCGGAACATCTTCTGCATCGCGGACAGGCTGTAGCCCACATGGGCCGCCACCTCCTCGGGCGTCACCTCGCCGCAGACCCGCCGCTCGATGAAGCCCAGCGCCTCCGTCAGTACCCGGAGCCTCTCCACCGCTGTTCACCTCGCTTTCCGGGTTCAGCATACCATGCCTCGCAGCCCCTTGTCTTGACAAAATGCGCAAAACCGGCACAGCATATTCTGTGCCGGTCTTGTTATGCCGCTCAGTGCTCGGAGGCAAGCTGGAGCTGGTAAAGCTTCTTGTAGATGCCGTTCTGCTCCAGCAGCTCCTGATGGGTGCCGGACTCGCGGATGCGGCCGTGATGCATGACAATGATGCGGTCGGCGTGCTGGATGGTGGACAGCCGGTGGGCGACCATGATGGTCGTGCGGCCTGCCATCAGCCGCTCGAGGGCCTCCTGAATCCACTGCTCGGTCTCGGTGTCGATGTTGGCGGTGGCCTCGTCAAGGATCAGGATGGTCGGGTCGTAGGCCAGCGTACGGGCGAAGGACAGGAGCTGCCGCTGTCCGGCGGAGAAGGTCGCGCCGCGCTCGGAAACATGCTCCGCGTAGCCGCAGGGCAAGCGCTCGATGAACCGGCTGGCGTTGGTGTGCTCCGCCGCGGCCTTGATGGCCTCGTCCGTGATGCTCTCGTCCCGCAGGCGGATGTTCGAGCGAATGTCGCCGGTGAAGATGAACACGTCCTGCTGCACCTGACCGATGGCGGAGCGAATCTGCTCGCGGGAGAGCTTCCTGATATCCACGCCGTCGACGCGGATTTCGCCCTTCTGGATGTCGTAGTACCGGCCGATGAGGTTCAGGATGGAGGACTTGCCCGCGCCCGTCGCGCCGACGAAGGCCACCTTCTGCCCCGGCTCGATGGTGAAGGACACGTCCTTCAGCACATAGTTCTCACCCTCGTAGGCGAACCAGACGTGATCGAACTCGATGCGGCCCTTGACCTCGGGGAGAATCACAGGGTTCTCGTCCTCGCTGATGAGGGGCTTGGTGTCCAGCAGGGTGAAAATCTTCTCCGCGGAGGCAATGGCGGACTGCAGCGTGGAGAACTGCTCCGCCAGCTCCTGAATGGGGGTAAACAGATTCTGGATATATTGGATGAAGATGTACAGCGTGCCGATGGAGATGCCGCCGCCGATGACCGACGTGCCGCCGCCGCCCAGAATGATGGCCAGCGCAACAATGGAGGAGAAGTAGATGCTCGGGCGGAAGATCGCGAAGATCATCATCTCCCGGTAGCCGGCCTGATAGAGGGATTCGCTCTTGTCGCAAAACTCCTCATGCTTCTCCTGCTCGCGGTTGAAAATCTGGATGACCTTCATGCCGGAGATGTGCTCGGACAGGAAGGTGTTCAGCGCCGTCACGCGGGTCTTGGTGAGCTGATAGGCCAGCCGGGACAACTTGCGGAACACGATGGTCAGCACGAGAATCACCGGCACCATCACGAGGCTCAGGAGCGCCATCTTCACGTCCAGCGAGAACATGACCGCCGCCAGACCGATGACCTTGATGCTGTTGCGGAACAGGCGTACCAGCGTGTTGGCATAGAGGTCGTTGATGGCCTCGGTGTCATTGGCGATGCGGGTGACGATCTTGCCCACAGGCGTGATGTCGAAGAAGCGCATCGTCAGGGACTGCACATGCTTGAGGAGCTGCTCGCGCATGGTGTAGACGATCTTCTGACCGGTCTCCTGAATCATCAGGTATTGGAAGCGGTTGCACACGAAGGTCGCGCCCAGCACGAGGATATAGAGTCCAGCGGCCCGCAGGATGCCCGCCCAGCGCTCCGCCACCATCTCGCCGGGGCCGTAATCGCCGGTGATGTACTGGTCGATGGCGTCGCCGATGAGGATGGGGCGGTAGAGCTCCAGCCCGGTCAGCGCCATCACGAGGATAAAGCAGAGCACCAGCGTCTTCCAGTAGGGCTTGATGTAGGTCATCAGCCGGAGGAACGCGTTGCCCTCGTAACGGACGTCAGCGATCTCCTCGCTGATCAGCTCCTTGCGGTCCTTGGAGCGGTCGCCGCGGATGGAGACCTTCTGCTTCGGATTCTGCTTAAGCATCGGCGCGGCCTCCTTCCTCGTGGAGCTGCTTCTCGAGCTGCTGCTTGTCGTAAATGCCGCGATAGAGGCCGTTCATGGCCAGCAGCTCCTCATGGGTGCCGTATTCCGCCACCCTGCCCTCATCCAGCACAAGAATGTGATCCGCGTCCTGAATGGTGGAGATGCGGTGAGCGATGATGAGCGTGGTGCGGCCCTTGCGGTTCGCCTTGAGATTGATGAGGATTTCCCGCTCGGTGTCGGTATCCACGGCGGAGAGCGCGTCATCGAGGATGAGGATGGGCGCGTCCTTCATCAGCGCCCGGGCGATGGAGGAGCGCTGCTTCTGACCGCCGGACAGGGTCACGCCGCGCTCGCCCACCACCGTCTGATACTGCTCGGGGAACTCGACGATATTGTCATGAATCCGTGCCAGCTCCGTGGCCTTGACCACCGACTCGAGGGACTTATCCTCAGAGCCGAAGGCGATGTTGTTCTGAAGGGTGTCGGAGAACAGGAAGTTATCCTGCGGCACATAGGCGATGCCCTTGCGCAGCACATCCAGCGGGATGTCCTTGATGGGCTTGCCGTCGATGAGGATGGAGCCCTCCGGCGCGTCGTAGAGCCGCAGCAGCAGGCTGGGCAGGGTCGTCTTGCCGCTGCCCGTGCGGCCGAGGATGGCCAGCGTTTCGCCCTCGGCCACATGCAGATTGATATCCTCCAGCACGTTGGCGTCAGGCTGGGACGGATAGGCAAAGGTCAGGCCCTTCAGGTCAATCTCACCCTTGAGCTCCGTGACGGAGCGATCCTTCGCCACATCGACAATGTCCGGCTCCTCCTGAAAGATCTTGTGGATGCGCCCCAGCGAGGCCATGCCCTGCGAGATCGAAGTGATCGCCTCGCCCACGGCCATCATGGGCCACACCAGCATGCCCACATAGCTGTTGAAGGCCACGAACTGGCCCAGCGTGATCTCCCCGACCACCGCCAGATAGCCGCCGTAAAGCAGGGTGATCAGGCTGCTCGCGCCAATGACAAGGTCCATCAGCGGCATCACCAGCGCCTGCAGCCGCACCACGCCGAGGTTTTTCTCCTTGGCCTTCAGGTTCACCAGCGCGAAGGCCGCCAGCTCCTTGTGCTCCTGCACGAAGGCCTTGATGACCCGGATGCCCGAGATGGTCTCCTGCACCTGATCGGTCAGCTCGGAAAAGGCTGCCTGCTTCGCCAGGAAGCGCTTGTGCATCATCTTGCCGTAGAAGTAGTCGCCGAACATGATGAGCATCAGCGGGATGACCGCCACCACCGTGAGCCGGAAGCTGACATAGGTCATCATCCGCGCCAGCACCAGCACCAGCATCACCGACGCGTCAAAGGCCGTGATGACCGTCATGCCCAAGAGCTGCCGCACGATCATCAGGTCGTTGGTGAAGTGAGCCATCAGGTCGCCGGTCTTGTGCTCGTTGTAGTAGCGCATCGACAGCGTGGTCAGGTGACCGAACATGTCGTTGCGCATTTCCTTCTCGATGGAACGCGCCGCGCCGAACAGGAAATAGCGCCAGCCGAAGCGTCCCACAGCGATCACCGCGCCAATGAGCACCAGCATCCATACATAGCGCATCACGCCGCCCACATCCAGCGCGTGCTGCTCCAGACCGTCGGTGATCCTGCCCGTCAGCTCGGGAACATAAACGTTGACCGCGTCCACCGTGAACAGCGCCAGAATGCCCAGCACATAGTACACGATGTACCGCTTCACATAGCGTCCCGCAAACCTCAATTCCTTCATAATTTGCCTGTTCCTCCTTGCGTACCGGACTATCATACCACAAAGGAAGCGCCGCTTTCAACCATTTTCGGAATGTATCCACGAATAACAATTGTACGCTAACAGCCCGAGAAAAAAGCGCCCCCCGGACGCCTTCCGCGCCCGAGGGAATCACAATGACAGTTATTTCCAGAAGTTCTCGCTGGCCGGATAGGTTGCCAGCATCTCATCTCTGGACAGAATACGATAGGGCTCATAAGAGAACTCCGGCACGGTAACGCAGCTCACGAGGGTTCCGTCCTGCGCGCCCGCCGGGTGCCTTGCGCCGAAAATCACGCCGCCCTTCACCAGCACGCAAGGCTCCGCGCCCTCCTCCAAGCCGAGCTTTTCCACGCGCAGGCCGCCGTCCGGCTCCACCAGCCATATCTCCAGCGTATCGCCGCCGTGGTACAGCCAGTATTCGTCGCTGTCCAGCACATGGAAGTCCGCGTGCTCCTCAGGCCCGAGATAGTAGTAGATCACCCCGGAAGCCTCGCGACCGGCGCTTCTCTGCCCATCCCGGTACAGCTCCCGGAACGCGCCGCCCTCCACATGGGGCTCCAGACCAAATCTTGCCACGCAATCCTTCATTTGCATCTCATTCACCTCTGCAGATCATCGAGGCAGTACCGCAGCGCCTTGCTCCCGATGACATTGCCCGCCGCGACCACCAGAATCATGCCCAGCATCCTGACGATCTCCCCCACGCCCAGCGACGGAATCGCGATGGCGAGATAGCCCAGATCGGCGATGCTGTGCTCGAAGCCCGCGACAATGAACACCGGGATGGCGTACATCACGCTGGCCAGCGCGTGGGGCGCGTCCTTGGCCTTCTTGTAGCCCATGACCGCCAGATACATCAGCACGCCGCAGAGGGTGCCATTGGTCATCCAAGACAGAGGATGCGCCGCCAGCTTATTCGCAACCACCGCCGCCGCGGGCTGTGAGAGCCGGAGGGCCGGCCAAGTCAGCGCGCCCGTGATCAGCGTGCCCAGCGCGTTGAGCACCAGCACAGCCGCAAGGGTCAGCCACGGCGTCTTGAGACCGCACATGCCCGTCAGCAGCGCGCCGCCGTTGGACAGGATAAAAAACAGCCCTGAGGAAAACAGCAGCGCGCCGACCAGCTTGTTTTCGCAGGAGAGGTAAACCGCGCAGCCGATGCCGATCATCAGCCCGGAAAACAGTCCCCGGCAGATGAGCTGCCGCGTCTCGAGCTTCATGTTACTCCTCCTCCGCAGAAACCTGAATGAACGCCTCCACCATGCTCCGGTGTCCGCCCGCGTTCAGGAACTTCTCAATCGCCGACTGAAGCTGCTCCTGAAATTCCTCGAGGCACAGCCCGTTTTTCATGATGTAGGTCGCCGCCGGGTTGCCGACATAGCGCATGTGCCACGGCTCATAATTGATCTCGGTGATGTCCTGCTTGTCTTCAGGATAGCGCAGGATGAAGCCGAACTCATGGCAGTGCTCGGCCATCCAGACGCACGCCTCGTCGCTGGCCATCTTCTCGTTCATGGACTTGTCCCGCCACGACCGCGGCACCACGTCGCAGCCCAGTCCCGTCTGATGGTCGCTCGCGCCGGGCTTGGTGACCCAGCCGTCGTCCTTGCCGCCGTTGCTCTGCAAGCGGTTGTAGTACATGGTCTTCTGCGTCCGATAGCTTCGGTAGGCCGACTTGAGGTACAGCGAAATCCCGTCATCCAGCGCCGCCTCAAACATCTCCACCAGATGCTCCGCGCACTCCTGCTGGAGCTGCATCTCGCTGGAGGAAGCCTTGTTCACGCCGCCGTTGGTATTATTGCCGCTGCTGTCGGTCTTGCGGGTCTTCATCGTCACCAGCGGGCTGGGCACGAAATCCGAGGGCAGGAACACATGCTTGTTCGCCAGCCGGATCATCTCCGGGTCCATATCCGCCAGATCAATCGGGAAATCCCACAGCACATCGCCGAAATAGAACTCTTCAATAATCAGTCCCGACGTGTCCGTGATGCTGATTTCCTCATCCTCCGCCAGCGCGCAGGAGCAGACCAGCATCAGCGCCAGCAGCGCCGGAAGCAGTCTCCTTCCCATCCTTCGTCCTCCCTTCCGGGCCGTCAGGCTCCGGGCCAGTGAATCTCAACGTCGCCGTCCGGGCCGATATCCCCCGGCGCCACGGTCGGCTCATCCGGCTTTTCTTCCCCTTTGTCTTCCGGCTCAGTGCCCTCAAGCTCACGGGCGGCATCCTCGCCGTCGACAGAGCCGCTGTCAGCAGCCAAGTCGCTGGCATATCCGTCATCCGCTGCGGGCATGTCGGCAGCGCCGTCGTCATCGTCCCAGCTCTCTTCCGGGTTCTCCTCGAGCATCGCGTTCTCGACGTCGTCGATCTCCTCATAGACAATCCGCTCTTCCGGCTCGTCCTCGAAGTCGTCCTCCGGCAGCGCGGCGTCCAGCGGCATCTGCGCGATCAGGCCCTCGTTGGCCACCAGTTCCTCGAGGCACAATCCCTGCTCCGCCATCAGCGCCGCCGCGGCCACGCCCACATAGCGGTAGTGCCAAGGCTCGTAGGACCAGCCGGTAATCTCCTCCTTGCCCGCCGGATACCGCAGCACGAAGCCGTACTCCGCGGCATGCTCGCTGAGCCACTGGGCTTCCGCGCTCTGGGCGAAATCCGCCGTCAGCTCCTTCGTCTTCCAGTCTGCGCCCACCAGCGTCACCGACAGGCCCGTCTGATAACTGCTCTCACCGGGCTTCTGCGCCGTCTGACCGGACGCGGACAGCAGATCATACCGCCGTGCCTCATCCGCATAAGAGCGATAGGCCTGCCGCACATAGAGCGTGCATCCGTCGCGATCCGCGGCCCGCATCATCTGATACAGCGGCGCCAGCGCTTCCTCACGCATCAGCATGCTCCGGCTGGTGGTCAGGTTCACGCCCCGCGTCTCCGTGGAAATGGGCATGAGCCCCTCCGGCACGTCCTCCGCGCCCATCGGCTCGGCAGCCGACGCAAGAATCAGCAGCGACAAATCGGACGCGCCTTCCGCCTGCGCACAGGCAGCGGCAGTCATCAGGATCGTCAGGATGAGCATCAGCGAAATCAGCTTGCGCACTTCAACACCTCATTCATGGATCGTTTGGTCCGTTGCCATTTACTCCTGCGTGATAACCAGATCGAACAGCGACTCCGTGCGGTACAGGATCAGCCATGTTTCCAGCGGCATCACGTCCTCATAAATCTTCGCCGCGATTTCCTTGCCGACATAGCGCACATGCCAGGGCTCGTACTTGTAGCCCGTGATGTCTTCCCAGCCGTCCTCATAGCGCAGGATGAATCCGTATTCCCAGCAGTGCTCGCGGACCCACTTGCCGCCCTCGGTGCTGCCGAAGCCAGCCGTCAGGTTGGTCTTGCCGGACTGGCCCACGTCCATCGCCATGCCAAGCTGATGCTCGCTGGCGCCGGGCCGCGCGACATATTCGTCCGCCCGGGCCTGACTGTTGCCGACCTTGCTGAGCTTGTTGCTGTAAATGGTCGACTGCTTCTGATAGCTCCGGTATCCGCTGACGGACGTGAGCTTGACGCCGATATCCTCCTTGCAGGCGGCGAACATCTCCTCCAGCGCGGCGGCAGCTTCGGGGCGCATGCGGCGCACCTGACCGGCCACGTCGGCTTCGCGGAGCTCGGGCGTATAGACCTTGCTGACGCGCCACTGGCGGTTGACCAGATAAAGCAGGCCGTTCACATCGTTATGAGGGGCCGCGGTATTCAGCGGCGGGGTGACCATCATCATCCCCGCGGCGGCGAGGGACAGCAAGTCCTGCAAAAGCGTTGCCATGGCTTGTCCCGCTCCTTTCCTGCGCATCTGACGGCGCGCGTCTTTCACGCCCAAAAGCCGTCATTTCTATTATAACAGGAAACAGCATCCGTGCAAGTGCCGCGGTGTAAATTTTTCAAGTTTGACGCGCGGCGGCGCTGTACACAATAGGGCGCGAGGAGGCGAATCAACTTGAAAAAGATTCTGGCAACCCTGACCCTGATGGTGCTGTGCGCCGCGATGACGGCCTGCACAGCGACGGCGAATGACCTGCCCATGACGACCACCAACGCGCCCATGGCGACCAACACCGTCGCGCCCACGAACATGATCGACGGCGTCGGCGACATGCTGATGCCCGACGCGACCAACGGCCTGACGGACGGCCTGACCGATCCCATGTCCTCTGAAGACCCGGAGGTCACCGGCGTGACGACCGTCTCCACGGCCCGCCGCGCCGTCGAGCAGATCGAGGATGAACTGGAACGCCTGAGCGAGGTGAAGGACGCCGAGGTCGTTCTGGCCGGCAACAGCGCGGCAGTGGCCCTCAAGTTCGATAACCAGTACAAGGGCGGCGTCGACGATCGCCTGACCGGGATCGTCAAGGAGCGCATCAGCGGCGTGATCTCCGGCGTGACCAACATCGCGGTGACGGCCGACGAGACCCTGATGGATCAGCTTGAGACCCTCGGCGAGCGCCTTGAGGCGGCTTCCGACATGGCTGACATCCAGAACGAGCTCAACGCGATCATCTCGAAGATCAACGCGGCTTGACAGGCGCGGATCATGAGGGGCGAGAGGGAGACTTTGGAGCCCAAAGTCCCCACCATTCGGCATAGTCGCGCGAAAAGCTGACACTTTCCGCACCCGTTTGCTCATTGCCCCTCTCGCGCTCTCCCCGAATAGCGGTTCGCGGCCTGTCAGGCCGCGCATGGGGCAGCACATCGGCTGCCCCTTTGCTTGTTTTTGGAGACTTCAGCACTGGAAGCGGACTGCCTGCGATGCCTTGCATTGCCAGCGTAATGCGCCCGCTCCTGCGCACAATATCTTCGAGAAATGAAACAGGAGGTGAGCAAGCGATGAATCAGCAGTCGAACAACTCCCAGATGGTTCCCGAGGCCCGCGCTGCCCTGTCCAACATGAAGTTCGAGATTGCCCGTGAGCTGGGCGTGAACCTCAAGCAGGGCTACAATGGCGATCTGTCTTCCCGCGAGAACGGCTACGTCGGCGGCTACATGGTCAAGCGCCTGATCGAGCAGGCCGAGCGCCAGATGGCCGGCAAGTAAGCCGATTTCGCGAGCGGACGCATCATCATGAAGGAGGATGAATCCCATGTATTTCAACAATCAGAACGGTCAGAATCAGGCTCAGGGCCAGAACCAGATCCCCGCGACCCAGAGCAGCAGCTCTTCCAACCAGCAGGGTGCCATGGTGCCCGAAGCCCGTCAGGCTCTGGACAACATGAAGTACGAGATTGCCGGCGAGCTGGGCATCAACCTCAAGCAGGGCTACAACGGCGATCTGCCCTCCCGTCAGGCTGGCTCCATCGGCGGCTACATGGTCAAGCGGCTGATCGAGCAGGCCGAGCGCCAGATGGCTGGCCGCTAAGCCTCGCATCCTTTCCCGCGTGGAAGGAACAGACCTCCCCGACGAACACCGTCAGGGAGGTCTGCTTTTTTCATCATGGTCTATGAATTATTTCGCCGGGATGTATTCGCCGAAGATGAATTCGTGCAGGGCGACGACGTTCTTCTGCAGGCCGCCGGAGGTGAATTCCACCACGCTCATCTTGCTGCCGCCGCTGCCGGAGACGGTGCTGTACTTGGAGGTGCCGTCCATGGGAATGCGGAACTGCTCCATCAGCGTTTCGCCGTTCTTGGCCTTCTCGATGATGCCGCTCTGGAGCAGGCCGACCGCGAGCTCGAACATATCGCTCCAGTTCATGTTCGTGGTGACATAGTCCGAGGCCGTGTCCATGAGGTCCATCAGCCGCTCGCCGTCCATGCCGTCCCGCATGACCTGCTGCAGGAGCACTTCCAGCAGCTTGCGCTGGCGCTCGGTGCGCTCAAAGTCGTTGCTGCCGCCGGACATATGCCGCGTCCGGGCGTACATGACCGCCTGCACGCCGTCCAGATGCTGCACGCCGCTAACCTTCTCCAGCTCCTGCCGCTGGTAATCCTTGCCCTGATTATCGTAGGCCGGCGGATGCTGCCGCAGATAGCTGTTGATTGCCGCCGCTTCCTCCGCGCTCAGCTCCAGATCCACGCCGCCGATCGAGTCGATGATCGACGCGAGGCCGTAGAAGTTGATCGTCGCGAAATACTCGATGTTCATCTGGAAGTTGCGGTTGATGGTGCGCATCGCGAGCTGCCCGCCGCTGCCGTTGAGCTTGGAATTGCTCTGGCCGAAATGGTAGGCCACGTTGATGCGGTTCTTGCTCTTGTAGCCCGGGATGGTGACGTACAGGTCGCGCATGATGCTCGTCAGCTTGACGGAGCCAGTGTCCTTGTTGATGGACAGGATGATCTGCACGTCGCCGTGCTGTTCGCCCTTGTCAAGATCCGTCGAGCGGGTGTCGATGCCCACCAGCAGGATGTTGACGATATTCTCCGGCAGGTTCTTGTTGAGTTCCAGCACGCCCCGGTCGATGGTGTCGTCGACCTCCATGTCCAGCTCGCTGAGCTCCGCGTAGATCTCGTCGCTGATCACAAGGACGCCGTCCTCCGGCTCGCTCTGATCCCCATCGTCCAGCATCACTTCCTCGACGATCAGCCCATCAAGATCATTATCTTCCGTACCCTCCGCCAGCGCCCATGAAGACATAAGGCACAGGGCCAGCAGCAGGGAAAGCGCTCTTTTCCATCCAAACATGCGGAATTCTCCTTCCTGAGGCGTTCCAATGGCTTTATTATACGACCTCCGCCGCCAAAAAGCAACAGATGCAGGAAATCGTTACATTGCCGCCATGCGCAGAAAGTCAAGGCTCCGGCGCAGCGCGCCATGGTCGCGGGAGAGATGCTCGTAGGGTTCGAGGATCACCGCGCCGCCGTATCCCTGCGCCCGCAGCGTCCCCATCAGTTCCCGCCAGTCGACTGTCCCCTGCCCCGGCAGGCACAGCCGTCCCTCCGCGTCCATGTCCAGCGCGTGCACATGCCTGACGCCGCTGCCCATGGCCCGCGCCATATCGACGGGACTGATCCCCGCGCGAAGGGCCTGCTTCACGTCCAGCACAAAGCCCATGCCCGGCAGCAGCGCCGCAATCTCCCGGGCGTCCTCCGGCGCGCGGAGCGCACACCAGCTTACGTTCTCCCACAGCAGCTCCAGCCCGTGAGTCCCGGCAAGCTCCCGCAGCAGCGCCATGCGTTCCGCCAATTCATGGATGGCCCCCGGCCGCAGCCGCCCGCTGACCGAAAAGGGCCCATGAAACACATAGTACTTCGCGCCCAGCGCCTGTCCGGCCTCGCACACGCCCCGGAAGCAGTCCAGCGCGTCCTGCGCCTGCCGTTTTGACCGACCAAAAAGATCCTGCTCGAACTGCGACCCCTTCGGATGCACCGACAGACAAGGCAGGCCGCTCAGCCGCTCCCGGACAAGCACCCCGAAGGCCGCGCTGTACTCGCTGCGCGTCTCGAGAAACACCTCGCAAGCATCCAGCGGGAACTCCCGCAGCATCGCCGCCTGATCCTCCGTCTCCCCGTGCCCATAGAAGGCCGCGGTGCTCATGCCGACCGTCACGGCGCGACCTCCCCGGGGCGATTGATCTCGTCCAGCGTCAGCAGGAACGACGGCACGAACTCCGCCATGAAGTCCTTCACCTCCGGCAGCTCAATGGTCTCGATGCCCCGCCGGATTTCCTCCTCCGCCGCAAGGAATTCCGGATTGCCCGCCCGGCGCTCCTCGAGGCACTTCAGGTACGCGCTGATCCTGTCCGCAGCCTTCACCAGCGCATAGTCGCCGTCCTTGCCCGACAGATACGGCGCGTAGACGGGCTGCATGGACTCGGGCAGCATGGCGGTCATCTTCTGGGCGGCCAGCGATTCCAGCGACCAGTAGGCCTCCCGCAGCTCCGGCAGGGAATACTTCACAGGCGTTGGCATGTCGCCGGTGAACACCTCCGTCGCGTCATGATAGACCGCCAGCGCCAGCACATGCTCCGGGTCGACCTTGCGGCCATAGCGGTCCCGGGCCATCACCGCCAGCGCGTGGGCGATCATCGCCACCTGCAGCGAGTGCTCCGCGTCGTTCTCCGGCACCGCGCAGTGCATCAGCCCCCAGCGACGGATATGCTTGAGCCTTGACACATAAGCAAAAAAATGGAACATGTCATTTCCTTCCTTAACTATGGAGTGTCTATTAGCATAGCACAAAACATCCCGTTTGACAAACCGCTTGACATCCGCGCCGCCCGTGCGTATAATAGCACCTGACAATCGCATCCACCGCTAGGGGGGCGGCCCGCAGGCCGCTGAGATGGACGTGCGCGTCCGACCCTTGGAACCTGTTGTAGATCATCCTACCGTAGGGAAGCGGAGCGCGGGCCTTATTGCGCCTGCGTGACCATCAGGTCATCCTGCTTTCCCGCGACATTCGCGGGTTTTTTGTTGCCCGGATGCGAGTCGAACACAAAAGGAGGAATGACCTATGGATTTCCTGTTCCCTGCCGCGCTAGCTGAAGAAGCCGCCGAGGTCGCTGAGGAAGCGACCGAAATCGTCGAGGAAGCCGCCAAGGCCTCCCCGAGCTGGTTCCAGACCGCTTTCAAGAAGTTCGCCGGAATGCCCACTTGGGGCTGGGTGCTGCTGGCCGTGCTGCTCATCGGCGGCATCGTCGTCTACCGTCTGGTCAAGGGCGAGAAGAAGACCGTCTGGACCACCAAGATGCTCTCCCTCGGCGCGATCTGCATGGCGCTGAGCAGCGTGCTCTCGATGATCAAGGTCTTCGAGCTGCCGCAGGGCGGCTCCATCACCGTGGTCAGCATGCTGCCGATCATCCTCTTCGCCTATGTCTACGGCGTGGGCCCCGGCCTGACCCTCGGCGTGATTCATGGCATCCTGCAGTGCATCCTCGATCCCTACGTCATCAGCATCCCGCAGTTCCTGCTGGACTACCCCGTGGCCTTTGGCGTCATCGGTCTGGCTGGCCTGTTCAGCAAGTCCTCGAATGACCTGATCGGCCTGACCGCCGGCACGGTGGTGGCCTGCATTGGCCGCTTTATTGCGGCGGTCGCCAGCGGTGTGATCTTCTTCGGTCAGTGGGCTCCCGAGGGTATGTCCCCCATGGTGTACTCGCTGAGCTACAACGGCTCCTATATGGCGGCTGAGTGCGTCATCACCGTGATCGTCGCCCTGCTGATCGGCCCGCGGCTCGTCAAGGAGCTGCGCAAGGTCAAGTAAACGCGCGAACTGCCCTGTGCCCTCGTGGCGCAGGGCTTTTTTTGTCAAAAAAAGCATTTTCATTTTCCGCGCATGGTGATATAATTGAACGGATTGTGAGGTGAGCAGGATGGAGCAGGTCGAGGCGAGCGTGCTGGGGACGATCTACCGCAACGAGGAGAACGGTTACTCCGTGGTGACGGTCCGCAGCGGGCGCCACGAGGTGACAGTCGTCGGCACGCTCCCGGAGCTCACCCCCGGCGAGCAGGCGGTCTTTACCGGCGAGTGGGTGGAGCACCCGCAGTATGGTCGGCAGCTCAAGTGCACCGGCTGCGCGCTGCAAAAGCCCACCACCCTGCTGGGCATTGAGCGCTACCTCGGCAGCGGGCTGATCCGCGGCGTCGGCCCGAGCACCGCCAAGATGATCGTGCGCTACTTCGGCGAGGAGACGCTGACCGTGCTGTCCGAGCACCCGGAGCGCCTTCAGGAAGTGCCCAAGATGGGCAAAAAGCGCTGGATGCAGATCGCCGAGGCCTACCGGGAGCAGCAGGGCGCGCGGGAGGCGATGGTCTTCCTGCAGTCCTACGGCATCCCCGCGACGCTCTCCGTCAAGATCAGCAAGCTCTACGGCGACCGCACCCCCGCCGTCATCCGTGAAAACCCCTACCGCCTCTGCGACGATCTGGAGGGCGTGGGCTTCCTGACCGCCGACCGCATCGGCACCGCGCTGGGTATTCCGCCGGACAGCGACGCGCGCATTGCTTCGGCGCTGAAATACATCCTGCGGGACGCCGCCGCCGGACAGGGGCATGTGTACCTGCCGGAAGCCGAGCTGATCGCCCGGGGCGCGCAGCTCCTGCGGATTGACGAGGCACTGGTGGCCCGTCAGGCGCAGACCATGACGCTGCTGCGGGAGCTGGTGCTGCTGGGCGCGGGCGAGGAGCGGCGTGTGTACCTCCCGGCCTTCGACAATGCCGAGCGGGAGGTTGCCCAGCGGCTGTGCGAGCTGATGGCGTCGCTAGCCCCCGGCAGGAGCGGCCACGCAGGCAAGGATATCGACCGCTTTGAGAAGCGGCAGGGCATTCGTTTCAGTCCCCGGCAGCGGGAGGCCATCATGACCGCGATGGAGCAGGGCGTGCTGGTGATCACCGGCGGCCCCGGCACCGGCAAGACGACCATCATCCAGTGCATCATCCGCCTGCTGGCAGAGGAAGGCGAGGTGGTGCTCTGCGCCCCCACGGGCCGCGCGGCCAAGCGCATGACCGAGGCCACGGGCTACGAGGCGAAGACCATCCACCGCCTGCTGGAGTACGGCGGCGAGGAGGGCTCCTTCTCCCGCAATCAGGACAACCCCATCGAGGGCGACTGCGTGATCGTCGACGAGGCGTCGATGGTGGACATGATGCTCATGCGCTCGCTCCTGCGGGCCATGGAGCCGGGCACGCGCCTGATCCTCGTGGGCGACGCGGATCAGCTTCCCTCCGTCGGCGCGGGCAATGTGCTGGGGGATATCCTCGACAGCGGCGCAGTGCCGTCGGTCATGCTCACGGACATCTTCCGGCAGGGCGAGACCAGCCGCATCGTGGTCAACGCCCACCGCATCAACCATGGCGAGATGCCCCTGCTCAACGAGAAGGGCACCGATTTCTTCTTCGAGCGCAAGGAGATGTTCCGGGACGCGGCCCAGAGCATCGTGGCGCTGGCGACCCAGCGGCTCCCGAAGTTCCTCGGCTACAAGGAAAAGGAGCGCATCGCTCAGTCCGTGCGGAACATTCAGGTGCTGGCCCCTGCCAAGAAGGGCGAATGCGGGGTCGCGGCGCTCAACGTGATGCTGCAGGAGGCGCTGAATCCTCCGTCTCCGCGCAAGCCGTCGCTGCAGTACGGCGAGACCGTCTTCCGGCTGGGCGACAAGGTCATGCAGACCCGCAACGATTATCAGCTTGAGTGGCGGCGGGAGACCTCCATGGGCTGGGAGGACGGCGCGGGCGTGTTCAACGGCGACGTGGGCTTCATTACCGAGGTCGACACCGAGGAGCACGCGCTGACCGTGCGCTTTGACGAGGAGAAGGAGGCCGTCTATCAGTCGACCCAGCTGGAAAATCTCGAGCTGGCCTACTGCCTGTCCGTGCACAAGAGTCAGGGCAGCGAGTTCCCGGTGGTGGTCATGCCGGTGGCGGGCGGCCCGCCGATGCTGCTCACCCGCAACCTGTTCTATACAGCGCTGACCCGCGCGCGGTCGCTGGTGGTGCTGGTGGGCCGGGAGGAGGTTGTGCGGCAGATGGTGGAGAACGACCACATCCTGCACCGCTACACAGCGCTGGCCGAACGTCTGCGTCAGACGGCGCAACTCCTGCCCCGATGAAGCTCGCATCGCTTTTGCAGGAAGCCCTCTGGCCCCAGCGGGTCATCTGCCTGTGCTGCCAGCGGCCCTCCCGCGGCGGCTATCTCTGCGACCCTTGCCGGGACAGGCTGGACGGTCTGCGGGTGGAAGGCCCGGTCTGCGAGATCTGCGGCCACCCGCTGGAGGACGGTCAGTGCGTTTTCTGCGATCTGACGGGCATCGCGACGCTGCGGGCCGTGTGGACGTATCGCGACGAGGCCCGCGACCTGATTCACGCGCTGAAATATCATGGCATTGCCGACGCAGCGCAGGTGCTGGCGGAAGGAATGGCCGAGCTGGCCCGGACGCTGCGCCTCCCGCCGGACACGGTGGTCACTTGGCCGACCATGCCCGCGCACCGGAGGCTGGAGCGCGGTATCGACCACGGCGAACGGCTGGCGGAGGCTGTTGGCAGCAGACTGTCATTGCCCGTCAGGCGGCTGCTGACGCGCTCGGAAACCATCGCCGCGGACACACAGGTCGGGCAGACCCACGCCGACCGGCTGACACGGCTGCAGGGCGCATTCTCCTGCGACGCGCCTCCGCGCTTCCCGGTGCTGCTGGTGGACGATGTGCTGACCACCTCGGCAACGGCCACCGCCTGCGCGGAATGCCTGCTGGACGCGGGCGCCTGCTCGGTCACGGTCATCACCGCCGCGCAGACGGCGCAGCGGGGCAATCATAGAAAGGAAGGACTTGAGGATGGTGGGAAATAAGCTGCTGGCATGCCTGCTGACGACGCTGTTTGCGCTTAGCCCGGTCTCGGATCGGACGCTCGTCGCCGCGGAATCGGAGCAGCCTGCCATCACGGCGGCCCCGGTCGCGGAGATACCCGCCCCGGAAACGTCCACCCCGTCTGTCGGGCCCTCCCCGACGGCTGAGCCGACCGCCACCCTGCCGCCCACGGCGACGCCTTCCCCCGAGCCCGCAGTCCTCGCCGAGGACATTACGCTGGAATGCGCCCTCAACGGCTATACCGGCGCGCGGCAGCTGCTTCATCTCAAGGATAACGTCTACAAGACCTACTGGGAGAGCACCAAGCGCAACGGCGTTCATTCGCTGCGGGTCACAGCGCCCGAGGGCAAGACGGCCAGCGGCATTCTCATCCGCTGGAAATCGTGGCCTCTGGCGGTGTCCGTGCAGGTGCCCTCGGGCGATGATTGGGTCACCGTCGCAGCCTGCGACGCGGACTTCGTGGCCCAGTACATCGCCATCCCCGACGCGGCGGACTTCCGCATCATCAGCCGGGATGACGAGGGCCAGACGAAGCTGGAGATCAGCGAGATTACCGTCCTGACCCCCGGCGAGCTGCCCGATGACATACAGGTCTGGCGCAAGGCCGAGGACAAGGTTGATATGCTGCTCATCGCGGGACATCCGGACGACGAGCTGCTGTGGTTCGGCGGACTGCTGCCGACCTATGCGGGCGAGCAGGGCCGGGACGTTCTGGTGGCCTGCGGCGCGCACAACAGCTATTATCGCCGTCTGGAGCTGTGCGACGGCCTCTGGGCCTGCGGCGTGAACATCTACCCCGAGTTTTTGAGCTACTTTGACCTGGCCAGCGGCAGCGCACAGGCCGTCTACAAGGAATGGGGCGGTCAGAGCCGGGTGCAGGGCGACATCGTGCGGCTCTATCGGCAGTACAGGCCGGATGTGGTGGTGCTGCACGCCGACAACGGCGAAACGGGCCATGGGGCGCACAAGGCGCTCTCCCTGACCGGCAGGGACGCGATCGCTTCGGCGGCCTCGGCGGAGGAATTCCCCGAGACGGCGGAGCTCTACGGCACATGGCTCGTGCCCAAGGTCTACCTCCACCTGTGGGAGGAGAATCAGATCACCATGGACTGGCATGTGCCCCTCGCCCGCTTCGGCGGTCTGGACAGCATGGAAGTCGCCGCCATCGCCTTCGAGAAGCACGTTTCCCAGCACACCAAGAGCTACTATTCGATTCATGACGGAGGCGACACCGACTGCAGCCTGTTCGGGCTGTTCCACACCACCGTGGGCGTCGACGTGGAGAAGCAGGACATGTTCGAGCATATCACGCCCCGCGGCGAATAGCGAAAAGCATCCGCGCAGACACTGAACTATAGGAAGGAGGCCGCATACCATGCTGGAGGGACAGCGCATCCGCCTGCGGGCCTTTGAGGCCGGGGATCTGGACGCGGAGCATGCCTTTGTGAACGACTACGACACGCTGCTGGACATGATGGGCGGGATCCCGTTTCCCTCGTCCATGGGCGACGAGCAGCAGTGGATCAGCCAGCAGACGAGCTACACCCGCGGCGAGTATCAATTCGCCATCGAGGATGCTGAGGGCTATCTGGTGGGCCGCTGCGGCGTGACCCGGCTGGACTGGAAGAACCGCGTCGGCGAGCTGGCGATCATGATCGGCGCGCCCTACCGGGGCCGGGGGTATGGCAAAGAAGCGATGGCGCTGCTCTGCGACTTCTGCTTTCAGGAGATGAACCTGCATAAGCTGAAGGTGAGCGTGCTGGCGTTCAACAAGGCGGCCATCCGCTGCTATGAGCACTGCGGATTCGTCCGGGAGGGCGTGCTGAAGGGGGAAATCTTCCGCCGAGGCGCCTATCAGGACGTGGTGCTGCTGGCGCGGCTGGGATAAGCGGCTTTTCTTTGTATTTTTCCCTGTCCTTGGTTGACAAGTCATGTGGATTTTTGTATGATAGACGACGCGAAACGGCCTTAGCGGCATGGAGGGACCATTGATGGGGAAAGTCGTGACGAAGTTCGGCGGGAGCTCGCTGGCGGACGCGCAGCAGTTTGCCAAGGTCAGGGATATCCTGCTGATGGACAGCCAGCGCCGGTATGTGGTGCCCTCCGCACCGGGGCGGCGCTTCCCGGAGGACGACAAGGTCACGGACCTGCTGTACCAGTGCCATCGTCAGGCATCGGCGGGCGAGGACTTCCAGCCGACCTTTGACCTGATCGCCGCGCGGTACATGGACATCGCCGAGGAGCTGGGCCTGAAGGTTGATCTGGGCGCGGCGCTGGACGAGGTCAACGAGAAGATTGCCGCCGGAGCGAACGCCGACTACTGCGCCTCCCGTGGCGAGTACCTCAACGGGCTGCTGTTAGCCGATTACATGGGCTGGCGCTTTGTGGACGCGGCGCAGGCGGTGCGCTTTGACGATAAGGGCGCGTTCCAGCCGGAGCTCACCAATGAGCTGATGGCGAAATGCCTCGCGGACGGCGAGCCGGCGGTCATTCCCGGCTTCTATGGCGCGAAGGCGGACGGCAGCGTCGTGACCTTCTCCCGCGGCGGCAGCGACATCACCGGCGCAATCGTGGCCCGGGCTGTGGGCGCGGACGTCTATGAGAACTGGACCGACGTGTCCGGCTTCCTGATGGCCGACCCCCGCATCGTCAAGAACCCCCGGGAGATCAGCGCCATTACCTACAAGGAGCTGCGGGAGCTGTCCTACATGGGCGCATCCGTGCTGCACGAGGACGCCATGTTCCCGGTGCACAAGGCCGGCATCCCGACCAATATCCGCAACACCAACCGTCCCGAGCACCCCGGCACCATCATCAGCGTCAACCTGCCCCACAACAGCGATCAGCCGACCATCACCGGTATCGCGGGCCACAAGGGCTTCACGGTCATCTCCGTGGAGAAGGCCATGATGAACAACGAGCTGGGCTTTGGCCGCCGGATGCTGGGCGTGCTGGAGGAATACGGCATCTCCTTCGAGCACCTGCCCACAGGCATCGACACCATGTGCGCGGTGGTCTCCTCCGAGTCGCTGGCCCCCTGCCGCGATCAGGTCATCAGCCGCATCATCGAGCTGACCGAGCCGGACACCATCACCGTCCACGAGAATATGTCCATCATCGCCACCGTCGGCCGGGGCATGGTGCACAACTGCGGTACCGCGGCGAGGCTGTTCTCCGCCATGAGTCAGGCGGGCATCAACGTCCGCATGATTGATCAGGGCTCCAGCGAGCTGTCCATCATCGTCGGCGTGGACGACAAGGACTTCGAGGCGACGATTCAGGCCATCTACGGGGCATTCGTATTATAAGAAACGCAACGGGGAGGGTGCTTCAAGCGGCGTCACTGCCGCGCTGCGAGGCTCCTCCCTTTCGCGTGCGGCGCAAAGGAAGGACGATCCATGCAAGTCACTTGGCAGATGCTGCTCACCGTATGCCCGCTGGTGTTTCTGGCGGGCTTTGTGGACTCGGTGGCCGGGGGCGGCGGACTCATCAGCCTGCCCGCCTACTATCTGGCAGGATTGCCTCCCGTGACCGCCGCGGGGACGAATAAGCTCTCCGCCTGTCTGGGGACACTGGCGGCGTCGGGGCGCTTTCTCGCCGGGCATGAGGTGAATGGCAAAGCCGCGCTGCTGGCGGCGCTGGGCGCGTTCCCCGGGAGCTGGCTGGGTACGGCGCTGCTCAAGCACATCCCCGAGCAGGCAATCCGCCTGATGATGGTCGCCGCGATCCCGCTGGTGGCGGTCGTGGTGCTGCGCAGAAAGAACCTTGGCGGTCGCCGGCTGACCCCTGAGCGGCTGGACAGGCCGGTGAGCTTTCTCATCGGGCTGTGCGTGGGATTCTACGACGGCCTCATCGGGCCGGGCACGGGCACCTTCCTCATCCTGCTGTTCACCTCGCTGATGGGCATGGAAGCGGTCATGGCCAGCGGTACCGCCAAGCTGGTGAATCTCACAAGCAACGCCGCGTCGCTCACGTCCCTGCTGATGTCCGGGAAAGTCCTGCTGTTTCTGGGGCTTCCGGCGGCAGCCTGCGGCATCGTGGGCAACCTGCTGGGCGCAAGCATGACGATCAGGCGCGGCGGCGGGTTCATCCGGGGCATGCTGATGGTGGTGCTCGCGCTTCTGCTTGCCAAAATGATCTGGGATATGGTACAATAAAAGGAATTCAGATGGGAGGCGGTCACGATGACGCAGACATGTCCGGCGGAGATTACCCTTCGCGTGCCGGGAGACCGGGCCTACGCGCTGGTTATCCGCACCATGCTGGGCGGCGTGGCCATTCTCAAGGATCTTGACGTGGACGCCATGGACGACCTTCGCGCCGCCGCTGACGAGGCCTGCGACTGCCTGCTGAATCAGGGCGCGCCCGTCCAGTCCCTGACGCTGTCCGTGTGCGACGGAGGACGGGAGCTGACGGTATCGCTGGCAGCAGCCTTCGACCCGACCGCTGCCGCATCCGCCGCCGTGGACGCCGCCATGACCCGCGCCGTGCTGGAGACGCTGATCCCCCGGGTAGCGCTGGACTGCGCGGACTCCGGGCTGATCCGCCGCATCGACCTGACGCTGCCCAAGGCGGTGTGAGGGTGCCGCCCATGAATGACGCGCCTCTGTCCTCCCTGCTGGAGGATTACGCCCGCCGCCCGAGCCCGGAGCTGATGGCACGGCTGGTCGAGGGGTATCTCCCCCTGAGCGCCGCCGTGGCAAGGAAGTTTACAGGTCGCGGCGTGGAGCTGGACGATCTGGAGCAGGTTGCCGCCATGGCGCTGATGAAGGCCATCGAGCGCTTTGAGCCGGAGCGTGGCCTGCGGTTCAGCACCTACGCGGTGCCGACCATCGCCGGAGCCCTGCGCAATCATATCCGGGATCAGGGCAGCACATTCCGCCTGAGCCGCGACGTCCGGGCAGGGCTGAACCGCCTCTACCAGACGCAGGAGCGCCTGACGCAGGAGCTGCGCCGGGAACCGTCCATGCGGGAGCTGGCGGAGGCCATGGACATTACCAATGACGAGCTGCTCTCGCTGCTGGACGCCCGTGAAAGCGCCGAGACGCTGCCTCTGAACGCCGCGCCGGAGGATGGACAGGCCCTTGAAGCCTGTCTGGGCGTGACTGAAAACGGCTACGAGCGGGTGGAGCAGCGGGAATGGCTGAACTGGATCTTCACGCTGGTCACGCCGCAGGAGAAGCGGCTGCTGGAGCTGCGCTTTCTGGAGCGTCTGGGCCAGCGGGACACAGCCAGGGCCATGGGCGTCAGCCAGATGAAGGTCAGCCGCATGGAACGCCGCATTCTTGAACGATTGAAAGAGCATACGGAGCCGTGGCGCGCCGCCGCGGAGGACGATTGATACAGACAACGGCGCAAAGGAGGGGTACGCATGGATCAGCGGGGCAATCAGCCGATGGACGGAATGGGTCAGCCAACGGGCAGCCTGCGTCCGCCGGTAGGCTATCCGCCGCAGAGCACGGGCCGGACGCCATATGTTCAGGCGCCGCCGTACCCGCCCCAGCAGCCCACGGGATACGCCCCGGTGCAGCCGCCCATGCAGCCCATGCCGCCGCAGTCCGCGGGGCAGCCGCCCTATCCGCCGCAGCAGCCGATGCCGCAGGACGGCTTTGTCCCGCCGGCAGGCTTCATGGTGCCGCCGGGGCCCGTGAGACCTCCGAGAAGGCCCTCCGTGCTGCTCAAGCTTGCGCAGGTGCTGGCCGTGGTGCTGGTGCTTGGCGCGACCGTGTGGTATCTCTATGAGGTGCTCGTGCCCGATTACGAGCCCTATGGCGTGATCGAATCCGATACGCTGGGCGCTGTCTATACCGGCGACTGCGTGATCGTCCGGGATGAAGTCCCCTACGACGCGGAGGGCGTCACCTCCGTTAACCATCTGGCTCTTGAGGCCACAACCGTCCGCTACAGCTCCGAGATCTGCGAGGTGTATTCCTCCGGCTACTCCACCCGCGAGATGAACACGCTGCAGGATTACCGCGACGCCATCCGCAACTACCAGAAGACGCTGCTCGAGACGGAAACCACCTATGACGCGCGCATGACCCGCCTGCAGAGCGACGTGGTGAACCGCGCCAAGGAAATCCGCGCCATGATCGCCGGCGCCAGAGGCTCCCTGACCAACCAGCAGAACCTGATGGAAGCCGCCGTCACCGCCCGGCAGCAGTACCTTCGCTCCTTCTACGCCGACGACCAGCGTCTGAGCCGGCTCTACGACGATGAGACCTCCCAGCTCCAGCGCATCCAGAGCTGGACGAAGAAATACGTCTCGTCGCAGGAGGCCATCGTGAGCTTCTATTCCGACGCTTACGAGTACGGCCTGAACAGCCAGAACTACATGACCTTCACTCCCAGTCAGGTTCGCGCGATGTTCAACGGCCAGCGCCCGGAGAGCGCCACGAACCTCAAGGGCAAGACGACCATCTACCGCCTTATTCAGGATGGTTCATGGAACGTGCTGTTCCTGTCCCGGGAGACAGACTGGAACCCCATCAAGGGCGAGACCTACGAGCTGAAGCTAGAGCGCTTCCAAGAAACGACCGTCACGGCGACGGTAGAGGATTTCGTGCGCTCGGGCGGCGAGCTGCTGCTGCAGCTTTCCGTGCGGGGCCCGGTGAACGACGTGCTGTACATGCGCACCTGTCAGGCGGAGCTGGGCGAATCCATCTCCACGCTGAAGGTGCCGGAGCGCGCCATCTACCAGCAGGACGGCATGGAGGTAGTGGTCGTCGTTTCCGGCGGCACGGAGGGCTTCGTCCCGGTGAACGTGCTGCGCCGCAGCGACGGTTACGCCTTCATCACGCCGGTGCAGCAGGGCCTGCTCTTTGAGGGGCAGACCATCCGGCTTTTCTGAGGCGGGAGGGATCAAAGCATGGCTCAGGAGGAACTTCTCAGCCGGGTGGAGGACGTCCGCCGGACGCTTGCCGCCGCGTCGGAGGGCCGCTATCCGCCGCCGAAGCTCATCGCGGTGACCAAAACGCATCCCGTGGAGCGCATTCTGCCCCTGCTGGACGCCGGCGTCACCGACATCGGCGAGAACCGGGTGCAGGAAATTGTTGAGAAACTGCCCGCCATCCGGAAAAAATTTCAGATACACCTCATCGGAAGGTTGCAATCGAACAAGGTTAAATATATAATAGATGATGTATGCCTGATTCACTCGGTGGACAGGCTGTCTCTGGCGCAGGAGATCGACCGGCAGGCACAGAAGCATGACAGGGTCATGCCGGTGCTGGTGCAGGTATCCCCCGCGGGAGAGGAACAGAAGGGCGGCGTCGCGCCGGACGAGCTGCGGCCGCTGCTTCGCGAAATGGCAAGGATGCCGGGGCTCGAGGTTCGGGGCCTGATGGCCGTGATGCCCAACGTCCCGGATGAGACGTATCTGACCGGTTTGTTCAGCGGCATGCGCACCCTGTTCGACCGCCTGCGTGAGGAGGCCATCGACAGGATAGCCATGGACGAGCTGTCAATGGGCATGTCGGGCGATTATCGCCTTGCGGCCCGCTGCGGGGCGACCATGGTGCGCGTCGGCAGCGCGATCTTCGGTCCCCGAGGGAGCCAGACAGGAGGAATGAACGATGTCGTTTCTGGATAAAGCGCAGACTTTTCTGCGGCGCTTGCGCCCCAATGGCGAGCCCAGCGAGGAGAGCATGTATTCCCGCCGCCACGACGGGAGCCTGACCGGCTACCATCCGAACGCGGGCCGTCAGCATCAGCCGCAGCCCCAGCAGCCGCAGGATCCCATCGCGCCCGCGACCGTCGCGCCTTATGACGCGTACAGCCAGCCGTCGCCTTATGCGCAGCAGGATTCGATGCAGATGCAGCCTGTCGCCCAGCAGCCGGAGATGTACACCTTCCAGCAGAACTATCAGCAGGCCTTCTGGTCCCAGCCGGAGCAGTCCTATGCCGCGCCCCAGCCGGAGTATCAGTCGGGCTATCAGCCGCATTTCCAGTCCCCGCAGGCCAATCAGCCGGGCAGTCCCTTCGTGGGCTATCAGCCGCAGTTCCAGCCTCAGCAGCCGGTCATGCAGCAGCCCCAGCAGCCGCCCGTGCCGGATAACATCTCCTACATGCCCGGCGGCTTCGTCGGCAAGGATGGCCGGGAATACCTGCATACCGTTCGCATCGCGCAGATCACCGGCGTGCCGGACTGCTATATGCTGATGCAGAGCATGCGCAACAATGAGACCGTGGTCGTCAATCTGGATCTGGTGCCCGACACCGTCGAGATCGACCGCTGCCTTGACCTGCTCTTCGGCGCGTGCTATGCCCTGCAGTGCTCGTTCAACCATGTTTCCACCCGCAATGTTTATCTGCTGACCCCGGGCGCCGTTCAGGTGGAGCACGCGGATAACCTGCGCCGCCAGAACGAGTATGAGGTGGACAACCGCTGGCCCGATCCCAACAATCTGGGCTATCATGCCCGTCCCGTGGTTCGTGAGCCGCAGAGCAGCTTCGGCGGCTTCGCGCAGCAGAACAATTACGCTTCGTCCTATCAGAATTATGGCGGCATGGGCCGCCGCACCGGCACCCGGAACACCGGCATGGAATACACCGATTTCGGCGGCTTCCCGAACGCCGGTCGCTTCTGAGCGGGAGGTTGTCGTGAGGCTTTATCTGCTCCTTCACTCCCTGCTGGAACTGTATAAGCTGGTGCTGCTGGCCTATGTGGTGCTGTCGTGGCTGCGCATTCCGTCCAACCGCTGGACGGTGCTGCTGCAGCGCCTTGTAGAGCCCGTTGTGACCCCCGTCCGCACCTTCCTTCGTGCCCGGCTCCCGAGGGAGTGGCAGATGTTCGACTGGTCGGTGCTGGTGGTGTACCTGCTCATCGGCGTCGTCGAGATGCTGCTGCGCATGGTGCTGGGGACGCTGCTGTGGTAAGAAACGAGGAGGAACAGCTCCGTCTCCGGCTGCGGCAGGCGGCGGAGAGAGCCAACCGGCTGGACAGGCCGGTACCCGACCGCTTTGTCACCGGCGTGGAGCGGGACTGGGCGATTCACGAAGCCCGTCAGGCAGGTGTTGCAGCCTCCTTTGACGGCGGCTGGGCGGACGCCGAGCGGGCGCAGGTCTGCTTTCATCCTGCGGGCGACGATCCCCTGTTCACGGCGATATGGCTGGAGATTCGCTGGCCCGCGAAGTTTGTCCGCTGCGACCATCGCGACCTGCTGGGCAGCCTGATGGCGCTGGGCATGGACCGTTCCTTCTTCGGCGACCTGATCGCCATGGAGGATCACGCCTGCCTGCTGACGCTCCCGGAGATGGCGGATCGTCTGCCGGTTGAGTGGCAGAAAGCGGGCAGTGCGCCGCTGACCATCCGTGCCTTGGAGGAACCGCCAGTCATCGAAGCGCCTCAGGGCACAATGCTGCGCGACACGGTGCCGTCGCTGCGTCTGGACGCCATCCTCTCATCAGGGATGAAGCTCTCCCGGGCCCGGGCCGCGGAGCTGATCCGCGAGGGTGCCGTCGCTGTTGACCACCGTCAGGAGACGCGCACGGACAGGCTGCTCACAGAGGGCACGCTGCTGTCCATCCGCGGCTTTGGCCGCATCAGGCTGCTGGAGGTCGGACAGGTCACACGCAAGGATCGCCTGCCCGTTCAGCTCGAACTGTTCAGAAAGTCATGACCGTGCCGCTTTTCCGGCACGAAGAGGAAAGGAGCTCGCACCATGGAAGAAAGGATTACCATTGAGATCATTGAGTCGAAGGAGTTCGGTACGGAGAACGGCGGCTACAACCGCAAGGAAGTCGACCGCTTCCTTGACCAGATCTGCGACGAGATGGCCAATCTTCAGGACGAGATCGACCGGCTGAACCGCCAGCTTGCCGTGTCGGAGGCGCGCTCCAAGATGGCTCCGCCCGCCGCTCCCGCGCAGGAGACGGTTCGGGCCGCGGTGCCGGACAGCGAATTCCGCGAGATTCTCGAGATGGCTCAGCGGGTCAAGAGCGAGACCATCGCCGCGGCGGAGCAGAAGGCAGCGGAGATCGTTGCCGGCGCTCAGGACGAGGCCAAGGCCCAGCTCGGCAGCCTGCAGGCGGAGCGCGACGCCCTGTCTGCGCAGGTGGATGACCTGAAGCTGGCCGGCATGGAGCTGCGCGAGAAGATCGCCGCCGTGCTCAAGGCCCAGCAGGAGGCGCTGGACAAGACCGCCGACCTGTTCTGATCGGATTCGGTCGCGCCATCGGCTGGAGAGCGCTTCAGCCGACCGCTGGCGCGTCACAAGAGAAACGGCATGCTGCGAGAGGGGACGCTTTGAAGCCCAAAGCGCCCCCTTTCTCATTATGATGAAGGAGGGATGACCATGGAGCAGATACGCCTCTCGGTGCGGACGCTGGTGGAGTTCACGCTCCATGGCGAGGATCTGTATCCCTCCGGCGGCTCCCTGCGGGACATGCAGGAGGGCATGTTCGGTCACAAGGGCCGCCAGAAGCAGCTCGGCGATGGCTGGCAGGCAGAGGTGCCGCTCTCCCTTGACATTCCGCTGGAGGATGATGAACTCATCCTGCGGCTTGGCGGGCGGATGGACGCCTTCTGTGACGGCGAGGTGCCGATCATCGAGGAGATCAAGCTCTCCCAGGGCAAGGAGCCGCCGCAGGTCCCCTACCCCGCTCACCGCATGCAGGCTGTCTGCTACGGACACATGCTCTGTCTGGATCGGGGCGTCTCCCGCGTGACGGTGCGCGTGGCCTATGTGGACAAAAAAGGCCGCATCCGCGCGCAGTTCGATGAGGAGCTGTCCGCGGAGGAATGCCGGGAAGCCTTCCTGTCCGTGCTTGAGCCCTATGTCCGGCGAACCAAGCAGGTCCGGGCACACCGACGGGCACGGGACGCGTCGCTGAGGGCCCTCCAATTCCCCTTCGAGACCTACCGCGCCGGGCAGCGGGACATGGCGGTGCAGGTCTACACAGCCATCAAGCTGGGCAGGCGGCTGTTCGCGTCCATGCCCACGGGCACGGGCAAGTCCGCCGCGTCACTGTTCCCGGCCATGAAGGCCCTCGGCGAAGGACTGACCGGGCAGGTCTATTATCTCACCGCCCGCACGACCCAGCGTCAGGGCCCGCTGGAAGCGCTGCGCCTCATGCGCCGCCAGCCACTGCACATCTGGACGCTGACCCTCAACGCCAAGGACAAGCAGTGTCCCTGCGATCCGCACAGCCGCGTCTGTCATCCGGACTTCTGTCCCCGCGCCAAGGGGCACTTCCTGCGGGACGGCGCGGCGATCGACGAGATGCTCCTGACCGACGACTGGTCTCCCGAGGCCATCGCTGCCATGGCGGACAAGCACAGCATCTGCCCCTTCGAGTTCAGCCTCGCGCTGGCGGAGCTGGCTGACGTGACCATCTGCGACTATAATTACGCCCTTGATCCGGCGGTGCACATCCAGCGCATCTTCGACAGGGGCGCGCATGTAACCCTGCTGATCGACGAAGCTCACAACCTGCTCTCCCGCGTCCGGGATATGCTCTCCGGCGAGGTGGACGGGGGCCGCATCCGCCGTCTGCGCACGGTGGTGGGCAAGGCCGCCAGCCGGACGCATCCGCTCTACAAGGCCATGACGGCGCTGCTGCGGGCCCTCGACGACCTGCCTGTACCCGACGACTGCGAGGAGAGCGCATTGTCCGATCTGCCCCGGAGCCTTGATACCGCTTGTCTGGAGCTGGTGGACGCGTTCCTCGACGCGCAGCAGGAGCACTTTCCCTGGGACGAAGCGGGCGAGCGCCTGAACGACACCCTGTCGCCGCTGATGGGCTTCGTCCATGCCCGCCGCCGGGAGACCACCGAATACGCGTGGCTCTGGCAGGGACAGAAGACCCGCAAGGTGACCGCCTTCGCGCTGGATGTGGCGGACTATCTCGCCGAGGTGACAAAGCCCCTCTCCGGCGTGGTATGCTTCTCGGCGACCATGGATCCCTTGTCCGACATGAAGACCCTCCTCGGCGGCGATGAAGAGGACGCGTGCTTCGCCATGCCTTCACCCTTTCCCCGGGAGAACCTGCTGGTGCTCCAGCAGGATGTGAACACCCGCTACAGGCACCGGGACGCGGCCTGCGAGGACGTCTGCGAGGCCATCGAAACCATGGTGCGCACGCGTCCGGGACGGTACATCGCCTTCTTCCCCAGCTTCCGCTACATGCGCCGCGTCGCCGAAGACCTCAGCGTGCCCTTCCAGATGCAGGAGCAGTCCATGCCCGACGAAGCGCGGCAGGCGTTTCTGGCCCCCTATGTCGCCGGGGGCAAGCCGGTGCTGTCTCTGTGCGTGCTGGGCGGCATCTTTGCCGAGGGCATCGACCTGCCGGGCGAGGCGCTGGACGGCGTGGTTATCGTAGGCGTTGGCCTGCCGCAGGTGAACCTGTTTCAGGAGACGCTTCGCGACTACTACGACCGCACGCTGGGCGACGGCTTCCGCTATGCCTATATGATCCCCGGCATGCAGAAGGTGGCGCAGGCGGTGGGCCGGGTGATCCGCACGGAGACCGACCGCGGCGCGGCCCTGCTGCTGGACGACCGCTATCGGCAGTCGGCCTACCGCAGCCTGTGCCCGCCTCACTGGGATATCCGCACCGGCAGCACCTCGACCATCCTGCGGCGCTTCTGGGGCATTCCTGACACCAAGCCTGCCCCAGAGCGCAGGAAGAAGCGGGACATTCTGCAGCCCGCCCATGACTATGTGGTGCTCGACCTTGAGACCACGGGCCTCGACCCCTGCAAGGACTGGATCATCGATATCGGCGCGGTGCGGGTGCGCGGCGGCGAGGTGGTCGACACCTTTACCACCCTTGTGAAGCCGCCGGTGGAAATCAGCGGGTTCATCACGGGTCTGACGGGCATCACCAACGATATGGTGCAGGACGCGCCCGATGAGACCGAAGCCCTGCCGCTGTTGCGCGATTTTCTCGGCAGCGACCCGGTGCTGGGCCACAACGTAACCTTCGATATCCGCTTTGTCCGGCAGGCGTCGGAACGGCTTTGTCTCACGCCCTTCCTCAATGAGTACATCGACACCCTGCGCATCAGCCAACGGCTCTACCCGAACATCCGGCACCGCCTGAGCGACCTGATCGAATACCTCGGCGTCGGCGACGTGGTGGCCCACCGGGCGTTATCGGACGTGCTGCAGACGAAGGCCGTCTACGATGCTATGTGCAATGGTTCTGCCCTTGCATCCGGCCAAAGGGATAGCGTCTCTTTGGATACCCCGACTCGTGATTGAGCGCGGCTTCCCCTCGGTCATGCCGCTTCCGCGCGAAAGGACAGGCAATTCCTGCTGTTCCCCTTCACAACGCGCCCGCTATATGCTACGATAGGAGAACAAACTTTCCTCAAAAGGAGGAGCTTATGGACAGGTTTGTACTCAAGGCGCCCTACTCGGCCAGCGGCGACCAGCCTCAGGCCATCGAAGCGCTGTCCCGCGGCGTGAAGGAGGGCATGCACAGCCAAGTGCTGCTGGGCGTGACGGGTTCCGGCAAGACCTTCACCATGGCCTCGGTCATTGAGCAGGTGCAGAAGCCGACCCTTGTCATCGCGCACAACAAGACCCTCGCGGCGCAGCTCTGCAGCGAGCTCAAGGCCTTCTTCCCGGACAGCCGGGTGGAGTATTTCGTCAGCTATTACGACTATTATCAGCCCGAGGCGTACATTCCCTCCTCGGACACCTACATCGACAAGGACGCGGCGATCAACGAGGAAATCGACCGTCTGCGCCACTCCGCCACCGCGGCGCTGCGGGAGCGCAAGGACGTGATCATCGTCGCGTCGGTGAGCTGCATCTACTCCATGGGCGACCCCAGCGAGTACGAAGGGCAGATGATCTCCCTGCGCCCCGGCATGGAGATCAGCCGGGACAAGCTCCTGCGGATGCTCATCGACATCCAGTATGAGCGCAACGACATCGACTTCACCCGCGGCTCCTTCCGGGTGCGGGGCGATACCGTCGAGATCATCCCCGCTGGCATGAACGAGCACGCCCTGCGCATCGAGTTCTTCGGCGACGAGATCGACCGCATCTCCGAGATCGACGTGGTCAGCGGGCATGTGCTGTCGACCCTTGAGCACGCCAGCGTGTTCCCGGCGACTCACTACGCCACCGACCACACCCACATGGAGGAGAACATCGCCGTCATCGAGCACGACCTGCAGGAGCGCATTGAGCAGTTCGAGCGGGACGGCAAGCTGCTGGAAGCCGAGCGCATCGCTCAGCGGACGAACTACGACATCGAGATGATGCGGGAGATCGGCTACTGCACGGGCATCGAGAACTACAGCCGCTATTTCGACGGCCGCCACCCCGGCGACGCGCCCTATTCCCTGCTGGACTACTTCCCGAAGGACTTCCTCTGCTTCATCGACGAGAGCCATGTGACCGTGCCGCAGATTCGCGCCATGTACAACGGCGACCGCGCCCGCAAGGAGACGCTGGTGGGTTACGGATTCCGCCTGCCCTCAGCCTTTGACAACAGGCCGCTTTTGTTCGAGGAATTTGAGCAGCGCATCCATCAGACCATCTATGTCTCCGCCACGCCGGGCCCTTACGAGATGGGCAAGACCCAGCAGACGGTGGAGCAGATCATCCGTCCCACGGGCCTGCTGGACCCGGAGGTGGTCATCCGCAAGGCCACAGGGCAGGTGGATGATCTGGTCGGCGAGATCATGAAGGTGACCAAGGCCGGGCACCGCGTGCTGGTCACGACCCTGACCAAGCGCATGGCCGAAGACCTGACCGCCTATCTGCGCGGCATGGAGGTGCGGGTGCGCTACCTGCACTCCGACGTGGACACCATGGAACGCATGGAGCTGCTGCGCGGACTGCGGCTGGGCGAGTATGACGTGCTGGTGGGCATCAACCTGCTGCGCGAGGGCCTCGACCTTCCGGAGGTGGCGCTGGTGGCCATCCTCGACGCGGACAAGGAGGGCTTCCTGCGCAGCGAAACCTCGCTGGTGCAGACCATCGGCCGCGCGGCCCGCAACGTGGAGGGCCGGGTCATCATGTATGCCGACGTGATGACGGATTCCATCATGAAGGCCGTTGGCGAGACCAACCGCCGCCGGGCCATCCAGCAGGAATACAACCGCGTCAACGGCATCACCCCTGAGAGCGTCCGCAACGCCGTGCGCAATGTGCTGGAAATCACCAAGAAGGTCGCCGACAACGCGCCGGAGCAGATGTCCGAGGACGAGCGGCAGGCCCTCATGCGGCAGATCGAGGATCAGATGCTCTCCGCCGCCAAGGATCTCAACTTCGAGGAGGCCGCAAAGCTCCGCGACCGTCTGCTGGCCCTCAAGGGCGAGGCGCCGCCTGCCTCCGACGTACAGAAGAAGCGCCGCCGCACCCGCGAGAGCACCCGTCATCACTAACGCTTGCGAAAGAAGCAGGAAAGCGGTATAATATGGCAGGATCAACAAGGAGGGATGAGACCATGAGCAGAAAGGCCGTATTCGGGCGCTGGGCGCTGCTGATGCTGGCGATTCTGCTGCCCATCGGGGCGGCCGCGGCATACCTTTGCGTGCACTGGGGCCAGCTGGCTCTGGAGGCTGTTCAGGTCGTCCTGAAGCTGGTGGTGATTCCATGAGCATGAAGAGAATCCTGCAAGGCCTGCTGGGCTATGTTCTGGCGCTGATGCTGACCGTCTCGCTGACGGGCGCCTGCGTGACGGCGCTGACCCTGCGCCTGCTGACCGATGAGGGGCTGCACGAGCGCGTCGCTACGGACAAGCGGGTGACTGCCTCGCAGCTTGACCGCGTGGAAGCAACGGTTCATGAGCTGGCAGAGACGTACCATTTCGCGCCGGAGACGGTGCTGGACCTGCTGACCCATGAGCAGCTTGAGGCCTATGGCCGTGAGGTCGCCGCGTGGCGAATGAGCCTGCTGAGCGCGTCGCCCCTGTCGGAAGCTCCCTTCCCGGACACCTACGACATCGAGGAGGCTGTCCGCGAGGATGAGCAATTCCGGGACGCTACTGATGAATTGATGCGCCGCACCGTTGCCCGGGACGACGTGGCCTATCCGATCAGCAAGGTTCTGCAGGAAGCGGCGATGCCTGTGCGCGTTTCTCTGATCTCGCTGGCGATACCCATGATATCGGATCGCGTGAGCATTCCCGCGCTGATCGGGCGGCTGGGCATGCTGCGAACCGTCCTTTGCTCGGCGTCCGTATTCCTGCTGGCGCTTCTGCTGCTCTCTCAGGGCAAAAAGCGCTTGCTGTTCGGCAGCGCCAGCCTGCTGGCCACGTTCGTGCTGCTGGCAGTCATGACCGCCGGGACGCTCATCGCCAATCTGCCGGGAGCCGTGGCCAGCCTTTCCCCGCTGCTGTCGCTGCAGCTCAGCGTGCTGCAAGGGGCGCTGATGCCCTCCGTGCTGCTGACCGAGGCGGCGCTTCTGCTGGTCGGCGCGCTCATGCTGCTTCTCTGCCTGAAGCAGCCGAGAAAGCCCTATCAGGGCCGACATGAAAGGAATCGCTCATGACCCTGCGTCAGATGACGGAATATACCGTCACATCGGACAAGATCGTCGAACCGCTGACGCTGGCGCTGGTGTCCGACCTGCATGACGGCGACTATCAGGACGTCCTCCCGGCACTGTCACAGGCGGACGCGATCCTGATCGTCGGCGATCTGGTCAACCGCCACAGCGGCGGCTATCAGCAGGCGGTACGGTTCCTTGAGGACGCCCCCGCCCTCGCTCCGACCTTTTATGCCATCGGCAATCACGAGCGGAAATTCAAGCAAAGGGGGGCTTATTGGCCCCATGTGGAGGCCAGCCGGGTGACGGTGCTGGACAACCGTTTCGTTCCTTTCCGCGGCATCCTGCTGGGCGGGCTGAGCAGCGCGCCGAGGGGACAAGTGCAGACCGGATTCCTCGCGCAGGCCGATCACGATTCGGCCTTCAAGCTGCTGATGTGCCACCATCCGGAATACTATAAGCGCTATGTCGCTCCCCACAGCGTCGACCTGACCGTCTCCGGACACGCCCATGGCGGGCAGATGCAGGTCTTCGGCCGGGGGCTGTACGCGCCGGATCAGGGCCTGTTGCCTCGCTGGACCCACGGCTTCTATTTTGACGGACGGCTGCTGGTTTCCCGGGGCATGACCAACTCAGCCGGACTGCCCCGGCTGAACAACCCCTGCGAGCTGATTCTGCTCAAGCTGACAAGGCGGTCGAAGGAATGAAAAGCGAGTTTTTAGGCGCGATTGCGCCGATCCTTAATGAAGCCGGTCGAATGATGACGGCCTATCATGACCCCAAGGTTTACGACAAGGGCAGGCATGCGGATTTCGTCACTGAAGCCGATCTGGCTGTGCAGTCCTTCCTGATCGAGCGGTTGTCCGCGGCCTTTCCCTCTGCCAAGTTCTTCGCGGAAGAAAAAAAGGACAACGAGCTGACCGACGCGCTGACCTTCATTATTGACCCCATTGACGGCACGACGAATTTCTTCCGGCACCGGGCCTGCTCGGCAATCTCCGTGGGCGTTGCAGAGGGCCGGAAGCCCGTTTTCGGCGCCATCTACAACCCCTACCGAAACGAGCTGTATCACGCGGAGGCTGGCCGCGGGGCTTATTGCGGCGATGAGCGCCTGCATGTCTCGGACACGCCGCTGGAGCAGGCGCTGGTCGGCTTCGGAACCGCGCCCTATTACAACGACCTGTTTGAGGTCACCGGACGCACGCTGACGGCGCTGCTGCCCGTCTGCGGGGATATCCGCCGCACGGGCTCCGCCTGCATTGACCTGTGTGACGTAGCCGCCGGTCGCAGCGACGCGCATTTCGAGTGGCTGCTGCAGCCTTGGGACTACTGCGCCGGGACGGTCATTGTCCGGGAGGCGGGCGGTCGATGCGGCTGTATCCTCGGCGGCGATGTGTCGCTGGAGCGCGGCGCGTCCCATCTGGCGGCAAACCCGCGAATCTACGACGCGCTGCAGCTGCTATTGCAGTCCGTCTGGAAAGAAGTCAAAGAAAAAGCGACCCTCTAAAGCCGCGTGTCCATAAGACAGCTTCAAGAGTGGTGTAACTCAAAGGTTATACCACTCTTTCTTTTTTGAAAATGTGTATAAAAAAAACCGCTGGCTTTGCATGTGGGTATGCGTGTCAACAGTCATTCTTTCAGTATTCAGTTTTTCAAACTTGCTTGCGGCAAGCGGTTTGTTAAAACCGTTTCCGGACGGCAAGTCTACGGAGGATAGCCGCTTTAGCGGCGCAAGGGGGTATAGCCACCTTGCCGGAACGAAGTGACGCAAACATTCTCGGTCATGCAGTTTTTCTCTGATGACAGAGAATGAAGCTCCGCAGGACGCGCGATACTCCCGATAGGAGAGTATAGAAGTGCGCCCTTTAGTTCCCAAAGGGTTTTGCGACTACCCGAAAAATGGCAACTTATCTACTCAATAAAATACATAACTTCTCTTAATTCTTTCCCGCCAATGTTACCATTCATATAATTTTCAGAACACGAAAATCCGTTCTTTTCATAAAACGCTCTTGCTCTTTGATTATCCTCCAGAACCCATAAAAGAATTTTGTCATATCCACGTATATTCAATTCTTCAATACACTTTTTCAGCAGATGTTTCCCATACCCTTTTCCCATATATGCAGGTAAAAAGTATATTGAAATAATTTCTCCGTAATCACTATATTGTTGCCACCTTGACTTGCTAATGCTTGCAGTACCGATTATGTGCCCATTTTCAATCATGACAAGATTGTTCATTCTGAATTTATCGATACCACTTGCCCAGCGACCTGTTGGAATGCTATCGAGGTAATCTTGTGGAATAATATCCTTGTATGCGTATTTCCAACTACTTTCATATATATTGCTTATTTCAATCAAATCATCACTTTTGTCGATATATCTGATTTCCATTTCAAGCACTCCCTTCAAATCCCGATTCGTCTCGCTCTGCATGCAATAAATTATACCAAAAAAATGCGAAAAAGATCAACCGTCAGCATGAAAGAAACGCCCGATCAACTCTAAAGCCTTTCGGGCGTTCCTCTCTGCATTCAGATAACGGCTTTCATCGGTTCTCGTTGCGGCAAACTGCTGACCGGGACAAACACGCCCTTTGCAATATCCTCTGCGCGAATGGCGGCGTTCTTGGTTTTAACTGTTTTACAGACATCCGGCGAACGGGTCGCTTTTTTATGCGATGGCATTCATCGTCCCTGATACCGCAGCGTCATGCACAGGCCGTCCGACGCGCAGACCGTGTCCGGAAAGACAGCCTGCGCGTTGGGCAGATAAGCCTCCGGTTCCTCGAGGCTGGGGCTGAAGTGGGTCAGGGTCAGCGCCCTGGCTCCGGCGTTCCGGGCCATCCCAGCGGCCTCCTCGAAGAGCATATGCCGGTTCTTGAGCGCTTGGGGGCGCTTCGCCTCGTCGCCATACATGCCCTCGAGAATCATCATGTCCACGTCCCGGCCCTGCTCCACCAGCGCCGGAACAGGCCGCGTGTCCGTCGCGAACAGGAAGGACAGCCCCCTGCGCGGCTCCCCTGTCACCTGCGACGGTTCAACGCGACGGCCATCCACGTCGACCGCCTCGCCCTGCTGCAGCAGCCGCCACAGCGGCAGAGGGACCTTCAGCGCCCGGGCCTTCTCGGGATCAAAGGCCGCAGCCCGGGGCAGCTCAAAGCGATAGCCCAGACAGGGCACGCCGTGATTCAGCGAAAAGCAGGTGATCGTCAGCCCGATGGCCGAGAAGGTCTCGCCGCCGTGCAGCTCATGCAGGATCATCGGATAGGGCATCGGCGGGCACACGACGCACAGGCCGCTGACAACTTGCCGGAGCCCCACAGGGCCGTAGAGATGAATCGGCTCGGTGCGCGGCGTTTTCGCGATGGAGAGCAGGAAGCCCGGCAGACCTCCGCAGTGATCGGCATGAAAGTGCGTGATGAGAATCGCGTCCACATTGACGAACCCCCAGCCTGCCCTGCGCACACCGGTCTGCGTGCCCTCGCCGCAGTCGACGAGCAGCAGCCGCCCGTTCACGCGGACATAGAGGCTCGACAGCGCCCGGTCGGGCATGGGCATGGAGCCTCCGGTGCCAAGGGTGCAAAGGTCGATCATGACGCGCCTCCTGATGGATGATGGGAATCATTTCGCCGCAATGCGGACATTTTCCTGCCGGACAGCCGCACATGTAGAAACGGCCTTATCCCAGCGTCAGGGATAAGGCCGTTCCATGCGGTCAGGCAGATCAATCGTGCGTCGCCAGACCGTAATCCTCCAGCGTCGAGGGAATGGTGTGCCACAGCACCGCGGATACCTTGCCAACGATGTACTCGCGATCCAGCGGGCCGACCTCGCTGCGGCGGCTGTCATTGGAGTTGTTGCGATTGTCGCCCATCACGAAATACTGTCCCTCCGGCACGGTGATGGGGCCGAAGGTCTCCGTGGGACGCTCATGCAGGAACTTCTCGGCATAGATCACGCCGTTGACGATCAGATGGCCCTCCCGGAGCTCCACCGTGTCGCCGGGCAAGCCCACAATGCGCTTGACGAAGTTGGTGTTTCCGCGGCCCGGATAGTGGCAGATCACCACGTCGAAGCGCTCCGGCTCGCCGCCGAACTGATAGTCCATCTTCGAGACGATCATGATCTCGCCATGCTTGAGCGTCGGGTACATGGAGTTGCCGTCCACGCGCACCGGCTCAAAGAAATAGGTGCGGACAACAATCGCAATCACCAGCGCAATCGCCAGCGTCACGACCCACTCGATGATCTCCTGACCAAGGGTCTTCTTGGGCTTCTCCTTCTTGTCAGAGGAAGTCTCCTCGACCGTCTTCTGTACCTTTTCCACTTCAGCCATGGGAACGATGCCTCGCTTTCTATCAGGATTATAGATTCGTCATCATCACAGCCGCGGCGCTCATGCCCGGATACAGGGTGAGCAGCAGCGCCAGCGCGGCAGCCAGCAGCGCATGGAGATCCCACCTGCGGGCAGGAACCTCCGGCAGCAGCGCTGCGGCACGCTCCAGCTCCGAGAGCCGCGCGGCTCGATTCAGCGCGTCATGAGCAAAGGGTTCCATCAGTCATCACGCTCCTTTTCGCGCAGCCGCTTTCTGACCCGGTGCAGGCGTATCTTGACCTGCGCGACGGACAGATGCCAGCGTTCCGCCAGCTCGCGGTAGCTCAGGCCCTCCAGCGCGTATCCCGTCAGCAGCCCGGCGTCGATCGGCGAGAGTGCCGCCAGCTCATTCCAGAGCCGCATCCGGCGCTCCAGCGCGAGAAACTCACTCTCCGCCGAGGGAGACGGACGCTCCGGCAGCGCATCTGTCGGAACGGGGCCGATCCTGCGGCGGCGGAGCTGATCGACGCAGAGATTGCGCACCATGGCCAGCAGCCATGTCCGAAAGGCGTATGTCGGCCTGTACTGCCTCCGCGCCAGATACACCCGGGCGAAGGCCTCCTGCGCCATGTCCTCAGCCAGCGCGTCATCCCCGAGCAGGCGGCGCGCTTCCTCCACGGCGGCCCCGCGGTGACGGCGCATCAGCTCCTCCAGCGCGTCCGGGTCGCCTCCGGCCAGCCGCGCCATCAGCTCATGATCCGTCATGGCCCACCGCCCTTCAGCGTATTCCATGAGATAACACGGATATCAACTTGAAAAGTTACACCTGCGGATGAAATTGTCAGTTCATCAGCCAGTCGGCGGGCCGAACGACGGCGTTCTCCTGCTCCTCGCCGGAAAACTCGAGGGTCATCAGGCTCTTCGCGCCGGTGACGCGCTTCTTGACCGGGGTGGTGGTCGCCAGAATGAACGCCATGCCCACGACCTCGACCTTGAACTCCCGCATCAGCTCGGTCATGCCCTTGGCAGTGCCGCCGCCCTTGAGGAAATCATCGACGATCAGGCACTTCTGCCCTTCCTTCACGGCGCGCCGGGACAGAGACATGGTCTCAAGGCTTCCCGAGGAGCCGGACATATAGTCGATGTATACCGCGCTGCCCTCGTAGACCTTCGAGAACCGCCGCGCGATGACCAGCGGCACGCCGAGGTTCCGAGCCGTGGCAAAGGCCACGGGAATCCCCTTCGTCTCCATCGTCAGCACGAAATCCGGCGCCGCATCATAATACTCGGTGGCCAGAATCGCGCCCAGCCGGTCGACGCTCTCCGGCGCGCAGAGGATATCCGCGTCATAGATGTATCCGCAGGGCAGCACCCGCGCCGTGCCGGAAAGCTGCTCGCACAGGCCTTCAATATACTGCCGCGCTTCCTGCCGGTCGACCTTGCTCAGATAGCGCACGCCGCCCGCCGCGCCAGTCACCGTCTCCAGCTCGCCCAGATGAAAATGCTTCACCATCTCGCGCAGCAGATCAATGTCCTCGCTCATGGTGGACTTGGCCGTGCCGAACATCTCGCAGAAGCTGGACAGCGTGAAGATACGGTTGGGCGCGTCGGAGAGAATTTTCATCATCGCGCTCATGCGGTCATTGCGGCGCAGCTTCTCCACGCGGACGTCCTCCCCTTTCACAGGTTTGATGCTTGATCCCGGTCATTATAGCACAAATACGCGAATGATGGAAGCCTTTTTTCCTGCGATCATTCGCCTTTGTCAGACACTTCCTCGGCTGGCGACAGACTGCCGTCCGCCTCCTCAAGCTGGCGGATAACCTGCCTTCTGAGCGCCTCTCCGGCTTCCGGCCACCGGGCAGCGCACCAGCGGGCCAGATGCTCGCTGGGCATGGGCATCAGCAGAGCAATCTCCGGCTGATCAGGGCCGCTGGAGAGCATCAGCAGCCAATCGCCCTCGCCAACCAGACGCACCGTGTCTTCTGATGTCGGCAGCAGAGGCGCATCGGGAGCATAACCCTCCGTCAGCGCCGCGATGACTGCCTCATAGACCGTCTGCGCACAGCGCCGCCAGCGATCCTCGAGGGTCGTGGGCACCTGTCCGGCGGGCACATGAAGCGTCAGCTCCATCAGCGAGGAACGCTCCTCCTGCAGCCGCAGCCGCATGCAGGCGGTTCCATCAGGCAGCGTGAAGGACTCCGCAGTGGCAAGCTGCTCCTGCCGGAACCGAGCCCGGTAACCCCCGGCCTCCCTGTCCATGCGTTCCCTCCGGCTCTGGGGGATGCGCCGCCCGAAGCTCTCCAGCGTAAAGCGGCCCTCCGGCGTCATGTCCCACAGCGCGTCGCCCGGATGCGCCCGCCGCAGGATCTGTCCCTGCTCCTCCAGCTCGCCCATGCTGAGCTGCAGGGTGATGTAGTTCATCAAGTCCAGCTCCACCATAAACTGCAGGAGCTGCGCGCCCGTCACAGGGCCTAAAACGCCCATGGCATAGAGAATGACGAGCCGATTCTCCGATTCCGGGATCACTCTGCGCTCCATGGGCACCTCCGTTTTCGTGATAAAAAGCCCCTCATGATTCGAGGGGCTCGTGAATCAAATTCAGAAGGGGCTGTCCCTTCGCAGTCTACCGTCTCAGACCAAGAATGGCCCGATGTCCTTGAGCAGATCGCCGCAGTCCTCCGCGTAGATTTCCAGCGTGATCGGCTTGGACAGGTCGAGGCTGAAAATGCCCAGAATCGACTTGGCGTCGACCACATGGCGGCCTGCCCGCAGATCCATCTCATACGGGTAGTGATTGACCATGTTGACGAACGTCTTCACGTTCTCGGCCAAGCTCAGCTTGATGTTGACGGACTTCATGGTGCTTTGTACCTCCTTGCTTGGGTTCGTCCGGGGAGGACGCTCGGAACACACGCCCTGACAGGCGCACTGCCATTATAGCGTATCAAACCGCAAATTGCAAGCGTACACTCCGAAAACACAAGCAAATCCGTCCGCACCGGAGCCGTCATGAGTTCCTTCACGCTTTTTCGCGCGTTATTCGGAGAAAACGATGGTCGTCACAGAGCGCAGCGTCAGGGTGAAGGCCGTGTTTGCCGCCCGCTCGGCAATCTGCAGCAGGTCCGCGTTGGCCGAGGTCTCATAGGCGATGATGCAGCTGTACTGCCCGAAAGCGCCCTCTGACTTCACGTCGACCTGCTCCTGCCGGTCGTTCACCAGCACCACGACGAGCTGCTTCTTCCCGGATTTTCCTCCGGTGAAGGCCACCGCACTGAACTTGTCGCCGCCGGAGATGTTCACGCGGGTAAAGCCGGACGGATGTAGCGGGTGTAGCTGCCGTAGGCCCAGAGGCGCTTGAGCGGCACCAGCAAGATGTTCCCCGCGCCGTTCTCCGCCGCGTACATCAGGCCGTCGCTAAAATGGAAGCTTTTGTTATGTCGTCAACACGGCTGAAGAACAAAAAGAGACGGCCCTTTAAGGAGCCGTCCATGATCTGCATACGACGTATTTTCTTATGTTATTATAGCTCAGGCCCGTCCAGCAGGAGAACCCGACCGCTGCGTCCCTCGGTCTCGACGATGAGCAGGTCATTCTCCCCTGCCCTGAGCAGCGGCGCGGGGATGTAGAGGCGCTTCTGCGGCCCGATCTCCCAGAAGCGGCCCAGCGTGAAGCCGTTCAGGAACACTGTACCCTTGCCCCAGCCGGGCAGCGCAAGGAAGGTATCCGCAGGTTCATCCACCCGGAACGCGAACCGATGAACCCCCGGGCCCTGCGCGGAAGCCTCGCCCTCCGGAGAAAGCGCCATCATGGCCGCTTCATCCAGACAGGTCATCTCCCAGCCGAAGCGCTGATGCCCATTGATGACCACGCAGCCGTCGATGCCCTTGCGCTGATACTCCAGCTTCCACGAGTAAGTCACGCGGCCCATGTTTTCCACGAGAATGTCCAGCGACGCTCCCGGACGCACGGGCACCGGCTCCTCGAAGCGGTAAGTGTCCAGCAGCTCCCGGTCGTAGAGCGTCGCGACGCACACGCCGTCCAGCAGGATGTGCGCCCGGTCATTCGCGCCGACAAGGCGGATATCCCGCAGACTGTCCTCGTTGGTCAGCGTGGTGTGATAGAGGGTGTAGCCGTAATCCTGACCCAGCCGCTCCATGCTGACCGGGCACACGCCATGCACAGCGGGCAGCTTCCCTGCCAATGCCAGCAGGGAGCCGGACGCAATGTGCCGCGCCTCGCCGTAAGCCCTGTTGGAGATATCCTCCGGCATGACCTCCGGGGCCTTGCCCTTGCGCGCCTCGATGGTTTCCTTGAACAGGCGGTACTTTTCCGTCGTCCTGCCGTCCTCGGTCAGCAGCGCATCGTAGTCGTAGGACGTGACATCAGGGGTCAGCCTGTCATAATCGTTCGCGCCGTTCATCAGGCCGAAGCTGGTGCCGCCGTGGAACATATAGATGTTCACATGCCCCAGATCCAGCGCGTCCCCGAAATCCCGGGCCGAGGCAGCCGCGTCGGTGCGGGCATGCTTTTCCTGCCCCCAGTGATCGAACCAGCCGCACCAGTATTCCATGCACATCATCGGCTGGATACCCTGCTCCTTCATGTAGGCAAAACGCTCCTTGGTGTGGGAGCCGAAGTTGCCCGTCTGGAACACGCCGTCCACCTTGCCGCAGGCGAGCATATCGTGCTCCGGGCCGTCGGAGGTGACCAGCGGCACGTCCGCGCCAAGCTCGAGCATCATGTCCCGCAGCGCAGCCAGATAGGCCTTGTCGTCGCCGTAGGAGCCGTATTCGTTTTCCACCTGCATCATGATGACCGGCCCGCCATGGGTGATCTGCAGCGCCGCGAGCCGGGGAATCAGCTCATCATAATAGCGGCGCACATGATCGAGATACCGCTGATCCGAGCAGCGCAGGCGCATGCCGTCCTCCCGGAGCAGCCACGCGGGCAGACCGCCGAACTCCCACTCCGCGCAGATGTACGGCGAGGGCCGCACGATCACCCACAGCTCAACCTCCTGCGCCGTGCGGATGAAGCCCTCTACATCCTTCCTGCCGGAGAAGTCGAAGCAGCCCTCCTTGGGCTCATGGAAGTTCCACGGGATGTAGGTCTCGACCGTATTCGCGCCCACGGCCTTGAGCTTGAGCAGCCGATCCCGCCAGTAATCCGGCACCACGCGGAAGTAGTGGATGGAGCCGGATATCACCTGGAACTTCTCGCCGTTCAGATAGAAGTCATCCCTGATCTCAAAGCTGCCCATGGCTGTTGCTCTCCTCTCTCGTCAGCAGGCCATCCTTCTCCGTGATCGGAATAAACACAGGCCGCTCGTCCGGCGTATGGTTGGGGCTGTGGAGCGCCAGCAGCAGCCTGCCCTCCAGCGTCCGGAAGGCCATGCCGTGCCCGCCGTCCCGGTCAAACAGCGGCTTCACCTGCCGGAATACCCCGTCGATCTCGCCGTTGTCACTGACCGCAAGGCCCTCGGTATACCCGTGCTCCGAAAACCCGGCCCACAGGCACTGCAGCGTGCCATCCGCCGCCCGCCACAGGAAGGGCCCGTCGGTAACGTAGCCGGGCAGACCGTTCACCGGCCTGACAGACCGCGCCCATGGAGCCTCCGACGCCCGGAACAGCAGCTTCGGCTCTCCCGCGTGGCCCGTCAGATCCTCCTGCAGCGGCATCGCGAGAATCTCTCCGTCCGCCGCCTGCACCCACTCGTGGCAGAAGACCATATAGGGCCTGCCATCTTGCGAGACATAGAAGGTGCCGTCCAGACACTCCCAGTCTCCGGGCGTGACGCAGCCGTCGGAATGCGGCCGGAAGGGCCCCAGCGGCGAGTCCGCCTCCAGAATCGCGGTGCCACGGCGCTTGTCCGGTGCCTTGAAGCTGGCGAACATATACAGCTTGCCCCGCCATGGATGCACCTCCGGCGCCCAGTAGTTCATCGTCGCCCAGAAGGAGCCGTCGTTATGGAAGCACTCGTGCGGGCCGTCCCAATCCTCAAGGTCGCGGCTGACATACACGTCGAAGCCGTCCGCCTCTCCCCAGCAGGTCGGCCCCCGGGTGCCATAGAGATAATACGCTCCTTCCCACACCAGCACGAAGGGATCGCGGATATTGATCTCGCTGCGCTTCATGGTTATCTCTCCTGTCGGTCGGTTATTCTGCGAATCAGTATAGCAGAGTCAACGGAGAATTGCAATCCGTCCGGGATCGTGATATAATCGGCGCAAAGAAGCCCCATGGAAAGGAGCATTTTCATGCAGAATTACCTCTTCGTTCATTTCCGGGAGAAAACGTCTCCCGACGGGGAGCAGGTGTATTTCGCCATCAGCCGCGACGGCTTCCACTGGGAGGCGCTCAACGACGGCCAGCCTGTGCTGTGGGCCTACTACGGCGATCACGGCGTGCGCGACATGACCATCGTGCGGGACAGGGCGACGGGCCGCTTCCACATCTTTGCCACCGATCTTTCCCTGTCCTACGGCATGCGCGGGAAATATCAGCACTCTTGGCGCAACATCAACCTCCACGGCAGCAAGGCGCTGGCGCACTGGTGGTCGGATGACCTGACCCACTGGTCCGAGCAGGAGATGGTCACGCTGGGCGACGAGAACTACGGCTGCCTCTGGGCCCCGGACATCATCTTCGATCCCGAGCAGGGAGATTATGTGCTGCACTGGTCGTCCACCCACAGCAGCAACGGCTTCGGCCCCATGGCCATCTACTACAGCCGTACGAAGGACTTTGTAAACTTCACCGAGCCCGCCCTGCTCTACCGCAAGGAGGACAGCGGCTGCATCGACTCCGCCATGTATGAGGAGGACGGTAAGTACTACCTGTTCGTCAAGAGCGATAAGAACCCCGAACGGGTCATCGAGCTGGTCGGCGACCACGTCACCGGGCCGTTCACGCGGGTCGAGCGCTTCGACGAATCCATGCTCACCGTACGTTCGGGGTTCTACGAAGCACCCACGGCAGTGCGGCTCGACGACGGCCGCTGGTGCCTGTTCATCGACTATTACGGCGTGCGCGGCGCCGGACAGGGCTATGTGCCCTTCGTGGCCCCGAGCATGGCCAGCGGCGAGTTTGTCCGCTCCGACGCGGCGTTCCACTTCCCCTACGGCTTCAAGCACGGCACGCTCCTGACCATCACCGAGGAGGAATACGACCGCATGAAGGCCCGCGACTGGAACGACGTGGAAGACCGCCGATAACAAACGGCACAGAAAAAGCGCCTGATCTCTCAGGCGCTTTTTTGTATGGGATTCGATGATCCGGAAGGATCAATAGGCCTTCGCGAAGTACATAACCTTCTTGGCCTGCTTGCCGCAGCAGACGCAGGTCTCGCCGCACTTCTCACCCTCCTGATCGAAGGGCATGTTGCGGCTGGTGGCGTTGAAGCGCTCCTTAATGACGTCCTCGCAGGCCTGTTCGCCGCACCACATCGCCTTGGCAAAGCCGCTCTGGACAACCTCGCCCAGCTCGTCGATGTTGGTGACGACCTTCGTCCGCTCGTCGCGGAAGGCCTTGGCCTGATTGAACAGCTCCTGCTGAATCTCGTCCAGCAGCTTGGCAACGGACTCGGCGATGTTCTCCAGCGGCAGGGTGACCTTCTCGCACAGGTCGCGGCGGAAGATGGTCACCACGCCGTTCTCCAGATCGCGGGGGCCGACCTCGAGGCGCACCGGCACGCCCTTCAATTCCCAGTCGTTGAACTTGAAGCCAGCGGACACGGTGTCACGATCGTCGAGCTTCACCCGCAGGCCCGCCGCCTTGAGCTCCTGCTCCAGCTTCTCACAGGCTTCGGTCACGCCGGGCTTATGGGCCGCGATGGGCAGAATCACGCACTGGATGGGAGCGACCTTCGGGGGCAGGCGCAGGCCGCGCTCGTCGCCGTGGGTCATGATGATCGCGCCGATCAGACGGGTCGATACGCCCCAGCTCGTCTCGTGGACGTAGGTCAGCTTGCCTTCCTTGTTCTGGAACTGGATGTCGTAGGCCTCGGAGAAGTTGGTGCCGAAGTTGTGGCTGGTGCCGGCCTGCAGGGCCTTGCCGTCCTGCATCATGGCTTCCATGGAATAGGTCGCGCGGGCGCCGGCGAACTTCTCCTTCTCGCTCTTCTGGCCCACATACACCGGCAGCGCGAGGATGTTCTCCGCCACCTCCTGATACACGCCGAGCATGGTCAGGGTCTCCTCCTGCGCCTCCTCGGGCGTGGCATGGATGGTGTGGCCCTCCTGCCAGAGGAACTCGCTGGTGCGCAGGAAGGGACGAGTGGCCTTCTCCCAGCGCATGACGGAGCACCACTGGTTGTACTTCATGGGCAGGTCGCGCCACGTCTGCACCCACTTGGCGTACATGGTGCAGAAAATGGTCTCGCTGGTGGGCCGCACCGCCAGCCGCTCCTGCAGCTTCTCCGTGCCGCCCTGCGTGACCCACGCCACCTCCGGCGCAAAGCCCTCGACATGCTCCGCCTCCTTGAGCAGCAGGCTCTCGGGGATGAGCATCGGGAAATAGACATTCTGATGGCCCGTCTCCTTGAAGCGCTTGTCCATCTCCTCCTGAATCCGCTCCCAGATCGCGTAGCCGTAGGGGCGCACGATCATGCAGCCGCGGACAGGCGCGTAGTCGCACAGCTCGGTCTGAAGGATCACATCCGTGTACCACTGAGAGAAATCCTCGCTGCGGGGCGTGATGTGGGTGACGAATTCCTGCTTGTTCTGCTTAGCCATGGGAAAACCTCCTTTTCGGCGGAGAAAAAGCCTCCGCCTCTGCTTATTGCGCAGGGACGAAGGCTGTGCTTCGCGGTACCACCCGGCTTAGGACGGCGGACCGTCCTCTCTCATTGAGTCCTTTCACGGGGACGAGGCGGCGGGGATTAGCCGCAGCTCCCGGCTGGG